>JBMYTN010000052.1:0-27377 GCA_049604415.1 Rhodospirillaceae bacterium | reverse complement strand
TGACGTAAGGCCCCAATTCTTCCGGAGTATCACGTTCCGGGTCCACCGAAACAAAGTAAACCTTGACCGCCTCTCGAACTTGGGGGTCTTCAATAGATTGAACCATTCTGTTCATGTCTATCAAGGCCGTCGGGCAAATATCGGGGCAATGTGTGTAACCAAAAAACACGAGATTCCAGTAACCCTTTAGCTGTTCCCTCGTGATTGGTTCTTTGTTTTGGTCGACGAGTTCGAACTCGGGTAACAGTTTCGCCTGATCACCGAACCAGGTCGCCGCTTCCAATACGACGGGTTTATTGCTCAAGTTCCAAGACACAAAAAAGCCCGCCATCTCTGGCGGGCTTTTTTGTTAGGGCCTAATTCGGCTTAGAACAGCTGCAAGATCGCGCGTTCACTCTGGACAGCAATGGATTGCGCGGCATTGCCCAACTGATTGCGGGTTTCCAATGCCAGATTTTCCGCTGCCGCTTCATTGAGGTCCACTTCGACCAGCTCCGCCGCTCCGGCTTCAAGCTGATTGGCCAGGTTCTCATTAAAGTCATTGCGGATCTCAAGCGCCGTGGCCTGGGAGCCGATGCTCTCCCGGGACGACCGGACTTCGGAAATGGCCGCATCCACAGAGGCCACAGACAAGGTCAGCCCCAAGGAGGCGCTGTCGGAGGCTTCCCCGTTCAACGTCAGCTCAGACCCCGGCTCGGTGCCGAAATCCACCGTCTCAGAGGACGGGTTTGAGGAAATCAGATTGACCCCGCCAAAGGAAGAATCCTCGGCCAGGAAATCGATTTGCCGGGCGACCTCGTCAAACTGCGCCTGCAGCTCGGCTTGGCGAGCCGCATCGGTGGTGCTTTCGAACTCGTCGGCAATGGCCCGGGCCAGATCAAGGGACTCCTCAATGGCGTCCAAACCTTCATCTGCGGCCTGAAGGGAGCTGAGCCCCTGGTCGATATCGTTGCGGGCCGAGGCAATGTCGCCAGCCCGATCGCTCAAGGCCTGGGAGGCCAGATCGGCAATGACATTGGTCCGGGGGTTGAGCCGCCCGGTGGCCAGTTCATTTTGGTTGATGCCTTGATTGCGCCGGACTTCCTGCAGTGACTGGATCGTCGACCGCTGTGAACCGGAAATGGCAAATTCTTCCATGACCCTATCAGCCCATCTTTTCTGCGGTCCGACCTTCTGTCCCGGACCGTTTGGCTTGGATACAGATTACCCAAGATGCGAACCTTAACACAAAGTTACCGGGTCTGGTCAGTGATGGAGATCACATTCTTGATAGTGACCTCAGCTAAAACCGCGCTTCGAAGCGGTCAGGCGGATTTGGCCTTTAGCGCCTCGCTCAAAGTTTCCTGCAAATCCTGAGACTTAACCGGCTTGTGCAGCAAATGCACCCCGGCGGCACTGACCTCGCGCAACCGATCCGGTGAGGTATCCCCGGTCAGCACAACACCTGGAATTTCAGAACCAAAGGCCAAACGGATGGTGCGAATCGCCGCTGTGCCCTTTGCGCCATTGGCCAAGCGGTAATCCGCCATCACCACATCGGGTGGACGCTCTTCATCGCGCAGGAATTCCAGAGCTTCCGCCAAATCGCCCGCCGCAATCACTGAAACGCCCCAGGCCTCCAATTGCAAGGCCAAGCCATCGAGCACATCGGGATCATCATCAATGGCGCAGATGATGCGCCCAGAAAGGTCTTCCGCACCCTCAGGAGACGCACTCCGTTGCAAAGCAGCCCCAGCTTCCAAGCGCTGTTCGGCATCCGGCACGGCCACTTCCCGCGGCAGCACCAATGTGAACACTGTGCCCTTATCCACCACGGAGCGCACGGACAAGTCATGCTCCAGAAGGGCGCTCAAACGTCGCACAATGGCCAGTCCAACCCCCAAACCCTGGCGGCGGTCGCGCTCTTCATTGCCGATTTGGTAGAACTCTTCGAAGATCAACTCTAGGCGGTCCGCTGGAATGCCAATCCCCGTGTCCCAGACCTGCAGCAAGACGGTTTCGGACCGTTTGCGACAGGACAGCATCACCCCGCCGCGATGGGTGTAGCGCAAGGCGTTGGTCAGCAAATTGCGCACGACCCGTTCCAGCAACACCGCATCGGAGCGCACCGTGCAAGCGCAAAGCGAAAACCGCAGCTCCAGCCCTTTGCGTTCGAATTGCGGCCGCATTTCCGCATCCATGCGGTCAAACAAGTCCTGCAGCGGCACGGTGCCGGGTTGGGCCTGGATGATGCCTGCTTCCAGCTTTGAGATGTCCAGCAGATTGTCCAGCAGCCCGCCCAAGGCATCGAGCGACAGCGAAGCCCGGCGGACCAAATCATCCAGCTCTTCCATGTCCCGGGTCTTGGCGCGCAGCAGATTGATGTAAATGTTCAGGGCCTGCATGGGCTGGCGCAGATCATGGCTGGCGGCGGCCAGGAAGCGGGTCTTGGCCGAATTGGCCTGCTCTGCGGCATCCAGAGCCGATCGCGTCGCCTGCTCGGCTTCGTGGCGGGTGGAGATGTCCAACAACAAGCCGACAAAGCCCAGCACCCGCCCATCGTCATCTTGGTGTGGCAACAGACTGGCGTGATAGCGCACCCCGCGCCCCTGGCTGTCGGTGAAGGAGGCCTCGAATTCCGCCACCCGACCGCTAAGCGCCTGGGCCCGGTGGCGCAGGACCTCTTGACCAATGGAGGGGACCAACACTTCCTCAATCCGCCGCCCGATCAGCTCCGTGCTTGGCTGTCCGGTCCAATCGACAATGCGATCATTGACGAAGCGCAGCATTTCAGAGCGGTCCACATAGAGCACCAATCCGGGCAGGTTATCGGCGATCAGGCGATTGAACCGCTCGCGCTGGCGAACCTCCTGTTCCAAACGCCGTTCCGGGGTCATATCCCGGCAGATCACCGTGACGGCGCGATAGCCATTGGCCTCGGGGTCCATCGGGGCCAGACGATACTCAAACCAGCGCCCGTCGCGCATTTCCAAATAGCTGTCGGGCAGGCCGGAGACGCAGACCTTGTAGACCCGCGCCTCCAAAGCGGCACCGGAGGGAGAGGGCAACACATCGCCCAACCGTTGCCCAATCAAACTGGCTTTGTCCGTATCAAGCAGGGCCGCGCCGCGCTCATTGACCAGGGTGATGCGGCCGGTTTCCTCAACCCGCATAATCACATCCATGGAGGATTCCAGGATCGAGGCAAACTGGCTTTCGCGCACCCGCAGGATGTCTTCCCGGCGCGCCCAGGACGACACATCGGTGACCGACCAGATCACGCGCACCGCCCGACGGTTCAGGCTGATGCCCTCGACCACCCGGCGCTGGACCAGGTAGCGCTCCTGAGGCCGGGTGCCACCATCGGGTAAGTCACCCCGACGGGGCGTCCGAGCGGTTTGTCCGGATTGGCCATCCTCTGAAGCGGGCTCCTGCTCAATCCAAAGCGGTTCCCGTGGTTCATAGACGCCGTAATCAACATCGCCCTCGGGCATGGAATGCATCTGTCCGGGAAGCATGCTGCCTTCATAGGCCCGGCAGCGGGACCAGAAACTGTCCAGATCCGGCTGGGAGCCGGGCGCGACATCCATGCTAAACCGGCGAAACATTTGCTGGGCGCTGCGGTTGACCTCCAGCACGGTCCCGGCATCATCGACCACGACAATGCCCGCTGGCACCGCCTCCAAAGTTTGGGTCAGCGCAGATCTGAACTGACTGGAAGATGCCTTTTGCACAGCGGCGATGGAGGCCCACCAAATCCCTAGCATGGCCAGGCTAAGGATCAGCATCACCCACGGCAGAAGCTCAGGGGCAATCATGATCGACCTCTCGCCGCCCACAGGCCAAAACCAATGCAGAGATCACGGCCAGACCATCCTTTCTAAAAAGATTGCGACCCCAGCGGCCGAAAGTGCCCTTGGGATCGGCTCACTTGATCCCCATACCCTTGGGGCGCAGGGGTTTTTGGGTAAAGGATCACCGGGATCACCGGGATCCCCGCTCCCCCGTTTGGCTTTGGCAGTGTATCATGGTCCGCAATGCAGCGTGATATCCACCTCGCCCGGTTTGACCAGGGCACAGGCTTACCGCCCCAGGATGCCGTCGCCCATTTCGGTCCGCGCCATGTGGAGATCCGGGATGCGGATGGCCTGCTGATGGCTGGATGGGCCTATGGCGATGTCGAGGTGCTGGAACGCCCCGGCCCGGGGCGGCCGTTACGGATCACCTGCCGCTCCGATCTGGAGCAGACGTTGGAAATCCACGATGCGGTGACCCTGCCCGCGCCCTTGCATACCGCCCTGAAACGCCGTTCGCCCGCCGATCCAAAGCCAAACTCACAAAGCCCTGCTGCAGATCCCCCGCCACCGGAGCCCACGCGCCCGTCGGCTCTGTTGGGCGGCGAAAGCGGGTCTGCAGACAGCCTGTGGCATCGGCTCCGTTTGGTCCTGGACCCCTGGACCTTGCGGGATGTCTTGGAAACCTTTGCCCCCACCCTGCGCCGCATCGGTCTGGCCATCGCCCTGCTCTTGGGCGGTTTTGGCACGGCCGCAGCGGTGTTGTTTGTCCTGGTCCTCGCCTTTGGTGCCTCGGGCACCGGGCTGCATCTGGTCTCCGAAAGCCGCATGGCGCAATGGGGGGCCGCCCTGTCCCAAAGCCTGTCCGACCGGGGCATCCCGGAATGTCGCGACCCCTATGGCCAGGAGGCCGTCCAGACCCTCGCCAGCCGGATCGCCCCGGTCTTGCCCAATCTTGGGCAAACCCAGCCGCAGATCACCGCCCTGAATGATCCCCGCTTTGGGGTGCTGGGCCTGCCCGGGGGCCATGTGGTGCTGTTCCAGGGCAGTGTCGAGGTCACCCGCAGCGCCGATGAGCTGGCCGGATTGCTGGCCGTTGGCTTGGCAGAGTCTGACCGTGCCCTGCCCGCCCAACGCCTGTCGGAGCGCCATGGTATAGATTTTCTTTGGCCACTGCTGCGCGGGGACTGGGACAACCCCGTGCTGGGGCTGGAGAGCTATCTGGGTGCCCTGGAGCCTGCCCCGCTGGAGGATATTGTCACGGACGCCTTGGCCATCGCCGCGCTGAGCCAGGCCGGGCTACGGGCTCGGGGAGTGTCTTTGGTCATGGACAGCTCTGTGGCGGCCCGGGTGGGACAGGCCAGCGCCTCTCCGGGCAGCGAGAGCTGGGCCCTGCGCGGCATTCCGGCCTATTTCAGCCTGCATCCGCTGACCGAGGAGCGCAGAAGCCGCCTGCGCCAAGCCCCCCGGGGTGGCGACAAGGCGATGACCGATCTGGATTGGGCCGCTTTTAAAATTCTTTGTGGGTAGGGCTAAACTGACCGCTTCACAGCCACCGCTTGGTCTAAAGCCGCCACCAGGGCTGGCCCCACCGCGTCGGGCCGGTAGCGCTTCAGGGTCTCCTGCCCGCCCGCCACCAGGGATTCGCAGCGCCCCGGATCGTTCAACAAACTTGCCAAGGCCTCGGCCAGCGCCTCGGGGGCTTCCAAAGGCACCAACAGGCCGTCCTGACCGTCGTTGATCACTTCGCTGGGGCCAATGGCGGCAGCGGCGACCACCGGACGGTGGTGGTGGAACCCCTCCAGGATCACAATGCCGAATGGCTCCCAGCGCGACGGGATACACAGCAGATCAATCCCGGCAAAAAAGCCGGTCTGGTCACTGACCCATCCAACAAACTCGATCTGCAAAGCCGGTTGGCGCTGCCGGGCCGCCTCCGCTTGGGCCTTGAGCGCGGCCTCCAACGGACCGCTGCCCCCAATCACCAAACGAAAGGTCACATTCCGGGCCGCTAGGTACTCGGCGGCCTCAATCAAAACGTCGAAGCCCTTATTGGCGACAAAGCGCCCCAGAGTGCCGATCACCGGCACCTCAGGACGGGGCCGAGGCGGTGCAGCGGGGCGGTCATCGGGCAGCATGTTGGGCAGGAACACCACCCGGTCCGCCGCAATCCCCGCCTTTTCGGCTTCCCGCTTCAGATCCGCGCTGACGCTGATCACCAGATCCGAGCGGTGCAGATGCTTCATGCTGTAGCGATGGAGAAAATCCACCTGTGCGGCGCGGCGGCCCTGTTTGCTCAAGGCAGCGGCACGGCGCAGGAGGGTTGCGGGCCGACGACCATGGCTGATCAGCACATCGGGCCGAACCTGATCGATCAGCCGGGCCGTGCGCCATACGGCCCAAAGATCCCATTGGCCATGATTGCGGATGCCATGGGTCCGGGCCCGGGCGTCCGGAGAGAGCTCGTCCAAAACCGGCGTCCCGGGCTGGACCAGATTGGTCACGGCGGCCCCATGGGCGGTCAAGGTGGTCTCCAAGGTGATAAAGGCGCGCTCAATACCGCCCAGCCCTTTGGAGGCCATGGCCTGCAGCACACGCAGGGGAGATGGATCTCCGGACCCAGTCTCGGTCATGCGCAGAGCAGCTCAAAGTCACGGGCGGCCATGATCCAGCTGCGCCGCCGATGCGGCTGGGCGGCTTGCTCGGCCTGGCCCTGGAACACGGGATCATTGCTGAGCAGTTGAACCGCGACATTGCCAAAGGCCTCCGCGTCTGGGATCACATAGCCGGTCTCGCCATTGCTGATCCGCTCCTCGGTCGCCCCCAAAGGCCGAACCACGGCGGGCAGGCCACAGGCCTGGCTTTCGCCCAAGGTCCAACAGGCCATATCGTCCTCATGGCCCGGATACAAATGCACCCGGGCTTGGCGATAGAGATCGGCCATGGTGGTCTCATCGCCGGGGGGATGGACCTCGACCCCCTTGTCAGCCAGATCCTGGGTTCGTTGCCAGACCGCTGAGAGGGCGGAGGGCAGCTCTGCGCCCTCGGCGGCTTGGGCCAACAGGGCCGAGACGATCACCAGCCGGGCCTCGGGCACCGCCGGATGGATGATATTGGCCCAGGCCGACAAGGCGTAATCCAACCCATTCATGGGATGGGTGGTGATCACGGCGGTCGGCGGTCCTTCCGGTGGCATGCCTGGGCTTGGCCGGGCGGTGAAGGCCTTGCCGACCCCCGGAGGCACCACCACCCCGGCATCCGCCCCGGTGAAGGGCGAGCGGGCGCGCTGGGCCTGGCTGAGATAGACCAGACGTGGGGTAAATTTTTCCAACAGATCCCGGCTGTCCGGCCCCAACAGATGCTCCGGTGCGGCCATGGACCAGAGGATCCGCCGCCCGACCGCGTCTTTGGGGGCCGCGGCCAACAGGGCTGGCTTGCGCCAGGCAACCAGCACATCGGCCTCAATTTTGGCCCCTTTGGTCGGGTCGGCGGGCAGTGGCATCCAATCTACCTTGCCCAGGGTCGCGGCCATGGCGCAGCGGTTATAGACCTTGACGCTATGTCCGGCTAAGGCCAGGGCATCGGCCAAGCCGATCAAGGCCCGCTCCGGCCCTCCCAGAGGCCGCTCCGCTGCCGAGGCAGAATCAAAACTCAAGCCGTCTTCGACCAAGGCAATCCGCATAACCCATTCCACTCCGACTTTGATCGCTTCCCGTAAGGTGGGGCCGCATCGCCTCTTGCCAAAGGGGCAGCGCCACTATACTTGGGAAAGGCGTGCTGAAAAGCATGCAGCCTCCCCCAATCACGCCGCCTGCCCTGATCTTTGGGGATCGGGCCATCCGCCACCCGTCAAACACGGATTGGGATCATGACCGCACCCGCCACTGTTGCCTTGGCCCATCGGGCCGTACTCGCCATCACCGGCGAAGACCGCCATGCCTTCCTGCAAGGCCTGTTGACCAATGACATCTCCAAGGTCACCAGCGAGGCAGCCCAGTGGAGCGCCCTGCTGACCCCGCAAGGCAAATATCTGCATGACTTTTTTATTGTTGGCGGGCTGTTGGGTGAGGATCCGGCGCTGTTGTTTGATTGCGAGGCCGCCCGGCTTGACGATCTGAAAACCCGGCTGTCGCGCTATAAGCTGCGCTCCAAGGCGGCCCTGACCCCGTTGCCGGATCTCTCGGTCCATGCGGTGTTTGGCCCCGGCGCGCTGGACGCCTTGGGATTGCCGGAGACTGCAGGCGCGGCCCGGACCCTAGAAGACGGCTCCGTAGCCTTTGTTGATCCGCGCCTGCCCGCCATGGGCGCGCGGATCCTGGGCAAGGCCCCGGCCTCCCTGCCAAGCGCGATGCCGGAGGATTATGACCGCCTGCGCTATGGCCTGGGATTGCCTGATGGCTCCCGGGATATCGAGATTGAAAAAGGCCTGATGCTGGAAAGCGGGTTTGAAGAGCTGGGCGGGGTCGACTTTTCCAAGGGCTGCTATGTCGGTCAGGAGCTGACCGCTCGGACCCGCTATCGCGGTTTGATCAAAAAGCGTTTGTTGACCCTGGAAATGGCCAGCGGCTCTGCCCCGGAGCCGGGCAGCATCTTGAAAACCGCCGCCGGCAAGGAAGCGGGCGAAATGCGCTCAGCGGTCTCACTGGGCGAGGCCGGCGCGCTCGGCATGGGTCTGATCCGCTTGGAAGCCTTGGAAGAGGGAACCGCCACCCTGTCGGCCCCGGATGGCTCGCCCGTGACGGTAAAAATGGCCGATTGGGTGACCTTACAAAACGCCCAATAAAAGCCGCTCCTGCTCAGTCTTCGCCCAGCGGTCCCCACATGGCCTCATAGGCGTCTTCAATTTGATCGGCGAGATCCTCGGCGACCGGAATGGCTTGGTCGCCGAGCCAGGGCCGCAGGAAAACCGCCAAGGACAGAGCGGCTGTTTCCTCGATAATGTCGCCGGTGAAATCGACCCAGAACCGGGCATGACGCACATAGGAGTCAAACAACGGCGTCACCGATTGGGGGCCAATCGGGGCGGGCATCATCGCCACGGGAAAAACAACGGCGGGCAAGGCGGAAACGGCCATGGGAGTGCTCTCCTTCTCCGGCGGATAGGGTCTGGGGACTCAGATTATATCTACCCATATGCAATATGACGCGAACGCCCAGGCCGGATCACCGCAGAAAGCGAAAAATCGATCTACGCTGGCGGAATGAGAACAATCTTGCCCAGATGGCGCTTTTCCTGGAACGCCTTCTGCGCCTCAACGATCTGATCAAGCGGATAGGTGCTGTCCAGCAGCGGTCGGATTTCACCGCGCTCAATATAGCCGATCAGATCCGGGAAAATCGGTTCCTCCCAAGTGGTGGAGCCCATCAGCCGCAAATCTTTCAAATAGACCCGGCGAATGTCCAGCTCGACCACCGGTCCGGCAATGGCCCCGGAGGTCACATAGGTGCCGCCCCGGCGGAGCACTTCAAGCAATCCGGCAAAACCGGCGCCGACCACCAAATCCAGGACCACATCGACGCTTTCCGGACCCAGAACCGCTTCCGGATCGTCTTCCCGAGCCAAGGCCTGATCGGCCCCGAGACCAAGGACAAAGTCCCGCTTGTCGCGACCGGCCACGGTAATAACCTTGGCCCCGCGCCGTTTGGCCAATTGCAGGGCAGCGGAGCCGACCCCGCCGGAGGCCCCGGTGACCAACACCGTCATGCCTGCGGCGACACCAGCCCGGTGGAGCATGTTTTCTGCCGTGCCATAGGCGCAAGGGATGGTCGCCAGCTCCGCATCGCTCCAATCGCTCTCAATAGCAAAGACTTCGCTTTCCGGGGCTACGGTGTATTGGGCGAAAGCCCCATTGCTATCCACCCCCCACCAGCGCGAGGCCATATCCGCAAAGCCGTTGAGCCTGATGCAAGACCGCACCAGCACTCGCTTGCCAACCAGCGCATCTGTGGCCCCCGGACCAGGGCGCACCACCCGCCCACAGCAATCGGCCCCCTGGATGAACGGAAAAGGCGTCTCCCCATTCCAGCCGCCTTTGTCCCAGCCTTCCGAATTGGCATCGGTTTCATCGGTCCCGCCTTTGACAGCGGCGGAGTACCAGCCCAGCCGCGTGTTGACATCCGTATTGTTGACCCCGGCGGCCAAGACCTTGATCAGCAGCTCGCCGGGGCCGGGCTCGGGCATCGCGACGGCTTGGTAGGACAGCTTGTCATAGCCACCGGAACCCGTGGTCAGCACGGCCATCATGGTTTGGCCCTTGGATCCACTTTCAGTCATGACGTTGCCTCCTCCGGGTCATTGTCATCAAGCAGGTCAGTGGCACAGAGCCGGGCATAGGTCCCGCCCTGGCGCAACAAGTCCTCATGGCTGCCGCGCTCCGTAATCCGACCCTGTTCCAGCACGCAAATCACAGTGGCATGGCGGACCGTGGACAGCCGGTGGGCCACCACAATACAGGTCCGGCCCTGACGCAGCTCTTCAAAGGCCTCTTGCACCCGGCGCTCACTCTCGGTGTCCAGGGCGCTGGTGGCCTCGTCGAGCAGCAGCAAGGGCGCGTCCTTCAGAAAGGCCCGGGCCAACACCAAACGCTGCCGCTGACCGCCAGACAGTCGCACCCCATGCTCGCCAATGGCCGTCGCATAGCCCTCGGGCTGGTCCAGAATAAAGTCATGGGCAGCGGCGGCCTTGGCAGCGGCCTTGATCTCCTCCTGGGTCACCGGCCTGCCCCGCCCGGCAGCGCCAAAGGCAATATTGGCGGCAATGCTGTCATCAAACAGCACCGCATCCTGGGTCACCATGGCCATGGCCTGCCAGAGGCTGCGTTGGGTGATGGCCCGTACATCATGGCCCCCGACCTCAACCGCACCACCGGACACATCAAAAAACCGCGGGATCAAATGCAGCGCCGTGGTTTTGCCCGCCCCCGATGGGCCGACAAAGGCCACCGTGGTCCCGGCTTCCACCGTCAGATCCAACGCCTGCAACGCGGATGTGCCATCGGGATAGTCGAAGTGGACCTCTTTGAAGCGCACCGGCACGCCACCGCTGTTCGGCCAGCTGGGGGACACTGCATCGGGCGCGTCGGTCAAGCTGGGCGGGCGATCCAGCAAAGCGTAATAGCGCTGCACGGCGGCCAGAGCTTCTTGCAGCACCGTGTTCAGCCGCCCCAGGCGCTTGATCGGCTGATAGAGCAAGAACAGGGCGGTGATAAAGGCAAAAAAGCTGCCGGGATCAAGATCACCTTCAGAAACCCGCAAGCCGCCATAGACGATCACGGCGGCAAAGGCGACGCCGCTGACCAGTTCTAAGATCCCGGCGATCATTGCCTTGATCCGCTCGGAATACATCACATGGCCGTGGATCCGGTCGACCACCGCTCCGACCCGGTCGCGCTCCCGATGCCGAGCGCCAAACACCCGAACCACCCGGATGCCCCGCAACAGCTGTCCGATGATGTGGTCCAGTTCCCCGGACTCGCTTTGCATGCCCATGGTCGCCTTGCGCACCCGGCGGCCGAGAATGGCAATCGGTCCCGCTGTCAGGGGGAAGATCACCGCGACGATGATTGCCAACTCCAGATCGAGCAAAACCAGGGAAGCGCCCAAGCCAACCAGAGACATCGCATCCCGGCCCAAGGACATGGTCGCGGAGGTGACATTGTTCTTCAGCCCGGTCAAATCGACGGTGAAGCGGCTGACCAAACCGGCATAGGCGGTGGTGGAGAAAAACCCGGCTTCCAGGGTGCAGAGATGGCCAAACAAACGCTCGCGGCAGAGCGAGACAATGGCCAAGCCCGACCAGTTCATCAATGTGCGCTGGCCATAATTGGCAAAGCCCTTGACCAGAAACACCGCCGGATAGGCCAAAGCGATCCAGACCAGAACATCCGGGTCTTTGTCGGCAAAGACTTCATTGATCGCCGGTTTCATCAGCCAAGCGATGGCCGTGGTCGAGGCCGCCACCATGGCCATGCAGACCATGGCCGCCCCGATCACGGGCCACTGACCGGGCAGCATATCGCGCAAGAACCGGACCGTTAGGCTCCAGGACCGCACATGGTCCGTATCGCTTGTTTGGTTCGGCAATCGGGAGTCGGGACCGGACTGCGCCTGCGTCCGACCAGCCAAACGGTCGTCCCCTTGCGCGCCCATGCCGGTCATGAGCGGGCGGCAGCCGGGCTTGGTCCCGGGGTCAAGGCGCGGCCAGAGCCTCTCGGCTCCCAGGCCATCCAAATGATCCCCACCAACAGCGGCAGCAGGGTCATGGCATCGAGCAGCGGCAAGGCCTCATAGGACCGCTTGGCCATATTGGCCGCCCCGAGACTGGCGGATTGGAACAGAACCACCAACATCACGGCGAAGATCACCCGTTTGCTGTCACCACGCCGGTTAAACTGCCCTTTTAAGATGGCCGCCAAGCCAATCAGCAAAAAGCCGAAATGGTTGATCGGCTTGAGCAGCCGCAAATGGCCTTCCATGCGCATGGGCATGACCTGCTGATCGCCGAAGGTCCATTCCAGGCCCTCGCCGACCGGATCCCCGGGCTGGATGGTAAACAGATCCAGGAAGGGCCGTTCCCGTTCTTTGCGGAACCGGGCCGCGCCATCATCTTCGTCTTTGGCACCGATTTCGATGGTGTAGCTGTCGAAATAGAGAAAGCTGACCTTGCCGGTCTCTTCTTTTTTCTCCTGCCGCGACCCATTGATCAGCAACATTTTGCTGATCCCCTGGTCCTTCACCATGGTGCCGCGCTCGGCCAAGATGGTGATCGGCGCGCCGACTTGGGAGGTGTCGTGGATCAGCAGCCCAAGCAGTTCGCCGCCGGGTTCTCGATCCCGGACATAGATGATCAGATTGTCTTCGGCGCGGTTGAACTGGCCTTCTTTCAGCACAAGCTGGGACAGCTCATTGCGGATATCATGGTGCAGCTCGCTAAAGCGGCGCTCCATTTCCGGCACCACCCAGATGGTCAGGATATAGCCGATCACCGTCAGCACGGTGGCGATCATCAAAGCCGGTTGCGCCAATTGCCAGGGGCTGAGCCCGGCGGCCCGCATCACCACCAGCTCCCGGTCAGCCACCAATCGGGAATAGGTGAACAGGGACACGGCAAACAGGGCGATGGGCATAAAGACGGTCAAAAAGCCGGGCATCAACAGCACGGTCAGCTGCAGGAAGATACCAACGCTCAGGTTTTTGTTGATGAACCAGTCAAAGAACCGCAAGGAGTTCATCAACCAGACAAGCACCACCAGCGCCGCCGAGGAGATGGCCAGCGTCTGCAACATTTGTCGCAGGACATATGTGTTCAGCGTGCTGAACATCGAGCGCCTACCCCTTTGTTAGCGCTGCGGGATCTAACAGCACCTTAGACAATGCGGCCAGCCTGGCAAAGGGACTCTCATCGGGTTCCAGCCGCAAAGACCCGGCCCGGCGAATGCCCTCCCGGCCAAACCGCTCGCGCACCGCATCGGCCAGCCAGGTTTCCGCCTGTCGCAGCCGGGTCTCGGCCAGCAACGTCCCCTGCCCGCCGGACAGATGGGCCGCATGCTCTTCGATCACCGCCACCAGCTCATCCAGGCCACTGCGGCGCAAAGCGGAGACCAACACGACCCGGACCGGCCAATTGCCCTCGGTTTCCGCCAGACCCAGCGCCCCTTCCACATCGGAGACCGCCCGGCGCGCCTGTTTTTCCATATCCGCCTTGGTCACCGCAACCACATGGGGGATTTCGGCAATGCCCGCCTTCATGAACTGCAGGCTGTCGCCGGAGCCGGGCTGGACACAAAACAACACCGTATCGGCGACCCGGACCACCTCGGTCTCCGACTGGCCAACCCCGACGGTTTCGATGATCACCCGATCATACAGGGCGCGCATCAACACCATGGCCCCCACGGTCAATCCGGCCAAACCACCCAGGTGATCCCGGGCGGCCATGGAGCGGACAAAAATGCCGCGATCTTCCGGATCGGTATCAAAGCGGGTCCGGTCCCCTAGCAACGCCCCGCCGGAGCGCCGGGAAGACGGATCCACCGCAATGACGCCAACGGTTTTGCCCCGGCTGCGCCAGCCGGTGATCAAGGCGTTGATCAGGGTGGATTTCCCCACCCCCGGCGGCCCGGTGATCCCCAGCACATGGCCTTGAGGGGCCCGATGACAGGCACTGAGCAGACGGGTGGCCCGATCCCCATCGGGATCGGTTTCCAACGCCGCCAAGGCCCGGGCCAAAGCCCCCTTGCCGCCCGCCCGGATCACCGCTGGATCGTCGGGCAGATCCTCTCGCACAGCCAAAAACCAGACCTTTCAAGACGTCAGGACTTGGCCGCCAGGGCAGCCTGGGCGGCGGCCAATCGGGCGATGGGCACCCGATAGGGCGAGCAGGAGACATAGCTCAAGCCGACCTGCTGGCAGAAGGCGATGGAGGCCGGATCGCCACCATGTTCGCCGCAAATGCCCATCTTGATGTCCGATCGGGTGGAGCGTCCGCGCTCGGCAGCCAGGGAGACCAACTCGCCAACCCCTTCCACATCCAGGCTGGCGAACGGATCGCGCTCGTAGATGCCTTTGGCCTGATAGGCCTCCAGGAACGCACCGGCGTCATCCCGGGAGATGCCCAAGGTGGTCTGGGTCAAGTCATTGGTGCCGAAGGAGAAGAACTCCGCCGTTTCGGCGATTTCCGCAGCCCGCAACGCCGCCCGAGGCAGCTCGATCATGGTGCCGACCGTATAGGCGATCTGTTTGCCTTTCTGGGCGAAGACCTCGCGCGCGGCCTGATCGACCACCGCTTTCATCAGATCCAGCTCCCGGCGGGTTGCCACCAGCGGGATCATCACTTCGGGCAGCGGCGGAGTGCCGGTTTCCTCGGCGACAATGACAGCGGCCTCAAACAGAGCCTTGGCCTGCATCTCATAGATTTCCGGGAAGGACACCCCAAGACGACAGCCCCGGTGGCCCAGCATCGGGTTGGATTCCGACAGGATAGTGGTGCGGTAGCGCACGGTTTCCGCATCCACCCCCGACGCCTCAGCCACCTCGGCAATGTCAGCCTCGGTATGGGGCAGGAATTCATGCAGCGGCGGATCCAGCAGGCGCACGGTCACCGGCAAACCGGCCATGATCCGGAACAGATTGGTAAAGTCATCGCGCTGATAGGGCAGCAGCTCCGAGAGCGCCTCGCGCCGCCCGGTTTCGTCCTTGGCCAGGATCATCCGGCGCATATTGATGATCCGCTTCGGATCAAAGAACATATGTTCGGTACGGCAAAGCCCAATGCCCTCGGCCCCGAAGGTGCGCGCGGTCTGGGCGTCTTCCGGCGTTTCCGCATTGGTCCGAACCGCCAGATCCCGGATCTCATCGGCCCAGGACATCAACACCCCGAAGGAGCCGGTCAGTTCCGGCTGGATGGTCGGGACCGCGCCGAGCATGACATCA
Source organism: Rhodospirillaceae bacterium (assembly GCA_049604415.1). Classification (GTDB taxonomy): domain Bacteria; phylum Pseudomonadota; class Alphaproteobacteria; order Rhodospirillales; family Rhodospirillaceae; genus JBMYTN01. Next base: position 12,174 of record JBMYTN010000052.1, on the reverse strand, counting down.
CCGGTGCCGCCATCCAAAGTGATGACATCGCCCTCGGCAATCACCGTCTCGCCCACAGTCATGGTCTTGGCCCGGTAATCGACCCGGATCTCGCCCGCCCCGGCCACACAAGGGGTGCCCATGCCGCGCGCCACCACAGCCGCGTGGCTGGTCATGCCGCCCCGGGCGGTGAGAATGCCTTGGGAGACATGCATGCCGCCAATGTCTTCCGGCGAGGTTTCAATGCGCACCAAGACGACTTTTTCGCCTTGGTGGACCCAGTCTTCGGCCACATCGGCGGTGAACACCACCTTGCCCGAGGCCGCACCGGGGCTGGCGGGCAGGCCCTTGGTCAGCACCACCCGCTCTGCCTTGGGATCCAAGGTCGGGTGTAACAATTGATCCAGCTGTTCCGGATCGACCCGACCGACCGCCTCTTCCTTAGAAATCACGCCGTCTTCGGCCATTTCCACGGCAATGCGCAGGGCCGCTGGGGCGGTGCGCTTGCCATTGCGGGTTTGGAGCATCCAGAGTTTGCCCTTCTGGATCGTGAACTCCATGTCCTGCATATCGCGGTAATGGGCTTCCAGATTGTCCCGGGTGCGGACAAGTTCGTCATAGAGCGCGGGCATGACCTCCTCCATGGCGGGCATGTCGCTCTCATTCTTTTCCTTGCCGCTGATGGAGATCTGCTGCGGGGTCCGGATCCCGGCGACCACGTCTTCGCCCTGGGCGTTGACCAGATATTCGCCGTAAAACACATTTTCCCCGGTGGAGGGATCGCGGGAGAAGCAGACCCCGGTGGCGCAATCTTCTCCCATATTGCCAAACACCATGGCCTGGACATTGACCGCCGTGCCCCAATGGGCCGGGATGTCATGCAGGCGGCGATAGGTGATGGCGCGCTGGTTCATCCAGGAGCCAAACACAGCCCCGACCGCGCCCCAAAGCTGTTCCTTCGGATCTTCCGGGAAGGGACTGCCCAGCTCCTCGGCCACCTTGGCCTTATAGCGGGTGGTCATCAGCTTCCAGTCTTCCGCATCCAGCTCGGTGTCCAGGGTGACGCCTTTGTCTTCCTTATGGGCTTCAAGAATATCCTCGAAGTGATAATGGTCCACGCCCAGCACCACATCGGAATACATCTGCACAAAGCGGCGATAGCTGTCATAGGCGAAGCGGGCATCGCCGGAGCGGGCAATCAGCCCCTGCACCGTCACATCATTCAGGCCCAGATTGAGCACCGTGTCCATCATGCCCGGCATGGACGCCCGGGCCCCGGAGCGCACGGAGACCAGCAGCGGGTTCTCCGCATCACCAAAAGACGCCCCCATGGTGGCTTCAATGGCTTGCAGCGCGGCGGTCACCTCATCGACCAGCTCCGGCGGATAGTTCCGGGAGTGGTCATAGTAATAGGTGCAGACCTCGGTGGTGATGGTGAAGCCTGCGGGCACTGGAATGCCCAGGCTGCTCATCTCGGCCAGATTGGCCCCCTTGCCGCCAAGCAGATCGCGCAGTTCCGCGCGGCCCTCGGCCTTGCCGTCCCCAAAGGAATAGACCCATTTTGTCATTGTCTTTAGCCCTCGATGCACGAGAAATCCGCAACCAGCCCCATGGCCGCGCCGATGCCGGACAGCAGGCGCAAGCGGTTGGCGCGCAAGGCGGGATCCTCGGCGTTCACGGTAACCTTATCCAAAAAGGCGTCCACGGGGCCGCGCAACGCAGCCAGTGCTTCCATGGCGCCGGTGAAATCCTCTTGCCCGACCCGGTCCCCGACAGGTCCAGCCAATGAGGACAGAGCCTCCCACAAAGCCTTTTCCTCATCCTGCGCCAGCAGGGCGGGATCGGGCTCGCCGTCATATTTGGATTTGTCCTTCTTCTCTTCGATCCGGACAATATTGGCCGCCCGTTTGTGGGCGGCGAGCAAATTCGCACCGTCTTCGCTGCCCAAGAACCCGGCCAGCGCCTCGACCCGGGCCAGCAGGCGGACCAAGTCATCTTCACCGCTGAGCGCAAAGACCGCCGCGATCAGGTCATGGCGGATGCCTTTTTCCTTGGACTGGACCTTAAGCCGCTCGGCCAGGAAGGCCATCAGATCATCGGTGATGGCTTTGTCCATGGCCCCGGCCAAACCGCATTCTGCCGCCGCTGCGGACACCGGACCCCGGGCGGCCTCAATGGTCGCGCGCAGGGACAGCCGCAGGCCGTTTTCTAAGATCAGCCGGATCACGCCCAACGCCGCCCGGCGCAGGCTGAACGGATCCTTGGACCCGGTCGGCTTGCTGTCAATGACCCAGAACCCGGCCAAGGTGTCGAGCTTGTCAGCCAGGGCGACACAGATGGCGGTCAGCTCCTGCGGACAGGCATCGGACGGCCCCAGTGGCGCATAATGATCGCGCAGGGCGTCGGCCACTGCGGCGTCTTCCCCGTCCAGCAGCGCGTAATAACGGCCCATCAGGCCTTGGAGTTCCGGGAACTCGCCGACCATCTCCGTGGTCAGATCGGCCTTGGCTAACAGGGCGGCGCGGTCCGCCTTGTCCGGATCCGCTCCGGGCACTTGCTCAGCCAGCCAGCGGGCCAAACCGCGCATGCGCTCAACCTTTTGCAGGTCGGTGCCCAGTTCGGCATGGAACACCCGGCTGCCCAAAGCAGGCACCCGGTCCGCCAGGGCCTTGGCCCGGTCCTGATCCCAGAAATATTTTGCATCCGAGAGACGGGCGCGCAGCACCCTCTCATTCCCGGCGACGATCTGCGCCCCGCCATCGCCGGTTTCCATATTGGCGATCACGACAAAATTGGGCGCCAAGGATCCATCGGCCTGGGACAGGGAAAAATATTTCTGGTGGGTTTTCATGGAGGTGATCAACACCTCCTGCGGCACTTCCATGAAGGCATCATCAATGCGCCCCATCAGCGGCACCGGCCATTCCACCAGACCGGCGACCTCTTCCAGCAGGCCCGGATCCTCATTTAAAGTCAGGCCGTTCTCGCTGGCCAGACGGCGGGCACCCTCCAGGATCAGCGTTTTGCGCTCCTCGGCATCGACCATGACCTTGGCCGCGCGCAGGGACGCCTTATAGCTGGCAAAATCGCTGACTTGGATCGGCTCCGGAGCCAGGAAGCGGTGCCCCCGGGTCTGCGCGCCATAAGCCAGGCAGCTGGCATCGGACGCCGGATCGGCGACGAAGGCCACCGGGATCTCTTGGCCCTGACTGGCCATCTGACCCATGGACAGGCCGCCAACCAAAGGCGTGCCACCAAACAAGGCGATGATGCTGTGCAGCGGGCGGACATAGGCCATGCGACCGGTGGACCAGCGCATGGATTTCGGCCAGGGCAGCGCGACAATGGCGTTGTAGATCAACTCGGGCAGGACCTCCCGGGTGGGACGCCCGGGCTTTTCCATCACCGCGAAATAGACATCGCCCTTGGGCGTGGACCGGGTCTCCACCTGATCCAAGGTTAAGCCGACCGAGGCCAAAAAGCCATTCAGGGCCTTTTCCGGCGCGCCGACCTTGGGGCCTTTGCGCTCTTCGCGGACATCGGGTTGTTTCTCCGGCAGATCGGCCACCGCCAGCACCAGCCGTCGAGGCGTGACATGGCTTTCCACCGCGCCATGGCTCAGGCCAGCCTCTTTCAGCCCCGCCAGCACGAGACCTTGGAAAGCCTCCCGCGCCTTGCGCTGCATGCGGGCCGGAATTTCTTCGCTGAACAGTTCGATCAGAAGGTCAGCCATGGCTCAGGCCTCCTGCTCAGCAGCGGGCGCCGCCGGACTGCGCGAGGCCATCCAGCCTTCGCAACAGCCTTTGGCCAAGGCCCGGACCCGCCCGATATAGGCTTGGCGCTCAGTCACGCTGATCACGCCCCGGGCGTCGAGCAGATTGAAGCGGTGCGAGGCCTTGATGCATTGATCATAGGCTGGCAGCGTCAGACCGGCCTGCAGCAGGGATTGGCATTCCGCCTCGGCATCTTCGAAATGCCGGAACAGGATCTCGGTTTCCGCATGCTCGAAGTTATGGGCGGAAAACTCCTGCTCGGCCTGCAGGAACACATCGCCATAGGAGACCCCGGCACCGTTGAAATCCAGGTCATAGACATTTTCAACGCCCTGGATATACATCGCCAAACGCTCCAGGCCATAGGTCAGCTCTACGGGCACCGGATCGCATTCAATGCCGCCGACTTGCTGGAAATAGGTGAACTGGGTGACTTCCATGCCATCGCACCAGACCTCCCAGCCCAGGCCCCAAGCGCCCAAGGTTGGGCTTTCCCAGTCATCCTCGACAAAGCGGATGTCATGGGCCATCGGGTCAATGCCCAAGGCACGCAGGCTGTCCAGATAGAGCCCCTGAGGATCCGCTGGCGAGGGCTTCAGGATGACCTGGAACTGGTAGTAATGCTGCAGCCGGTTTGGGTTTTCGCCATAGCGGCCATCGGTCGGGCGGCGCGAGGGCTGGACATAGGCCGCATTCCAAGGCTCCGGACCCAAGGCCCGCAAGGTGGTCGCCGGGTGAAAGGTGCCCGCGCCGACCTCCATGTCATAGGGCTGGAGGATGACACACCCCCGCTCGGCCCAGAAGGCTTGCAGGGTCAGGATCAAGGATTGGAAGCTTGGAACTTGGGCCATGGGTATGGGGGCCATCTTCAGGCACGGCGGGATCAAACCCGGTTGCTGTGCGGGGGCGAAACAAAGAGGGCGCCAAGCTAACGGGGCCACCGCATCGGGTCAAGGATCGGAGCCGGTTTCAGCCCCGTCGCTGTGCTGGTCAGGCTTTCAGGGTCTTGCCGCAGCCGCAGGTCGATCCGGCAACGCCATAAGAACCGCAGCCACTGCAACGCACCAGATCTTCGGATTTGGCCTGGACCGGGTCGGCCTGCGGGCCCGGATTGGGCGCATGGCCCTGGCGACGCAAGGCTTCCTCGACCGCTTTGCGGGCCGCATCCTCCACGGTGCTTTTGCGGTTGGTGCGACCCATCACCCGGAACAACACCCAGACGCCGATGATCACCGCCACGGTGAACAGGATTTTTCCGAGACTTAAGCCAAACATGGATTGGGACTCACTGGATCTTATGGGGAAGCACAGACATGGGGATCGCCTCGGCATGGCGAAAGACGCCAACGGCCCGGTCGGTTGGTCGGCCCTCCCCCTGTTCAAGCAGGAAATCCGGCAACAGGCAACAAGGCGATTTGATCCCACGCCGGGCCGAGACCACCACCCGCCGCGCCGGAGCCGTCGGGTTTTGCCGGATCGGCAGGATAGCGACCTCCCCAGCCCCCTGACCGCGCAAGGCCGCCAGCACCCGGTCGAGCATATCGGCGCGTTGGATCAGGGTTAGCCGTCCTTTGGGGCGTAAACAGGCCAGGCAGGCGGCAATCCAGTTTTCCACGCTGACCTCTTGGGCGCGCGCCCCCTCCCCGCGCTCCACTCCTCGCCTTACTCCGCGCCCCACCCCTCTCATAGCAGCCTCCCGCACCGCATTGGGGGACGCCGTGCCCGAGGCGGCGAAGGGGGGATTGCTCACCACTTGGTCAAACGGGCCGGACAGCGTCTCTCTGCAGGATGGATCGAGCAGATCGCCTTGGACAAAGCGCCAGGCAGATCCATGCTCTTGCAGGGCAGCGGAGCGCTGGGCCAGAGCACGGGCCGAGTCGAGGATTTCCAGGCCAGTCCCGGCAAAAACCGGCCCCAGTCGGGCCGACAGGCTCAAGGCCACCGCCCCGGTGCCCGCCCCCGCATCCAGCAGGCTGTCGCCAGGGCGGACCGTGACACAGGCGGCCAGCAGAACGGAGTCCATCGCCGCGCGATAAGCCCCTTCGGCTTTGGGCGGCTGCAGCAAGCGGACCCTGCCATCCAGCAAGGCGGTTTCTTCATAATGGTCCGCTGCGGCATTGGCGGCCTGCAGCGTCTCCGCGCTAGACATTGCGGGCTTCTTCTAGGATCCGTTTGGCCACCGGCAGGCGGGCGTCATCGACCATGACCCGGGCGCGGATCATCCCGACCCCAACGCCCAAAGCGGCCATGGTATATTGGTCGAGCACTTCGGCTTCGATCCCGGCATCGGACAATTGGGCCAGCAAATAGGTCAAAAAGACGGGATCATCGATCCGAGCCAGTTCCTTCATGGGGGTTCCTCTACCCTTATCCGCTTCACAACCCTGGCACTGGCAGCGCCTTCCGGACGGTCTGCCCCTTGACCGACAGGAGCCCGGAAACCTATGCTCCGGGCGTTTCTTTCCGTCGCCAAGGGTCTTTCCCGACGCCAAGCAACCGACACGCCGTGCCCCACAGGACAATTGTTCCTACATATAGGACATGGCGGGCCAATCGCCGACCCAACGCGCATCACAAGATACAGGACTTTCCGTGGCTCAGGTCGTCAAGTTGAACGAAGAACGCTCCAAAAAGAGCCAGGCACTGGATGTGCTGACCGCCTTGGTGCAGAAGGATCTGGACGCGGTCAATGCGGTCATCCTCGACCGGATGCAAAGCCCGGTGGTCCTGATCCCGCAATTGGCGGGCCACATCATCGCGGCGGGTGGCAAGCGCTTGCGGCCCCTTTTGACCCTGGCGGCTGCCAAGCTGTGCGGCTATGAGGGCGACCGCCAAGCCAAGCTGGCGGCCTGTGTTGAGTTCATCCACACCGCCACCTTGCTCCATGACGATGTGGTCGACGAGAGCGAGCTGCGCCGGGGCCAGGACAGCGCCAATGCCATTTGGGGCAACAAGGCCAGTGTGCTGGTGGGGGACTTTTTGTTCAGCCGCTCCTTCGAGCTGATGGTGGAAGACGGCTCCCTGCGGGTGTTGGAGATCCTGTGTGGCGCGTCCTCGATCATTGCCGAGGGCGAGGTGCACCAGCTGATGACCGCCAATGACACGGAAACCGGCGAAAGCCAGTATCTGGAGGTCATTGAGGCCAAGACCGCTGCCCTGTTTGCCGCCGCCTGTCAAATCGGTGCGGTGGTGGCTGACCGGCCCGAGACCGAAGAAACCGCGCTCTACAGCTATGGCATGAATTTGGGCATCGCCTTCCAGCTTGTGGACGATTACCTGGACTACTCCGCCAAGCAGGCCGAGCTTGGCAAGCGGGTGGGCGATGATTTCCGCGACGGGAAGATCACCTTGCCGATCATCTTGGCCTTCCGCCGGGGCGATGACGAGGAGCGGGCGTTCTGGCGCCGCTGCTTGGAAGACCAGGACATGGCCGACCCGGATGCGGATCTGGCCCGGGCCATGGAGCTGATGGAAAAGCATGGCTCCTTGCGCGACACGGTCAACCGCGCCCGGCATTATGGCGATATGGCCCGGGATGCGCTGGGTCTGTTCCCCGAGGGCGAGGTCAAACAGGCCCTGACCGGGATCATCGATTTCTGCATCGAGCGTGCCCACTAAAAACCTGGGGGCCGGGAAAAACTTTCCGGATTTGGCGTAGAAATCACCTTGCTTCCGGGTCTCGGCATGGGGTATACGCCTCCCCTCACCACACGGAGTGTAGCTCAGCCTGGTAGAGCACTGTCTTCGGGAGGCAGGGGCCGGAGGTTCGAATCCTCTCACTCCGACCAATTTTACGGGTGGTGATGCGCGGCAGTTTGCCGCGCTTTTTGTTTGCGGGACAACCTTAAGGCAGCCCTGCCTAAGCCCCACCCGCAAAGCACCCTCGCACAACAAATCCCCGCATCTCCCCTATCCGCTGCGCTTGCACCCTATCAGCACAGCGCGTGGCTGCGGAGCCTGTTCATGCGGTCCAAGAACGGACCCAACCCCTCCCCCAACTGTGCCGACAGTCAATCCGTTCGTTTCGGGGCCGCGTAAACACCAAAAGCGCGTTTAAAGAGGATTTCCATCATGACAGGACGCTTGCAGGTCAATGGTCGCGACCATGACGTGGATCTGCCGCCAGACGTGCCGCTGCTTTGGGTGCTGCGGGATCATCTGGGCCTGACCGGCACCAAATATGGCTGCGGCGTCGCCTCCTGCGGTGCTTGCACCGTCCATATCAATGGCGAAGCGGTCCGCAGTTGCCAAGTCGCCTGGACCGATGTCTGGGGACCCGTGACCACCATTGAAGGTCTCGGCTCGCCGGAACAGCCAAGCCCGGTCCAACAAGCCTGGATCGAAGAGCAGGTGGCGCAATGTGGCTTCTGCCAATCAGGCCAGATCATGCAGGCCAGCGCCCTTCTGGCACAAACCCCAGCCCCGAGCGATGCGGACATTGAGGATGCCATGCAGGGCAATCTGTGCCGCTGTGGCACCTATCCCCGCATCCAAGGTGCGATCCGCGCTGCGGCGCGCAAGATGCAAAGGGTCTGAGACATGTCCCGCATCGGAAAACTGACCCGCCGTGCCTTCTTGATCGGGACCGGGACTCTGGTCGGCGGCGTCGCCTTTGGCGGCTATTTTGTTACCCGTCCGGCGGCCAATCCGTTGACAGCGGCCTCCGGTGAAGCCGCTTTGACGCCCTTTGTCTTCATCGATCCAGAGGGCATCACTCTGATCGCCCCCCGCGCGGAGATGGGACAGGGGGTGCGCACAACCTGGGCCGCCCTGATTGCCGAAGAACTTGATGTGACCTTGGAAGCCATCAAGGTCATCCACGGCCCCGCCGCCCATGCCTATTTCAACGCCGCCCTGATCGCTGGCACCCCGGATTATGCAACCGAGCCAGGCTCGGGTCAGGGCCTGAAGGCGACCCTGCTCGCCCTGGTCAGCAAACAAATGGGCCTGCAGGTCACCGGGGGATCGACCTCGATCCGTGATGGGTTCTTGCGCATGCGGGAGGTCGGGGCCTCGGCCCGGGAAACCTTGAAGCAAGCCGCCGCCCAGCGCCTGGGCATCGAGCGCACCGCGCTGAAGACCGAAAACGGCTTTGTCATCGCCCCGGATGGCACCCGCATTGCCTATGCGGATTTGGCTGGCATTGCCGCTGATCTGGAGGTCATCACGGATGTTCCTTTGCGCGCGCGCAGCGCGTGGCGGATCTTGGGACGCTCCCAGCCCCGGGTCGATATGGTCGAAAAGGCCACCGGCATTGCCGAATTCGCCATGGATATCCGGCTGCCGGGTCTCAAATTCGCCGCCCTGCGCCGCAACCCGGCCTTGGATGGCCCGATGAACGGTTTTGATGCCACTGCAGCTTTGCAAATGCCCGGCGTCGAGCGGGTGGTCGATCTGGGGGACGGGGTGGCGGTGGTGGCCAGCAACAGTTGGCTCGCCCTTCAGGCCGCTGAGGCCATCGTTTTTGATTGGGGTTCCTCGCCCCATCCCAAGAGCATGACCACTGTGTTCGATGCGGTGGAGGCCGCCTTTGACGGCGACGTCAACTCCACCCTGCGCGACGATGGCGATGCCACCGCGATCCCGGACGGCGCCGAGGTGATCACCGCTTCATACCGTCTGCCCTATCTGGCCCATGCAACCATGGAGCCAATGAATGCCACCGCCCTGTTCCAAGACGGGAAACTGATCCTGTGGAGTGGCAATCAAGGCCCAATGGCCACCCGGAATTTTTGCGCCGATGCGGTTGGGATCGACGCCGATCAGGTGGAGGTCATCACCCCTTATATGGGCGGGGGTTTTGGCCGCCGGGCAGAGGTCGATTTTTCCGTTTACGCCGCCAAGCTGGCCCGGGAGATGCCCGGGATACCGGTGCAGTTGCTGTTTTCGCGGGAAGAGGACATGACCCACGACTATTACCGCCCTGGCGGCATAGCCCGCTTCACCGGGGCCGTGCAGGACGGGCGGGCGGTGCTGCTTGATGGGCAAGTCGCCGGACAATCCTGCGAGTTCCAATTCATGGGCCGGATCGGTGCCCCCACCGGCGGCGAGGACAAAACCCTGGTGGCCGGTTTGGTCGACCAGCCCTATGCGATCCCAAATTACCGGATCCGAGGCTATGTGGCGGATCTGCATTTTCCCGTCGGCTTCTGGCGGTCGGTGGGCTACTCCCTAAACGGCTTTTTCCTCGACTGTTTCCTCGACGAGATGGCCCATAAGGCGGGTGCCGACCCGCTGGCCTTCCGGCTGCAGACGAACAATGATCTCGATCCGGCCTCGACCCGCACCCTGGAGGCCGTGCGCGACATGTCCGGCTGGACTGGGCAAACACCCGAAGGCGTCGGTCGGGGTGTCGGCTTCACTTATAGCTTCGGCACCCCGGTGGCGATTGCCATCGAGGTTCAGGATCGCAATAGCGAGATCCATCTCACCCAGGCCTGGATCGCCTGCGATATGGGCTTGGCTTTGGATCCGGCGATCATCGAAGCCCAAATGATCAGCGGCATGGTCTATGGCCTTTCGGCGGCCTGCTATGAGGAAATCACCTTCACCGATGGCCGGGCTGACCAGCGGAACTTCCCGGATTATGAGGTGCTGCGCATGCGGACCATGCCGAAAACCGAGGTCACAATCCTAGAGACCACCGGTCATATTGGCGGGGCGGGCGAGCCGAGCACCCCGCCAGCCATGCCCGCCTTGGCCAATGCGGTGTTTGACCTGACCGGCACCCGGCCCCGGTCCCTGCCCCTGGCCAAAGAGTTTCCCATGGCGATCTGACTTCCCCCTTAGAGCCCTATCCGACAAAGCCCGGTCAGGCATCCCTGATCGGGCTTTTTCGTCAGCGGCATAAGGATGTCTCATGCCGTTGGACGTCGGAGCAGCCACCAGGCAACGACCAAATTGGGCAGCCAACAGGACCAGGCAATCACCGCACTGGCGCTGGGATACTCAACACCCATAGCAAAGGCGGCCAACAAATGCAGGCGGAAGGTGACCGCCGAAAAGGTTAGCGCAAAGCCATAGGTCATCCACTGCCGATGGGCGGAGACGTCACCCCGCCGGATCGCCTGCACTCCCAAAGCGGCGGTGAGGATCCAGAGGGTAGACAGTGCGCCAAAGCCCAGCCCGGCTATGGGTCGCTCCGGCCCCATGACCATCGCCAGCCCCAGACCGGCAAAGCCACCGATCAGGATGGCCAGGACTGAGGCCCGCCCGCTCCAGCGGTGCAGAGCTGGCCAGCGCGCCCGGATCTTCGGCAAAAACTGCAGCACGCCGAGGAACAGCGCCACCGGGGCGGCGATGACATGGGCTTTGAACAACAGCGGTTGGTGGGCGAGAAAGGCGGCAAAGATCGGCTGGGGGGCAAAGGCACCTGCAAATCCCAGGGCCAAGAACCGATAGGACACAACAGCCACGGTAAGGCTGGTAGCCGCCATCAGCCAAAAGGCAATCCGCTGCCAAGACCCTTGCCAACCCATGATGTTGTTCCAGTATTGGTGACGCTTTCTCTGCTCCTTTGACTTACGGGTCACCCATAGAAAGGGTTCACAACGCAAGGATCGGAGTCAGGAAGTGTGGGATCGGTCAACTGGCTTTAAACCCGACCATAGAGACGTCATCCCTGCGTTTCTCGCTGCCTTGATAGGTCGAGAGGGCCTCTTCAATACGCTCTTTTTGCTCACTCATGGGCAGGTCTTTTATCTCTGAAAGCAACTGTTTAAAGCGCTTTTTGCCAAAGGAGCGCTTGCGCGCGCCTCCGACCTGATCAATTAAGCCGTCCGAGGTCATGTAATATCGGCTGTCTGGCGCAATGGTGACCATCGTCTCATCATAGGTTTGACCAAAAGGAACCCGGCGATAACCTATCCCTTGTTTGGTTCCTTTGATGACCTGGGCCGCATCCCCATCAAAATGGAAAAGATCGAACCGCGCCCCAGTGAAGATCAGATGCGTGGTGTCTGAGTCGACGTAAACAGCCCCCAATTCCAAACCATCATCGGACTCCCCTTGATCCGTATGTTGGCCAAGGGTGAGTTGAACCAGTTGATGCATCCGTTGGACCAAAGCTCCCGGTTTACCCGGCGAAACGTCATCCTGCGCTCGATCCAAAGCGCCGGTCGCAATCAGGGTCATAAAAGCCCCTGGAACACCATGGCCGGTGCAATCGGCGACAATGAGCAAAACGCCATCGCCCCAGGCGCGTATCCAATACATGTCGCCACCAACACGGTCCCGGGGCTGCCAAATAATAAAATGCTCCGCAAACATGGCCTGGAAAATCGTATCATCAGGGAGAATTGCCCGTTGAATGCGGCTGGCATAGTCAATTGAACTCGAAATAACGCTGAAAGCATCTTCCAACCGCATCTGGACACCCGCAAAAACGTCGTCTTGAGAGTAGATTTATCTGAAGGCTGCAGCG
>JBMYTN010000051.1:0-29231 GCA_049604415.1 Rhodospirillaceae bacterium | reverse complement strand
ATCTCTACGACTTACTTTGTAAGTTAAAAACTTTGGATTAGCTTTTGTAGCATCTGGTGCTGGGGAAAGAACAACCATTGATTTGCCTTCAAACCTTGGGTCCTGAGGAGTCCGGGACGTCCGCCGCCTCAACCGCTTCCACATGCAGCAAGGTGCCGTCGGTGCGGGTGATTTTCACCAAGGTGCCTTCAGGCAGATCCGGGCCGCTGACCATCCATTCGCCATCGCGCAGCTTGATACGCCCGCGCCCGCCGCTGATCGGCTTGATCAGCCGGGCGGTCTCGCCGATCAGGCCCTCGGTGCCCCGGTTGACCGCTTCTGGGACCTCTTCCTCGACCCGGCTGGACCACCACATCCGGCCCAAAATCGTATAAAGCAGGGCCAGCCCGGCAAAGGCCAAAACCTCGGTCTGCCAGGACAGGCCCTCGGCTCCGGGGATCAAATAGAGCCCAAAGCCCATGGTCAAGGCCGCCAGCCCGGGCCAGATCAGCACCATGCCCGGCACCAGCATCTCCGCGCCGACCAAAACGGCACCGATGATCAGCCAATATTGCGGATCCATCTTCGTCCTCTATTACTGTCCCCGACCACACCCTATTCCCAAGGGCTGGGGGAGCCCTTCGGCTGCGGTGGCGGCGACGCAGCAGGGCGGCTGCCCCCACCCGGCGGGGCCATGCCCGCATCCCGGGCCAGCTCGATAATGCCGCCAATGGAGCCAATGACACTGCTGGCCTCCAGCGGCATGAACACGGTCTTCTGTTGCGGGGATTCGGCGAATTTGGCCAAGGCGTGGACATATTGCTGGGCGACGAAATAGTTCAGCGCCTGGGTATCCCCCGCCGCCACCGCATCGGAGACCAATTGGGTCGCCTTGGCTTCGGCTTCGGCTTCCCGCTCCCGGGCCTCCGCATCCCGGAAGGCGGCTTCCTTGCGGCCCTCCGCCTCCAGCACCGTGGCCTGCTTCAGGCCCTCGGCGGTCAGGATTTCCGCCTGGCGCTTGCCCTCGGCCTCCAGAATGGCGGCGCGCTTTTCCCGCTCCGCCTTCATTTGCTGAGCCATGGATTTGACCAGATCGGCGGGCGGGCTGATGTCCTTGATCTCGACCCGGGTGACCTTGACGCCCCAGGGGTTGGTGGCCTCGTCGACCACATTGAGCAGGCTGGAATTGATGGTGTCGCGCTTCGAGAGCAGCTCGTCCAGATCCATCGAGCCCATCACGGTCCGGATGTTGGTCATGGTCAGGTTCAGGATCGCATTGTCCAGATTGTTGACCTCATAGGCCGCCTTATGGGCTTCCATCACCTGATAAAACACAATGCCATCGACCTGGACCATGGCGTTGTCCCGGGTGATGACCTCTTGGGTCGGCACATCGAGCACGATTTCCATCATGTTCAGCTTTTGGCCGACCTTATCGACAATGGGTACGATCAAATTCAGGCCGGGGCGCAGGGTCTTGGTGTAGCGGCCAAAGCGCTCCACCGTATAGTTCATGCCCTGGGGCACGGTTTTGATCCCGGCAAAGACGAAGATCAGGATCACCACCAAAAAGACAATGACGGTGATGCTTCCGGGGTCGATCACTGGGGGCATGGCAGGGGGTTCCCTCTTGCGGTGACCAAGGGCTGGTCCCTGCTATATGGCCCTCTATCCTGTGGTTGCAATGTAACGAAGATGGGCTTATCGGGCTGCTCGTTCTAACCCTTGGTGCCGGGCAGCAGATCGCCAGCCTCGTCCTCGCCTTCCAGATCCAGGGCTTCGATCCGCCCGCCGCGCTTCATGATCTTGTCGGTCGAGATCCGGACCTGGCGGATATCCTCGACGGTCTGGTCAAAATGGGTCGCCAGCTTGCCGACCCGTTGGTCGAGCCGGGCCATGTCATCGCTGAGCAGCCGGACTTCTTTTTGGATCAGCCCGGCCATCTCTTGCATCCGGGCATCCTTCAGGATCGCGCGCACGGTGGTCAGCACCGCCATCAAGGTGGTGGGCGAGACGATCCAGACCCGGGCGCGGTGGGCTTGTTCGACCACTGGCTGGAAATGGGCATGGAGCTCGGCATAGATCGCCTCGGAGGGCAAAAACAGCAGCGCTTGATCAGAGGTCTCGCCGGGCACCAAATAGCGCTCGGCGATGTCTTTGACATGTTTCAGGGTGTCGGCGGTGAAGCGCCGGGCGGCCTCCTTGCGCGCCGCGTCATCCTCGGCGGCCTGCAGGGCTTGCCAGGCCTCCAAGGGGAATTTGCTGTCAATGCAGACCGGTCCGGGCGGGTTGGGCAGCGGCAGCAGGCAGTCAGCAATGCGGCCATTGCCCAGCTTGGCTTGGAATTGATAGGCCCCCGGCGGCAGCGCATCGGTGATCAGATCTTCCATTCGGGTCTGGCCAAACGCCCCCCGGGCCTGTTTGTTGGCCAAAATATCCTGCAGATCGGCGACCCGTTGCGACAAGGACGTGATGTTTTGCTGCGCGGCATCGATCACCGCGAGCCGGGCGCGCAGGTCCTGCAGGGTCTCCGATTGTTTTTCCGACGATTTCTGCAGACCCTCACCAACCCGGCGGCCCACATCCGCCAACCGTTCTTCCAGCACCTTGGTGATCTGGCGTTCCTGATCCTGCAGCCTTTGCGCCAGGGCGGTGGTGTTGGCGGTTTGGGTTTCCCCCAATTGCGACAGCCGCCCGGCCAGCTCGCCTTGGATCGCAGACAGCCGTTCGGTCGCCGTGATCACTTGGGTCAAGCGTGGATCTTCCGGCGGCGGGCCTTTGCGGTGGCGCAGCATCAGGCCGACGGCCCCGATCACCAGGGCCGCACCGCCAAGCAGGGCAACCACCCAGGGCAGGATCTCAGGGCTGGGCATGGACAGACTCCAGACGTGGTAGAGACAGAGACAGCAAGGGACACCTCTGGGGCGGGGCGGGGGCAGGGGCGGAGGGTGCCCTTAAGATAGGGTGATCAGGCCGACCACGGCACCGGTCATGCAGGTGGCCAGGGTGCCCGAGACCAAAGAGCGCAGGCCGAGCCCGACAATATCTTTCTGCCGTTCCGGGGCCATGGCCACCAGACCGCCGAGCATGATCCCCAGCGAGCCGAAATTGGCAAAGCCACAGAGCGCATAGGTCAGGATCAGGCGGGAGCGCTCCGACATGGTCTCCGGCGGCATTTGCCCGAATTGCAGGAAGGCGATGAACTCATTCAGGATCGTCTTCACGCCCATCAAGGTGCCTGCGGTTCCGGCCTCGGCCCAGGGGATGCCCATCAGCCAGCAGACCGGGGCCATGGCCCAGCCGAGAATGCGCTCCAGGGTCAGCGGCCCGCCGCCCATATCCGGCAGCAGGGACAGCACCGCATTGGCCAAGGCGACCAAAGCGGTCATGACCAGAAGTAAGGCGATGACATTCAAATAAAGCCGCATGCCCTGGGTGGTGCCGATGGTCACCGCCTCCATGGCCGTATGGGCTTCCGGGGGCGGTAATTTGAATTCGCCCTCGGTGGCCTCTTCATCGGCGGAGCGGGGCACCATCAACAGGGCAATGACAATGGCCGCCGGGGCGCTGATCAGGGAGGCGGTCAGGATCTGGCCAATGGGATTGTCGACCACGCCTTCCAGGAAGGAGGCATAGAGCACCATCACCGTCCCGGCCACGGTGGCCATGCCGCCGGTCATGACGACAAACAGCTCCGAGCGGCTCAGCGACTTGATATAGGGCCGGACAAACAGCGGGGCTTCGACCATGCCGACAAAGATATTGCCTGCGGTGGAGACCCCGACCGCGCCGCCCACCCCCATGGCGCGCTTGAAGGCCCAGGCAAAGCCTTTGACGATGGCGGGCAGGATGCCCCAATGGAACAGCAGCGCCGAAAGCGCGCTGATGACCAGGATCAGCGGCAGGGCTTGGAACGCGAGAATAAAATCCGCGCCGGGATAGGGCAGATCAAAGGGCGGGGTGCCACCGCCGAGATAGCCGAAGACAAAGCTCGACCCGGCCCGGGTGGCCTCCTGCAGGGCCAGAACCCCGTTGTTCAGCACCAGGAAAATCTCGCGCACCGGCGGCAGCTTGAGCAGGATCAACGCCGCCCCGATCTGGATCCCAATGCCGATTAGGATCGGTTTCCACTGCACCGCCTTGCGGTTTTCACTAATCGCCCAGCACAGACCGACAAACACCACGATCCCGAGCAGGCTTTGCAACGCGGCCATGGCCGACTCCCTTAAATGCCTCAACCAATCGGGGGCGGAGTATAGGGCGGGGATTTGTGCCAAAAAAGCGGTATTTGCACTGCAGCAGACCACCAAAGCGCGTGGCTGAGCAGGCAGAACCGGCGGAAAACCTATGCTCTCAAGGGGTTTTGCCGTTGCTTCCGCGCTTGACCGCTGGCGGGCGCGGCCTTAATTCCTCAGTTCACGGCCTCGCTTGCAAGGAACACAAATCATGGCCCTGTTGCCGATCCTCACCGCGCCGGATCCGCGCTTGAAGATCAAAGCCGAGCCGGTCGGTCAGGTGGATGCCGAGATCGCCCAGCTGATGGATGACATGCTCGAAACCATGTATGACGCCCCCGGGATCGGGTTGGCGGCACCCCAGGTTGGGGTGTCCAAGCGCGTCATCGTGGTGGATGCGGCCCGGGAGGGTGCCAAGCCCGAGCCCTATCTGATCGCCGATCCGGAGATCCTGTGGGCGTCGGAGGACACCAAGCCCTATGACGAGGGCTGCCTGTCGGTGCCGGAGTTTTATGAGTCGGTGAACCGTCCGGCCTCGATCCAGCTGCGCTATCGCGACCAGAACAATGTGGTGCAAACCATGGACGCCAATGGCCTGCTGGCGGTGGTGATCCAGCATGAGATGGACCATCTGGAGGGCATTTTGTTCATCGACCATCTGTCGTCGTTGAAGCGCAATATGATCCTGCGCAAGCTGAAGAAGACCAAAAAGCTCCAGGACGTTTCGGCGTGAGCCTTTCGGTGGTGTTCATGGGCACGCCGGACTTTTCGGTTCCGGTGTTGGACGCCCTGGCGGAGCATCACCGAGTGCTGGCGGTTTATACCCCGCAGCCAAAACCCGCCGGGCGCGGCAACAAGCTGCTGCCCTGTCCGGTCCAGGCCCGGGCCGAGGCTCTGGGGCTGCCGGTGCGCACCCCGAAGGGCCTGAAGCGCGCTGCGGTGGTCGAAGAGCTGGCGGCGCTGCAGGCCGATGTGTTTGTCGTCGCCGCCTATGGTGTCATCCTGTCGCAGAAGGTGCTCGATCTGCCCCGGCTGGGCTGCATCAATGTCCATGCCTCGCTGCTGCCCCGCTGGCGTGGCGCGGCCCCGATCCAGCGCTCGATCATGGCCGGAGACCCGGAAAGCGGCGTGACCATCATGCGCATGGAGGCGGGTCTGGACACCGGTCCGATGTTGCTGGAAGAAGCCACCCCCATCGGGCCAGAGGATACGGCGGCCAGCCTGCATGACCGGCTAGCGGAAATCGGGGCGCGGTTGATCCTGCCCGCCCTGGACGGCCTTGCTGCGGGCAGCTTGCCGGACCGGATCCAGCCCGAGGACGGGGTGACCTACGCCCATAAGATCGAGAAGGCCGAGGCCCGGGTGGATTGGACCCGGCCTGCCAGTGCCCTGGACCAGCATATTCGGGGGCTGTCACCCTTCCCCGGGGCCTGGTGCCTGCATCGGGGCGAAAGCGGCAAGGAAAAGCGGATCAAGCTGTTGCTCAGCCGGGTTGATCAGGCCGAGGGCCAGGCCGCGCCCCCTGGAACCGTGCTGCCCAGCGCTGACGGCGCGTTGCGGGTGGCCTGTGGTAGTGGGGTGCTGTCCCTGATCCGGCTGCAACGGGAGGGCAAAGGACCGATGGAGACGGCGGATTTCCTCCGGGGTCTGCCCCTGCCGCCGGATACGGTTCTGATCTGAGGTCCCGCCATGCCCCGCTATTGCCTGACCGTGGAATATGACGGCGGGCCCTATGTGGGCTGGCAACGCCAGGAGAACGGCCCCTCCATTCAACAGGCGCTGGAAGAGGCTGCCGAAGCGCTGTGCGGCCAAGCAATCCGGGTCCATGGCTCCGGGCGCACCGATGCCGGGGTCCATGCGCTGGGCCAGGTGGCGCACTTGGATCTGCCCCGGGAGTATGGCGCGGAGACAGTGCGCAAGGCGCTGAACGCCCATTTGCGGCCCCATCCCATTGCGATTGTCGCCGCCCAGGAAGTCAGCGAAGACTTTCACGCCCGGTTTTCCGCCCGGGAGCGCAGCTATCTCTATCGAATTTTGAACCGACCCGACCCGCCGACCCTGACCCGGGGCCGGGTTTGGTGGGTCTCCCAAAGCCTGGATGCAGAGGTCATGCAGGCCGCCGCGCAACGGCTGGTGGGCCAGCATGATTTCTCCTCCTTCCGGGCCGCCGAATGCCAAGCGGAGTCGCCGGTGAAGACCTTGGACCGGCTGGAGGTGCGCCGCGAGGGGGAGGAGGTCTTGATCTCCGCCACCGCCCGGTCTTTTTTGCACCATCAGATCCGCAATTTCGCCGGGACATTGCGCTTTGTTGGCACCGGGAAATGGACGCCGGATGATGTCAGCCGGATCCTGGAGGCGCGGGATCGCGCCGTGGCTGGGCCGACCGCGCCGCCGGATGGGCTCTATTTTGTCTCGGTGCGCTTTGCCACCGAGAAATTGAATGAGAAGGGGGAAGACCGATGCATTGGCTGATTCTGACCGGTGCCATTGCCTTTGAGATCGCAGGCACGGTGTCCATGAAGCTGTCCGAGGGCTTCACCCGCACCGGGCCGTCGGTGCTGATCTTTGTCTTCTACGCCATCAGCTTTTTGTTGCTGACCTTGGCGCTGAAAAAGATTGAGGTCTCCACGGCCTATGCGATCTGGTCCGGGTTGGGCACGGTCGCGATCACCTTTATCGGTGTGTTTTGGTTCAAGGAATCTGCCGATCTGCTGAAATTCGTTTGTGTCGGGATGATCGTGATCGGTGTGGTCGGCCTGAAGCTCTTGGCAGATTAAAGCGTTTTGACGAAGTCAAAATGCGGATAGCGCGGCAGGCGTTTGCGGCGCAAATGCCGGGAGCGCCGCAACATGCATTAAAGCATAACAATCATGGGCGCCTTACTTCGGGCGCTCAACCTCGGCCAGCCGCCGATTGGCGTTTTGCTGATCCCGGGCCGCTTCGCCGCCCTGGAGCAGGGCGCTGCCCCAGCTGTCGCCTTCGACGCCTTGGAGCAAATGCAGCCAAGGGCCGGGCAATTTGATTTCGCGATTGTCTTCCAGGCGCAGAGAGGCCATCGGAGGCCGGGTGGTCCGTCGGTTTTGCTCGGACGGAACGGGCGCGCGAAGATCAGACATAGGCATTTCCCCGATACCGCAGGGGCTCTTTTGGCGAACCCCTTGTCTTGGTCTGTTCCCTTGCGGCTCGCCTCATAGGGGGCCGCGTTTTGATTGGCTCTGTTGGACGAGCCATTTGGTTAAAATACCAGAGAATCGATGTGGTTTTGTGAAAATTTCGGGTCAGCCTTGCTGAACCAAAGCCCGTTCAGCGCTGCTCCAGACGCAGGGCGGTGTCGATGCGCTTGAATTCCTGCAGGAATTCCGCTTCCGCCTCTCGGGCCGCCAAGGGCACCAGGACAAGACCCTCCAGGGGCTTTTCTGGGATGCCAAGCACACTTTTCAGCTCCTCGGGCTGGAATCCCGCCAGTTGCACCGCCTCGGTGGCCGCCGAGATCCGGTCGGCCCGTTTGATCAGTTTCTTGTCGTCCGGCGCGGTTTGGCCCGGCAGTCCGAAGCGGATATTGACCGCAGCGGTCAGACGGTCCTCGACCTCGCGGAAGACATCGCCGACGGCGGCTTTCAGCGGGGTGATCAGATCGTGGGTGACATATTCCGAGGCGTCATGGAGCAAGGCGGTCATGCGCAGCGCTGCGGTGGCCCGCTTCGGAGCCAATTGGGTCACCAGCTGGGTCACCAGCACCGAATGCTGGGCGACGCTCCAGCCATGCTCGCCGGAGGTCTGGCCGTTCCAGCGGGTGTTGCGGGCGAGGCCCAAGGCGATGTCCTCAATCTCGATATCCATTGGCGAGGGATTGATCAGATTGAGCTTCCGCCCCGAGAGCATGCGCTGCCAGGTGCGCGGGGCTTGTGCGGCCAAGCGCTCATGCATGTCGGGGGCGCGGGTCGGCGGTGGGGTCATGCGGGCGAGGCTTCCTGATCGGGCCGGGTCGCTGGGGTCTCTGGGGCCTCTGGGGATTCCGGCGTCTCGGGGGCGGGCACCCTATCCTCCACCGGATCAAAATCGAAGGCATATTGCGGATCGATTTCGACCCGGGGATCCAGCTCGGCAGCGATTACCGTGGTCCGGGGCACCATTTGGAAGGAGACCCGGTCTTCGTCCTGGGGCAGTTCGCGGCTGCGGAAGCGGGCGAAGACAAACAGGACCAGGGGCACGCAGACCGCGCCGGTGAACAGGAACAAACCAGCCCGGCCCAAAATCTCCATCGCTGCCCCGGCCGCCAAGGGCCCAAGCACCGCGCCGAGGCCATAGACAAACAGCAAGCCGCCCATGGCGGCGACCATGTCATCGGCAGGGACAAAGTCTGCCGTCGTGGCGAGGCTGACCGGATAGAGCAAACCGGCAAAGGCACCAAACAGGGTGATCAAGGGCACCACCTGCCACAGCGGGATATCGCCCTCTCGCCCGACAATCAGCTCCTGGCCCGGACCTGCGACCTCGCCATAGAGGTCCACAGTCGCCCACATGGACAAGGCGACCAGTGCCAGGCTTGAGATCAGGATCCCCAACGCGCTGCCCGCCATGATCAGGCGGCGGTCCATACGGTCCGACAGCTTGCCCAGCGGCCATTGCAGGCACAGCCCGCCCAAAATGACGGCGGCCATGAGTGCAGCAACCCCGTCGACGCCCAGCCCGAGCCGCTCGCCAAACAACGGGGTCAGGGAGTAGAGCACCCCCATCACCAGCCCGGCGCAAAAACAGCCCGCCAGACCGCTGGGGGAGATCCGATAGAGCGCTTTGATGCCCATGGATTTCGGCATCACCAAAGACGGTTGGCGCATGCGGGTCAGGGCGACGGGCACCAAGGCGACCGAGGTCAGGATCGAGACCGTGGCGAACAGGACAAAACCATCGGTCTGGCCAAAGGTCAGCAGGCCCTGGGCCAAGCCCTGGCTGAGATAGGCGGTGATCATATAGATCGAGAGGATGGTGCCCCGGTTTTCCGGCTCGGCCCGGTGGTTGAGCCAGCTTTCCGCGCACATGAACAGCCCGGCCATGCAAAAGCCCTCGGCAATGCGCAGCAGGCCCCATATGGCCGGGACATCCAGGAAGGCATGGGCCAGGGCGGCGGCGGAAAACACCGAGGCGAAGGCGGAAAACGCCCGGATATGGCCGACGGTACCGATGATTTTCCCGGCCCGCAGCGCGCCAAGCAGCAAACCAAGAAAATAACCGGCCATGACCAGGCCGCTGATCAGGGCGGTGGCGTTTTGCCGGGCCAGGGCCAAGCCGACCAGGGTGCCGAGCAAGCCATTGCCAAGCAGCAATATGCCCATGCCGACCAACAGGGACGAAATGGACATTAGGACCGAGGGCATAGACGGACCTTTCCACCGGTTTAAACGTAACCGGCGTCATATTGGCATGGCGGCGGGGTTTTACAGCCCCACCGCGTGACGCCACTTCACTCCAATGTTTTGCCGACTCTCAGGCCGCCTTTTGCGGCAGGCCCCAGACTGCCATCGGGGCTTCCAGGCCCTTTAGGGCGTGCTGGCCCAAGCCCCGCCAGTCCTTGCCACCATGCAGGGCGACAAAGCTGTCGGAGACCAGGGCCGGTTCTTGCAGGGTCTTGGTCAGGCTTTCCAGGCGGGCGGCTTCATTGGCCGCCGAGCCGATCACGGAGAACTCCAGCCGGGAGGGCGCGCCGATATTGCCATACATCACCTGACCCACATGCAGGCCGATGCCAAAGGATACCGGACGCAGGCCCTTGGCCTCCCGCTCCGCATTCCAGGCCGTCATCCGTGCCATGGCGTCGTTCAACGCATTGGCGGCAGCGGTGGCAGCGGTCTGGGTCTTTTCGCATTGCGGGCAGTAATTGACCGGAAGCGGGAAGATCGCCAGCACCGCATCGCCGATATAGCGCAGCACCTCGCCCTCATTGTCCAAAACCGACTCGGCCATGATGCCGAAAAACTCATTGAGCAGGGCCAGGAAGGCCTCTTGGCCCAGCTCCTTGGCCAAGGGCGTGGAGTCGCGCAGGTCACAGAACCAGATGATCGACTCGATGGTCTCGCCATCGCCGCGCTTGATCTGGCCTTCCAGCACTTTGCGCCCGGTTTGGCGGCCCAAATAGGTGTCCAACAGGCTTTGGGCGGTGTGGCGCAGGGCCATGGTTTCGATCACCCGGCTGAGCATCGGCATGATCTTGTCGAGCACCGCCATGCCCGGATCCGGGAACCCGCCCGGGCGTTTGGTGGCCACGGTGATGGCGCTGCGCCGCCCGTCCTGGAAGACAACGCCCCGGGCGGTGTAGTCGGTCGCCCCTTGCTCCTTCAGGTCATGGAGCACCGGGAAGTCGAGCTGGTCGTCCGGAACCTCCAGACGCCTGCGGATCTCCATCTCGCCGTCATCGAAAATCGGCGCATAGGGGCTGTTGGTATAGGCCTCGGTGTCTTGGATGCCATGGGGGGCGAGATGCTCTTCGACCTCCGGCGTGTCCTCAACCCAGGTATAACTGCTGCCGATCAGCTGCGGATGCAGATAGCGGATCGTCAGCCGCATGCGCCAGATCGGCAAGCCGGCATCGATCAGCTGTTCCGCAATCTGGCGCACCAGTTCCTGCGGGGAGGTCAGCCCCCAGCCCTCATGCAGCAGCCAATGCATCACCGCGTCACCGGGATCGGAATCCTGGTGGGCCGGTTGGGACGCGATCTCAAGCGCT
Organism: Rhodospirillaceae bacterium; assembly: GCA_049604415.1. Taxonomy (GTDB): domain Bacteria; phylum Pseudomonadota; class Alphaproteobacteria; order Rhodospirillales; family Rhodospirillaceae; genus JBMYTN01. The sequence continues at coordinate 18,296 of JBMYTN010000051.1, read as the reverse complement.
GTTGCGACCTGTTGTGAGTCACTGTCAGAAGCGTGTTCCGTCAGCATGTAAATCTCCTCATTACGGCCCTCAACGGGCTTGCCGACCCTGTCGGGTCGGTTTGGTTTACTGCCCTTTTCGGGGAAGGACCTGGGCGCGCAACCAATTCGTGATTTCGAGGCGACGGCGGCCCGCGTCAAGGGTGTCTCTTGTCAGGCCAAGGATTTTTGCCTTCTCGGCATGGTCCGGATCGGTCGGCCACCCATCCTCCAGCTCGGCGCTGTGCAGCGCCTCCAGGGCATCAATGGCCGAGGCCGTGGTGGCGGAATCAACAAAGGTGCCCTCAGCGACCAGCTCCGGCTCCATGCGGCGGCAGATATGGGCCATGGTGCCGCAATCCAGATCCGGGTGGTATTGCACGCCCCAAAACACGCCCTTGCCATGTCGGATCTCGGCAGCCTGCACCGCCGAGGTGCCATTATGGGCCAGGACGGTGCAATCCGGGGGCAGAGTTTCGACCTCGTCCAAATGCACCGCAAAGGCGCTCCAGCCGCCGGAGCGGCCAGACAGCAGGGGGTGGGTCCGCCCGGCCTCGGTGGCGTGCAGGCCGCTGGCGAGGATGGCTTCGCGCCCTTGGGGATTGCGCCGCACCGTGCCGCCTGCGGCCACGGCAGCGATTTGCAGGCCCCAACACAGGCCGAGATAGGGCACCCCGGCGTCAAACACCGCTTTGGAGAGCGCCAATTGGTTTTCGATTTCCGGGCCGCCGTCATAGAAGTTCAGCGCCGAGCCGGTCCAGAACACGCCATCGGCATCCTCCAGGCGCATGCCCTTGGGCAAGGCAGCCCCCTGCTCGCTGGGGGTCAGGATGTGGATCTCGGGCTGGTCGGTCAGGTCGCGCAAGTGACCGGCATAGAGTTCGCCATAGGTCATGCGCCCATCGCGCGCGAGCCGGTCATTGGTGGCTTGGGTGTTGCCATCAACGACCAAAAACCGCAGCCCGGCGCTGTTGGCCAGCGGCAGATCAGAAGAAGTGAGGGGTCCTGTCATGGTCCTTACGGCTGATAATATGTGGGGTCTGGATGGCCGGTCGGCGGCTTACAGCAGCGGATCATCCACCGGCGGCACCAAGGTCGGGTCCTCGATCGCCAGCACCCAGAGATCCGGATCCATCCGGGTCTGTTTCTCCAGATAAGCGTCGGCACGATCCTCCGCCACCGGTGAAGCGCCGGTGCCCCGCATCCAGGCTGCGGCTCCCTCTCCGGTCCGGGCCTGGACATAGACCACAATGCCGCCCTTCAAATCATCGAGTCGGAGCGCGATGCCCCCGGCATCGGGATCGCCTTTGCGCAAAATCAGCGCCGGTACCGCCGCCAAGTCACAGCGGCGGCGAATGCTATCGACCAGGATTTTCGATTTAAGCCGGGGTGCGGTCATGGGTTTCTTCGATTTTTATGCGATGCAGCATGGGTTTGCTTCTTCTTGGCAGGCCAACCAGCCGGTGGACCTGGGCGCTCTTGTTAGGATAGACTCTCAAAAAGCTGATCGCCAGACGCAGGTCATTTTGCTCTTCAGCTGGGTTTTTTGGCTGATTTCCCGGGCCAGGGAGGCTGTGATGGCGTCTTTGCTCAAGACCCTATAATGGGGCATATGGGGGTTATTGCGGTGGATCTTGCCGGTCTGTCCATCCAAATCGTGGATGACAATATGCATATGCGCCAGCTGATCCGCGTCATGCTGGAAGCCGCTGGGGTTGCTGAAATCCGAGAAGCCGAGTCCGGAGAACAGGCCTGGGAGATGCTCCAGAGCTGGACCCCGGATCTTGTCTTAAGCGATTTCATGATGCCGGGCATGGACGGCATGGAGCTGACCGAAAAGATCAGGGGCGAGGACGGGGCTTTGGGCCGCATGCCCGTGATTATTGTCACCGGCCATGGCGAAACCGCCAATTTGCGCCGGGCCGTGGCGGTCGGGGCCAATGATTTTATTGTTAAGCCGTTCACCGCCGGGGTTTTGCTCGGTCGGGTGACCCGCTGCCTGCGTGATCCCCGCACAATCGCCGAAATGGTCGAGACTCAATCGTCCTTCGGTTGATTAAATTTGAAATTCATCTGCTATCAATGGAGTCACCGACGCGGGGCCGAAAAGGCCCCTTGCGCCGGGTGGGGTATGTGCGTTTTCGCAACACGACCTTACAGAAAATGTGAAATTGCTTTTCTTTCTTTCATCCTTTAGGAGATTTTTTCCGAGAGGACGCAATTTCTCAGGGCATTGATATAATTGAAGAAACTCGAAAAATATCCCTCCAGAATTGTATCAGAGGGGTGTTATAGCGCTGAAAAACTTAGCTTCCTTATGCCTGAGCCCTATTGTCGGTTACGGGGGATCGGGGTATATGGCCATTGGAGCTTTACGGGAAATCCGTGACGCTTTGGCTGCGATGATCTCACGTGAGAACGCATCGAAAAGGAGAGTGGGTGGATGCCCGGTTCAATCAGTCGATTTGTTGCGCGCCGGTCCGGCGCGACTTTGGGTGCCGTGGCGGGCGGTATTGCCGCCCTGAGCCTGGGCGTGGCACCGGCCTTTGCCGAAGGCATTCCTCAACCGTGGCAGCTTGGTTTCCAGGAAGCCAACTCGCCGGTGATGCATGACATCGTCAGCCTGCACGATTTCATCACCTGGATTATGGCCTTTGTCTGCCTCTTTGTGCTCGGTCTGCTGATCTATGTCGCCGTGCGCTACAACCACAAAGCCAATCCGACCCCGTCTAAAGTGACGCACAATGTGAAGATCGAGGTGATCTGGACCCTGGTTCCGGTCTTGATCCTGATCGCCATCGCGGTGCCGTCCTTCCGGTTGCTCTATTTCATGGACCGGACCCAGGACGCGGAAATGACCCTGAAGGTCATCGGCTATCAGTGGTATTGGGGTTACGAATATCCCGACCACAAGGACATTGTCTTTGACAGCTACATGCTGCGCGAAGATGAGCCCGGTGGCTTAAGCCCGCGCCTGCTGGCGGTGGACAATCGAGTGGTTCTGCCCACCGAGACCAATATCCGGGTGCTGATCACCGCCAATGACGTGATCCACTCCTGGGCCTTGCCCGCTTTGGGGCTGAAGACCGACGCCGTGCCGGGACGGATCAACGAGACCTGGGTCCGCATTGAAAAGCCGGGCCTGTATTACGGCCAATGCTCCGAACTCTGCGGGGTTGAGCATGGCTTCATGCCAATCGCCATCGAGGCCGTGAGCCGCGAAGAGTTTGACGGATGGGTCGAGACCGCTGCGGAGGAGTTCGGGGATCCGGACGCCGATGCCATCAAGCTGGCCGACAAGCCCATCCGCCCGATCCAAACCGCTGCGTCGAATTGACGCCGCAGCCCATTCATCACCAGGCCGGGACGGGCGTTGAGGGGGTGTCCTCTGTCCGTCCGGGCCATCACCGTTCGATTTTGACCGTGTTCCGGTCGCATTCGTATTCCGTTACAGACCGCCTGTCCGCCATGCCGCGAGGGCGGGGTCCAGCAGGGGAGGACATCCTCAGATGAGCGAAGCCGCTACCACCACCGCCGAAGCCCATCCGGAGGGTCACGACGACCATCACGCCCATCACGGTCCCACCGGGTGGAAGCGCTGGGTGTTTTCCACCAACCACAAAGACATCGGGATCATGTATCTGGTCTTCGCCATTTTCACGGCGTTGATCGGCGGCGGGATGTCGATCTTGATCCGGATGGAACTGGCCTCTCCGGGCCTCGATGTGCTGGGCGGGGACAACCAGTTCTACAATGTGCTGGTGACCGCCCACGGCCTGATCATGGTGTTCTTTGTTGTTATGCCCGCTTTGATCGGCGGCTTCGGCAACTACTTCCTGCCATTGATGATCGGGGCGCCGGATATGGCCTTCCCGCGCATGAACAATATTTCCTTCTGGCTGCTGCCCCCGGCCTTTGCCCTGCTGCTGATGGCGGGCTTTGTCGATGGCGGGGCCGGGACCGGCTGGACCTTGTATCCGCCGCTGTCCGGCGCGGTGTCCCATTCCGGGATGGCGGTCGACTTTGCGATCTTCTCGCTGCACTTGGCCGGGATTTCCTCCTTGCTGGGCGCGATGAACTTCCTGATCACGGTGTTCAACATGCGCGCCCCGGGGATGACCATCCACCGCATGCCGCTGTTTGTCTGGGCGATGACCGTGACCGCCTTCCTGCTGCTGCTGGCGGTGCCGGTGCTGGCCGGTGCGATCACCATGCTGCTGACGGATCGGAATTTCGGCACCGGCTTCTTCAACCCGGCGGTCGGCGGTGACCCGGTGCTGTTCCAGCATCTGTTCTGGTTCTTCGGTCACCCGGAAGTGTACATCATGATCCTGCCCGCCTTTGGGATCATCAGCCACATCGTGGCCACCTTCTCTAAGAAAGAGGTCTTCGGCTATCTGGGCATGGCCTATGCCATGGTCTCCATTGGCGTGATCGGCTTCGTCGTCTGGGCCCACCACATGTACACCGTGGGCATGGATGTCGACACCCGGGCTTACTTCCTGGCCGCGACCATGGCCATTGGGGTGCCCACCGGGGTGAAGGTGTTCTCCTGGATCGCCACCATGTGGGGCGGCTCCATCGAGTTCAAAGTGCCGATGCTCTGGGCCTTTGGTTTCATCTTCCTGTTCACCGTCGGTGGGGTCACCGGTGTGGTGCTGGCCAATGCCGGGGTCGATATCGTTCTGCACGATACCTACTATGTCATCGGTCACTTCCACTATGTGCTCTCGCTGGGTGCGGTGTTCGCCATGTTTGCCGGGTTCTATTACTGGATCGGCAAAATGAGCGGTCGCCAATATCCGGAATTCCTGGCCAAGGTGCATTTCTGGCTGACCTTCATTGGGGTGAACCTGACCTTCTTCCCGATGCACTTCCTGGGTCTGGCGGGCATGCCGCGCCGGATCCCGGATTATCCGGATGCCTTTGCCGGCTGGAACTGGGTGGCCTCCTTCGGAGCCTATATCTCCGGCATCGGCGTGCTGCTGTTCCTCTATATCGGCTGGGTGACCCTGAGCCGTGGCCAGCGCGTCCCGGCGAATTATTGGGGCGAAGGGGCGACCACCCTGGAGTGGACCGTCAGCTCACCGCCGCCGGAACACTGCTTTGAAAACCCGCCGGTGATCGAACCCGATCCCCACCATGGCAACCCGCAACCTGCGCAATAAGCGCAGGCTGCGGCGGGGCCTGATCGGGCCACCGAGGCGCTGAACGCAGAGTGAACGAGAGCAGCATGATGGCTGAGCCAACAGGACAAGACGGTTTGGGATCCGGGCAGGGCGGTGACGTCCCCGCTGCGGCCCGCCCCGCCGCCCAGTCTCGGGAGCAGGCCAATCGCAAAATGCTGGTCACTTGTTTGTTGGTGATCGGTGGCATGATCGGGGTGGCCTATGCCTCGGTGCCGCTCTACCGGTTGTTCTGTCAGGTCACCGGCTATGGCGGGACCCCGATGATCCAGGCCGAGGGGGCCGCACCGGTGCCCGTGGGGGATCGGATTGTCACCATCGAGTTTGATGCCAACACCAATCGGGAACTGCCTTGGCAGTTTGAGGCCGTCCAGCGCCGGGTTGACATTAAGGTCGGGGAACAGGGCTTGGCGTTCTATCAGGCCACCAACACCGCCGATCGACCGATCATTGGCACGGCCACCTTCAATGTGACCCCGCTGAAGGCGGCGCAATATTTCACCAAGGTGGATTGCTTCTGCTTCACCGAGCAGCGGCTGGACCCGGGCCAAACCATGGATATGCCGGTCTCGTTCTATGTTGACCCGGCCATTGGCGAAGACCCGCACACCTTGGACATCACGACCATTACCTTGTCCTACACCTTCTTTGAGGACACCGAAGCCTCCGGTTCTCTTCTGCCGGATCAGTCAGCCCAGATCAGCCCTGCACCCGCAGGTCAACAGGATCAAATCAATCAGACCGCTGCCCAAACGGGCGGCTCCATTCAGGGAGATCGCGACTCATGAGCGATGCGTCGGCGGGGACCCGCAACCATCCTTTCCACATTATCGATCCAAGCCCCTGGCCAGCGGTCGGTGCCCTCGCCGCCTTTGTGCTGACGGTCGGTGCGGTGTTTTACATGCATGGCGATGGCGCATGGTTGATGCTGCTTGGCGTCGCGATGGTGCTGTTTGTCATGGTCGGCTGGTGGCGTGATGTCATCCATGAAAGCCGGGTCGAGAAGGCGCATACCCCGAAGGTGATCACTGGCCTGCAATGGGGCATGATCCTGTTCATCGTCTCGGAAGTGATGTTCTTTGCCGCCTTCTTCTGGGCCTATTTCCACAATGCGCTGCTGATCAACCCGTCCATGACCTTGGAAGGCTTGCCGGATGCGGATCTGGTGCAGTTTGCTGAGGACCGGATCCCGGCCATGTGGCCGCCGGAAGGTTTGGAAACGGTGCCTGCCTTTGGTCTGCCGTTCATCAACACGGTGATCCTGTTGACCTCGGGCTTTGTCCTGATGTGGGGCATGAAGGGCCTGAAGAAGGAAAACTGGAAGCAACTGCAGCGCGGTATTCTGGGCGCGGTGGTGCTGGGCTTCCTGTTCCTGGGCCTGCAGATCTATGAATATTACATCATCGCCTATGACTACTGGGTGATCACCGATGGGGCGTTCCCGTCCACCTTCTACCTGGCCACCGGGTTCCATGGCTTCCACGTCTTTGTCGGGGCCTGCTTCCTGACGGTCTGCTACTTCCGGGCCCGCAAACAGGGCTTCACCAAGGAAAAGCATATCGGTCTGCTGTCAGCGGAATGGTACTGGCACTTCGTCGACGTGGTGTGGCTGTTCCTGTTCGTCTGGGTCTATTGGTGGGTTGGCTTGGCTCCGGCCGTCTAACCCCACCAGTCCAGCGAAGAGCGCTGCATAAAAAACGCCCCGAGATTTGCTCTCGGGGCGTTTTGCTTAGAAAGGGCAAAAATATATTCGGCAGATCTACTGTGAGAGCGGGTCACGCCCGCGCCCGGCGAGGGCCGAACATACCTTAAAGCTCGAAGCCTTGGCCCGGCTGAACCCAACCCAGGAAGCCGTCTTCCAGGCAGTCGGGCTTGGCGCCGTCCTGATAGTGATACAGCCACATTTTGGCTTTGGCGGCGGCGGGCAGTTTGGCCAGCTCGGTATAATGGCTGTGGGCGCCGCTGGCGGTGCTGGCGGTTTCGCAATCTTGGAACACCAAATCCGCTTGGGTATAGCGCGGCAGCATGACCTCTTCATTGGGCCGGGTGTCGGTGGTCAGATAGGCCAACCGGTTCGGCCCCTGGATCATCAAGCCATAGGACAGCATTTCGGACCCGTCTTCAGCGAGCAGATGCAGGGTTGGCATCAAGGTCACCGTGGCAGGCCCCCAGGAGAACTGACCGGTTTCTGGCAAGGCATTGACGGCAAAAAAGTCGTTCAGGCAGCCAACGCCATAATCAACCAAAGCCATGCCCGCTTTCAGAGACTCCTCCCAAAGCGGCTTTTCCAAGGGCTCCGGCAGGTACAGGGTTGGCTTGGGCAGTTTGTCATTGAAGTAGGTGGTGAAGCCAAGCCACTCCATGCCGCCGATATGATCCGCATGCAGATGGCTGACATAGACCGCGTCAATGTCACATTGCGATAGTCCCAAAGCAGCCAGGGAGCGCCGGGCATCGCCGCCGCAATCGATCAACAGGCGTTTGACCCGACCCGAGCTATCCGGGTCAGTCTCTAGGATCATATTGCTCTGGTAGTTGGCCGGGTCGGCGGTGAACGCTGCACCGGTCCCCAGAAACCTCAACCGCATAACACACCTGTCTGTTGACTGCTGCCTTGGCCCAATGGTCGCGCCAGGCTGGCCGTTGGTCCTTTCCTGATGACTCCAGGTCAGTATCGGGCAGAACCCTTAACAATCTGTGTGACATATCGGCACGACCGGACGGGGTTCCAATCATCACAAGGTGATTTTCTCCTTGCCGCCGGTGGTGTTTCCCTATCAGTGTTGCGGCTTCTCCATAGTACCGTGCAAAAGAACGTCCACACCCATGCCCGAGTCCGGATCCCTGCCCCAAGTGATGTCAGAGCCCGTGCCGCTTCCGGCGGACCGGTCAGAAGACACGCCCTCGGGGGAGAAACGGCAGCGGCGTTCCCGGGGCCTGTCCCTGTCGACCATGCTGGCCTTGGGGTTTGGCACTTTGGTCGCGCTGTCCTTGGGTGCGGTGCTGTTTGTTGCCTTTGGCCGGGCGGCGCTGTCGACCCAGACCCTGTATCTGGAACGCGCGGAATCCGTGATCGACAATATGGAAAGCCGGTTGCGGGACTCCCTGGATCCGATTCTGGAAAACGAACAGGCTTTGCGGGCGGCCTTGGCAGACGGGCGCTTGGCCCTGGACCCGCCCGGACCGTTCCTCAGCTATTTGCGCGGCATGGTGGACAGCCATGCCCAGCTTACCGGCGCAGCCGTGATCGGCTCCGATGGCCGGTTTTGGAAATATCTGGCCCGCTCCGACGGTTTTGTTTTCGACCGGATTGAGTCCCATGATCAGGACGGAGAACGGCCACAGATCCTGAATATCCTAAAGACCGAAGCCGCCAGCTGGGGTCCGATTGTGCGCTCGACCTCGGTCGGCGCGACGATCATCAATCGGGACATGCCGCTGGGGACTGTGGATGGCGTCGATCTGTTTTTGGCCCAGGTGGTCAGTGTCGACCAGTTTTCTTCATTTGTCGCCGCCGGTTTGCCCAAGCTGGATGGCACGGTGTTTGTGCTCTATGGCGGGAACCATGTGCTGGCCCATCCCTCGCTGTCCAAGGTTCAGGGCATTTACAACCGGGAGATTCCGTTGCCGCATGTCCTGGAAATCGGCGATGCGGCCCTGGAGGAGTTCCCCAATGCGGAGCCGGGCTTCCTGGAGTTTTCCGAGGAAACCGGCACCCGGATCCATTGGCGCGACATGCCCGAAGGCGAAGACCGGGTCTATATCACCCGTCCCGTCGATGGCTATGCCAGACAGACCCTAGTTCTGGGCATCCATTTCCCAGACGAAGTCGATGGCGAGCTGGCGGCCCTCTATCAGGCGCTTTGGATCGCCGTGGGCATATTGGTGTTTTCCCTGATCGCGGCCATTGTTATGGGACGCCGGGTGGCCCGACCGATGGAAGAGGTGGTTGCCGCCATGGAGGCGGTCAAAGCCGATCGCCTGGATGATGTGCCACGCATCCACAGCCGGGGCATCCGGGAATTGGCCGCGATCCAATCGGGGCTGCGCCGCATGGTCTCGGGCTTGCGGGAGCGCGAGCATATCCGCAATCAGTTCGGCAAATATGTGCCCGACCAGGTGGCCCGCGCTTTGTTGACCGAGCAAGGCTCTCCCGCCGTCCAGGAAGGCAAAGTCACGGTGTTGTTTGCCGATCTGGCCAAATTCACCGATATGACCCAGCGCCTGGGCGCGGCACGCACCGTGGCGGTGCTCAACGCCTATTTCTCCAAAGTGGTCAATATTCTGGAAACCCGGGGCGGGCTGATCACCCAGTTCCAGGGCGATGCGGTCTTGGCGGTGTTTAATCTGCCCGAAGCCCGCGAAGACCAAGTGGCCCTGACCGCCCGGGCGGCCCTGCAGGCGGGCTGCGAGATCCTGGAGGCCACCGCCCCTGACGCCGCGCCATTTGCCGGAGAAACTCTGACCGCCCGGGTCGGCATCGCCACTGGCTTTGTGGTGGCCGGGTCCGTGGGGGCCGAGGGCCGCCTATCCTACACGGTGCATGGGGATACGGTGAATTTGGCCGCGCGGCTGGAGGCCATGAACAAGCAAGCTGGAACCCGGCTGCTGCTGGCCGACAGCACCCGGCTTGCGGTGCTGGACGCGGATGGAGACGCCGCAGATCCCAAGGCCTTCCACCTCATCGGCAGCCAGCCGGTGCGCGGCCTGACGGACAAGATTGACGTTTACACCTACCAGAAGGATCCGCCAGCCTAAAAGACTGTGCTGGCCTAAGGCATGCTCTTGCCCAGGGTCAGGGCCTGGGGCTTCAGGACCGCAACCACCTCGGCGATGAAACCGTCATTGAACCGGCCCTTCAAGCCGGACAGGGACAGCGCCCCCTTCAGGGTGCCGGTGGAGGACAACACCGGCGTGGCCACTGCGGCAATATCCGGGTCCCGTTCACCCAGGGAGACACAAAAGCCCTGCTGCCGGATCCGCTCGTACTGCTCGCCGGTTTCATCCTCCCAGGCCATCAGCACATGGCCTGCCGCCCCTCGGTCCAAGGGCAGGGGCACCCCCTCCTGGACCTCATGCACCAGACCTTTGGAGCCGACAACCCGGTGCAAGCAGACCCGGCGGTCGCCGTCGCGAATGTAAAACGCCACGGATTCCCCCAGCCGATCCCGCACCATGCGCAGGGTCGGCAACACGGTTGCGCCCAGGTCAAAGGTTTTGCGATAGGCTGCGCCCAAGCGCCACAGCACGGGCCCCAAGCGCCAGCGGCCTTCCTCATCGCGGATCAGGTAGTCATAGGCTTCCAAGGAGCTGGTCAGACGCAAAATGGTGCTTTTATAAAGACCGGTGCGATCAGCCAGGTCTTTTAAAGACAGCCGCTCCTGATCTCCTAAAAATGCTCCCAGAATCGCTAGGGCCCTTTCGACGGACTCCACACGGTTCTTGCCACTCACACGCAGTCTCCTCTCCCACTCTCTTTGATAATTAGACCAAATCTCAGACCAAAGTGCACCATTGCTTTTCATCCGCCCCTGCATAATAATGAAACCTCATTCCGCAGAGAAGAATATGCGCTTCGGTCTCTTGTCGATGGGCGGTGATCCCCGACGATGGACCCGCCGCCCTGTGCTCTGAGGCGCTGCAAAACCGGCCCTCCGAGCCGGACCCGGTGCCAGATCTCTGCCAAAGTTGTGAATAAAGGAAGATAAGACAAATGGGCCCCCGACCTTTGTCTGGCGTGCGCGTTCTGGATTTGACCAATGTGCTGGCAGGCCCGTTCTGCTGCCATTTGCTGGCCCATTTGGGGGCCGAGGTAATCAAGGTCGAACTGCCCGGCAGCGGCGATCTGGCCCGGCAACTGGGCGCAGATCCGGATCTGAACAGCCGCCATATGGGGGTGTCGTTTCTGGCGCAAAATGCCGGGAAGCGCTCCCTGACCCTGAACCTGAAAGACCCGCAAGGCCAGGAGGTGCTCTGTCGCCTGGTCCGCAGCGCCGATGCCCTGGTGGAAAATTTCCGCCCCGGGGTCATGGAGCGCCTGGGCGTCGGTTTTGAGCGCTTGAAACAGGAAAACCCTGATCTGGTCTATTGCGCCATCAGCGGCTTTGGCCAAGACGGCCCGCTGCGCGATTTGCCCGCCTATGACCAGATCATCCAGGGCATGTCCGGGGTGATGAGCATCACCGGAGCACCCGACACCGCGCCCTATCGGGTTGGCTTCCCGGTGGCCGACACCATTGGCGGCCTGACCGCTGCTTTGGCTGTGGTTGCGCAATTGTTCGGGCGGCGTCCGGGCCAAGCGGCCTTGCTAGATATCTCCATGCTGGAATCAGTCATGGCGACCATGGGCTGGGTGGTCTCCAACCATCTGGTTGCCGGGGTTGAGCCTGCCCCCATGGGCAACAACAATATGACCGCCAGCCCGTCGGGCACCTTCCGCACCGGCGATGGTTTGCTCAACATTGCCGCCAACAAACAAGCCCAGTTCGAGGCTGTGTGTAAGGTGGTCGACCGCCAAGACTTGATCCGCGATCCCCGCTTTGCCGGACGGCAAGCCCGGCTGGAAAACCGCACCGCCCTGTCCAAGATTTTGGAAGACGCCCTGGCCGGTCGCTCGGCCCGGCAATGGGCCGCCGCGCTCAATGACGAAGGGGTTCCGGCGGGCGAGGTGTTGTCCGTGCCCGAAGCCCTGTCCCATCCGCAGATCCGCGACCGGGGCATGATTGGCCATTTCGAGGCCGTGCCCGGCGTGGAGCGGGATATTGCCGTGGTCCGCACCGGGATCAAGATCAATGGCGAGGCGCCAAAAGTGGACACCCCGCCCCCAGAATTGGGGGCCGACAGCGACGCGATCCTGCGCGAATTGGGCTATTCGGACGAGGAGATCGCGGCGCTGTCCTGTGTCAGTGCCTCCTGACCCAAGCGGCTCCCGTCCGTCATTATTGTCTCTATTTCAGCAACAATGTGTTGAACCCTAGCGACATTGTCGAAGAAGGGATTCTCCTTAAATCTGTTCCCGAGGCCGCAAGCCGGTCTCAACAGCCGCTCAGATCGGTTCCCCCGATCCTGGACCGGTGTCCATCCTGTTTAAGATCGGAAGGGAACAGACATGACCAAGATCCTGGTGCTCTATTATTCCATGTATGGCCATATCGCGACCTTGGCCCAAGCCGAAGCCGAGGGCGTGCGCGCCGCCGGGGCCGAAGCCGTCATCAAGCGGGTGCCCGAGCATATTCCCGCAGAAGCCTTGCAAGCCATGGGCGCAACCCCGGACACCGAAACCCCCATCGCCGAGCCCGGCGAGCTGGTTGACTATGACGGCATTTTGCTCGGCAGCCCGACCCGTTTTGGCCAAACCGCTGGTCAAATCCGCAATTTCTGGGACCAAACCGGCAAACTGTGGATGGAAGGCAAGCTGATCGGCAAGCCTGCGGGCATGTTCACCGGCACCGGGACCGGGGCAGGCAATGAGAGCACCATTTTGGGCAACATCCCCTCCTTCCTGCATCACGGCATGATCTTTGTCGGCGTGCCCTATGCGGCCCAGGAATTGACCGACATTTCTGCCGCGCGGGGTGGCTCGCCCTATGGCGCCGGTGCCCTGGCGGGACCAGATGGATCCCGGGCGGTGTCGGACACCGAGCTGGCCATTGCCCGCTTCCAGGGCAAGCACTTCGCCGAAATCGCCGCAAAGCTAAAGAGTTAATTTGTCTTTATGTCTCACGACAGGTCGCTTCGCTCCTGTCTCCGACGGGGCGGGCCATGGGGCGCCGGGCTCGCGGTCGCGAGCCTTAGGTCATGATGTCGCTCGGTCGGGGGTGCGTATACCGTCGACCAAGATCAAGGCCTGTGAAAGCGCGGAAAAGAACGGGAGGATGTGATGGGATTGCTGGTCGATGGGCTTTGGGTCGACAAATGGTACGACACCAAATCCAGCGGTGGAAAATTCCAGCGCGCGCAAAGTCAATTCCGTCACAGCATCGCGGCTGATGGATCCTCCCCCTTCGCGCCGGAGGAGGGGCGCTATCACCTCTATGTCTCCTATGCCTGCCCCTGGGCGCATCGAACCCTGATCTATCGGGCGCTCAAAGGGCTGGAGCACGCGATCTCCGTCTCCGTGGTCGATCCGCTGATGCTGGAGGAGGGCTGGACCCTCTCGCCCGGTGCCGATCCCCTATTCGGGGCCACCCGCCTGCACCAGGTCTATACCCGGGCCCAGGCGGATTACTCCGGCCGGGTGACCGTGCCGGTGCTGTGGGACAAGCACAGCAACACCATCGTCAACAATGAAAGTGCTGAGATCATCCGGCTATTTGACGAGGCCTTTGGGGCCGTGGCCAAGGATCCCCTGGTGCCGGACACCCTGCGCCCGGTCGCTTTGCGAGATCAGATCGATGCGCTGAATGCCGAGATCTATGACGCCATCAACAATGGCGTCTACAAAGCCGGGTTCGCCACCACCCAAGCCGCCTATCAGGAGGCGGTCACGGCCTTGTTTGCCATGCTCGACCGCCTGGAGGATCGCCTGAGCCAGAGCCGCTATTTGCTCGGCGATCAGCCCACTGAAGCCGATTGGCGTCTGTTCCCGACCTTGATCCGCTTTGATCCGGTCTATGTCGGGCATTTCAAATGCGGCCTGCGCCGGATCGTGGATTACCCCAATCTCTGGGGTTATCTGCGCGATCTCTATGGCCAGCCCGGCATTGCCGCGACCGTGCATATGGATCACATCAAAGACCACTATTACGCCAGCCATCGCACCATCAATCCGACCGGCATCGTCCCCATCGGACCGGATCTGGATTACAGCGCCCCCCATGGCCGAGGAGGCCTGCCGTCATGATTGAGCGTCGATCCTTCGCCAGCCTGGGCCAGTTCCGCAATGAGTGGCTCCATGCCCGCCATCATTTCAGCTTTGGCCAGTATTACGACCCGAACCGGATGGGGGTCGGCAGCCTCCGGGTTTGGAATGATGATGTGATCAATCCGGGCACTGGCTTTGATCCCCATCCCCACCAAGACATGGAAATTATCACCTATATCCGCAAAGGCGCGATCACCCACCAGGACAGCATGGGCAATCGCGGTCGCACCGGAGCCGGAGATGTTCAGGTCATGTGGGCGGGCAGCGGCATTGTCCACGCGGAATATAACTTGGAGGCCGAGGAAACCATCCTGTTCCAAATCTGGATCGAAACCGCACAACCGGGCCTGAAGCCCGGCTGGACCCAACAGGCCTTTCCCCAGGTTGAGGACCGCCTTGTGGTCTTGGCCTCTGGCCGCACCATTCCAGGCCATGACAGCGCCCCCCGGATCCACCAGGATGCCGCCCTTCTCGGCGCAGTGCTGAGCCCGGGGGCCTCCGTGTCCTATCCGATCCAGGACCGCATGGCCTACTTGGTCGCCGATCATGGCATGGTCAGCACCAATGGCGAGGACGCTATGGCCCGGGATGGGGTTTTAATCCGGGATGAGGAGACCCTGACGGTCACCGCCGGTCCCGATGGGGCGGAAATCGTCTTTGCCGACGTCGCCTGAGGTTAAGCAGGGGCTGGATCTATGGTTTGGCCCTGCACGGGCAATGTGACCCGGACCAAGGTGCCCTGATCCGGGGCGGTGTGGATGTCTAGGCTGCCATGGTGGAGGTCAATAAAGGCCTTGGCCAAAGGCAGGCCCAACCCGGCCCCGTCAAAGCGCCGTTCCAGCCGGCTGTCAGCCTGGGCGAAGGGCTCCAGCAGCATTGCGACCTTTTCCTGGTTCATTCCAATACCCTGATCTTCCACTTCGCAAACCAATTGGCCCGCCTGAACATTGCTGTAGCAGCGTAAGGTGACGGTCTGGGCCTCCACCGAAAACTTGATCGCATTGTCCAAAAGATTGATCAGGATCTGTTTTAGCCGCCGTTCTTCGCCCATGATCACCGGCAGGCTGGGGGAGATGACTTTGACCAAGCCCACTCCGCGCTTGTCTGCCCGGGGGGTGGCGCTACGGATCACCGCATCGATAACACCGCTGAAGGCGATGGGTTCCGGGACCAGAGTGATGATGCCGGTTTCAATCCGCGACAGGTCGAGAATGTCGTTGATCATGCCGAGCAAATGCTGGCCGGACTCAACCACGGTTTTGGCATAGTCGAGATATTGCGGTGCCCCCAACGGGCCGAACATCTCTTTTTCAATGATCTCCGAATAGCCAATGATCGCATTGAGCGGTGTGCGCAGCTCATGGCTCATATTGGCCAGGAATTGGGTTTTGGCCCGATTGGCCCAATCGGCCTGATCCTTGGCCACTTTGAGCGCATCCAAGGTTTCCACCAAGGGCGAGATGTCCTGGACCGATCCGGCCAGGCGATAAACCCAGCCCGAGGGACGGCGCAGGGCCATCGCCCGGTGGCGCACCCAAAGAACCCGGCCCTCCGCAAACCCGGACCGGATCCGGTATTCCAGATCCAACTCCTCGGTCTCGTTTTTCAGCAGCGCCAGGATGGCTGTGCGGAACCGGTTGCGGTCTTGCTCATCAACGACATCCTGCCACGATGCAGGCGTGCGGATTAAATCTGGGTCCAGGCCGGTGATTTCAGTGATGCGATCCGAATAGGTGATGATGTCGGTATCCACATCCCAGTCGATGATCGCCTCATGGGTAGCTTGCAGCGCCAAGGCATAGCGTTCTTCGCTATCGATGATCGCCTGTTCGGAGCGGACCTGATCGGTGATATCCCGGATCACCCCGGTATAAGCCCGCTCCGCGCCCATGCTGAATTCGGAAACCGACAGATCAATTGGGAAGGTCCTGCCGTCTCGGCGCATGGCCGTCACCCGACGGCCAATGCCGATGATCTTCGACTCCCCACCGCCCTCATAGTTTTTCACATAGCCATCATGCTGGTCGGCAATATCCTTGGGCATCAGCATGCCAATATGCTTGCCCAGCAGATTGCCTGGCGACCAGCCGAAAACCTTCTCTGTCGCACGATTGGCGGACTGGATTTTGCCAGTGCTGTCCATAACGATGATGGCATCAATCACCGTGTTCATAATGGTGTTGAGCCATTGTTCCCGCTGCCGCAGCATTTCGGCGGCGCGGCGGCTCGCAGTGGTGTCGGTTAGGACGCAAATCCGATTGCCCGACCGGGTCAGGCTTTCCGTGACCTGAACCCAAATCCGCTTGTTGTTCTCAAATTCCCACACACTGCGCGAACGCTCATGGCGCTGCTTGGCCATCCGCAGCCAGGCATCTCGGTTTTCCACTGAAATCGGGATCGCGCCCGCATCCAGGGCTGCGGAGATAATGTCCATGAACCCCAATCCGGGGCGAATGGCCTCCGCCGTGCCCGGCAGCAGGGTCGCAGCGACTCGATTGCCCACAATCAAGCGGTCATCCACATCGAACAGCAAAATGCCCTCATTGACCGAGTCCAAAGAGGGAATGATCAGATCTTCTCCCGACTGCTGGTGGCGCAGGATGCAGAGCAGGCTGCCATCCGACAGTCGCCGGTCATCAAACAGGTGGGTCTGTCCGGATTTGTCCTGCCAGGCAATGGGACGAGAAGAGGCCGCGCCATCGGGTGTGAAGGGGGCAAGGCTAGACGTCTGGGTCCCCTTGTTGTCCTGGTCGGCCAGACGCGTTCGCCGACGCGCCAGAATTTCCGCGCCATGCAGCGCTAGCCCAACGCTTTCGAAGGTAAGGGACAGGGATTGCGCGTGGTGGACGAGACCAGTCTGATCCAGAACCGCCTGGAGGGCAGGGTTGAGCAGGACCAAACGCTCATGGGAATCGAACAGCGCGGCCGGTTCGGCCATCGCCATCACAATCTCCCCATGGAGTCCGGCTTGAACCGCCGGGCTTTGATTGGTCTTATTCAACATCGTGGTCCCACATCACCACAAAGGTCTGTATGCTTCCGTATCCTATGCGGTTATCTCACAATGACACAATCCATCCTTCCGGCGTTGTCCTTTTCAGGGTGTCTGGGCAAAATCTGTGAGATTCCGGTTCCAAAAGCAGTGTTTTTGCTGATACATCCGTAAGGGGCAGAAGAACCCGAGGAAATCGGTTAGGATCGTCACTGGGAACCGTATCCGCCGCCATGCCGGATGACAAGAACCCGGCGAAAAGGTGATGCGGTCCAAGCCTCCTGACTGGCAAAGACCGGCTGCGGTCAGGACAAAAAGGGATAAAGCAATGCGTCCAAGTTCGGGATACCGTCCCTTCACCGCTGAACGGCAATTGCGCAAGGCCCAAGGCGAGGCCGCTGGCTCCGGGTCCAGCTCCGGCGCGGGCAATGGCGAAGTCCTCGCCGAAATCGCCGATCTGAAAGAAACCCTGGCCATGCTGACGGCCCAGGTCGAGGCCTTGACCACCGGGGGCACCGTCGCTGCCCCTGTGGTGGAGGAAGGCCCCACCGACGAGGAACAGGAAGAGCTTGATCGCAAGGCGACCGAAGTCCGGATGCTGAAGATCGAGCTGAACGCCCTGGCCCACAGCATCGAAACCACCAAAAAAGAGATCGCCCTGCTGATCCACCAAAACGATCAGGGCGACCGCCTGACCACCGTGGCCTCAGAGCTGGACGCCGTCGTCGCCGCCACCGAAGACGCAACCGATAGCATTTTGGGGGCGGTGGAAAAAATCGGTGGCCTGACCGAACAAATCCAGGCCCATGAGCCAGACGGTTTCGTCCGCCAGCTCGCCGACGAAATCCAGGAAAACACCCTGGCGATTTTCGAAAGCTGTAACTTCCAGGATCTGACCGGTCAGCGGATCACCAAGGTGGTGAATACCCTGAAATATGTCGAAGAGCGCGTCGACCGGATGATGGAAATCTGGGGCCGCGACACCTTCCAAGACCTGCCGACCCTGGAAGAGGCCGTAACCGCTACCGCAGACGAAGAAAACCGCCTGCTCAACGGTCCGCAGGATCAGGAAAAAGGCATCTCCCAGGACGAAATCGACCGCCTCTTCGACTAACCAGGCGGGGCCTGGAGCCTTTATGCCTCCGGCAGGGGGGCGTTGCGCCACCCCTGAAGTCGTGTGCCAATAGCAGTCACAAGGGTGAGAAGAGTCCCCAAGGGCTGCGACTGCAGCCCCGGGC
>JBMYTN010000050.1:0-29284 GCA_049604415.1 Rhodospirillaceae bacterium | reverse complement strand
ACGAAACCAGTGAATCAGAAATCAACTCCAAACGATAGGTTTTTGCGGGTGTCCAGCTATTGGAATGAAGTTAACCTAAAAGACGGGATAATTTGCCACCTTCCTGACTAGTTTTGTCGCTTTAAAAAAAACGGGCTCCGCTGGGGAGCCCGTTTTCGATTATGTGCCAACCCAAAGGGTCGGTATGGGACCGATCAGTCCACCACGGCGGGCGGATCCATATCTTCGTCCCAGCCTTCCTTGGGCTCCGGGAACTTCGCAATCATGGTCTCCAGCATGGCCACATGCTCCGCCTCTTCTTCGGCGAATTCCTTGGCCAGCTTTTCGATTTCCACATCATCGGTCGACTCAGCGACAGACGCATAGAAGTCATACCCGGTCTTTTCGGACTCCAACGCCAGGGTTAATGCATGCCATGGCGTCATTTTGTAGTGGGTGCCCTCGATATCGACGGTCTCGGGTGCCTCTTCACCAGGCCATTGGAACTCCCAAGGCTTGATATGCGGCAGACCCCCCGGTCCAACCATCGACTTGGCTTCCGCCAGATGCAGGCGCGAAAAATGCGCCATCTTGCGGAACAGCTCGGTCACCTCGCCATTGTGGTGGACTTCCAGGGTGTCGGCCAGCTCGTCGAACCGGTCGGCACTTTCCTGTTCCAAAGCCACAGCATGGGCCAGGAACACCTCAACACTTTTCATCATAAACTTCCCCTTGATGTGCTTTGTGCCGGGTTAGACCAGGAACTGGGCTTCAAGTTCGGGAATGGTCGCCGCATCATCCCGGTCGGGCATGAAGGGCGGACGCCCGCTCTTGAACAAAGTACCGCAGGAGAAGCCGTCATCCTTGGACAGACGGGCGAAGGCCTCGGCCCGGTCCGCTGTCGGCTCGGCCCAATCCTCCATATGCACAGCATCTTTCCAGCCGCGCTGTTCCGGGCGGAAGGTCACGCAAGGGCTGAGCACATGGATCAGCGAGAAGCCCGGATGCTGGATGCCTTCGCAGATCAGACGGGTCAGATCGGCGGGCTTGCCGGAGAAGGCCCGGGCGATGAACCCGGCCCCGGCAGACAGGGCGATTTCCAGCGGTTGGAACGGGGCCACACCGGTCCCGGTCGGGGTCAGCTTGGAGCCTTCCCAATCCGAAGCCGTGGTCGGCGAGGCTTGACCCTTGGTCATGCCGTAGACGCTGTTGTCCATGACGATATAGGTCATGTCCACATTGCGGCGGCAGGCATGGACGAAGTGGTTCCCACCGATGGAGAAGCCATCACCATCCCCACCGGCGGCGATGACCGTGATGTCCGGACGGGCCAGTTTCAGGCCACCGGCAATCGGCAGCGCCCGACCATGGACGCCGTGAAAGCCATAGACCGCCGAATAGGCCGGGATCCGGGAGGAGCAGCCAATGCCGGAGACAAAGGCGGTGTCTTCGCGCTTCAACTGCAGTTCCGCCAACGCTTTGGCGATGGAGGCGATAACAGAAAAGTCGCCGCAGCCCGGGCACCAGACCGGCTTCAGGTCCGACCGGTAATCCTTGGGCGTTAGGGCTTCAACAGGTTGCATATCCATGATCAGTCCCCCTTAACCCAGGCTTTGACGGCATCGACGATCTCGGCAGGACGGATCGCCACCGGCCCCGGGCGGGCATAGGTGGTGGTGGCAGCCGGCAGATCGTAATGGGCCCGCAGATAGCGGTAGAACTGCTTGGAGTGGTTCTGTTCGACCACCAACAGGTTCTTTACGCCAGCCAAGGCGGCATCCATTTTTTCCGGCAGAGCAGGCGCAATCAGACGCACGCTGATCAGCTTGGGCTTGATGCCCTCTTCGGCCAACCGGTCCAGCGCTTCCTGGACCTGCACGGTCACAGAGCCCCAGGTGATGATGGCATAATCGCCGTCACCGGAAATATCGGCCCAGTGATCCCCATAGTCGAAGTCGGAGATTTTGCGTTGCCGCTTGTCCAACTGCTCCTGGTGGTGATTGGCTTGGGTCGAGGGCGTGCCGGTCGGGCTATGCTCCAGGCCATCGGCGGTGTATTCGCCGCCCGGGATCCCCGGAATGGCCATCGGTGAAATGCCATCGGCCGTCACCGCATAGCGGGCATAGTTTTCCGTGTTCGGCTGGGCCAGCAAACGCTTGCCGATGAAGGCAACGTCAGCGGGCTTGTCGACCACGGCCTTGGCCTGACCGATGGCTTGGTCAGACAACAGGATCACCGGGGTTTGCATCGCTTCGGCCAGATAGACGCTCCACTGGGCCGTGAAGGCGCAATCGGACAGGGCGTTCGGCGCGGTCACCACATGAGGGGCGTCCCCATGCAGGCCATAGACCGCAATGTTCAGATCCACCTGCTCCGACTTGGTCGGGATGCCAGTGGACGGACCGCCGCGCTGCACATTGGCGATCACGCAAGGGGTTTCGGAGGCCACGGCCAGACCGATGCTCTCGGTCATCAGGGCCAAGCCCGGACCGGAAGTCGCGGTCATGGTCGGCACACCACCGAAGGAGCCGCCCAGGATCATGTTGATCGAGGCCAGTTCGTCTTCGACTTGAACCAGGGAGCCGCCGACTTTCGGCAGGGCCGTTGCCAGCCATTCCAGAATGTCCGTGGACGGGGTGATCGGGTAGGCCGCAACAAAGCGCACGCCACCCTTCAAAACGCCGAGCGCAACCGCTTCGTTGCCGGTGATCGACCAACGTTCCTTATCGGCCGCCAGCGGCGTGTCCAGGGTCGGGATGCCCTCAAGGCTGCTGGCCGCACCAGCGCCGGTGCGCAGGGCCTCGACGCTGGTTTCCAGAGCCTTGGCACCTTTTTTGGCCAGGGCTTTGGACAGCACCTCAATCACCGCAGCTTCATCCAGGCCGATGGCCTTGGCAGCCAGACCCAGGGCAACCATGTTGACCCGTCCGCCTTCCACAGAGGCCGCCAGATCCTTCAAGGGGATTTCCACCACCTTGGGATTGGCTTTCAGCATCAGCGCGGGGACCTCGCCTTGGGCGGGATCCGTGATGATGACACTAGAGGATTTCAGCGGCAGTTCCGCTGCAAAACGCTCGATATTGCCCCAGTCGACGGCGATCAGAACATCGTAGCAATCGTCGGGGGATTCTACCGGGCTTGAGGACAACCGGACCAAGGCAGCGGATTCACCGCCCCGGATCTGGGGTCCAAGGGACTTGGCCATTAATCCGTAGTAACCGGATTTGGCCGCCGCATCCAACAGGGCTTGGCCCGCGGTCATAACACCCGCGCCACCACTGCCCGTCAGTGCGATGGATACTGATGAGAGAGCCATCGTCAATCTTCCGAGCTGTTGTTTTACGAAGGCCCGGCCTGTTCCCCCCACCAGGACCGACCGGCTGTCTTGGGTTATACGCCCGGGGCCTTATGCCCGCAATAAAAATGCAAGAATACCCCCAGAGTCCATGGGGATGTTCCTTGACAAATTCGATTACGTGTGAAACGGGTTTGGAACTGTGCGCCGGAGTAGGGAAGATCGCCAAAAGACTGCGCTGGATCATTGTCAGGACCGGGCCGGGATGCTAGGTCACCGGGTATCGACGCTCCTGGGCAGCTCCGGGAGCCCGATCTCAATTGTCCGCTTTATCCGGAGACGGTCCATGGCGCTGAAAATCACCGAAGAATGTATCAATTGTGCGGCTTGCGAGCCGGTTTGCCCGAACAATGCGATTGCTGAGGGCGACATTATTTATGACATCGATCCCAATAAGTGCACCGAATGCGAAGGCCATTTCGATGTCCCGCAATGCATTCCGGTTTGCCCGGTTGAGTGCATCATTCCGGCCTAAAAAGTTGGATCTGGAGTCGGCGCCGAAACGCCTGACTTCTTAGGACTCGAATCCAAGTTCTGAGCCTTGGGCACCCACCTGTCCTGGCTGAAAAGGGGGGACACCATCCGGATCCCCCCTGTTGCCGTCTGTTTGAGAGAAAGATGAAATCGCCTTTGGCGATGGCTAAATCAGTTTCAAATGTGGCGCTGAAAGATTTCTGGCATGTTTCCATGCTGCGCTGCGGCCTCAATCGGCTACAGCGGGCCTAAAGCCCCGCGCGGGAGTCGCGCCTCCTGGTTTGGAAACCTGGGCGCGCTTCCCGTTTTAAGGCCGGTTCTCAACCCGTGCTTTGACGGGGTTCGTCCGGCAGCGCAGCGGGCTCAACGCTGACATCCGAGGCTGTGTCTTCCGGGGAGGCCTCTTCTTGAGAGTCCTGCTCGGGGGCCGGGGCCGGATCCAAGGTCGCCACCGGCTCCGGATCCGTTGCTGGTTCTTCCCCCGTGCTGACCTCTTCGGAGGCCGCTTCGGCCATCACCGGCTCAGCGTCAGTCAGCTCACTGGCGTCCACCTCGACAGACTCAACGACCTCGACGACCGGGCTGTCTTCTGCCACACCAACGTCCGGATCGGCAGCGTCAGTCTGGACCTCAGTCTCAGTCTCGACCTCAGGGCTCGGGGTTGGTTTGCGGCGGGACCGGCTGCGTCGGCGCGGCTTCGGCGCTTCGGCTTGCACCTCGGCCTCGCTTTGAGTGTCCGCTTCCCCTTCAGCCGGGATGGGTTCCAATTCTTCATCCGCATCGCTGTCATTTTCCGCTGACAGCTTGGAAATCATTGGATCGACCAGCATGAAGGCCGGGGTATAGCCGCCAAAACCAATGGCGTTGTCCGGGACATCCATGGTCATGACATCGGCTTGGGAATCATTGCGACCCCGACCGCGTCCGCGCCGACCGTCCCGGTCGCGCCGACCATCCCGATCCCGACTGCGGTCCCGGTCTCGATCTCGGTCCCGGGCACCCCCATTGCGGCTCCGGCCCGACCGGCTTTGATAGCTATCGTCATCGCTGTCGGGCGTGACGTCATTGGCCACCACCTCTTGGACGGCTTCTTCCTCGGTGGTCTGCTCACGCTCGCTGGATTTGCGGTCACGGCGTCCACGTCGGCCATCCCGGCGACCGTCGCGACGGCCCCTGGGGCGATCCTCAGGCTCCTCAGCGCCAAACTCCAGCTGTGTAATGCCTTCCATGGTAATCCGAGGAATGGCTTTGCTGATCAGGGCCTCGATAGCCTCGACATATTTGCCGTCATTGGGGTCGGCAATGGTGAAGGCATGGCCGGTTTTGCCCGCCCGCCCGGTGCGGCCAATGCGGTGGACATAATCTTCCGCATGGGATGGCACATCGAAGTTAAACACATGGGAGACATCGGTGATGTCGATGCCCCGGGCGGCCACATCGGAACAGACCAGCAGTTTGACTTCGTTGTTCTTGAACTTCTCCAGCCGCTCGGTGCGCACATATTGCGGCATGTCACCATGCAAGGACGTCGCATCAAAGCCATGCTTGGTCAGGGAACGGTTCAGGATGTCCACATCGCGCTTACGATTGCAGAAGATGAAGGCATTGGTGACTTCATGGGCGTGTAACAGGTGGCGCAGGGTTTCGCGCTTGTCATAACGCGCCACAATGCACAAGCCTTGTTCGACGGTTTCGGCGGCCTGGACCTTCGGCGCAACCCGGACTTCCTTCGGATTGAGCAGGAAGGCATCGGCTAGCTTGCGGATGTCGTCATCCATGGTTGCAGAGAAGAACAGAGTCTGCCGGATCGGCGGCAGCAATTTGACAATGCGCTCCACATCCGGAATGAAGCCCATATCCAGCATGCGGTCGGCCTCGTCGATCACCAGGACCTTCACGTCCGTCAGCAGGATCGAGCCGCGATCAAACAAATCCATCAAGCGGCCGGGGGTGGCGATCAGCACATCGACACCGCGATCCAGGATCCGTTGCTGCTCGCCCATGGACTCCCCGCCGATCAGCAGGGCGTAGGACAGGCGGTGATATTGGCCATAATTTGCGAAATTATCTGAAACCTGGGTCGCTAGTTCCCGGGTCGGAGCCAGGATCAAAGAGCGCGGCATCCGCGCCTTGGCCCGGCCGCTGGCCAGGATCTCGATCATCGGCAAGGTGAAGGAGGCGGTTTTGCCGGTCCCGGTCTGGGCGATGCCCAGGACATCACGGCCCATCAGGACATGGGGTATGGCTTGCGCCTGGATCGGTGTGGGCTCGGTGTATCCCACTTCTTCAATGGCCCGCAGCAGGTCGGGGCCTAGTCCGAGGTCAGAAAAAGGCATCGGGTTGAAACGTCTCTCAACAGATAGGGGCCGCTCCGCAAGATGATCCCTTTGGGTTGGGCAGAGGGCGATCCGGTCAACACCGCTTTTGGCGTGGTGCCCTGGTTCGGGACGCAGCGCAAAAGCGGCCACTCGGTTGGGGCTGGGTCCGGTTTGGGAGCGCCCGGCCCGTCGGGGGCGGGGTCTCTCAACACTAAACCGGAGCGCAGTCCCGGATGCGAAAGCTGTGCAGCAGGCCGCCCTTGTCCTTCGCACCATAAGCCCCAGACGTGGACAGGGGGCCGGTTCCGATCAGGGAAAACTCCGGCACCGTCTCCGTATCGAAGGGCGGAATATGGATGGGTCGTTTATCCCGATCTCTCCGCTCTCGTTCCAAAACGGGAACACGGCCAGACCGAAAAAAAAACGACGCCGCCCCAATGCAATAACACAGCACTGCACCTCAAGGACGGATGCGGCGCACTATATCCCCAAGACTTTGAGTGTCAATCTGCAAAGGCGGTTATCCTCGCCAGGAGCGGGCTCTTTGCTGTTATCAAGGCCCATGTGTGCCAGAATAGCGACAGTTCAGTCGATCAAACCGGGGATCGGAGGGGAGACAAAGACTTTGGTGGATCAAACAGGCGCGCCGGAGATGCTGTTGCAGGCCGAGACATCGGTTTTGATGGTCATTGATGTGCAGGAAAAGCTCTGCCCGGTGATGGAGGATCCCCGCCTGACCTTGGTCAATGGTGCCCGGATGATGCGCGGTGCGCGGGCGCTCGGCGTGCCGATCCTGGTCACGGAGCAATATCCGCAAGGGTTAGGGCCAACCATGTTCGATTTGCGGGAGCTGGCCCAACCCGGAGAAACCCTCTCGAAACTCACCTTTGATGCCACCGGCGCGCCGGAGATCCTTGAGCGCCTGCAAGCCTATCGCGATCAGGGGCGTGACCAAGTGGTGATCATCGGCACCGAGGCCCATGTCTGCGTGCTGCAAAGTGCCTTTGGGGTCAAGGCGGCTGGGTTCCGTCCCTTTGTGGTGACGGATGCCTGTGGCTCCCGCCGTTCCGAGAGTGCGGTGGCGGCCTGGCGGCGTCTGGAGGCAGGCGGCATTGCCTTGGGTATCGTGGAAATGGTTTTGTTTGAGTGGTTGGGTAGCAAGGAAAATCCCAAATTCCGAGAAATCATGCAGAGTTTGATCCGCTGATCTCAAGATCGGCGCTCTTGAGGCTTTCGGGGTTCTTGTACTCGCGCCTGAAAGGACACATTGTCTTCTGATCCAAGGGCTTCGCGGGATCTTGGATCGAGTGGTGTGACGTGGAGGATTGCCTTTGTCTGTGCCCGGCGAAAAGATCATGGAGCGCAGGACCTATGCGGCGGGACGCAAGGTCTTCAGTCAGGGGGATGTGGGTGATGCGGCCTATATCGTCCAAAGCGGCGCTGTGGGGATCTACCGGGATGCGGGCGGCAAGCGCTACAATCTGGGCACCATGCGCAAATCAGCCTTGTTCGGCGAGATGGCGGTGATCGACAGCAGTCCGCGCATGGCCACGGCGGTGGTCTTAGAGCATGCGGTGCTGCTGCGGGTGCCCCGGGATCAGATGATCAACAAGATGAATGCGGCGGATCCGTTTCTGCGCGCAGTGGTCAAGATCCTGTTGGACAATCTGCGGCGCACCCATGACATCTATTTGCAGAAAACCAAATCCCTCGAAGATCATGTGGCGAAGTTGAAAGAAGACGCCCAGGACTTTGAGCGCCATATGCGCTTTATGGGGTTGGACCAAGAAAGCGGCCAGATGCAGCGCTATAC
Source organism: Rhodospirillaceae bacterium (assembly GCA_049604415.1). Taxonomy (GTDB): domain Bacteria; phylum Pseudomonadota; class Alphaproteobacteria; order Rhodospirillales; family Rhodospirillaceae; genus JBMYTN01. Next base: position 21,345 of record JBMYTN010000050.1, on the reverse strand, counting down.
GGATCTGCTGATCCAGGCCATTGACGGCCTGGAAACCCTAACCCGCGAAGAAAACCAAGTCGCCTATCGTGGTGGCCTGCCCGAGTTTGATTAGTCCGACGTTCGGAGCGCTTCCTAGGCCTCAAACATCCAGCGCGGCCTCATCGACAAAGCGTGCCCGATCCTGGATGAAGCGGAAGCGCAGTTCCGGTTTGCGGCCCATCAGATCCTCGACCAACTGCTTGGTTTGCGCAGCTTCCTCGCGTTCTTCTTCAGATCGGGTGCTGGGCACCGTAACCCGAAGCATGCGCCGGGTTTTCGGATCCATGGTGGTTTCTTTCAGCTGCCGAGGCGGCATTTCGCCCAAGCCCTTAAACCGGCTGATCTCCACCTTGCCCTGTTTGTTTGGGCCAAAGGGTCCCTTGGGATCGGCCATCAGCGCGTCTTTATGGGCGTCATCGGCGGCATAAACGCTATGCGCACCGCGCACCAATCGATAGAGCGGCGGCATGGCCAGATAGAGATGGCCCTCTGACACCAAGCGCGGCATTTCGCGGAAAAAGAAGGTCATCAACAGGCTGGCAATATGGGCGCCATCCACATCGGCGTCAGTCATGATGATGATCCGCTCATAGCGCAGCCGCTCGGCATCATAATTGCCCCGGGTGCCACAGCCCAAAGCCTCGACCAAGTCATTGATCTCCTGATTGGCTTTCAGCTTGTCCAGGCTGGCCGAGGCGACATTGAGGATCTTGCCCCGCAGCGGCAACACCGCCTGGGTCTCCCGATCCCGGGCCTGCTTGGCAGAGCCGCCAGCACTGTCGCCCTCGACCAGGAACAGCTCTGTGCCAGCTTTAGCCGACCGGGTGCAATCGGTCAGCTTGCCCGGCAGCCGCAAACGCTTGGTCGGTGATTTCCGGGCGGCTTCGCGCTCCTTGCGGCGGCGCTGGCGCTCCTCGGCACGCTCGACCACATGGCTGAGCAGCAAATTGGCGGCGGCCGGGGCCTCGGTCAGCCAGTGGTCAAAGGGATCGCGCAGGGCGGTTTCCACCAGCCGCGTTGCCTCGCCACTGGCCAGCTTCTCTTTGGTTTGACCTTGGAATTGCGGCTCTTTGATAAACACCGAGAGCATGATCCGGGCTGAGCCGATCACATCTTCAGCCGTTAGGGACGCGGCCTTCTTATTGCCGGTCAACTCGCCATAGGAACGCAGCCCCCGGGTCAGGGCATTGCGCAGCCCGGTTTCATGGGTGCCGCCCTCAGGCGTCGGGATGGTGTTGACATAGGAGTGGTAAAACGCGCCGTCGTCATCGGTCCAGCACAGCGCCCATTCCGCAGAGCCCATCTGGTCCGGTAGATCGACCCGCCCGGCAAAAACCCGCCCGCCAATGGTCTCCGTGCCTGCCAAACCTGCGGACAGATAGTCCTCCAGACCGTTGGGGAAATGGAAAATCTCCTCCGCCGGAACCGAGGAGGCTGGGCTTCCGGAATTGCTTGCACCGGCTCCGCCTGCATCTCCGCTGGATGCGGGCGCGGCAAGCAGTTCCGGGGCACAGCTCCAGCGGATCCGCACCCCCCGGAACAAATAGGCCTTGGACCGCGCCATCCGATACAGGGCTGCCGGGCGGAATTTGGCCGTCGGACCGAAGATCTCCGGGTCGGGCAGGAACACGACCTCGGTGCCGCGTCGGTTCTGGACCGTGCCGACCTGCTCCAAAGGACCGAGGGCAAGGCCTCGGGAATAGTGTTGCCGCCAGAGTTTTTTGTCCCGGGCGACCTCGACCGTTAGATCCGCTGACAGCGCATTGACCACGGAGATGCCGACGCCATGCAAGCCACCGGAGGTTTGATAGGCCTTATCAGAGAACTTCCCGCCGGAATGCAAGGTGGTCAGAATAACCTCTAAGGCACTCTTGTCCGGGAAGCGGGGGTGTGGATCCACCGGAATGCCCCGGCCATTGTCCCGAACCCGAACCGCACCTTCGGCGGTCAGCTCCAGGTCGATCACCGTGGCGTGACCCGCCACGGCCTCGTCCATGCTGTTGTCGAGGATTTCAGCGACCAGATGGTGGAAGGCCCGATCATCGGTGCCGCCAATATACATGCCGGGGCGGCGGCGGACGGGCTCCAGGCCCTCCAGCACCTCAATATCCTGGGCGGTATAGTCGGTGGTGGTGCCCGATCCGGCACCGTCTTGGAAAAGATCGCTCATGGCCGGAGTGTACGGATCACCTGCGGGCTCGGCAAGGGTTCCGCTGTATAAAGTAGGTCGATAGATCCAAAACAGCCATATGTGGTTACCAAGTGGAAAGCTCCATCGGATCAGAGGGTTGCAAGCCGTCCTTGCGACTCGATCACCCGCAAGGCGGGTCAAAATGGCCCAGTTTTGCGCTCAGGGATCCCGTCCGACCCCCTCCGCTGTGGCAAAAATGCAGCCCTGTGTCAGGATTGGGGCACGGGATGGCCAAATAAGGTGAAAAAAGGGCAGGAAGTGCGGCTGTCGCAGGCTTTTTTCATATCTCCTTCACCATGCATTGAGTAAGGTCAAGGGAACACATCTGCTGGCCGAGGGTTGCAAGCCCTTGGCTGTGCGTGATGTCCGGGATTTAATTCGACTGTCCATTCCTATCCAATCTCCGAAGGGGAGCACCGACGCGATGCCGTACAAAAAGCTGATGGCTGTCCTGTTCGGCGGCCTGCTGCTGGCTGCCTGCGACACCTATGCGCCTTTGTCCCACAACATGACCATCTTTGAATGGGGCAACCCGAAGGTCTATGAAGAGCTGACCAATGCCCAGCGTCAGGGGTCCGAATTCACCCGCATCTTGGCCGATGGGTATCAAGAGCTGGCGACCTCCGAACGCGGTAAGGCTGACTGGCGCGATTCTGACCGCTGGTCTCGCAAGGGCAATCTGGCCGCCCAAGGTGCCATTGTGCACCCGGAACTGCCGGAACGCTGGGACCTTGTGACCCTGAACTATTTCCCCGACCGTGTTGACGGCACCACCTGGAAAGATCTCTACGCCCCGCGTGAAGAGCTGATGGAAGTGTTCTATCACTGCGGCACCCGGGAAAAGGATCCGCAGACCTCTGCTGCCGCCCAACTGGCCTATGATGCCTGGGTCGAAGAGCTGGAAGAAGGCTGGGAATCTGCTGCGATCTCCGGCAGCCGTGAAGTCTTTGAGGCCTCCCTGGCCAAGCTGAAGACCTATTGCCGTCCGATGGAGTTCGTCATCGAGTTCGCCTTTGGCTCTGCTGAGCTGAATGCGACCGCGCTGGGCGAGATCGAGCGTGTGGCCCGGGTCTCCGCCGGTCACCGCAACATCAACCTGACCGGCTGGGCCGATACTGTCGGCAACCGTTCCGCCAACCTGGCTCTGTCCGCGAAGCGGGTTGACTCCGTTCGCAAGGCCCTGCTGGCCAAAGGCGTCCCGGCCGACATCATTTCGGTCTCTGCCAAGGGCAATGCGTCTCTGCCTAAGGCGACTGGCCCGAATGTGAAGGAACAGGCCAACCGCGTTGTTCGCGCCGTGGTCATGAACTAACAGGATTGGGTGCTTTCTTCCTAAGTACTTGAAATCCTTATATGCCTTAGCAAAAAGCCCGGAGAGTGTCCACTCTCTGGGCTTTTTTTATCGAGGAATTCCAATTCATTAGGGCAATGCTGCGAGCGGAAGCGGAGCAGGGTTTCCCACAAGCCAAGTGGGTTTCAGATTGCCCCCGAAGGCGAAATATGGTTCCTTCCCCCTGATTGCTGGTTCGGCGGTGGCTCTTATGGGGAGCTGCATCACCGGCCCCTTTTGCGTCTCGTTTGGGTGCAGGCAGGTTGACGAAACAAACCTGATCCCCAAGTCGGGTATACAGCGTATGGGGGACAGCAGGGTTGATACCCCCTAAATCGTGGACCAAGAGGGTTGGAATGCTCGTGAGACTTTTGACGACTGCGGCTGCCGTCGTTTTGGCCATTGGCCTGTGGGGCGGCAACTCCGCCTCCGCTGCGGCACAGGCCGCGCCGAAATGCGATGTGGTTGGCGTCTATGGCGTGATCGCCATGATGGTGTGCCCGAACGCCAAATCCGATGCTGAGCTGGAAGCCGCCGGGCGGGGCGTCTGCGGCACCATCAATGTCCGGGGCGTGTGTAATGCCTGGATCTGGACGGACTCCCGCCGCGCCGCCAAAGTGCTGCCGATGACCAAGCGCGAATTGAACTCGGTCACCGCGCTCTGGATCAACAAACAAAACACCCTGAAGGTTTGCCGCCGCGTCGGCTGCTACGCCGGTCAGATCAAATAACAGCCCGATGGTGGATCTGACCCCGGCGGCCCAGATCACCGGACAGGCAGCGGGCAGCGCCCCGGAGCTGGTGGTGCTGCATGGGCTGTTTGGCCAAGCCCGCAACTGGGCTGGAATTGCCAAACGGCTGGAAGACCGCTTCCGGATCCATGCGCTGGATTTGCGCAATCACGGATCGGCTCCTTGGGATGATCAAATGGATTACCCCGCCATGGCGAAGGACGTGGCGGGGTATATTCATTCTCAAGGATTAGAAGGCTGCTGCCTGCTGGGCCATTCCATGGGCGGCAAGGCGGCCATGGTCTGCGCCTTGGAAAATCCTGGCCTGATTGGCAAGCTGGTCGTGGTGGACATTGCGCCAGCGCCCAAGCGCCTGACCTTTGATCGCTATTCCGAAGCCATGCTGGCCATTGACCTGGACCAGGTTTCCAGACGTTCGGAGGTCGATCAGGCCCTGCGCGAGGCTGTGCCCCAGCCCGGCATCCGGGCGTTTTTGACCCAAAACCTCGATCAGAGCAAAGATCCGGATACGGGCGCGATGCGGCTGCGCTGGCGCTGTAATCTTTCGGTGATTCATCAAGCGATGGAGGCCATCGGGGACTTTCCAGAGTATGGCCCCGACACCACCTATGGGGGACCGGTGCTGTTCGTTTCCGGGTCTGAGTCCGATTACATCCAACCAGAACACCGCCCTGCAATCGGTGCCCTATTTCCCCAAGCCAAAGCCCGTGTGGTCAATGGAGCGGGGCACTGGGTCCATTCCGAACAACCCGAGGGTTTTCTGCGCGCGATTGATCGGTTCCTGCAGGCCTGACGTATTGCGTGTGTCTGCGCTGTCTCTGACGAGGTGTTCCATGGGGCTCAACCGTTTCGCCGTTTCCCTGTCGCGTGCTGCCCTTGGGGCGGTTGGTTTGTTGGCTGTTGGGGTTGGATCTGCCTCGGCCGACACTGTCATGGCCTCGAAGTTTTACGGCTCCCCCTCCAGCGTCGGATCCTTCGACTACGCCACCGGCGGCGGTGAGAGTGATTGGAGCCTCAGCCTGGGCGGCGGGTTTTTGGTCTATCCGAAATATCAGGGCAGTGATGAGGTCGATATTCTGCCGCTGCCGTTTTTCTTCGCGACATATCAGGATTGGCTGCGCTTGTCGCCGCTCGGCTTGGATGTGGACATTGTCCGCTGGGAAGGGTTGACCCTGACCGGCAAGGCGGGCTGGGAATTTGGCCGCAGTGAAGATGATTCCGATGATCTGAATGGGCTTGGCGATATCGATTTTGGCGGGACTTTGGGTCTGGAAGCGAAATATCGCTATGGCCCAGCGGCAGTCTTTGCGGGCTTCAAGCAAACCATTGGCGGCAGTGAAGGCCTGACCGGGAATGTGGGAGCCAGCCTTGGTTATCGCTTTGCGCCGAATTTTGGCGTCACCGGCAAGGTCGCCACCATCTTCGCCGACAATGACTATATGGACGCCTATTTTGGTGTGAACCGGGTGCAGTCGGTGCGCTCTGGCCTCGCGGTCTATGACCCGGGAGCAGGCCTGAAAGAAGTTGAGATGTCATTGACTGCCAATTACGGCATCACGGAAAACTGGTTTGTGCGGGCGGAAACCAAGCTGGGCATCCTGACCGGGGATGCCGCAGACAGCCCCATTGTGAAGCAAGAGCTCCAACCGACCTTCTCTGCGTTCATCAGTTACCGCTTCTAGAACCGTTCAAGCGGCGTCATGAAAGATGACGCCCAGCACATGGCGCTGTCCGGTGACCACATCGGACACCCCATGGCGTTGGGTCAGGCGATGATCACCGCGCGGACCCCGCCCGGGTCGGTGGGAGACGGCAAATAACACCCCTTCGCCTTGCTGCAGCGGCACCACTCTGGGCCGGGATTGCATCCGGGCCCGCTGCTCGGTCAACACAAAGGCACCACCGGTAAAGTCCTGGTCCGGCTTGTTGAGCAGTACTGCCAATTGGACCGGGAACACCAGCGCACCATACAGGTCTTGATGCAGCCGGTTATAGTCCCCGGGGCCATAGCGCAGCAGCAGGGGTGTTGGCTTGGTCTGTCCCGCGTGGTGACAGAGTGCCAACCAGTCCTCTAGGTGTTCCGGATAGTCTGGGCCGTCCTCCCGCAAGCGGGTTTTCCAGTTTTGAGCCAAAGGCGCTAGCCCGGAATAGAGCTCTGCGCGCAAAGTCTGCACCAGATCAGGCAAGGGATCGGCAAAATAGCGATAGGCCCCGGCACCATAGCCATGGCGGGCCATCACCACCTCTTTGCGGAACCAATTTGGTTGGCTGTCATAGCCTGCGATCAAGGCCGCACAGTCCGCAGCCGAGAGCAGGGGGCCGGTGCGGGCATGGCCGGTCTCATCCAGGGCGTGGCGCAGCGCGGGCCAATCCAAGGCGTTCAGCCGGTCTTTGACAGCGGCGCTCATGGGGCAGGGACCCCAAGGCCACCCCCACAGCGCTTGCAGGCGCGCAATCCGGCGGCCTCGGCGCTGGCGGCATTGGGGTGGAAGCGGACATTCTGCCGTTTGGCCCCCCGGGAGGGGCAGCTTGGGCGACAATGCACCCCGGTTGTGATGACCCCATAGACAAAGACAGTGTCAGCGTTCGGGTCGCGGGTCTGGACAGCGGCCCAACGGGCATCGTCGGTTTCATAGGGCGAGGCGGCCATGGTGCAGAGCTCCGGCTGAGGGAAGATAGCCCCCATGCTAGCCAGTCATGCCCTGTGCCTCAGCCCGGTTCTTGCGCTTTTTCGACCAGCCTACAAGCCCAGGGCCTGTTCCGGTGGGATGAAGGGCAGATGCAGGCCATGAGCGACACCCTTATGGGTGATTTGGCCACCCAGCACATTCAGGCCCGCCAGCAAATGCGGATCCTCGGCCAAGGCGTAGCGCGGCTCTTTTTCCGCCAGATCGAGGACAAAGGGCAGGGTGGCATTGGTCAAAGCATGGGTCGAGGTCCGAGCCACCGCGCCGGGCATATTGGTGACGCAATAATGTACCACGCCATGTTCGATATAGGTCGGCTCGGCATGGTTGGTCGGGCGGCTGGTCTCAAAACATCCGCCCTGATCGATGGCCACATCCACCAACACCGAGCCCCGGCGCATGGCCCGCACCAGGGCGTCGGAGACCAGTTTCGGGGCGGCATCGCCAGGGATGAGTACGCCGCCGATGACCAGATCGGCCTCCAGCACCGCAGCTTCGATCCCGGCCCGGGTGGCATAACGGGTCTTGACCTGACCGCCATAGCGCTCATCCAGCAGCCGCAGCCGTTCAATGTCACGGTCAAACACGACCACATCGGCCCCCATGCCATGGGCAACCCGGGCGGCATTGGAGCCAACCACCCCCCCACCCAGAATGACCACCTGGGCCGGTTCAACCCCGGGCACACCGCTGAGCAGCACGCCGCGCCCGCCGGACTCCCGCTCCAGGCAATGGGCACCGGCCTGGATCGACATCCGACCGGCAACCAGGCTCATGGGTGCCAGCAAAGGCAGCCCACCATGGACGGCGGTGACGGTTTCATAGGCGATGGCGGTGCAGCCAATCTCGGCTAAGGATCGGGCCAGATCCGGCTCTGCGGCCAAATGCAAATAGGCAAACAAGGTCTGGTCGGCGCGCAGCAGGGCGCATTCTTCCGGCAAGGGCTCTTTGACCTTTACGATCAGACTGCCATAGCCATAGACCTCGGCCAGATCCTCGCCAATCAGGGCGCCGGCTTGGCGGTAGCTGTCATCGTCTGCCCCAATGCCCAGTCCCGCATTGGTCTGGACCATGACCTGATGGCCGTGATGGACCAGCTCGGCGACCCCGGCGGGCGTCATGCCGACCCGGCTTTCCTGAACCTTGATTTCCTTTGGGATCCCGATCTTCATCGCTGGTCTCGATCCTTGCCCGGTCTCATGTAAGGTCCGCAGTGTAGCGTGGTTTTCGCTTTGTTTGGTTAACGTTGCGAGTCACTCCGTCCCCAACGCAAGGTCAGCAGTCCGGCAATCAGGATTCCGGTGGCGGCAAAGGCGACCAACAAGGTGGCCAGCGCATTGATTTCCGGGCTGACACCAAGCCGGACCGAAGAGAACACCACCATCGGCAAGGTGCTTGAGCCCGGCCCGGAAACAAAGCTGGCAATAACCAGATCATCAAGGGACAGGGTGAAGGCCAGCAACCAGCCTGCCACCAAAGCCGGGGCGATCATCGGCAAGGTGACGAACAGAAACACACTCAACGGCCGGGCACCCAGATCCCGCGCGGCTTCCTCGATGGATGGATCCAGATCCTTCAGCCGGGCGCGCACCACCACGCTGACATAGGCCAGGGAGAAGGTGATGTGGGCGATGGTGATGGTGCTGACCCCACGCCCTTCAGGGATGCCGATCATGTCCTCCAAGGCGACGAACAGGAGCAAGGCCGACAGGCCGGTGATGATCTCGGGCATCACCAGCGGGGCGGAGAGCATGCCACCCAGCAAGGTGCGGCCAAAAAAGGGTCCAAACCGGACCATGGCCAGGGCGGCCAAGGTGCCCAACACCGTGGCGAAGGTGGCGTTGATCGCCCCGATCTTCAGCGACAGCCAGGCCGCGCCGAGGATTTGGTCATTCTGGAACAGCTCCACATACCATTTGGTCGAGAAACCGGACCAGACCGTGACCAGACGTCCCTCATTGAAGGAATAAAGCACCAGGAGCAGGATCGGCAGATACAGGAAGGCAAAGCCGAGCCCCAGCACACAAGGCAGCAGAAAATGCGACGGCGCGCGGTTGGTTCTGCTGGTTTTGCCGGTTTTGCCGCTCATCGCCCAGCGCCCTCCGGCTCTTTCGGACCTTTGTCCGGATCGGCGGCGATCTCCATCCGCTCTTGGTGGCGTTGGAAGATCATGATCGGCACCACCAGCAACAGCAACATGGCCACGGCCACCGCCGAAGCCACCGGCCAATCCCGGTTGGAAAAGAACTCGTTCCAGAGCACCTTGCCAATCATCAAAGTGTCCGAGCCCCCCAACAGCTCCGGGATGACAAATTCTCCCACCGCCGGGATGAAGACCAGCAGGCAGCCCGCCAATATACCGGGCACCGAGAGGGGCAGGGTGATGGTCAGGAAGGCCTTCCAGGGTGGACAGCCCAGGTCATAGGCGGCTTCGAGCAAAGATTGGTCTAGCTTTTCCAAGGTGGCGTAGAGCGGCAGGATCATGAAGGGCAGATAAGAATAGACAATGCCGATCTGCATGGCGATGTCGGTGCCCAGGATCAGCAGCGGCTGGTCAATCACCCCCAGCCAGAGCAGGAAGGCATTGAGCAGGCCCTCATTCTTCAGGATCCCGGTCCAAGCATAGACTCGGATCAGGAAGGAGGTCCAAAACGGCAAAATGACCAGGAACAGAAACAAACTGCGCAGGCTGGGTCGGGATCGAGCAATGGCATAGGCCATGGGGTAGCCGATCAGCAGGCAGATCACCGTGGCAATGGCAGCGGTCTTAACGCTGTACAGATAAGCCACGGCATATTGCGGATCTTCGAGCAGGAAGGCGTAATTGCCCAAGGCCAATGTGATCTGCAAGGTGGCCTCGTCGGCCCAATTGATCAAATCGGTGAAGGGCGGCACGCCGACCCGATATTCGGCGAAGGAAATTTTCAGAACGAAGAGGAAGGGGCCGAGGAAGAACACCAACAGCCAGAGATAGGGCAGGGCCAGAACCGCCCGGCGTCCCCATGGTTCGGGCAACAGCCGCGCCACCCATTGGGAGAGCAGGGCGACAGCCCGCATCACCGGCCAACCACCACGCAGCTGTCAGGCCGCCAGGAGACCCAAACCCGGTCCTCCCAGGTGATGTCCCATTCTTCGGATCGGGCGCGGTTGGTGATGACAGCGCGCACATCCTGGCCATTGTCCAGGCGGACCAAATAGGTCGAGATGCTGCCCAAGTAGACGATTTCCGCCACCACTCCTGGGGCCTTGTTGTGCGGGGCTTCCGGTTCTTCCTTGCTCAGGGTGACCTTTTCCGGCCGCACTGCTCCCCAGACCGTCGCGCCTTGGCGGATCTCAACCCCGTGATTGATCAGGATCGGCACCGGCAGGGCCGGGCTGGCGATGGTGCAGTGGTCGTCCTCATCCACATCCAGCACACCCTCGAATAAGGTCACATGGCCGAAGAACTCGGCAACAAAGCGGCTGGTGGGAAATTCATACATCGCCTGGGGGCTGTCGATTTGCTCAATATAGCCTTCATCCATGATCGCCACCCGGTCAGCCATGGTCATGGCCTCTTCCTGATCATGGGTCACAACAATGAAGGTGATGCCGGTGCGTTCCTGGATGTTGACCAGATCCAGCTGGGTTTGTTCGCGTAGCTTTTTATCCAGGGCGGAGAGCGGCTCATCCAGCAGCAAAACCCGGGGCTGTTTTGCCAAGGCCCGGGCCAAGGCCACCCGCTGGCGCTGACCGCCGGACAGCTGGTGGGGTTTGCGACCAGCAAAGCGCTCCATGCGCACCAAGGCGAGCATTTCCTGGACCCGTTCCTCGCGCTGAGCCCGGGGCATGCCGTCTTGCTTCAGGCCAAAGGCGATGTTGGCGGCCACACTCATATGCGGGAACAGCGCATAGGACTGGAACATCATATTGACCGGGCGGTCATGGGGCGGCACATGGGTCACATCCGCCCCATCCAGCAGGATCTTGCCCTCGGTCGGGGTTTCAAACCCGGCAATCATCCGCAGCAAGGTGGTTTTGCCGCAGCCGGATCCGCCAAGCAGGCAGAGAAACTCCCCTTCATAGATCGTCAAATCGATGCCATTGACGGCGGTGAAGCCGCCAAAGCGCTTCACCACTTGCTCGATCTTGATAATCGGCGGGCCGAGGGTCTTCGCACTGCCCGGCAGGGTCGGCGGCGCGTCCGCCCCTGCCGAAGAGATCGATGCTCCGGCATCAGCGCTCATGCCACCGATCCTGTTGTCCTGGGGGGCGGGTCAATACGGTTAGATCCCGGTTTTGACCTGGTTCCACAGCCGGGTGCGTTGACGCTCGGTTTTCGCATCAACCTCTTTTTCCGGGAACAGCCGCTCCATCACTTCCGCAGACGGATAGATTTCCGGATTGGTCCGCACCTCTTCATCGATCATCGGCGTGGAGGCCGCATTGGCATTGGCGTACCAAACATAATTGGTGATGTCCGCAGCGATCTCGGGCTTCATGATAAAGTCGATGAAGGCATGGGCATTGTCCCGGTTCGGGGCGTCAGCCGGGATCGCCATCATGTCAAACCACATGATGGTGCCTTCCTTGGGGATGATATAACCGACCTCAACGCCATTCTCCGCTTCCTCGGCCCGGGCTTGGGCCTGGAACACATCGCCGGAATAACCCAGGGCCAAGCAGATGTCGCCATTGGCCAAGGCGTTGATATATTCCGAGGAATGGAACTTCTGGATATGCGGACGGACCCCGCTCCACAGCTCCGCAGCGGCTTTTAAGTCATCGGCATTGGTGGAGGCCGGATCCTTGCCCAGATAGTTAAGCGCGACTTCAAACACCTCCGACGGGCTGTCGAGCACATGGATGCCGCATTCCCCGAGCTTGGAGGCATATTGCGGGTCGAACAGCAGGGCGTAGCTGTCCATCGGGGCGTCTTCGCCCAGCAGCTCTTTGACCTTGCCGACATTCACGCCCAGGCCATTGGTGCCCCACATATAGACCACTGCATGGTCGCCGCCGGGATCATGGGCGGCGGCGCGCTCCATCACCGAGGCATCAAGATTGCCATAGTTCGATAGCTTGTCTTTATCCAAGGGGCCAATGATGCCCGCGTCAATCATGCGCTTCAGAAAATTGCCGGTCGGCACAATGATGTCATAACCCGACCGTCCGGCCATCATTTTGCCTTCCAGCACCTCATTGCTGTCGAAGACGTCATAGACCACCTTGATGCCGGTCTCGGCGGTGAATTTTTCCAAGGTGTCTTCGGCGATATAGTCCGACCAGTTATAAATATTGACCACCTGATCGTCCGCCCAGGCCGCATTCAGGGTCGCCGTGGCAGGGACGGCGAGCAGGCCGAGGCCAACGCTCAGACCAATCACAGACGCCTTGCGGGACAAAGCGGTGGTCAGGGCGGACAGGTCGCAGGCCAGTTTGGTCATCGGTCGGTATCTCCTTAAGGCGTGAAGGGCGATGTACAGATGTACCGGCTTGACCGCTCTCGCAAGGTCTGAGAAGGGGAAGAGCGTGATTTCCTCCAGCACTTTCCAGGCTCTGATGACTTTAACCGCTCCGCACACCGCCCATGCTCCAGCAGTTCAAGGCAATTTATTGTTTGAGACCGGCCCCGATAGGCCGGAATGGTCCGCCATGCCACCAGGGCGTCATCGGGTCGATCTCTGTGTGGTTGGTGGCGGCATTGCCGGATGCAACGCAGCCTTGGAAGCGGCGCAGGCCGGGCTTTCGGTGCTGGTGATCGAGGCCGGTCGGATAGGCCAGGGTGCCTCCGGACGCAATGGTGGTCAGGTCCAGGCCGGGTTTGCCGCTGATATGGACGCGTTGGAAGGCCAACAGGACCGCCAAAGCTGTACCGATCTTTTTGCCCTGACCCGGACAGCCGTCCAACAGCTGCGCGACCGGATTGCCCAATATGACATCCAATGCGGCCTGCGCGACGGCATCCTAAGCGCGGCCACCAAACCCCGCCATCTGCGCGATTTGGATGGCATGATCTCGGAATGGGCCAGTTACGGCCATGACCGGCTGGAGCGGCTTGATCAGGCGCAAATGCACCGGGCTGTCGATGTGCCGCGCTATCTGGGGGGCGTGCGCGACCCGGAGGCCTGTCACCTCAACCCCTATGCCTATGTTTTAGGTCTGGCGCGGGCGGCGGAGCAGGCTGGGGCCCAACTCCATGAGCAAACAGCGATGACGGGCTTTGAGGACCAGGCTGGGGGCGGTGTGCTGATCAAAACCCGGCGAAAAGCGGCAAGCGCTGCGGACGGAAAGGGGCAGGAAGGGGCGGACATCCAGGCCACGTATTTGATCCTGGCGGGCAATGCCCATCTTTGGGGGGCGGGCAGCGGCGCACCATCGCTGATAGAGCGCATGATCATGCCAGTCGGAACCTATCAGATCGCCACGGCTCCTTTGGGCCTGGAGCGGGCCAAGGCGCTGATCCCGGGCGGGGAGGCGGTCGCTGACCTGCAATTTGTCCTGAATTACTATCGGATCGATCCGAAGGGTCGCATGCTCTGGGGCGGTGGTGTGTCCTATAGCCGGATGGATCCGCCGCGCCTGGCGGTAACCTTACGCAAGGAGATGCTGCGCTGGATGCCGCAGCTGGCGGATGTGCCGGTGACCCATGCCTGGGGCGGCCATGTGGCCATCACCATCAACCGCCTGCCCCATCTTGGGAGGATCGGGCCAGGGGTGCTCTTCGTCCAGGGCTGGTCCGGCCATGGGGTGGCGCTGTCGGGGCTCGGCGGGTCCTTGGCCGCCCGGGCGGTTCTGGCCACGCTGGGGCGGGAGGATGGCAGCGGTGCGGCGGCCTTTGATCTGTTGGGCAGGATCAAGCATATGCCCTTCCCCGGTGGGCGGGCCATGCGCACGCCGATCCTGGTCGCGGCAATGGCCTGGCGGCGCTTGTTGGACCTGATCTGACCCCAATCCCGACGGATGTACTATGACATTTCGATGAGATGTCACCCCTGGGCAACAAAACAGCCAACAACCTTTAACGGGACCATGCTAGGGGCTCGTTCTACCCTGACGTCCCCACAAAACCGGCGGCCCAGCCGGTTTGTTCATCGGTTTCACGCCTTCCTCCGAAACCGGTCAGGCTTCACGCTTCAGGGAGATCCCCATGAACTGCACCCTGTCTCGCACGGCGTTGTCCGCCGGCGCGATCTTTGCCCTGTCCATCGGCACCGCCAACGCCGCCACCGAAGTTGAATGGTGGCACGCCATGGGTGGCAAGCTGGGCGAAAAGGTCCAGGAAATTGCTGACGGATTCAATGCCAGCCAATCCGACTATGTCATCAACCCGGTCTATAAGGGCAACTATACCGAGACCATGACCGCCGCGATCAGCGCCTTCCGCGCCGATTCCCAGCCGGCGATTGTGCAGGTCTTCGAAGTCGGCACCGCCACCATGATGGCCGCCAAGGGTGCGGTCTACCCGGTCTATAAGTTGATGGACGATGCGGGCGAGCCGTTTGATCCGTCCTCCTTCCTGGCCGCCGTGACCGGTTACTACACCGACACCGAAGGCAATATGCTGTCGCTGCCGTTCAACAGCTCCACCCCGGTGCTGTATTACAACAAGACCGCCTTTGAAAATGCTGGTCTGGACGCTGACCAGCCGCCGCGCACCTGGGAAGAAGTTGAATCCGCTGCCAAGGCCCTGCAGGCCGCTGGCACCGCTTGCGGATTCACCACCGGTTGGCAGTCTTGGGTCCAGCTGGAGAACTTCTCCGCCTGGCATAATGTGCCCTTCGGCACCAAGGAAAACGGCTTTGCCGGTGTGGACACAGAGTTCACCTTCAACAGTGATCTCCATGTCCGCCACATCAACGCTCTGGCCGAGTGGCAAAAGTCCAAGATCTTTGATTATGGGGGCCGTCGCTCCGACAGCGCGCCGAAGTTCTATACCCAGGAATGCGGGATGTATATGAACTCCTCGGCCTCCTATGCCGGTGTGAAGTCCAATGTCACCGATTTCGAATTCGGTGTCAGCTATCTGCCCTATTGGGAAGCCGCTGAAGGTGCCCCGCAAAACAGCATCATCGGTGGAGCCACCCTGTGGGTGCTGAACGGCCATGACGCCGAAGAGTATAAGGGTGTGGCCAAGTTCTTCACCTATCTGTCCTCTGCGGAAGTCCAAGCTGAATGGCACCAGGCCACCGGGTATCTGCCGATCACCGAAGCCGCCTACGCGCTATCCAAGGAACAGGGCTTCTATGAAGCCAATCCGGGCACCGACATCTCCATCCTGCAGATGACCGGCAAGGCTCCGACCGCCAACTCCAAGGGGCTGCGCTTTGGCAATTTTGTCCAAATCCGCGACGTGATCAACGAAGAGCTGGAAGCCGTTTGGGCTGGCGATAAGTCCGCTCGCGAGGCCCTGGATACCGCCGTTGAGCGTGGCAACGACATGCTGCGGAAGTTTGAAGCCACCGCCATGTAAGGCAGTGGTGCGGGACGGGCCGGGGAGATCTCCTCGGCCCGCTCTTTTTGTTTAAGGGTATGTTTTTTTAGTCTTTTCCGGTCTGGAGTTCTTTATGGAAAAGCGTGTGATCTACAACAACAGGGTTTTGCCCTATCTGTTGTTGTTGCCTCAAATCGCGATCACCGCCGTGTTTTTTCTCTGGCCTGCCGCGCAGGCGGTTCGGCAGTCCTTTCTGCGTGAAGATATTTTTGGCCTGTCCAGCCAATGGGTCTGGTTTGAGAATTATGTCGATCTGTTCGCCAGCGGGACCTATGCGTCTTCGCTGTGGACCACCATTGTTTTTGCCGTCGGGACCACGGCGCTGTCCATGGGGGCGGCGCTGATCTTGGCCGCAGCTTTGGACCGGGTTGTGGCGGCCCATGCTGGGCGTGGGCGCGGGGATCAGGGCAGCAGTAAGGCCGAAACCGGCTATCAGACCCTGTTGATCTGGCCCTATGCCATGGCCCCAGCGGTGGCCGGGGTGTTGTTCTTTTTCCTGTTCAATCCGACCATTGGCATTCTGGCCTATATCCTCCAGTCCCTGGGCTATGACTGGAACCACATTCTGCGCGGTTCTGACGCCATGATCATGGTGATCATCGCCGCAGCCTGGAAGCAGGTCTCCTACAACTTTTTGTTCTTCTTGGCGGCAATGCAGTCGATCCCCAAAGGGTTGATCGAGGCCGCCGCCATTGATGGGGCCGGTCCGATCCGGCGCTTTTGGACCATCCATTTGCCCCTGATCTCGCCGACCACCTTTTTCCTGTTGGTGGTCAATCTGGTCTACGCCTTCTTCGACACCTTCTCCTTGATCCACGCCACCACCTCGGGCGGTCCGGCCAAGGCGACCGAGATCCTGGTCTATAAAGTGTTCAATGACGGCTTTATCGGCCTGGATTTGGGCGGTTCCGCTGCCCAGTCGGTGGTGCTGATGATGATTGTCGGCGTGCTGACCGTGGTCCAGTTCCGCTACGTGGAACGGAAGGTGCAGTATGGCTGATCTTTGTTCTGCTCAACCGAATGAGGGTGCCCAGCGTCGACCGAACAAAGGACCTCTTCAATGATTGAGAACCGTCCTTGGGTCACCGCCTTTTCGCACATTTTGCTGGTGCTTGGTGTGTTGGCTGTGGTGTTGCCGCTGTGGCTTGCCTTTGTCGCCTCAACCCATCCCCCCCAGGCGGTGATGTCCCGTCCTATTCCACTGCTGCCGGGGCCGATGCTGTGGGAAAATTATGCGCTGTTGTTGACCGAGGGGGTCTCAGCGGCGGGGGGCACCCCGGTGTGGCGGATGCTGCTCAACAGCCTGATTATGGCGCTGTCCATCGCCATTGGCAAAATCGCGATCTCCCTGTTGTCGGCCTATGCGGTGGTGTATTTCCGCTTTCCGTTTCGCATGGCGGCGTTCTGGATCATTTTCCTGACCCTGATGCTGCCGGTTGAGGTGCGGATAGTCCCGACTTTCGCCGTGGTGGCCAATCTGTCCCTGCTGGACAGCTATGTCGGGCTGTCCCTGCCGCTGATTGCCAGCGCCACGGCGACGTTTCTGTTCCGGCAGTTTTTTCTGACCGTGCCCGATGAATATCTGGAGGCTGCCCGGATCGATGGCGCAGGCCCCTGGCGGTTTTTCCGCGACATCTTGCTGCCCTTGTCACGGACCAATATCGCCGCCCTGTTCGTGATCTTGTTCATCTATGGCTGGAACCAATATCTCTGGCCGTTTTTGATCACCACCGACGAGAACTTTTACACCGTGGTGATGGCGATCCAGCGGCTGCTGACCGTGCCAGATTCCGAACCGCTGTGGCACATGGTGATGGCCATGACCATGGTGGCGTTGGTGCCACCGGTTTTGGTGGTGATCGCCATGCAAAAGCTGTTCGTCAAAGGCCTGACGGAAACCGAGAAGTGACCCTGCCGCCGCGTGCTGGTTTGAAGAGGATTGTGGAGAATGGCTGATATCCAGATGCGGGATTTGCGCAAGACCTATGCCGGTGGTGTCGAGGCGATCAAAGGCGTCAGCCTTGATGTCGAGGACGGCGCGTTTGTGGTCTTGGTCGGGCCATCGGGGTGCGGCAAATCCACCTTGCTGCGCATGGTCGCGGGTTTGGAAAGCGTGACCTCTGGATCGATCCATATTGGCGGGCGGCAGGTGGATCGCCTGGAGCCGATGGACCGGGACATTGCCATGGTGTTCCAAAACTATGCGCTTTATCCGCATATGTCTTGTCGGGACAATATGGCCTATGGCCTGCGCAATCGGAAGATGGACAAGGCGGAGATCGCCAGCCGGGTGCAAGAGGCGGCAAAGATCTTAGAGCTGGAATCTCTCTTGGATCGACGTCCCCGGCAGCTCTCCGGTGGCCAACGCCAGCGGGTTGCCATGGGCCGGGCCATTGTGCGCCGACCCGCAGCGTTCTTGTTCGACGAACCCTTGTCGAATTTGGATGCCAAGCTGCGGGTGCAGATGCGCTTGGAAATTCGCCGCTTGCAGCGCTCCTTGGGCACCACCAGCCTCTATGTAACCCATGACCAAGTTGAAGCCATGACCATGGCCGATGTTTTGGTGGTCATGAATGGCGGGGTGGCCGAGCAGATCGGCGCACCCATGGAGGTTTATCGCCGTCCGGTCTCGACTTTTGTTGCCGGGTTCATTGGCTCTCCGGCGATGAATATGCTGCCAGTGCGGGCAATAGAAGGCGGGCAGATCGATTTGGGCGGCACCACCATCGGGCTGCCCCAGGACGGACCCAATGTCGGCTCTGAGCTTGGCCCCGAGGTTGGTCAACCTCTGACCCTGGGATTGCGGCCCGAACATCTGCGACTTGATGGCTCTGGTGCCCTGCGTCTGGCGGTTCAAGTGGTCGAGCCTTTGGGAGCGGATATTTTGGTCCATGGTGCCATTGAAGCGGCTGAAGGCCCTTCGGCCATGACCCTGCGTTTGCCCGCGGAAACCCGGGTAGCAGAAGGCTCGGTTCTGCCCTTGTCCATTGACCCTGCTGATCTGCATGTGTTCGATCCGGACAGTGGACTGCGGATCTGAATGGGCTCTAATCGCCTCCCTGGATTTCGAACTTCTTGATCGGATCGTCGAGCAGATCGGTTTTGGAAACGATCTTGCTCATCTCTTCGCCAACCGCTGTGCCGCGCTTTTTCATTTCCAACATGGCGGCGATCAGACCCTTGATCGCCTCGGAGCCTTCTTCGGTCTGGAACGGGCCTTCAAAGAAGGGGCGGCCATAGCCTTTCTTTTCCCAAAGGCCGTTCAGCACCCCTTGGATCTCCGCCAGGCTGGCGGTGTTGGCGGCATCTTCTTCGGATGCGGTGACATCTTCTTCACCCAAACGCAAGGCGCGGACATTCAAGTGATTGAGATATTCCAAGTAGCGCGCCGAGAAGGACCGGAACAGCTTCATGCGTTCCAACTGCCCGGCCTTGTCCAAATGGCGGATCTGCGAAATCGCCCGGCCCACCGCATCGATCACCGGAGGGGTCATGACCAGCAAATCTTCAAAGGCTGCTTCCAGCACCGCGCGAACAATGGCGATATCGGTTTCAAACCGCCGTCCTTTCAGGCGACCTCGACCATCTTTCTTGCGTTGGCTGTTGACCTGTTCGGTGACATCTCGGATCGGCCATTCACCCAGAACCTTGATGGCTTCCGGGTCTTCCACGGTGGTCAGATAAGGCCCAAGATCGCGATATTGCTCCACGCAGGTGAAGTATTTGGCCAGGGCCAACAGACGCTCATAGTCCCAGTCAATAATGTCGGTGAATTCTCGGCCCATGGATTGGCGCAGGGCATGGATGGCATAGGTCTCCAGCGCACCAAGGGCCCGCAATTGATCGACGGGCAGACCAACTACGTCTGATTCAAGGCGCTCGCCAAAAGCCTGCCTTAGATCTTCAAGTTTTAGGGCATCAAAGGTCACCAGAATATGCAGCTTGGGCAGATCTTCCATGCCCTCGATGCAGTCTTCCAGCTTCTCCAGCGCTAGCGGGTTTTCCTTGAACATCTTATGGGCGGCCAAGGCGACCACATAGGCCTCAACTTCTTTCAGCTCCAGACCGCAGGCCAAGATAATGGCGGTGGAATCCGCAAAGCGGATGGTTTCGCCCTCATCATCGAGGATCAGGATGAACCCGGCTTTCCAGGCGGCCTGGAACACCTGCCAGGCCCGATCAACACAGTCCGGCACTTCCAAGGCTTCATCGAAGCTCAGCCCCTGCAGCAGCCAGCTGCCCTCGGGCATGGTCAGGGCTTCCAAGGCCTTGATGCGCGGATAAAGCCGGTCCAAGGCGCGGATCAATCGGCGGCGGGTTTCCCGCTTCCGGAACCCGGCAAAGCGTCGGCCAACACCGCGCAGGCGCTTGGGCATGGCGGCGGTCCAGGGGCCGTCGCCAAGGCGTTCTCCAATGATGGTCCGTCCGTCGAGCATGGGCTCAGTATGCCTTAGGGATCCACAAGGTCAAATCCCTGCAGCAACGGGCTTTGCGGGGGTCAAATCATGCCCATATGCACACTCGCTTGTGACGCGCTTTTTTGTCAGCGGATCTTGTCCGACTGGCGCGTCCCAGCCGCACATAACAGCATCACAGGAGAGGGTTTATGTCTGAAGGGCAGCATGACATTCAGTGCCCAGTATCACCTTATCTGGTCTGTGCCCAATCGGCTTCGGCAATTGATTTTTATAAGGCCGCGTTCGGCGCTGAACAGATGGTTCGCCTGAACCATGCCGATGGCTCGGTGATGCATGCGACCCTGAAGATCAAAGGCGGCATTATCATGGTCAGCGAGGAAAACAAGGAGTGGGGAATGCTGGGTCCGAAAGCCTTGGGCGGCACGCCGGTCACCATCCATCTCGAGGTCCCCGATGCCGATGCCGTGTTTGCTCAAGCTGTGGAGGCTGGTGCTGAGGTGGCGATGCCGATGGATGATGCGTTTTGGGGGGCTCGGTTTGGCATGGTGATGGATCCCTTTGGCCATAAATGGTCGATCGCAACGACGACCAAACATATGACAGAAGAAGAAATGCAGGCCGCCGCAGCGAACATCTCCCCTGAGTGCGGTTGATGGAGTCTCGGTGGTATTGGGCGAGTAAGATTATAGGTACAATTTACGCTAAATTTTACATGCTTCCATGGAACGAGAAAGGTAGGCCCTCTAAACCAAGGACTGTATCAAAATAAATTAACCCTACCTTTTTGGTCGGGCGTGCAATAGTCTCGCGGTGCTATGGGGCATTTCTAATCAGGGAGTAGGGGTAATGAAGGCTTTGCGGCTTCTTGGAGTGGCCACAATTGTCATGGGAACGTGGATGGCAATGTCTGCTCCGGCCCATGCATGGCTGCGGTTCTGCAATGATACCGGTCGGACACAAAACGTCGCAGTCGGTTACCAAGAGGGCGACGATTGGGTTTCCGAAGGGTGGTGGGTCCTGAGTTCTGGTGAGTGCAAAAAAGTGCTCAGTGGAGACTTGCGTTATCGGAACTATTATTATCGGATCAAATCCGGTGGTGTGTCCCGGAAGCAGGATGCCAGCTACTATTTCTGTACCGAAACCCAACCTTTCACCATTGTCGGGTCCCATTCGAAAGGCCACTGCTCCAGCAGAGGGCATTATCGCCGGGCTTTTAAAAAGATGTATGTCGGGGAAGCGCGCGATTTCACCATCGATATCCGCTAACCGGTTTTAGTCCCAGGCACTGTCCTGTGGGTGAGCTTGCACTAGGGCGAATTCCGCGACAATTGAATCGCGGAACTGGCCCTAACTTTTTGGTTTGTCGCATTTTCGAACCGCCGAACCGGACCCACTTCGGCTGAAAATGCTATAAGGCCAATTCCGCGACAATTGAATCGCGGAACTGGCCCTACCTTTTTGGTTTGTCGCATT
>JBMYTN010000049.1:0-30486 GCA_049604415.1 Rhodospirillaceae bacterium | reverse complement strand
ATGCCCCCGAAAGCCAAGCCGCGCCAGCGGCGCCCGGCGATTGAGGTTACAAAAAACTCATCCGACCCCATCGGGGTCGGCAAGCCCAAGGGGCGCCGGGCCGCATGGCCCGCCCCGTCGGAGACAGGCGCAGAGCGACTGTCGTGAGACACAAAAAACCAGCCGCCCGGCGACTAAGGGCACAGTGAGGGCGCAGCCCGAACGAAAAAAAACCAGCCGCCCGCCGACTGAAGCAACTAAAAACACTCCTACAAAATTTTACGCCGCCACTTGGGATTTTTCCGGCGCGAATTGTTCATAGGCCATGACCGCATCGGCGGCATACATCAGGGCCGGACCGCCGCCCATATAGACTGACATGCCCAGGGCTTCTTCGATCTCTTGTTTGGTTGCGCCTAGGTCGATCAAGGCTTTGACGTGGAAGCCAATGCAGCCGTCACAGCGCAGCGCCACACCAATGGCCAAGGCGATCAACTCCTTGGTCTTTTTGTCCAGCGCGCCATCCTTGGTCGCGCCCTGGGCCAGGGCCGAAAACCCCGCCATGGTTTCCGGAATGTCCTTGCGCAGTGCCTTCATATTGCCGCTGATGCGCTTGGTAATGTCGCGATAATTCTTGGTCATGGCTGTTCCCCTGGGTCAGGATGGATCATCGTTGTGATGCGATACATCATATTAGTCTTTTCTTATTTAGTAAACTCTAATATATTGGATTCACGATGCAGACACCGATCCCTCTTGATGCCGGTGAATTCCAGGCGCGATCCGATCAGGCTGCGGCTTTGCTCAAGGCCATGGCCCATCCAAAGCGTTTGATGATTCTTTGTCGGTTGAATGGGGCGGAGGTGTCGGTCAACACATTGGTCCAGGAGTCCACCCTGTCCCAATCGGCCCTGTCGCAGCATTTGCAGAAGCTGCGCGATCAGGGCTTGGTAGAGACAAGGCGGGAGGGCACCCGGATCTATTACCGACTGGCCGACCCGGCGGTGGCGCAAATCATTGCCACTCTGATGGCCATTTATTGTCCTGAACTGGTGGCCGACGCACCGGTCGAAGCAACGGAAGACCGCTGATATGATTTCGCTTTCCCCGGAACAAGCCGCCCCGATGGTCGCTGTGGGCGAAGCCCAATTTGTCGACATCCGCGAGGTCGATGAATATCGCCGCGCCCATATCCAAGGCGCGACCAGTTTCCCGGCTTCCCTGCTCTATAAATCCAAACCGAGCCTGGCCGAGGGCAAAACACCGATTTTCTATTGCCGCTCCGGGGCCCGCACGGCGTCTTACGAGGCCCATTTGGCAACCCAGTTTGGCGGCGAGGTGCATGTTCTGGAGGGCGGCTTGGACAACTGGACCAAGTCCGGCCATGCAGTTTCCCGGGATGCCAAAGCCCCGCTAGAGATCATGCGCCAAGTGCAGATCATTGCCGGGGCCTTGATCCTGACCGGCGTGCTGCTGGGAATGCTGGTGCACCCGGCGGGCTTTGGCCTGTCGGCCTTTGTCGGTGCCGGGTTGATGTTTGCCGGGATTTCCGGCTGGTGCGGCATGGCCAAGTTGTTGGCGGTTATGCCCTGGAACGCGCCCCGGACCGCTCCAGCGGTCGAGCGGTAAGAGCTCATTGTTCTTAAAAGTGAATTCTATACCGTGGGTTCACTACAATATTAGGCCCGAATGATTATGCATTTGGGGTAGTGTAAAAGCAAAAATTTTCAAAGTAACAAGGAATCCCCCCACTTCATTTCTGAAGTGGGGGTAATCCTTCAGTGGAAAAACCACTTTGCCGTGGCTTCCCTACCGATTTCCCACTTTCCATTCTCTACAGTGAATGTGATCCTGTCAATGTTCTTGGCAAGATTGAGTGAGGGCAGTCGTGAAAATTCTGGGCGTGGATGGCGGCATTGCGTCGGCAGGTTGGGGGGTGATCGATCTAGAGGACGAAACCCGTTCCGGTCATATTGTCGCTGTTGGCAGTTGGATGTTTGATCCACCTGAGGAAAAGGGGCAAACCGGGACCAAGTTAAAATCTGCCCAGCGCCGGATGTTTCGAGGACAGCGCCGGGTCATTCGCCGCCGCCGACAGCGGATGAATGCCATTCGGCGCCTTTTTGCCGACGTTGCCTTATTGCCGCATGCGCATCGTGATGCCCTAAAAATACCCGGCCTCAACCCTTGGCAATTGAGACTTGCTTCCGAGACAAGAGCCCTGTCGGATCCGGAGCTTGCCGTTGCCCTTGGGCATATTGCTCGGCATCGCGGCTTTAAATCCAATGCTAAGAACCGATCCTCAAATGCTCCGGAAGAGGATCGCAAAATGCTGAAGGCCAGCGCCGAAACGCGCGAAAAGCTCTCACTTTATGGCACTCCGGCAAAGACGTTGATGCAAGATGCCAGCTTTCTTGATGGCACAGAGCGACGTCTTCGGAACAGAGAGGGTGATTACACCAGAAGTCTGATACGGGCAGACTTGGAAGATGAAGTCCGTTGGATCTTTCGCAGCCAGCGTCGATTGGGGCAAAGCAAAGCGACAGAGGCTCTGGAGCAGGCCTTCTGCGACATCGCTTTCTTTCAGCGCCCGCTTCAAGACAGCGAGCATTTGGTTGGTTCTTGCCCATTCGAAAAGGATGAGCGCCGCGCACCAAAATCCGCACCCTCCTTTGAGTTGTTTCGGCTCGCGAGCAAACTGATCAATATCCGCCTTTCCGGGCGTCCTCATCAGCAGAGGTTATCGGTTGAAGAGGTGTCGGCTGCCTTGGATGATTTTGGTGCTCAGGCTGGATTTAGTTATGCAACCCTACGCCGCAAACTAAAGTTGCCCGATGTTGTGCGGTTTGATGGTGTGAAACACACTGATGAAAGCAAACGCGATATTGCTGCGCGGTCTGGCAAGGCGATGGCGGCAACCCATTGCTTGCGTCAGATTATTGCTGGAGCCCATGGGGAAATGGCGTGGCGATCCTTGTGGGCTTCCCGCACATGTTTGGATTTGGTGGCATCCGTGGTTGCCTATCGGTCCGACATGGATCGCATCGCTGAGGGATTGCGCAGTATTGCTGGCCTGCCGTCTGATATTGCGGACACCTTGGTTCAATCTGCGAGACAAGGAGCCTTCGCGGACTTCTCCGGAGCTGCACATCTGTCTGCGAAAGCATTACGGGCCATTTTGCCCGGATTGTTGTCGGGACAAACGTACGATGCGGCTTGTCTGGCCGTTGGTTATGACCACACCGATAGCTTAGAACGCCAAGCCTTTGCGACAGGGGCTCAGGGTAAACAAGCGCTGGCGATCATCCTAAAAGAACAGCGAATATCCCCAGATCTTGTCGGTAGTCCGACAGCGCGGCGTGCTGCCATTGAAATCCTGAAACAAATCAAAGCCGTGATTGAATGCCATGGCTTACCGGACCGCATTCATATCGAACTGGCCCGCGACTTGGGTAAGTCCATTGAGGAACGGGGGCGTATTGACAGAGGGATACACCGGCGTAGCACTGAAAAGGACAAGTTGCGCGAGGAGTTTGCCCGAGAAGACATGGTCGGTCGCCCACTGCGTCCCAACAGCAATGAGCTGTTGGCGTTTGAATTGTGGAAGCGTCAGAATGGACGATGCCTTTATACGGATGCATATATTTCGCCCAAACAAATCGGAGAAGCAGACAATGCAGTCCAAGTAGATCACATTCTCCCTTGGAGTCGTTTCGGCGATGATAGTTTCCATAATAAAGTCCTGTGCCTCGCCAAAGCCAATCAGGATAAGAAGAACCGAACCCCATTTGAATGGTTCGAGGCAGACCAGCGAGCTGAAGACTGGCACGCTTTTGTTGCCCGCGTTGAAAGCAATGCGGCCCTAAAAGGATTGACCAAACGCAATCTGCTGCTGCGAAATGCCCAAGAGGTTTCGGAGCGGTTTCGCAGCCGGAATCTCAATGATACGCGCTGGATTTGCCGGTTGGTCGCCGAGGCCCTACGGCAGGTTCTCCCAGATGAAGTCGATGCCACCGGTGTCCTGCGGCGCCGAGTTTTCGTGCGTCCTGGGGGGCTTACGGATCGACTGCGTCGGGCTTGGGGCCTTTCACTTCTCAAAAAAGATGCCAAAGGGCAGCGCATACCCGATGACCGGCATCACGGGTTGGACGCCCTTATTGTTGCAGCCACAAGTGAGTCTCTCCTACAGCGCGCCACGAAGGCCGTTCAGGAGATTGAAGCCAAAGGTTTGCCCTATGACTTGCCCAAGGCTTTTGCCAAGGCGTTGCCGTGGGAGACCTTTTCGAGTGACGCCCGAGCAGCTGTTTCAACCCTGTTTGTCGCCCGGGCCGAACGGCGACGGGGACGGGGGCCCGCCCATAAAGCGACCTTAAACCAAGTCCGCGTCCGCGATGGTCATGAGGTTGTTTATGAAAAGAAGAAGGTCTCGGATTTAACCAAGAAAGACCTTGATCGATTGAAGGATCCAGAGCGCAATCAGGCCTTATTGGCGGCTCTGAAGACCTGGATTGACACAGGTAAACCGAAAGAGGCGATGCCACGCTCTCCCAAGGGGGATCCAATTGGTAAAGTTCGACTGCTCTCCAATTCTAAAGTCAATATCCGCTTGGAACGTGGAAGCAACCTAGAGCGCGCAGGAACTGTCGATCGCGGCGCAATGGTCCGTGTCGATGTCTTCTGTAAACCTAACAAGAAAGGTAAAGATCAATTCTATTTAGTACCCATTTATCCACATGACATCAAAAACGAAAAAATACCGCCAATGCGAGCAATTACAGCAGGGAAACCAGAATCGGAGTGGCCTATTATTGACTCCGGCTACAGTTTTCTCTGGTCTTTGTTTCAAAACTCTTTTGTGAAGCTAATCGACTCAAAAGGAAAACTGATTGAAGGGTATTACCGGGGAACAAACCGCAACACGGGCGCCATAAATCTCTCTTCTCATGAAAATCCTGAACCAAGGTTTTTGGGCATTGGCGCACGCACCTTGGTGTTGTTTGAGAAATACACGGTTACGCGGACGGGGGAGCGCCATTTGGTGCAACGGGAGGTGCGAACATGGCGTGGAAAGGCGTACACATAAGCCAGCCAGCCCGTTTGTCTTTAAAGGACAATCAAATCTTGGTTGTCCAAGATACGGGTGAGGTTTGCTTGGCTTTGGAAGATGTTGCCTGGGTAGTGCTGGACACCAACCAAGTCAGCCTAACTGGGACCTTGCTATCGGCCATAGCCGATGCCGGCATTGTCCTGGTCTGTACGGACAGTCGGCACACACCCAACGGCATGATGCTACCGTTTCACAGCCACCACCGCCAAGCTGGCGTGGCTGCGGCGCAAATTGAGACAACAGCACCTTTTCGGAAGCGCTGTTGGCAAGCCATCGTGGTGGCAAAAATTGAAAATCAAGCAGCCCATCTTCGGGACTGCGGGCGAGAATTCTCTGGCCTCCAGGCGATGGCCCAGCGGGTGGGTTCAGGGGATCAGGAGAATATGGAGGCCAGGGCGGCTCGCGCCTATTGGGGCCTATTGTTTCGAGATTTCATCCGCGCCAATGAAGACGATATACGAAATAAAATGTTGAACTATGGCTATGCGGTGGTTCGGGCAGCCGTCGCTCGAGCTGTGGTCATTCATGGCCTCCTACCAGCCATTGGGTTGCACCATGTCAGTATCACCAATGCATTCAATCTTGCAGATGACTTGGTTGAGCCATTTCGTCCCTTTGTTGATGCCTTGGTCAATCAGTTGAGCGAGGGGCGGGATGTTCAAAGCAGTCTTCAACGCTCGGACCGACAGGCTTTGGCTGGCATCCTTATGCACCATTGCCGCGTTGGTTCGGAGCGGATGACTGTTCTCGCTGCAACGGAGAGGGTTGCCCAAAGCTTGGTCCGTTCCATTGAAGGTGCATCTCCTGCTCTTCTGGTACTGCCAGTGTTCCAGAGAGGGGCCAAGGGTCAATGAACACGCGGGAGGCACGGTTCATGTGGGTCTTTGTCTTCTTCGACTTGCCGGTGACGTCAAAAACGAAGCGCCGTAACGCAACCCGATTTCGGACTTTTCTTAAAGATGATGGCTATATGATGCTGCAGCTTTCGGTTTATGCTCGGGCTATGCGGGGGGAGGATGCGGTTGAAAAGCACATTGCGCGGATCAAAAAGAATCTTCCCCCAGACGGCAGTGTGCGAACCTTGGTGGTGACCGAACGCCAATATGCCCGCATGAAACTTCTTGTTGGAGAACCGAATAAAAATGAAAAAATTGCACCTCAGCAAATGGTTCTCCTGTGACTTTTACCCCGGCAAATGGACAAAAGTCACAGGAAAAACAGAAGGTTACTGAGGGTCTAGCCTACCAAAGGGAAATCGGCAGGGAAACCACGGCTCTTTGATGAGGTGGTAGAGGGCGACGTGTAGCCTACCAAAGGGAAATCGGCAGGGAAACCACGGCACCACCCGGGCCCGCTGCGAGCGCAGCGCTAGCCTACCAAAGGGAAATCGGCAGGGAAACCACGGCACGATCTTGGTTGCTATAGGAATAGCCTGGAGCCTACCAAAGGGAAATCGGCAGGGAAACCACGGCCACCCGCGTGGCCCGTGATTTGGTCACTGAAGCCTACCAAAGGGAAATCGGCAGGGAAACCACGGCACGAGTTTCGCGGCATGACCTTGCTGGACAAGCCTACCAAAGGGAAATCGGCAGGGAAACCACGGCAAAGCTCGTCATCGGCCAGACCGGCTTTCAAGCCTACCAAAGGGAAATCGGCAGGGAAACCACGGCTCAACTTTCTGACCAAACAAGAGCAGTTCTAGCCTACCAAAGGGAAATCGGCAGGGAAACCACGGCTCACCTCCTGCCCTTTAGTCCTCCAACCAAAGCCTACCAAAGGGAAATCGGCAGGGAAACCACGGCGTCCTTCACGTTTCTATCGTGGGGTGGGGCAGCCTACCAAAG
Source organism: Rhodospirillaceae bacterium (assembly GCA_049604415.1). Taxonomy (GTDB): domain Bacteria; phylum Pseudomonadota; class Alphaproteobacteria; order Rhodospirillales; family Rhodospirillaceae; genus JBMYTN01. The sequence goes on along the minus strand of JBMYTN010000049.1, from coordinate 23,556 downwards.
GGAAATCGGCAGGGAAACCACGGCGCTGTTTATACTGATCTTGCGTGAACCGAAAGCCTACCAAAGGGAAATCGGCAGGGAAACCACGGCGCTGCGAAATCCCCTGCGCCGCCAGGCCTTAGCCTACCAAAGGGAAATCGGCAGGGAAACCACGGCGCGGGGCTTCTGCTGCGGAAGCCGAAGGGGCCAGCCTACCAAAGGGAAATCGGCAGGGAAACCACGGCACTGGGCATGAGCATCCTGAGACCTACGACAGCCTACCAAAGGGAAATCGGCAGGGAAACCACGGCCGTGAAGCTGAACGACCAGGGGTATGCCCTAGCCTACCAAAGGGAAATCGGCAGGGAAACCACGGCAACCTTAGAGGTGCGCGGCCCCCAGGATTTAGCCTACCAAAGGGAAATCGGCAGGGAAACCACGGCGCGGCGTAGCCATCGACCTCGATGGTCAATAGCCTACCAAAGGGAAATCGGCAGGGAAACCACGGCTTCAAAGAACGCCTTTTGTCCTGCAGCCCGAGCCTACCAAAGGGAAATCGGCAGGGAAACCACGGCCCCCCAGAGCATCCCATGCCAAGCCGGTTTAGCCTACCAAAGGGAAATCGGCAGGGAAACCACGGCATGGTCCGCGCGTGGGATCATCAGGCAACCAAGCCTACCAAAGGGAAATCGGCAGGGAAACCACGGCACCGCAGCCGATTCCATCGCCGTCAGCGTAAGCCTACCAAAGGGAAATCGGCAGGGAAACCACGGCTGGTGTTCAGTTGGTCGCTCAGTAAACCCAAGCCTACCAAAGGGAAATCGGCAGGGAAACCACGGCTCGATGCCCGAACACACCGACAGATAGCGGAGCCTACCAAAGGGAAATCGGCAGGGAAACCACGGCCCCCGAAGACTTTCTTGTGGGCGAGCGCGGCGAGCCTACCAAAGGGAAATCGGCAGGGAAACCACGGCCGAGTTCGTAGCGGATGGTATGGTCAAGGTAGCCTACCAAAGGGAAATCGGCAGGGAAACCACGGCTTCCGGGTTGAATTTGAGCCACTCCCAGGCAGCCTACCAAAGGGAAATCGGCAGGGAAACCACGGCCTACATTATAAGTGGGGCCGAAATACCCTTAGCCTACCAAAGGGAAATCGGCAGGGAAACCACGGCCCCTAAATCGGTCCAACTTGGTGTAAAGTGAGCCTACCAAAGGGAAATCGGCAGGGAAACCACGGCCTGCAAGAGGTGGAGACGACAAAGGCTAGTAGCCTACCAAAGGGAAATCGGCAGGGAAACCACGGCTCTGGTCTGGGATGGGAGAACCAAAGATCCAGCCTACCAAAGGGAAATCGGCAGGGAAACCACGGCTTAAAAAGATGGGTAGCGTACCATACCGCAAGCCTACCAAAGGGAAATCGGCAGGGAAACCACGGCGCACGAGTTTCACAAAAGTGATTCCGGAAAAGCCTACCAAAGGGAAATCGGCAGGGAAACCACGGCACCGCGCGCCCGTTCATCGCCGCCCAGCAAAGCCTACCAAAGGGAAATCGGCAGGGAAACCACGGCTCCATTACAGCGGAATAGCGCGCCATTCCCAGCCTACCAAAGGGAAATCGGCAGGGAAACCACGGCCGATGGTGCCGGTCACAACAGGGGCCGGGTAAGCCTACCAAAGGGAAATCGGCAGGGAAACCACGGCCCAAAATCAGGCATGGGATTAACGGAATTCAGCCTACCAAAGGGAAATCGGCAGGCAAACCACGGCGAGATCAGGCATCGCTTAGGTCCCTGTCCGAGCCTACCAAAGGGAAATCGGCAGGGAAACCACGGCTGCCATGACCGACTGGTGCGACCGGGTCGCAGCCTACCAAAGGGAAATCGGCAGGGAAACCACGGCGCCAAAACTTCCGCTCCGGCAGCAGCTCCCAGCCTACCAAAGGGAAATCGGCAGGGAAACCACGGCAGCCAATTTTGGGGTACGAGAGCGTTGCCGCGATAAGAAAAGGCGGCGCAGTGCGCCGCCTTCATCGTCGTGGAATTTGTGAAATCGACCGCGTTCAGGGGCCTGCCAGAGGCAGAATCCTCCCGGAGGATGCCACTGTCACCTAAGCGCTCGGACCACCGTAGTAGCACATGGGTGGCATGGTCACGAGCATCTCGGACCCAGAAGCCTCTGCGCTTTCCGAGCAATAATAAAAATTGAAGGTCAGCGATGCTTCGGATCCAGAGGCCGGGGAACCGATGTAGCACATGGGCGGCAAGGTCATGAGCATCTCTGAAGCGGAGGCCTCAGTCCCCTCGGAGCAATAATACCCCATCACGGTGATCGCCGCTTCGGACCCGGAGGCCTGTTGGCCGTAGTAACACATGGGCGGCATTGTCACGAGCATCTCTGAACCGGACGCCTGAATGCGGAGAAAGCACGTCGCCGTCAAGGTATAGCCGAGTTCCGAGGCGGCGATGGTTTCCTGGGCAGGACGTGCCTCGGTCTTGTTGGCGTCCAAGGACGCAGCACCCACCAAAGCCATCAGATCGTCAGACAGACCAGTTGCAAGTTTAGGGGAAGGGGAGGTCATAACCACATCCTCGGTTTAGGGGAGCCGATGCACCGGGTCCCGGGGGGAAACGGGGAAGGTCAGAAGGCGTGAGCCACACGCCTCACCCATAGCTTCGCAAAACCGTCTTAGAACATCAACCCATTGGTGCGCTGCCCAAGGGCTTGGTCCACTCGGGCATCCGGGAAACCACTGTCAGGCCAACCCGCTTTTGCATCCGGATCGAGGCATGGTTGGTCTCCCGCACCATGGAGCGAAAGACCGGAATGCCCAGGGCAGCAAAGCGACCAATCACCCTATTGGACAGCTCATCGGCCACGCCTTTGCCCCAATGGCTGCGCGCAACGCCCAAACGGGTGGCAAAGGCTGGGTCGATGACCCCTTCGGCCTCGCCGATCAAGCGGTTATCGGCGTCAAAGGCCAGGATCAAAAACCGGTTGGGATCTGAAAACCGCGCTGGGTCGACGCTGTTCAAGGCCACCATGCTGCGGGCATCCACCGCATAGAGCCGGGCTTCCAGGGCCGCGATTTCCGCATTCAGCGCCTCATCACCGCCTTGATACATCTGATAGCGGATGCCGTCTTTTTCGTCGGGCTCCGGATAGGCTTTCGATGGACCTTCCATCTCGACCATCGCGGAACCTTCCGTGAAGCCAAGGGCGGTCAGGGCGTGGCCTCCGGAGGGCACAAGGCTGTTGGTCCGCGCCGTGAAAATCCCGCTTTGGCCTTCGGCGATCAGGGTCGCTTCAATCCTGTTCATCAGCGCCCGACAGACCCCGCTGCGCCGGTGGTCTGGTGCCGTGAAGCCAATGAGAAAATGCTTGGGGTTATCCGGGTTCAAGAGCACCGGCAAAGCCACCATAAAACCTTGCTCTGGCGCTATCCACCAGCGAAAACCAGCCATCTGCTCCCAACCATTGGGGAAGAACCGCTGGATCTCGACCTCTGAGGCGGTCTGCAAAAGAGTGGAGGCGGCTTTATGGGCCGCCTCCAGATCCGTCACTTCAGCGATCAAGGGGATCACATGGTGCTATAGCAAGACGGCGGCATGGTGGTGGTGACCTCACTCGCCGCTTTGGCAGTGATTTCCGGTGCCGTGAAGCAGGACGGCCATAGGGTAATGGTCCCTTCGGACGCCGCCTCGGTCGTGGTTTCCGGTGCCGGGAAGCAGGACATCCACATGGTTATGGTCCCTTCGGATGCGGCTTCGGTCGTAGTTTCTGGTGCCGGGAAGCAGCCCGTCCAGTTGGTTATAGCATCTTCGGACGCGCTGGCCTGCGCCGGAGCGGACCTGCAGTAAACAGAGAAAGAATAAGCGTTTTCAGAGCCATTGGCCTGCTGACCGTAATTGCACATGGGCGGCAAGGTCACGAAGTTCTCGGAGCCGGACGCTTGTTGGCCGATAAAGCACATGGGCGGCATGGTCACGAGGATCTCGGAGCCGGACGCCTGCTGGCCGTAGTAGCACATGGGCGGCATGGTCACGAGCATCTCAGACCCGGAGGCTTGAGATCCATAATGGCATTGGGGCTGCAGGGTCATGGTGAAGGCCGAGCCACTGGCTTCCGGACCATAAAAGCAACTGGGCGGCATTGAGATTGCATTTTCAGATCCACTCGCCTTTTGGCCGTAATAGCACCTGGGCGGCATGGTCACTAGAATCTCAGAGGCGCTGACCGCGCCCTCCGCCGGAGCCGCTTCAGAGGCAGGTGCAGCCAGATCGCTAAAGTCAGCGGCACCGGCCAAAGCCAGCAGGTCTTCAGACAAGGCAGACATTGGTTCAGAGGCGGGAGAGGTCATAAACGCATCCTCGGTTTTGAGGATCCATTGGACTGGATCCTTGGGGAGAAACGTGGAAGGTCGATTAGGGACAGCCGAACGGCTCATCCAGAGCATCTCAAATGTGCCAAGGAACATCAACCCAATGGTGAGGGGGGTTACAGTTTTCGAAGCACAATTTATGATGCAGAAGGAGTTGGCGTTAAAATTCCAGGAAGCAAAGGGAGGGCAATGGGTTCGATGGGCTGCGCAAAGCTCAGAAAAGCCAAGCCTAATCCACTCACACCCTTCATCAGACCGGGGGCTTCGCCCACTTGCCCGAATTGCAGCCGATAAGCACCATTTTGTGCGGCCAAGGCGCGCAGCCAGCCCAGAGCCTGCCGCCCAGCCACCTCATACTGTGGCGACTCGAGCATCTTCGCGGCGTGCAGCAGGATCAAGCTGCGCCCTGCCGTGCCACAGCACAGGTCATCCACATGGCCGGGCAGCAAAGCGGCGGTCAGATCCGCACCAATGACCGCTTCCCGGTGCAACAGGTCATCGCCGGGATCCAGTGCGGACAGGGCGAGGCGAGACAGCGCAATGCCCCCCGCCCCATGGCACCATTGCGCCGGATAGCTGGGGGCCGCGTTATCCCCCATGGACCTTAAATCCGGCCAGCCCGGAGCCTTCTGGTTAAACTGTGCCCGCTCAAAGGCCAAACAGGCGTCTTTGGCGGCGGCGAATTCGGGCCGGGGGTCAACCGCATGCAACTGGGCAAAGGCCAGAGCCACGCCTGCCATGCCATGGGACAGCCCGGTCAGGACCGGTCCGTCGGGCCGGCTCCACAGGCCATGATCGCGCCGCGCGGCCAAGAAGGCCTCGCCCAGTTCGCAGGCCTTGGCCCGCAAGGCTCGGGCACGGTCTGGGGTTTGGTTAGCGGCATGGAGCAGGACCAGGATCGCGCCAGGGGTCCCACCGATCAGATCCTGATCCCGATCATGGGCCACGGCGGCGGCGGGCAGATGCAGCAGCAAATCAAGAGCCCAGCGCCGCCAGCGCGCTGCCACATCCGTCTCGATCAAGCCCGCGCCATGGGCGCTGTCTTGCGTGATCACCAGCAAGGCCCAGGCCAAGCCCGGCGCACCATTAAATGCGCCCAAGGAGCCCATAATTGGGTTGGACTTTTGCGGTTGAAGCCGGTCTTCCAAGCGCCGCAAACCGGCATTGAGGAGGTCTTGCCAGCGGGATGCGCCGGTGCGTTGCGCCAAGGCCGACAGGAACCAAAGAACGCCCGGCAAGCCCGTATACAGCTCCAGTTCCGGCATGCCGACATCGGCCCCTTTACCGCGCAGGATGATGCCGACCCAATCGGCCCGCGCCTCTGATCCAGAGCCGGACCGCAAGGCGACCGCTTCCAAGGCCGCGCCAATCTGCTCGGCGGCCTCCAGCGCAGCGGCGGGATCCAGAGATGCGGCAGGTCCAGAGGTCAAAGCTGGGCCGCCTAGGTTGGTGATCGGCTTTTCAAAGCGCAGCGATAAAACCGCCCTTGCCACGCGGGCGGCACCCTCCGGGTCCAGGCGATCCCCGGGACCGGACCGACCAGTTTCGACCATCGGCGTCAGCTCCGGGATCGCGGTTCCATCGGCTTCGCGAATGCCAGCGTCCGGCTGGCCGATCCGCCAGTAAAAGGCCGGGACATCCATTCGTCGCAGGGCCTTTTGTTCGGCTTGCCACAAAGCCGGGGCCGCTGGAGCGGTGGGATCAAAGGCCCGATCCGGAAAGGGGGCGGCCAAAGCGGTGCCAAACGCCTCCGGGCTGACCAGGGCCAAGGGGCGGCTGATCTCGTCCAGCCGGGCCAAATAGCTGCCGGTATGGCGGACCAACATGCGGGCAGGCAACCCGCGCAGGGCTTGGGGCGGTCCGTCGGGATCCTCTGGGGCGGGGGCCAGGGCGGGATGGGCGGCCAGGAAGGCGCTGTAGGCGCGAAAGCCCTCCAAAATAGTGTCGACATGGTCCGACGGATCGATGATTTGACCATCGGCCAGGCGCGGCAAATGGGTGCCGGAGACGCCGTTTTCGACCAGCTCGTTGGTTTTCAGGCCATCCAAGCCGCCGACGCCACCCGCATCAGGGGCCTTGTTCCAGGCCACCGAAAGATAATGGGTCGCTGGCAGGGAACGACTGATGGCTCGGCGGACCTTGCTGTCCAGCTCTCCGGATGCCCCCCGGGCGGCGTCCCCGGTCTGGACGCCCGAGAGCAGCGGATGCCACAGGGTTTCCAAATCCACGGAGACCGGGGTGGCGGCTTCGGCAATGATGTTTTCGGCGTGGAAGTCGGTGGCCCGCAAGGAATGCAGTAGGGCCAGCAAGGCCCCGGCGCGGCGGTAAAACAGCGGGATATCTTCGGACCCGTTGCAGGGTCGGGGCTGGATCCGCTCGGCCCAGCCATAGGCCCCTCGATCCAGGACGGCGGGCATTTTCAGGTGGGTCGGGGCGTTCGGATCCCCATTCAGAAGCCCGATCACACCGGCCATGGCCGCATCCAGCGCCATGGGGCGCGGCTTATAGACCAGTCCGTCTGGATAATCGCGCAGGCTAAGCAGCGCCACGCCACGGCCATGGCCATGGGGATCGGATAAGCCCCAGGTCAATCCAATGCAGGGTCCCGGATCGACACCGCCACACAGGGCGTCGGCCAGGGCGCTGCGGTCCGCGCCATAGGCGGTGACCAAATCGATCACCGCGCCCTGCCATTGGCTCAGGACCAGATGCAGCAGGCGCGGCATTTCCAGGCGCAGGGCGAACAACTTGGCCCAGCCGCTTTTGGTCCAGGACGTTCCGCGCATGGCTTGTAACCAGAGCGCATCCAGATCGCCGCTGACATTATGGGCGGTCCAAGCTTGGCGACAGACGGTCAGATTTTCCGACAGCACTGGACGGAACAAATCGCCCAGCCGCTTGACCAGCGCTGTTTGCACATCCGCATGGGCGCTGGCCTGCCAATCCGCATGCTGACAAATGGTTTCCGGCAGCCGTTCCCAAGCCGCCTGCGCCAGATCGGCGAACAGACCCTCCAGCGGCAGGGCCGGTTTGGCGGCCGACCCCATCGGCGCAGATGGGCGTGCCGTCATCGGGCCGGTCAGGCTGTCTCGGATCCAATCCGGCAGGCTTTGGGGGGCGGAGGCGGTCATGGGACCCTGTTTTTATGGGGACGCTTTCTATAGGTTAGAAACCATAGAGCACAAAATCCCATGGCGCGTCATCCAGAGAGTGTGATGGTTTCAGAAATTCTGCTGCTGACCGACCCGGCCCTGGCGGAGGCTTTGATGGCAAGGCTGCAGGCTGCGGCGCCCAGCGCTCCTGTCCGGACCATTCACAGCAAACAGGCCTTTGCCGCACGTTGTCAAACCAGCTTGGAGGACACGCGCGTGATCACCGTGGGCACCGATATTCTGGTGCCGCCGGAGGTGCTGCAGCGTTTGCCCGGGCCGGGCTATAATTTTCACCCGGGTCCGCCGGAGGTGCGGGGGCGTTATCCGTCCTGCTTTGCGCTGTATGCCGGGGCGGCGATGTTTGGCAGTACGGTCCATGAACTGGCCCCCCAGGTCGACAGCGGGGCGATTGTCGCGGTGGATCGGTTTGCCATTCCGGATGGGGCGGACCGGGCCCAGCTGGATGGGCTCAGTTTCCAGTCCTTGCTCGAGCTGTTTGACCGGCTGGTCCCAACCCTGCTGCGGGACTTAAGCCCTCTGCCGGTGCTCCAGGAGTCCTGGTCCGGCCCGGTCTACCGGCAACGGGATTTTGACCGGCTCTGTGTGCTGGAGGACGATATCTCGGAAGCGGAGTTCCAGCGCCGCCTGCGGGCGGTCGGGGAAGGCCCGGACCACGCGCTGCATTTCAAACGTTTCGGTCGGGTGTTTGCCCTCAGAACCACCCCTGCCGCGCAAGGCCAGGTGTTGCGGGCCGGGCGACCGGTTTAGGTCAGGAATTTTTGTATCTGGTTTTTATCCGGCTGCGGGGCTTTATGTCGGTCCCTTCCGATGCAATATGTGTCTGCAATCAGCGGCAAGCTCTGCAATTTTTGCAGCAGACCAGGGAAGCCGGGAGCAGGAATTGCGTCTTCTTCAGCCCTTTCGTTATGTGGATGCGGTGGCCAAAGCCGGGTCGATCCGCAAAGCCGCCGAGACCTTGGCGATCACCTCGACCGCGTTGAACCGGCGCATCCTGGCTTTGGAAGAAGATCTTGGCGTGCCTTTGTTTGAGCGCGTGCCCCAGGGGGTGCGCCTGACCGCAGCGGGCGAGGTGATGATCCACCAGATCCGCAATCAGCTGAGCGAGATGGAGCGGGCCAAATCCCAAATCGCCGATCTGATTGGCGAGCGTCGGGGCCATGTCCGCATCGCTTGCTCCCAGGCCTTGTTGCCCTATTTCCTGCCCGAGCAAATCGCCCGCTATCGCCAGGACCATAAGGCGGTCACTTTCGAGGTCCTGGTCCGGGATCGGGCCGCCGCTGAGGAGGCGCTGATTGATCGCTCCGCCGATATTGCCTTGGTGTTTGAGCCGGTGCGGATGGCGGAATTTCAGACCTTGCTGACCATCAGCCAACCGGTGCATGCGATCATGGGAGCGGGGCATCCCTTGGCGGGCCAAAAGACTCTGCGCCTGCGGGAATGCCTGGAATATCCCTTGGCCCTGCCTACCGCCCCCTATGGCGTCCGGCATTTGCTGGAGGCGGCTGCCCGACGGACCTCGTCAGACCTGAGGCCCTCCATCCAGTCCGACAGTTTTGAGTTCCTGCGCCAATATGTTGGCGTCGATGAAACCCTGGCCTTCCAACTGCCCATCGGTTTGCCAAAGCAAACCGAACTGGACGGCATTGTTCACCGCCCGATCGACAGCCGGGATGTGGCCCCGGGCTATCTGTATTTCGGCCAGCTGCAGAACCGCATCCTGCCGGTGGCCGCCTCGCGCTTTGCCATGCAAATGCAAGAGACCTTTGTCAGCCGCTTTGACTGCGAATAAAGCGCTGCTTTCTCAGGCACTCACGGAATAAGCGAATGACGCGCTGCGATATTTGCAGCGCGATGCTGCATTTTTAGCAGGAGACGATAACACAGCACTCCACTAGGGTATTGCCACGTTGCAAATAAGCGCCTTGTCAAAACCGCGCAATTTGCTGCGCGGAGGATGCATTACCAGAATAAAATGCACCAAGCAGTGTTGTGGAGGCCGTGCGTGCAAAAACTCGAGCGCAGCAGTTCTGGCCAACAAGGCTCTGTGTCGAAGGCTTCTTTTCAGCTTTCGAAGAGCGATCTGTATAATTCTCTTTCACAAATCAGCATTGTTGTCTCTGGCCCCTTTATTTTGATCGGGGTCTGGTGGATTGCCTATGCCTTTACCCTGGTAGACGCCAATCTCCTGCCGTCTCCCTTCGCCACGTTAAGTGATACCTGGAAGAACATCATATCCGGCAATATGATGGAGGACTTTTACTATACATTTGTGCGGGTGTTTTATGCATTGCTGGTAGCTTCCCTGGCCGGGGTGCCCATTGGGATCGTGCTTGGGGTCAATGACAAGATTTATCGCTCCGTTGAATTCATTATCGATTTTTTCCGCTCCACCCCGGCCACCGCCATGTTCCCGCTGTTTCTGCTGCTGTTCGGTCTGGGCGATTTTTCCAAGATCGCGGTGGCAGCCTTCGCTGGCTGGCTGATCGTCGTGTTCAACGTCGCCTATGGGGTGATGAATGCCCGCCAGACCAGAATGCTGGCCGCCCGCTCCATGGGGGCGTCAAAACTGCGGGTGTTCTTCGATGTGGTGTTTTACGAGACCCTGCCGCAAACATTCATCGGTATTCGCACCGGTATATCGATCTCTCTGGTCGTCATTATTGTCGCAGAAATGTTTATCGGCGCCACGGATGGCTTGGGTCACCGAATAATCGACGCCCAGATCTCTTATAATTTGACCGATATGTATGGCTCAATCCTTGTGACCGGAGCCATGGGATACGGACTCAACATCCTATTCCTTATTCTTGAGAAGTATCTGGTCCATTGGGCCGGGCGGTAGGGAGTGCCGAACCGTTAGTCCCAGGTCTGGGCCGGATCAGGTCGACCTGGAGCATGTCACGATCAACTTGGAAGGACGTAGAGATGGTCAATGTGAAGAAACTGTTTGCTCTAACCGGGCTGGCCAGTGTCTTGAGTATCGGGACGGCCCAGGCTTGTGACTCCTATGAGGAAGTGATCTCGGCCTGGCTGCCGATCATGCAGACCACGGCCTATTACGTCGCCCATGAAGAAGGCTTGTTCGAAAAGGCCTGCATCAAGGTTGAGTCCAACAAGATGCAGTCGCCAAACCACATCATTGACGCCCTTGTCGGCGGTCGGGCGGACTTTGGCCCGCCGGGGGCCGCTGCGGGGATCGCCATGTTGGCGGAAGCCAAGTTCCCGGGCACCTTTAAGGTCTTTGGCCTGCAAGGTGGCGGCATTGGTGTGGATCTGATCAATGATGGTTTGATTGTGCAGACCGGGTCGGAGATCAAAACCTTCGCCGATCTGACCGGCAAAACCATCGGCCATGTGCCGGGCATTCAATGGCGCACCATCACCAAGCATCTGGTCCGGGCTGCGGGCCTTGATCCGGACAAAGACGTGACCTTGACCGACTTGGCGGTGCCGCAACAGGTGCCCGCCGTGATGGGCGGCAGTGTTGATGCCACTTTGTCGCTGGAGCCGGTTGGATCCATCGCTGCGGCCACTGATGGCGTCGAGCGGGTGATGGTCAATCCGGTGGCCCAGGTCATCGCCGACCCGTTCTATTCCGGGGCAGCGGTGCTGACCACCAAGTTCATTGAAGAGCGTCCGGAAGTGGCCAAGAAGATCGTTGAGATCATCGACGAAGCAACCGCGCTGGCCATGGCCGACTTCGATAAATACAAGGCGATCATCCCGAAATACACCGCCATTCGCGACGATCAGCTGGATCTGTTGGCCAAGCCCTATCTGCGCAGCTTCTCCGACCTGAATGAAACTGACCTGAACTCCTATCAGGCCTTTGTGGATGTGTTTGTCTCCGAAGGGGTGATGGAAGGGCCGATGGATGTGCGCACCAAAATGCTGCAGATGAGCGATTTCGGCAGCTGATTTAAAGGACCCCCTCGCAGGGTTGGGATGTGCTTCTCGGAGCACATCCCTTCTGCGCTTTCGTGATACTGACCCGCCCTTGGGAGCGAAGACCGCAATGACCGCCCTCGCAGCGACCCCTCCGCAAGACCAAAGCACATCGACGCCCCAACGCCGCACCCGGCCCCTGAAGATCAAAGGGCTGAGCAAAAGCTTTGGCAAAAAGGTGGTGTATGACGGCTTTGATTTGGAGCTGGAACTGGGCACCTTCACCAGCGTGTTCGGCCCCAATGGCTGCGGCAAAAGCACCTTGATCAATATGATTTCTGGGCTGATGCCCCGGGATGCGGGCGAGGTCCTGTATGACGGGCAGACCATCCAGGAAACCAACATCTCCTATGTGTTTCAAAATTACCGCGAGGCGCTGTTCCCCTGGTTGCGGGCCATCGACAATATTCATTATCCCTTAAAGCTCAAAGGCATGCCGCGCCCGGAACGCACCCGGCGGGTTGAGCAATTGATTGAAGATTTCGGCATCAAGATCGATCTGAACGCCTATCCCTACATGCTGTCCGGCGGCCAGCAACAGGCGGTCTCGATCCTGCGCGCCCTGGCTCCGGAGCCGGAGGTTTTGTTCCTCGATGAGCCGTTCTCGGCGTTGGATTATGAGATGACCCTGTTGATGCGGGAGAAGCTGCAAACAATCTTTGAAAAGACCGGCACCACTATGATGCTGGTGTCCCATGACTTGGAAGAGGCGGTGCAGATGGCCGATACGGTGTTGCTGCTGACCCGGCGGCCCTCTCGGGTCGCGGCTTTGGTGGAAAACACGCTGCCTCGACCCCGGGATGCCCACACCCTGACCGAACCCGATTTTGTTCGGCTGCGCAGCCAGTGTTTGGAGATCTTTCAGCGGGAGGCCCGGGTCAACGAGTTGGCCACAGAAACCGGATAAAGAGAGCAGACGGCCCAATGGTAGACAAGACCGACAGCCCGCGCGGCTATCACGATATTGGCGGAGATGCCGCTGGCAAAATCCCAATGCAGGAACTGCCCTGGATGCATTGGGAAAAACAAACCGAGGCGATCCGCAATCTGCTGGGCGACGGCACCCGGCGGATTATTTCGCTCGATGAAATGCGCCGGGGCTTTGAAAGCTTCGGGGCCGACAAATACAAATACCTGTCCTTCTACCGCCGCCGCCTGGATGCCATGGTGGATATCTTGGTCGAGAAGGGCGTCATTGATCAGGCCGAGCTGGACGCCGCCATAGCGCGCAAACAAGCGGTTTGGGCTGCAGGGACGCAAGAGGCGGACGATCATGCCAAGTGATCCCGCCAGCAGACGGTTCGACATTGGCGATCAGGTCACGGTCCTGGCCTTGAGCAAAACCGGCCATGTGCGCATTCCCTATTACGTCCGCGGCCAAACCGGGGAGGTGGTGCAATATTGCGGCACCTATCTGAACCCCGAGGATCTGGCGGTGGGGGTCACCAGCGGTCCGGCCATCGACCTCTATCGGGTCTCCTTTGCCCAAACAGCCCTCTGGCCCGATGACAAGCTGCCGGAGCGGGACCGGTTGATCATTGAAATCTATGACCACTGGCTGGAGCCAGCACACACTGGCGAGAGAGGTTCAGCATGAGCGGCACCCATGACCACGATCACGGCCACAGCCATGACCATAGCCATGACCATGGCGACCACCAGCATGATGATCACGAGGCCCTGATTGTCGAGGATGATGCGGGCAACCAGGAAGGCCAGATCATCATTGATGCCCTGCAAGACGTGCTGATCGCCAAGGGCCTGCTCACCGCCCCGGAAGTGACCCGCGAGATTGAAAAGCTGGAATCGCCTGGCATCCACCAAGGGGCCAAGATCGTGGTCCGGGCCTGGACCGACCCCGCCTATAAGGAACGGCTGCTGGCCAATGGCAAACAGGCCATCGGCGAAATCGGCATTGCCGTGGGCGAGGCGCAGATTGTGGTCGTCGAGAACACGCCAGAGACCCACAATCTGATCACCTGCACCCTGTGTTCGTGCTATCCGCGCTCGATCCTGGGCCAGCCGCCATCCTGGTACATCTCCAAGGCCTATCGCGCTCGGACCGTGCGCGAACCCCGCACCGTGCTGTCGGAATTCGGCACCGATCTGCCCGCCGAGATGGATCTGGTTGTCCATGATAGCAATGCGGATATGCGCTATCTGGTGTTGCCGGAACCCCCGGCAGATCTGGACCAACAAACCATCCCGGAGCTGGAAGCCCTGGTGACCCGGGATCGGCTGGTTGGGGTCACACGGTGATCATGTTTGGTTCGTTGAGAAGGAGCATCCCCCATGGCGGTGATCAAAGCTGATCCCTATGACTGGCCCTATAACGGTGATTTGCGCCCGGAAAACACCGCCCTGATCGTGATCGATATGCAGACTGATTTCTGCGGTATTGGCGGTTATGTGGACAGCATGGGCTATGACCTCAGCCTAACCCGCGCACCCATCGAGCCGATCAAAGCGGTGCTGAGCGCCATGCGCGCCAAGGGCTACCACGTGCTGCACACCCGGGAAGGCCATCGCCCGGATCTGGCGGATCTGCCCGCCAACAAACAATGGCGCTCGCGCCAGGTCGGGGCCGGGATCGGCGATGACGGTCCCTGTGGCCGGATCCTGGTCCGGGGAGAACCGGGCTGGGAGATCATTGACGAGCTGGCCCCGGAAAGCGGCGAGTCCATCATCGACAAGCCCGGCAAGGGCAGCTTTTGCGCCACGGATCTGGAGCTGCTGCTGCGCACCCGAGGCATTGAGAACATTGTCCTGACCGGCATCACCACCGATGTCTGCGTCCATACCACCATGCGCGAGGCCAATGACCGGGGCTTTGAATGCCTGATCCTGGAAGATTGCTGTGGGGCGACCGACAAAGGCAATCATGACGCGGCGATCAAAATGGTCAAAATGCAGGGCGGGGTGTTTGGAACCGTGTCCGACAGCGCCTGTTTTGTCGCCCAGCTTCCCTGAGCCTGGTCGCCGCAGAAAAGGGCAGAGCCGCTTTGGTCACGGCCCCTTTTGCCGGACGCCAATGGGGTCGGGCGCTGTAGAACATCCAATGAATCAAGGCTTTGCCGGGCCGAGGTCTGCAAACGCCTTGGTTGATGAAGTTTTAGGCAGTTGCGCCTGATTTAATCTGAACCGATTTTGCATCATGCCTGCTGCATTTTTTGCAGCACTCCAGTGCAAACATAGCAGGAGACAGCCGCGCGCTCCTTACCCAACCTCTGCGCTAGGACATTTGTTTGCCGGGCGACCAAAAGACGTCATCCGGCGGCCCGGCACAGAGGAGAGCCCGCATGACCTTCAAGACCATTTCCCGCCGTAATTTGCTCAAAAGCGGTGCCGCCCTCGCCGGGGCCAGCGCCGTGGCGGGCTTGCCGGGTCTTGCCTTCGCCAGCGGCAGCCTGACTGTTGGCTTCATCTATGTCGGGCCGAAGGATGATTTCGGTTACAATCAGGCCCATGCGGAAGGTGCGGAGGCGGTCAAGGGCATGGCCGGGGTCACCGTGGTCGAAGAGGAAAATGTCGCCGAGACCGTGGATGTGCAAAAGTCCATGGAATCGATGATCAATTTTGATGGTGCCGGGTTGTTGTTCCCGACCTCCTTTGGCTATTTCGACCCGCATATCCTGGAAGTGGCCCCGAAATATTCGGAGGTCCGGTTCCAACATGCCGCAGGCCTTTGGTCCGCCGACAAACACCCGACCAATGTCGGCAGCTATTTCGGCTATATCGGCCTCGGCCAATATTTGAACGGCATCACCGCCGGTCATGCCACCACCTCCAAGAAATTGGGTTTTGTCGCTGCCAAGCCGATCCCGCAGGTTTTGCAGAACATCAACTCCTTCCTGCTTGGTGCCCGTCAGGTCGATCCGGAGATCACCCTCCAGGTGATCTTTACCGGCGAGTGGTCCCTGGCGGTGAAGGAAGCCGAAGCCACCAACGCCCTGGCCGATGCCGGGTGCGACGTGATCACCTGCCATGTGGATGGCCCGAAGGTGGTGATGGAAACCGCCGCCGGTCGCGATTGCTTCGTCTGCGGCTATCACGCCAACCAATCGCCGCTGGCCCCGGAAAAATACCTGACCGGCGCGGAATGGAACTGGCCCGGGGTCTATACCCGCATGGTTCAGACCATGCTGGATGGCGGCACCATCGACAATTTCGACCGGGGTGGCCTGGCCGAGGGCTATATCAAAATGTCCCCGCTGGGCCCGGCGGTCAGCGATGCGGCCCGCAACCAGTTCGAAGCCACCAAGGCCAAGATGATGGAAGGCAATTTTGCCGCCTATGAAGGCCCCCTCAGCGACAATAAGGGCAATGTCATTTTGGGCGCTGGGGAGTCCTTCCTGGAAACCGACATCAAGCTGGAGAGCATGGATTATCTGGTCGAAGGCGTGATCGGATCGACATCCTAAGGCCATAGGGCGGAGCGACCATGACCGCCGCCCCCAATGATCTGAGCACGGGGAGAGGAGACATCCTCTCCCCCGACGGCTGGCTGGCCGCCCTGGCCCGCCGGTCCGAAGCCATCGCCATCCCGGTCGGCGCTTTGCTGGTCGGCTTGGCGACCTTTAGCCTGTTTCTGCTGGCGCTCGGCAAATCGCCGATGGAGTTTTACGCCCTGGTCTATAAGGCCGGGTTCGGCTCGTCTTTTTCCTGGCAAAACACCCTGTCGCGCACCGCGCCCCTGTTGCTGGCAGCGCTCTGCGTTGCCTTGCCTGCGCGGCTTGGACTGGTGGTCATTGGCGGCGAGGGCGCAATCGTCCTCGGCGGGGTGACCTGTGGTGCGCTCGCTGGTGTGCTGAGCGGGCTGCCCGGACCGCTGGCGATCCCGCTCATGGCCCTGGCCGGAGCTCTGGTTGCGGCTGCCTGGATCGGCGGCGTTGGCGCGCTGCGGCATTATCGCGGCGTCAATGAAACCATCGCCAGCCTGCTGATGGCCTATATCGCCATCGCCCTGATGAACCATCTTGTGGAAGGTCCTTTGCGGGATCCGGCCAGTCTGAACAAGCCCTCCACGGCCCCCTTGGCCGATCATTTGCGGGTCGGTGACATTCCGGGCTGGGATGTGCATTGGGGTCTGATCATTGGCATTGTCGGCTGCATCCTAGCCTGGATCCTGATCGAGCGGACCTCCTGGGGTTTTGCCGCCCGGATCGCTGGCGGCAATGTCCGCGCCGCCCAGGTTCAAGGCCTGCCGGTGGGCCGCCTGATCATTGGCTTTACCGCCTTGGGCGGAGCCTTTGCCGGTTTGGCGGGAGTGTTGGAAGTGGCCGCCGTCCATGGTTCGGCCAATGCCTCCCTGGCCACCGGCTATGGCTATACCGGCATTCTGATTGCCTTCCTTGCCCGGCATAACCCGCTGGCCATCATTCCGGTGGCGATTTTGTTGGCAGGGTTCGAGGCCTCCTCGGGGTTGGTGCAACGCCGGATGGATCTGCCCGATGCCACCGTACTGGTGCTCCAGGGCTTTGTCTTTGTCGCTATCCTGCTGTCGGAAACCCTCTATGGCCGCTTCAAAATGTTTGCGCCGGAGCTGTGGAGAAAACCGCAATGATCGGAGCATCTGAGGGGAGGGCTGCCCATGGAGAATGACCTTGGATTATGGGCCATCCCCATCGCCATGCTCGGCGGGGCCATTCGGGTCTCCACACCGTTCCTGTTCGTCTCGCTGGGCGAGGTGCTGACGGAACGCTCCGGGCGGATCAATCTGGGCCTGGAGGGCACCTTGGTCTTCGGGGCCATGTCGGCCTATGCGGTGGCCTATCTGACCGGCAATCCTTGGGCCGGGGTGTTGGTCGCCGCCCTCTGCGGGGCTTTGTTTGGCTTGGTCCACGGGCTGATGTGTTCCCTGCGCAAGGTCAATGATATCGCCATCGGCATTGCCCTGATGTTGCTGGGCATGGGCTTGGCCTTCTTTTTCGGCAAACCCTATATCCAGCCCATCGCGCCGGATCTGCCCTCGATCAATTTCGGCTGGTGGTCCGATCTGCCCCAGGTCCAGGCCGCTTTGCGGGTCAATGTCCTATTCCTAATCGGCATTGTCGCCGCCATTGCGCTGTGGTGGATGTTCCGTGCCACCCGCATCGGCCTGATCATCCGGGTTGTCGGCGACAGCACCGATGCGGCCCGGGCCATGGGCCTTAGGCCCGCCTTGATCCGCACCCTGGCCACCGCTGCCGGTGGGGCCTTTGCCGGGGTCGGCGGAGCCTATCTATCGCTGTTTTATCCCGGCAGTTGGAACGAGGGCATTTCCTCGGGCCAAGGCCTGATGGCGGTGGCGCTGGTGATCTTCGCCCGCTGGAACCCCATTGCCTGTTTTTGGGCCGCCATCCTGTTTGGTGGCGCCGGAGCCCTGGGACCGGCCCTGCAAAGCGTTGGCTTCTCAGAAGGCTACTACCTGTTCTACGCGGCACCCTATGTGCTGACCCTGGGTGTTTTGATCGCAACCTCCTCGCCCAACAAAGCCGTCACCGGCGCACCGGGCGAGCTGTCGGTTACCAAATAGGAGACAACAATGAGCGGCTTAGGCGGTTTAAACAAAAGTCCGAATGGTGTGGTCATCGGCATGGTGCAATTGCAGTTGCCGGTCGTGGAGACGCCCAGCGATCTGGCCGCCCAGACCGAGAAGATCGTTGCCATGGTCGGCAAGGCCCGGCGCAATATGCCAACCATGGATCTGGTGGTGTTCCCGGAATATGCCCTGCATGGCCTGTCCATGGACACCAATCCGGAAATCATGTGCTCCCTGGACGGTCCCGAGGTTGCGGCCTTCAAACAGGCCTGCATCGACAATGACATTTGGGGCTGCTTTTCGATCATGGAGCAGAACCCCGGCGGCTATCCCTATAATGTCGGCATCATCATCGACAATACCGGCGACCTGAAACTCTATTACCGCAAGCTCCATCCTTGGGTGCCTGTGGAGCCTTGGGAGCCCGGCGATCTGGGCATTCCGGTGATTGACGGCCCCAAAGGCGCGAAGATCGCCCTGATCATCTGCCATGACGGCATGTTCCCGGAAATGGCCCGGGAGGCGGCCTATAAGGGGGCCGAGATCATGCTGCGGACGGCGGGCTACACCGCCCCGATCCGGGACAGCTGGCGCTTCACCAACCAATCCAACGCCTTCTGCAATTTGATGGTCACCGCCAATGTCTGCATGTGCGGCACGGACGGGTCCTTCGACAGCATGGGCGAGGGCATGATTGTCAATTTTGACGGCAGCATTCTGGCCCATGGCACCAGCGGCCGGGCCGATGAAATCATCACCGCCGAAGTCCGCCCCGATCTGGTCCGCGAGGCCCGGATTCATTGGGGGGTGGAAAACAACATCTACCAGCTCGGCCATCGCGGCTATGTGGCGGTCAAAGGCGGGGCGCAGGATTGCCCCTATACCTATATGACCGATCTGGCCGCCGGGCAGTATCGCCTGCCTTGGGAGGACCAAGTGGTTGCCACAGATGGCACTTCCTGCGGCTTCCCGGAGCCGACCCGGACCTATGGTGAAAAGCTGAAAGACGCGGCAGAGTAACCATGAAGGGCCACACCGCAGCAGGGGCGCTGGGCGTCGAGACGGTCAATATGACCATGCGCTTTGGGGCGTTCACGGCGCTGGACAGCGTGTCCATCACCGTCACCCCGGGCAGCTTCCATGCCCTGCTCGGCGAAAACGGGGCCGGGAAATCGACCCTGGTGAAATGCATCATGGGCTTTTACCACGCCACCAGCGGCCAGTTGCTGGTGGATGACCATGAGGTCGAGGTCCCGGACCCCAAGGCGGCCCATGGCCATGGCCTGGGCATGGTCTATCAGCATTTCACCCTGGTGCCCTCTCTGACCGCAGCGGAAAATCTGGTCATCAGCCGGGCCGATGCGCCCAAGATCATTGACTGGGGGGCTGAGTACACGGCGCTAGAGGCCTTCATGGCCCGCATGCCCTTTGCGGTGCCACTCGACCAGCCGGTCCGAGCCCTCTCCGCCGGGGAAAAGCAAAAGCTGGAAATCCTGAAACAGCTTTATCTCGGGCGGCGGTTTTTGATCCTGGATGAGCCGACCTCGGTGCTGACCCCGGATGAGGCGGATGAGGTGCTCGGCCATGTCAAAGGGCTGTGCGAGGCCGGGGAGATCACAGTCCTGATGATCACCCATAAATTCCGCGAGGTGACCGCCTATGCCGATGCGGTTACCGTCTTGCGGCGGGGCAAGCTGGTCGGCTCGGGCCAGGTTGCGGACCTGAGCCATGGCGATATGGCGCGGATGATGATGGGCGATGAGGTCCCCGCCGAGCCCGCCGCGCGCTCTGGGACGGTCGGCCCCGAGGTGCTCACGGTCTCCCAAGCCAAGGCTGCGGACCGGTCTGGCCTGAAAGAGATCAATATCGAGGCCTTGAGCGTGCGCTCTGGGGAGATTGTCGGCATTGCCGGAATCTCAGGCAATGGGCAGATGGAGTTGATGGAGATCTTGACCGGGCAACGCGCCTTGGCCGCCGGATCGGTCAGTGTCCAGGGGGCCGCCTTCGGGGCAACCCGAGAGGAAGCGCGGGTCAAATGCGTGCGCTATCTGCCCGAGGAGCCGCTGCACAATGCCTGCGCGCCTCGGATGTCGGTGACCGAGAACATTGCTTTCCGGACCTTCGATGTGAACGGGTCCGGCGAGGGCTCGGGCACCCGGTTCTGGCTCTCCCTGTCTGACATGAAAGCCCTGGCCGCTGAGCTGGTCGGGGCCTTCAAGGTCAAGACCGCCTCTCTGGATGCGCCGATGTCCTCGCTGTCCGGGGGCAATGTCCAGCGTGCCGTGCTGTCCCGGGAACTGACCGGCAAGGTCGATCTGCTGATCATCTCCAATCCCTGTTTCGGCCTGGATTTTTCCGCCGTGGCCGAAATCCGCGCCCGGATCATGGCGGCCCGCAATGGCGGTGCGGCGGTTTTGTTGATGTCAGAGGATCTGGACGAGATCATGGAACTGGCCGACCGGATCCTGGTGATGTCCGAGGGCCGGATCGCCTATGAACGCCCGGCTGCCGAGGCCGACATTGCCGAGATCGGCCATCATATGGGGGGCCATGCCTGATGGCCGAGATTGCCAGTGCCCAGCCCTTTGCCTTCACCTTTGATCCGGCCTTCACCGCGCTGATCGTTATCGACATGCAGCGCGACTTCATTGAGCCCGGCGGCTTCGGTGCCACCTTGGGCAACGATGTCACGCCCCTGCAGGCCATCATCCCGGCCACCGCCCGGTTGATTGCTGCCGCCCGCAAGGCTGGTTTGCCGGTGATCCATACCCGGGAATGCCATGCACCCGATTTGTCCGACTGCCCGCCTGCCAAGCTGAGCCGGGGCAAGCCGTCTTTGCGCATTGGCGATCCGGGGCCGATGGGCCGGATTTTGATCGCCGGGGAGCCCAGCGCAGACATCGTACCGGACCTCGCCCCCATCGAGGGCGAGCTGGTGATCGACAAGCCTGGCAAGGGGGCGTTCTATGCCACTGATTTGACGGCGCATCTGCAGCGCCTCGGGATCAAGAGCCTAATCTTCGCCGGTGTCACCACCGAGGTCTGCGTCCAGACCACCATGCGTGAAGCCAATGACCGGGGCTATGAGTGCCTGCTGGCCGAAGATGCCACGGAAAGCTATTTCCCGGCGTTTAAGACCGCCGCCCTCGAGATGATCCGCGCCCAGGGGGCCATTGTTGGCTGGACCACGACGGTCGCCGATATCGAAGCGGTGTTGTCCTAAGGGGACCAAACAAAAACGCGAATTTCAGCAGGTTTCAAAGGGGTTTTGCCGCGTTCGGTACGGCCCTCTGTCCATCTTGTAAAGCGGACTGGCCAAGGCAATGTCTGTCCGCAAGAGTGCGCAAAACAGCGCCAAGGGCAGGAGGACAGAGTTTGATCCCGGCGGATAAACCTGAAAACGAAAAAGATCGGCTGCAAAAACTTCGAGATTTGGGTGTGCTCGATACCGAAGCAGAAAAGTGTTTTGACCGCATCACTCGGATCGTGGCGAAAACAATTGGGGTGCCGATTTCTCTTGTTAGTTTGGTTGATGAAGACCGGCAGTGGTTCAAATCAAAATACGGCATTGATGCGTCGGAAACACCGCGCGACGTTGCCTTTTGTGCCCATGCGATCCTTGAGGAGGAGGTCTTTGTCGTCAATGACCCGGAAGGGGACGAGCGCTTCCATGACAATCCTCTGGTCACGGAAGGCCCGGAGATCCGCTTTTATGCCGGAGCCCCTTTAATTACCTCTGACGGGTACAAACTTGGCACTTTATGCGCCATCGATGATGTCCGGCATTACATCAGCGATGAGCATAAGCTGCTGCTGCAAGACCTCGCCAGTCTGGTGATCGACGAAATCGAATTGCGCAACAGCAATCGATCCCTGCAGGCAGAGCTTGAGGCGCTGAAGAAGGCTGAGCCCAAGAAGGCCGCAGAATAGCGGTGGGTAGGGTTGTGTCCTGGTAACGATTTGGTCATGTGCACATGCCCTGATGGGGCGCAGTGTGGGTTAGTGCTGAGGCATGGAGGGGTGTAACCGTGTTGGATAGCCAGAGCAGCAATACATTCTTGGCAAGCGATTTGGCGCTGCTGCGGGAAACCATGCATGGCCGTGGGGTGCTGTTTTGCTTTAGCGGCTATATGACAGAATCCATTCTGACCGGCATGGCCGGGGCCGTAAGACAAAAGCTGGAAGTGGAAGATGCCGATCGCCGCACCATGAAGGGCCTGTTTTCGATCTTCATTGAGCTGGTGCAAAATGTCATTCGCTATTCCACGGAAAAGCATGAGGAGACCTGCAGCGGTGCGGCCATTGATCTGCGCTATGGGGTGATCACCGTGGGTAAACAGGACGAAACCTATTACGTCGCCTGCGGCAATATGATCAGCAACACCGATGTGGCCCGGATCAAAGAAGGCTTGGATCGGATCCTGGAGCTGGACCGGAAAAGCCTCCAAGCGCTGCAAAAGGAAATTCTGCGCGGCCCGACCCCGGAAACCAGCAAAGGGGCCGGTGTTGGCTTTATCGAAATCGTGCGCCAAGCCCCGAACGGGTTCACCTATGACATCAAAGAGTTGGACGACGCCTTCAGCTTTTTCTCGGTGAAGGCCGAGATCTAAAACCGCCCCTCTGGAAACACCGTCCCGACCCTATCGCCTATCGCCCATCGCCCATCGCCTAACAACGCGCACCGCCGAACTCACCAAGCCAGCGGCTGACCATCACGGAAGAAGCCGCCGGTGGGTCCCGTGTCTGGGAGCATCGCCGCCCAGACCACGCCCCGCGCGCCTTCCGGGATCGGTCGCCCGCCACCGCCCATATCCGTCGCCACCCATCCAGGGCAAACCGCATTGACCAGAATCCGCTCGGCACGCAAGGCGGCGGCAAGTTTGATGGTTAGGGCGTTCAGCGCCGCCTTTGAAACCCCATAGCCTGGGGTGCCCGCCGACATGTCCGTCAGCGCCCCGGCCCCGGAGGAGACATTGACGATGCGGGGATGCTCGGACGCTTTCAGCAGCGGCAGGCAGGCCATCACCATATGGACACCCGCAAAAACCTATCGTTTGGAGTTGATTTCTGATTCACTGGTTTCGTGGAGGTGCGGCGATGAAACCAGAGAGCCTATTTTCCCTTTCGGAGCATCTTGAGCGGTTGAGTAAGGACGGCGATCCGCTGGAAGTTTTGGATGCGACGGTGGACTTTGAGTATTTCCGAGGCTGGCTCGTTGAGGGGCTGGGCTATGGAGATGGGTCAAAGGGTGGTCGTCCCCCGTTTGACCCTGTCTCGATGTTCAAAGTTTTGATCGTGCAAGCGCAGCACAATCTCAGCGATGCAAAAATGGAATTCATGATCCGGGATCGGCTGTCTTGGATGCGGTTTTTTGGTTATGATTTGGGCGGTCGCATGCCCGATGAGAACACGATCCGCCATTTCCGTAACCGGATGACAGAAACGGGCACGCTTAAGCGGGTTATGAAAGCGTTCGACTGGCAGCTTCACAAGAAGGGTTACATCCCGATGTCCGGTCAAATCGTTGACGCAACCTTGGTACCCGCCCCGAAACAGCGCAA
>JBMYTN010000048.1:0-31560 GCA_049604415.1 Rhodospirillaceae bacterium | reverse complement strand
TAAACGTTTCCAAACGCTTGGGAATTCTTCACAGGCGACTAATCTATGTTCTTTGACGGTTTCAATGACACGACTGCTGTATAAGTTATACAAGTTATCTGTGAATTCATCGGGTTTCTGCGCTTCAAGGTCATATTCATAGAGGATGCGATTTGGAAAATCTCGGGTATTATTAGTGACGAGGACACCGGCACCGGCCTTAATGGCAGCAGCCAGAACGTGACAGTCATTTTTATCTGGTAGATCGAGCCCTTTTTCTAATTTTTTATATCGCGTCACAAGCGCATCCGGAAACGCGCGCGTCATGTTTTGATTAATTTTCGCGATATTTTCTATGCCGATATGGGGTTTTGTTTTTAAGAGCGCTCTTTGCCACTCGCGTTGAACATCGGGGCTCCATTTTGGGATAAAGAGATTTTTGGCGGCCAAGCGCAAAATGACATCGCGCAAACCACCAGGATATAAAATGTTCGCATCAAGAAAGGCTATAAAGCGATCCACAGCTCACGCTCAATAATGCTAATCACTGATTGGAGCACTCTATCAGGGAGATCGCACCTCAACCAAGGCGCAAATTTATTTATTTTCACTCTAAAGCTTTACGGAAAAAAGTTATTCCAAGAAAGTGTTATGACGGCAGGCTTAGCGCAAAAAAGTTTATTGCAGACCCAGGGATTGGTCCAATTCCGTTAAGTCGTCAAGGATCGCTTTGCGCTCCCTTGTCATTTCATCGCGGTATTGGAGAAGGTCTTTAGCCAGGACCCTTCTGTGGCGCCCGACTTTGCGATGCTCAATCCTACCTTCATCAAGCAGCTTGACAAGATGAGCGCGGGAGACGGCCAGGAGGTCAGCCGCTTGCTGTGACGTTAGCTCGGCGTGCAACGGAACGATGGTCACAGCGTGGCCTTGTGCTGCTTGCTCGAGAATCTCTCTTAACAGACGTGCTATGTGATTTGGCAGGTCGATGCTTTGGCTAGACTCACCAATTCGGATTTTGACCGGCTGCGTTCCGTCAAAGAATCGCGCCATTTGGCGGCTCACATTGGACGCTTCTGCGGCCTCATCTTCCGATGGGATGTATAGGCTGTCGAGATTGGATGTTGAGAGTGACATAGTGCGATTCCTCAGACCGAATCTTGACCATACCTCGAATTCGGATGCTTTTCAACACAAACGATGTAAGCGATACATACGATGCAAATGCTGTAATCGCTGCAACCCTGTTATTCGATGCAAACGATACACATCGAGGGTTTTAATATCTTATTTCTGAGCGAAAATCGTTAATGTGAACCGCAAAAAAAACGCTGCTGGGCGTTTCCAGCAGCGTTTCTTATCAACGGTATGAAGCGGCCCCTTTTTGGGTCGTGTTTTCGAACGGTCGAAACGCACTAGTGTGGTGGATCTGAATTTCCTAAGACAATTGACGCAAGCACACCAAGGAATTTCAGATCCAAAAAACCACACTAGATCATAAAGTTGCTAGTATCCTAATCGATTCAGAAGTTCGTTGGGTGCGGGAAACTTAGTGTGGCGAACTTCTGATTCGGGACACTAGAGTGTTTCGTCGAAATAGTCGTTCATGATCCGGAAGGAGCGCACGGAAACGCGCTCATTATATTCCGCCTTGCCGGTCAGGGTGGCGAACGGGTCGGTGAAGGAATGCACCGCACCGCCAAATTGCACCACCTGCCAATCGGCGACACCGGCGTTTTTCATTTCCACTTCGAAAGCCTGGACCTGCTCGGGCGGGACGAAAGGATCGTCGGCCCCATGCAGCACCAGCACCCCGGCGGTGATCGCCTTGGCGTCATCCGCATTGGGGGTGTCCAGATTGCCATGGAAGGAGACCACGGCGTCCAGATCCCGACCGCTGCGGGCCAGCTCCAGGACCGTGCCGCCGCCAAAGCAGAAGCCAATGGCGCCAACCGCATCGGTGTCAATCGGGGCAGAGCCTGCTTGCTCCAGCAGCACATCGAGGGACTTGTTGGCCCGGGCGCGCAGCAGGGGGCGGTCGGCGCGCAGGGCTCCGGCGGCTTGCCCGGCTTCTTCAGAGTTTTGCGGCCGGACACCAACGCCATAAACATCGGCGACCAGGATCACATAGTCCGACCCCGCCAGACGCTTGGCCTTGTCGATGGAGGCCTCCGTGACACCCAGCCAATTGGGCACCATCATCACCGCCGGGCGGGCATGGGTGACGGAGTCCTCATAGACCAAAACCCCTTCAAAGCTGGTGCCGTCCAGCTCATAGGTGATCGGCTGTTCGACCATGGCCGCCATGGCCGCCGGAGCCGCCACGACCATGGCAGCGGAAAGAACCATTGATTTCAAAAGCATACTCTGTGCCTCCACCTGTTCTCTGTCTGTTGTCAGACTGGTTTGACTAATTGTCCTAACGGACTTGGGCCTGTAAGGCAGGCAGATCAAGCAAGGCGCGCAGAAGGTGCAAAATTATTCAACTTTTTGTGAGTTTCGGCAATGTGATCAATCTACCGACCCCATCAGGGCGTATCCTGGGCAGAACGCTAAGATGAAAAAGGGTGCGGGTGATGCAGGGTTTGATGGCAAAGAGGCCGGGCCCGGTCGAGATCCAGCAGAGCCACGAGCTGCCGGACTGTCAAAGGTTGCTGCGTGATCTGGGCCAAATCCGGGTGCTGTGGATTTGGTGCCCGACGGCGCATAGCAAACAGCGCCTGATCGACGGGCTGGCCGCCGATGGCTGGTCGGTGTCCAACATGCTGGACCTGTCCTTGAGTGTGGTGATCTCCGAGCACACATTGCTGCGCTTTGCCGAGGTGCTTGAAACCTTCTTGACGCCGCAGGAGCTTGTCCTGACCAAGATGGTTGGCACGCCGGACTCCCATTTGGGCCCGGAGCATTTGGGCCAGTTTCAAACCGCCCAAGCCTTTGCCGCGCGCTGCAAGGCCCGCTGGGTGTTCCGTCTGTTGGCCGACGACCAGTACGCCACTTGGTACCAACCCCTTGTCGCCGCCCAACCGGGCCCGGGCGGGCGGCAGACGGTGTTTGGCCATGAGGCGCTGTTTCGCCTGAACCGGGAGGGGGCAGCGGTCTCGCCCCAAAGGCTGTTCGAGACGGCGGCCCAGGCTGGCCTCTGCTCGGCCCTTGACCTTTTTGCCCGGCGCAGTGCCTTGCGCCATGTCGGCACATTGGCGCGACAGGGACCGATTTTTATCAATTTCGACCTCTGCGGTTTTGCCGATCCAGATCATGGCCTGCGCAGTACCCTGGCGCTGATGGCCGAGCTTGGCCTGACCCCGGATCAGATTGTGTTCGAGGTCACGGAAAGCGCGGTGCCTGGGGAATCGGCCCATTTGGTTTCGGTGTTGCAGGCCTATCGGCAGGCGGGTTTCAGGATTGCCCTGGATGATGTTGGCGCAGAATATTCCGGCCTAACCCTGCTGCAGGCTCTGCGTCCGGAGTTCATCAAGATCGACAAGGCCCTGATCAAGGATATTGCTCGGGACCGTTACCGGCAAAATCTGGTGACCCACCTGATCCAGGCCGGGCGTGCCAATGGCGTGACCGTGGTTGCCGAGGGCGTTGAGACCGCAGAGGACTGCAATTGGTTGATCGCTCATCAGGCGGATTTGCTGCAGGGCTTTTTGTTTGGTCATCCCGCCCCGCAGATCCAGACCCCGCTGCCGGAAGCGCAACCCGCCAAGCTGTCCTTCGGAACGGACTGGATTGACGCTTTCGGCGCGGTTCACGGCCCGGACATGATTGTGGTATAAAGAGACATGAATGCAACAAGCCAGCTCCATCTTAATCTTGAGGCAGACTTGAAGGCGCGCCTCTCTTCCGCTGCGTCTCAGTCAGGCGTAACTGTGGAAAATCTGGTCCAAGAAATTCTTCTCAAGCATGTCGCCGAACTTGATGGGATTGAAGCCCGTTGGGAGCGGTACAAAGAAACCGGACAAACCGTTTCTGTAGAGACCGTCAGGGCAAGATTAAAAGAAATGGCCGAGGAAGCCATCCGCGCTCAGGATAACCCTTGAAGCTCACATTTCTGCCTGAAGCGCTTGACGATATCGAACGTCTCCATGCTTTCATTATGGGTATTGTCCAAAATCCTGTCGCAGCAGAACAAGCAGCCAATGCGATTGAGGCCGGGATTCAACGGCTTTTGGATCACCCCTTTTGCGGCGTTGAGATGGCAGGGTCATCCTCTACGCGCATGCTCTATATTCCCTTTGGCAAGAATGCTTATGTCCTCAGTTATCGCTTCGATGAAGATAAGGATACGCTTGTTGTTCTTCGGATCTGGCATAGTCGCGAAAACCGGCTTTAGCACATTTTCCAGGCGAAAGCGGTCCGGATCAGCGGTTCAGGGCCCACACATGATTGTGGCCTAGGGCTCTATAATAGAGACGACTTGTCTACCCAGCCGCGCTGAGCGTCCGGCGCACCGCATCCAGCCACCCGGCATAGCGCGCATCGGCGACGCTGCGCTCCATGGCCGGTTCAAACCGGCGGTCGAGCCTCCAGGACGCCGCGAAGGCCTCCTGGTCCGGATAGACCCCGGCCTGATAGCCCGCCAGCCAGGCCGCGCCCATCGCCGTGGTCTCGATGATCTGCGGCCGGTCCACCGGCGCGCCGGTCAAATCGGCCAGGAATTGCATGGTCCAGTCACTGGCCACCATGCCGCCATCCACCCGCAACACCGACAGGCCTTGGCTGTTTGCCTCCCCGCCACCGGCTCCTTCTCCGCTGCGGGCGGCCCAATCCTTGGCCATGGCTTCCAGCAGATCCCGGGTCTGGTAGCCCACACTTTCAAGGGCGGCCTTGGCCAGCTCGGCGGGACCAGTGGCCCGGGTCAGGCCATAGACCGCGCCGCGACAGTCCGCATCCCACCAGGGCGCGCCCAGACCGGTGAAGGCGGGCACCAGATAGACCGCTTGGGCCGGGTCGGCCTGCTCGGCCAGGGGTTGGGTCTCGGCGGCCTCCCGGATCATTTTCAAACCATCGCGCAGCCATTGCACCACCGCCCCGGCAATGAAGATCGAGCCCTCCAGGGCATAGGTCGGGGTGCCATTCAAGCGATAGGCAATGGTGCTGAGCAGCCGGTTTTCTGAGGCCACCAGGGTTTCCCCGGTGTTCAAAACCGCAAAACAGCCGGTGCCATAGGTCGATTTGATCATGCCCGGTTTGAAACAGGCTTGGCCGACGGTGGCGGCCTGCTGGTCCCCGGCGACCCCCAGGATCGGCAGCGGCTTGCCAAACAGATCCGGTCGGGTCATGCCGAAATCATCGGCGCTGTCGCGGACTTCGGGCAGCATCGCCATGGGCACCCGCAACAAGGCGCAGAGATCCGCATCCCAGCATTGCTTGCGAATGTCGAACAACAGAGTCCGGGCCGCATTGGTGGCGTCGGTGGCATGGACCGCACCATCGGTCAGCCGCCAGATCAGCCAGCTGTCCACGGTGCCGAACAGCAGCTCGCCCCGTGCCGCCTTTTCCCGCGCGCCTTCGACCTGATCCAGGATCCAGGCGATTTTGCTGCCGGAGAAATAGGGGTCGAGCAGCAGGCCGGTGCGCTCGCGGACCATGGCCTCATGGCCCTCATCCTTCAGCTGCTTGCACAGGGCAGCGGTGCGGCGGTCTTGCCAGACAATGGCCTTGAAGATCGGCTTGCCGGTGGCCCGCTCCCACACCAGGGTGGTTTCGCGCTGATTGGTGATGCCGATCCCGGCAATGTCGGTCGGGCGGCTGCCCGCCTGCTCTAAGGCGGCGCGACAGGTGGCCGCCGTGGTGGTCCATAAATCCTCCGGGTCATGTTCGACCCAGCCCGATTGCGGCAGATATTGCTGGAATTCCTGCTGCGCTGCCCCGCGCAGCTGCAACCCATCGCCGAACAGCAGCGCGCGGCTGGAGGTGGTTCCCTGGTCGATGGCCAGCACAGCCGTCATCTGTCCGTCTCCTCTGGTGTTTGTTCTTTTGGCGGTTTTTTTGTTCGTTTGGCTCAGCCTGTGGCGGCTGTTTTCAGCGGGGCGCTATCTTGCCCCATTCCCATCCAGGCGGCCAAGTCCCGGGCCTCGGCCTCGCTGAACCAGAGGCCAAGCTTGGAGCGTCGCCAGAGCACATCCTCCGCATTGCGGGCCCATTCGCGCTCCATCAGCCAGCGGACCTCCCGCTCATACAGGCCATGGCCAAAATGCTGGCCCAGATCAGCCTCGGTCTTGACCCCGGTCAGCACGCTCTTGGCGTCGGTGCCATAGGCCCGGGCCAGGCGATGGGCGGTTCGGGCGGGCAGGCTGGGCAGGGCGGCGGTCAGCTCGGCGCACAGGGCGGGCAGGCCGTCGACCGGGAAGTCGCCGCCGGGCAGAGGCGCTCCGGCGGTCCAGGCCCCGCTGGCCTGCGGGTAATAGGGTTCCAGCTTGCCCAGGGCGGCCTCAGCGAGCTTGCGGAAGGTGGTGATCTTGCCGCCGAACACCGAGAGCAGCGGCGCGGTGCCCGCCGGGCTCTCATCCACATGCAGCACATAATCCCGGGTCGCCGCAGTGGCCGAAGAAGCGCCGTCGTCATAGAGCGGGCGCACGCCGGAAAAGCTCCAGACCACATCATCCGGGGCGATGGGGGTTTTTAAATATTCCCCGGCCATGCGGCGCAGATAATCGGCCTCTTCCGGCGAACAGACCGCCTCTTCGGGATTGCCGGTGTGGTCCGCATCGGTGGTGCCGATCAGGGTGAAATCCTGCTCATAGGGGATGGCGAAAATGATCCGCTTATCGGCATTCTGGAAAATATAGGCTCGGTCATGGTCGAACTGCTTTTTGACCACGATATGGCTGCCGCGCACCAGTCGGATCTTGGCCGGTGGGGCCGAGTCCAGCCGGTTTTTCAGGATTCGATCGACCCAGGGTCCCCCGGCATTGACCAGCCCCTTGGCCCGCATCGGCCAGATATGGCCGCTGTCCAGATCCTCCAGGGTCACCGTCCAGGCATTGTCCTCGCGGATTGCCGCCACCACCCGGGTGCGCACCAGGACCTCGGCCCCGCGATTGGCTGCATCCCGGGCGTTCAGCACCACCAGTCGGGCGTCATCAACCCAGCAATCGGAATATTCGAAACCCTTTTTGAACTGGTCTTTCAGCGGCATGCCGACCGCATCCCGGCGCAGATCCACATCCCGGGTCGGCGGCAGGATTTTGCGCCCGCCGAGATGGTCATACAGGAACAAACCAAGCCGCAGGAACCAGGCCGGACGCAGGCCGGTATGATGCGGCAGGACGAAGCGCAGCGGCCAGGAGATATGGGGCATGGCGCGCAGCAACACCTCGCGCTCCTTCAGGGCCTCGCGCACCAGCCGGAACTCGTAATACTCCAAATAGCGCAGCCCGCCATGGAACAGCTTGGTCGAGGAGGAGGAGGTCGCCTGGGCCAGATCGCCCTGCTCGCACAAGGTCACCGACAGGCCGCGTCCGGTGGCGTCCCGAGCAATGCCACAGCCATTGATGCCGCCGCCAATGATCAGCAAATCGCGCATGCCGCTTTGGCCTGCCGCAGCGGACCCCGCGTCGGAGGAGGGGACTGTCTGGGTCATCCGGAAACTCCTTTGACGGGGTTTGGTGTGAGCAGGGGGGAGGCCGCCGGGGAGGCGACTCGGGCCCCGGCTTCTTGCGCATTCACCTGGGCATGGGCCGGTGCATTGACCTGTCCACCCATCTGCCCTCCGTTTTGCATTCCGGGCAGGGAGGCGGCGCTGGGCGAGGCTGTGGTGAAGCTGGACAGCGGAGGCGCGACCTCAATGATCACATCGGCCGCCGCACAGGCGCGGGCGAATCGCTCCGGTGGCGGGCGGTCGGTGACGAAGATGTCGATGTCATCCAGGCTGCAGATCCGCACCGGGGCGGTGCGGTCGAATTTCGACCGGTCGCAGACCAGGATGCGCTGGCGGGCATTGGCGACTATGGCCCGGGCGACGGCGACCTCGCGCATGTCGAAATCGGTTACCGCGCCATCCTCGTCCAAGGCCGACGCGCCGATGATCGCAATGTCGGTTTTGAAGCGGGAAATGAACTCGACCGCATCCTGGCCAACAATGGCCCCGTCCAGCTGGCGTACCTGCCCCCCGGCCAGAACAATTTCTTTCTTTGCCGTGCCGGAAAGTGTTGTGACGACGTGGATATTGTTGGTCACCACCACCAGATCCACATGGTCCCGCAGCGCATGGGCGACCTGTTCGGTGGTGGTGCCGATATTCAGGGTCACGGAACAGCCATTGGGGATCATCGAGGCGGCATGCAGGCCAATGGCCCGTTTCTCCTCCAGATCCAGTTGGCGACGCTCGCCATAGTCCACATTGGCCACACCGCTGGTCAGCACCGCACCGCCATGGACTCGAGACAGCTGCCCGCTGCGACTCAGCTCCGCCAAATCCCGACGGATCGTCTGGGTTGTTACGGAAAAGGTTTCCGCAAGCATATCCACCGAAACTCGGCCCTCAATGCGGGCCTGAGCCATGATTTTTGCTTGTCTTTCAAACTGATCCATGGATCTGACCGCCCGGTGTTCCACCCCGATGTTCATTCTTCATGTTGCACCTGCGTTCATTTGGTGCATTTCATGTTTTCATATGAAAGCCAGATTTTTCGCTTGACGTAAAGTGAAAAACCAACCGAACATCTAGGACACCGCAGCACGCGGAACGATGGTTCGCACCAAAGCGAACAGAAACTGGGAGGTTAGAAATGCGTACTACGCTGATGTCGGCTGTGGCCGTGATCGCGTTGACCACCGCTGCGCCCATGGCCCATGCGGACATGGCGGCTGCCGAAAAATGGATCAACGACGAGTTCCAGCCTTCGGTGTTGTCCAAGGAAGAACAGAAGGCGGAGATGCAGTGGTTCATCGACGCTGCCAAGCCCTATGCGGGCATGGAGATCAATGTTCTCTCCGAGACGATCCCGACCCACGAATATGAGTCCAAGACTCTGACCCAAGCCTTCGAAGAGATCACCGGCATCAAGGTGAACCACCAGCTGCTGGGTGAGGGCGAGGTGGTCCAGGCCGTCCAAACTCAGATGCAAACCCGGCGGAACCTGTATGACGCCTATGTCAATGACAGCGATCTGATCGGCACCCACTCCCGCCTGCAACTGGCCGTCAACCTGACCGACTTCATGGCCGGAGACGGCGCAGACGTGACCAATCCGGGTCTGGATGTGGATGACTTCATCGGCAAGTCCTTCACCACCGGCCCCGATGGCGACCTCTACCAGCTGCCCGACCAGCAATTCGCCAATCTCTATTGGTTCCGCAAGGACTGGTTCGACCGCGAAGACCTGCAGGCCAAGTTCAAAGAACTCTACGGCTATGACCTGGGCGTGCCGGTGAACTGGTCTGCCTATGAAGACATCGCCGAGTTCTTCAGCGTCCATGTTAAGGAAATCGACGGCGTGACCGTCTATGGCCACATGGATTACGGCAAGCGCGCCCCCGACCTGGGCTGGCGGATGACCGATGCGTGGCTGTCCATGGCCGGGGCTGGCTCTGCCGGTCTGCCCAATGGCATCCCCGTTGATGAATGGGGCATCCGGATGGAAGAGGGCAGCTGTAACCCGGTTGGTGCCTCCGTCAGCCGTGGCGGTGCCGCCAATGGCCCGGCAGCGGTCTACGCCATCCGTAAATGGGATGAGTGGCTGCGCAACTACGCCCCGCCGGGGGCCGCCAGCTATGACTTCTATCAGTCCCTGCCGGCCCTGGCCCAAGGCAATGTGGCCCAGCAGATCTTCTGGTACACCGCCTTCACCGCCTCCATGGTCGCCTCCCAAGAAGATGGCAACAACACCGTGGATGCCGATGGCAACCCGCTGTGGCGGATGGCGCCTTCGCCGAAGGGTCCCTATTGGGAAGAAGGCCAAAAGCTGGGCTATCAGGATGCCGGGTCCTGGACCATCCTGAAATCCACCCCGACCGACCGGGCCAAAGCCGCTTGGCTCTATGCCCAGTTCGTCACCTCCAAGACCGTGGACACCAAAAAGAGCCATGTCGGTCTGACCTTCATCCGGGATTCAACCATCCGGCATGAAAGCTTCACCGAACGGGCTCCGAAGCTGGGCGGTCTGGTGGAATTCTACCGCTCCCCGGATCGGGTGATGTGGACCCCGACCGGCGTGAATGTGCCTGACTATCCGAAGCTGGCCCAGATCTGGTGGCAGCAAATCGGGGACGTCAATTCCGGTGCCTTCACCCCGCAAGAAGCCATGGATCGTCTGGCCGAGGAAATGGATCTGGTCATGGCCCGGATGCAGGCCGCTGACGAGGCGGGCAATGTCTATGGCGGCTGCGGACCGCGTCTGAACCCGGTGGAAGACCAGGAAGTCTGGTTCTCCAAGCCGGGCTCGCCGAAGCCGAAGCTGGCCAATGAAAAGCCCCAGGGCGAGACCGTCGATTATGACGATCTGATCAAGCGCTGGGCTGAGTCTGCGGGCTAATCCTCCCCCAAGCCCGCATGTTGTCCTCCCGGTGTCGTTTGACCGGGACCGGGAGGACATCCTTTCGCACATTTGGTTTTCCTGCTCTGCGTTCCCGGCTGGGGGACGCTGACCGGATTGTTTTGTCTCTTTTTTGCAGCGATTGGGCCGGACCATGACCCTTACCTTGCGCGACATCACCAAGCGCTCTGGGGCCGAAACCCTGATCTACGAGACCAGCTTCACCATGGAGCCCGGGGGCTTTAACGTCCTGCTCGGCGCGACCAATGCCGGGAAGTCGACCCTGATCCGGATCATGGCCGGGCTCGACCGTCCGACCACCGGTGCGGTGCTGCTGGACGGCCGGGATGTCACCCAGGTCCCGACCCGGGAGCGCGGCGTCAGCCTGGTCCACCAATTCTTTGTCAATTACCCAAACTGGTCCGTCTATGACAACATCGCCTCGCCGCTGCGGGTGGCGCGGATGGCGGACAGCGAGATCAAACAACGGGTCGGCAAGGCCGCTGAGCTGCTCAAGCTCTCGCCCTATCTCGACCGCCGCCCCTCCGAGCTGTCCGGCGGCCAGCAACAGCGCTGCGCCCTGGCCCGGGCGATTGTCAAAGACAGCCCGCTGGTGCTGCTCGACGAGCCGCTGGCCAATCTGGACTATAAGCTGCGCGAAGAGCTGCGCGACCAATTGCCGCAGCTGTTTACCGACCGGGGCGCGGTGGTGGTCTATGCGACCTCTGAGCCCTCCGAAGCCCTGATGCTGGGCGGGCGGACCGCCGCGTTGCATGAGGGCCAGGTGACCCAGTTTGGCGACACCGCCCAGGTCTACCGCTCGCCCCAGGACCTCACCACCGCCGCCGTGTTTTCCGACCCGCCGCTAAATTCGGCCCCGGTGACCAAGCGCGGTGCGGACATGTTGCTGGGGGCCGGGGAGGGCGGCGATGCGGTCCGCTGGTCCGTGCCCAGCGCGCTGTCCGGCCTGGCCGACGGGGCCTATTGGATGGGGGTGCGGCCGCATTTTGTCACCCCGACCTCGAATGACGCCGATGCGCTCAGCATCGAAGGCCGGGTCCAGATCACCGAGTTATCGGGCTCAGAGAGCATTGCCCATTTTGAACTCGAAGGCCGGAGCTGGGTCTCCCAGAGCCATGGGGTGCATCCCTTCATGGTCGGCGAGAACCACCGCTTTCACATCGATGTCCAAGGCTGCCTGTATTTCGATCAGCACGGCCAGCGGATTGCGGCCTAAGCACCGCGCAGGGGGAGGAACTCATCCATGGCGACCATTCAGCTTGATGGCCTGCGCCACAGCTACCGCCCCGATCCAAAGGGGCCGGAGGACTATGCCATTAAGGGGCTGGATCTGACCTGGGAGGATGGCGGGGCCTATGCGCTGCTCGGCCCCTCGGGCTGCGGGAAGTCCACCTTGCTCAACATCATCTCCGGTCTGGTCAAGCCGTCCGAAGGCCGGATCCTGTTTGGCGATCAAGACGTCACCACCGCGCCGCCCGATGCCCGCAACATCGCCCAGGTGTTCCAGTTCCCGGTCATCTACGACACCATGACCGTCTATGACAATCTGGCCTTCCCCTTGCGCAATCGCGGGGTTGCTGAGGACCGGATCCACCAGCGGGTCACCGAAATCGCCGCCATGCTGGAAATGCAGGACATGCTGCCGAAGCGGGCCTCGGGCCTGGCGCCGGATGCCAAGCAGAAGCTGTCCATGGGCCGGGGTCTGGTTCGCGACGACGTCAATGTCATCATGTTTGACGAGCCGCTGACGGTCATCGATCCGCATTTAAAGTGGAAGCTGCGCTCCAAGCTCAAGGAGCTGCACTACGCCCTGCGCCGGACCATGATCTATGTCACCCATGACCAGACCGAGGCCCTGACCTTCGCCGATCAGGTGGTGGTGATGCAGGATGGCGAGGTGGTGCAGATGGGCACTCCGGTCGATCTGTTCGAATGCCCGACCCACACCTTTGTTGGCCATTTCATTGGCTCGCCGGGGATGAATGTCCTGCCCTGCGAGGTCCGGGAGGGGGCGGCCTTTTTCCGGGGTCAGCGCATCCCCACCGAGGAGCCCATGGTCACCGCGCCGCGTGGGGCCAAGCTGCTCGAGCTTGGGGTGCGACCGGAATTTGTCAGCCCCTGTCTGCCCGGCGACCCCACCGAGGGCGACGGCATTTTGTCGGTCGAATTCGTCAAGATCTCTGATGTCGGGCGCTATTGCATCCTGGAGGCCCGGGCGGGCGATCACCGGATCCACGCCTTGCTGCGCGAGGGCGTCTCGGTCACGCCGGGACCCGGCCATCTGCGCTTCGATCCGGCCTATACCCGGCTTTATGCCGATGGGCGGCTCAGCCGCGCCTCTGATCTGACCAGCGGAAAGGCCGCCTGAGATGAAAAGCGAAAACAACAAGGCCTGGTTCCTGGTCGTCCCCGTCGTCCTGCTGGTGGCGTTTAACGCCCTGGTGCCGCTGATGACCGTGGTGAACTATTCGGTTCAGGAGACCTTCGGCAACAATCTGTTTTTCTGGCATGGGGTCGGCTGGTTCGAGCAAGTCCTGACCTCGGAGCGCTTTCACAATGCGCTGGGACGGCAATTGCTGTTCACCGCCATCATTCTGATCATCCAGATCCCGCTGGGGGTGGCCATCGCCTTGACCATGCCGAAAAAAGGCCCCTGGGCCTCGGCCTGTCTGGTGCTGATGGCCTTGCCGCTGCTGATCCCTTGGAATGTGGTCGGGGCGATGTGGAACATCTTCGCCCTGCCCGATATCGGTTTGCTGGGCCGGACGTTGAACGAGCTCGGCTTTGACTACAACATGACCCAGCAGCCCTTCGCGGCCTGGTTCACCATGGTGCTGATGGATGTCTGGCACTGGACCTCCTTGGTGGTGATCCTGGCCTATGCCGGTCTGATCTCGATCCCCGATGCCTATTACCAGGCCGCTCGGATTGATGGGGCCAAGCCCTGGGCGGTGTTCCGCCATATCCAGCTGCCGAAGCTGAAGCGGGTGCTGACCATCGCCATTCTGCTGCGCTTCATGGACAGCTTCATGATTTACACCGAGCCCTTTGTGCTGACCGGCGGTGGCCCGGGCAATGCGACCACCTTGCTGTCGATTGACTTGGTGAAGATCGCTTTGGGCCAGTTCGACCTTGGCCCGGCGGCGGCGATGTCGCTGATCTACTTCCTGATCACCTTGCTGGTCAGTTGGATCTTCTACACGGTGATGACCCGCCATGATGAGAAATGAGGTGGACTGTGTTGGTGATTGAAGCGAAGAGAGACCGAAGAAAATGACCAAGCGCTCACCGACCCGCTTTGTGCCATTGATCTACATCTTGTTTTTGATGTTGCCGATCTATTGGCTGCTGAACATGTCCTTTAAGACCACCAACGAGATCCTGGGCGGGTTCTCGCTGTGGCCCCAGGACTTCACCCTGGAAAACTATGTCACCATTTTCACCGATCCGACTTGGTATTGGGGCTATATCAACTCCCTGACCTATGTCTCCTTGAACACGGTGATCTCGGTGGCGGTGGCGTTGCCAGCGGCCTATGCCTTTTCCCGCTACCGCTTCCTGGGCGATAAGCATTTGTTCTTCTGGCTGCTGACCAACCGCATGGCCCCGCCCGCCGTGTTCGCTTTGCCGTTTTTCCAGCTCTATTCCTCGGTTGGGTTGTTCGACACCCATATCGCGGTGGCTCTGGCCCATTGCCTGTTCAACATCCCGCTGGCGGTGTGGATCCTTGAGGGCTTCATGTCCGGCGTGCCCAAGGAGCTGGACGAGACCGCCTATGTGGACGGCTATTCCTTCCCCAGCTTCTTTGTGAAGATCTTCATGCCGACAATCACCGCCGGGATCGGTGTCGCCGCCTTCTTCTGCTTCATGTTCTCTTGGGTGGAGATGTTGCTGGCCAAGACCTTAACGGCGGTGGATGCCAAGCCGATTGCCGCGACCATGACCAAGACCGCCTCCAGTGCGGGCTATGAGCTGGGGCTGCTGGCGGCGGCGGGATGTTTGACCATCATCCCGGGTGCGTTGGTGATCTTCTTTGTCCGCAACTACATCGCCAAGGGCTTCGCCCTCGGGCGGGTCTAAGAACTCAGGCCTACAAGGGAAGGGGAGACGACGGAATGTCTTTGCTCAGTTGGATGGCCTGGACTTGGCCCACCGCATTGTTCTTTGTTTTCGTGTTCAGCTGCATTGGGGTGATGGCGTTTTTGGAATGGCGCGCCCCTGGC
Organism: Rhodospirillaceae bacterium; assembly: GCA_049604415.1. GTDB lineage: Bacteria > Pseudomonadota > Alphaproteobacteria > Rhodospirillales > Rhodospirillaceae > JBMYTN01. Next base: position 16,859 of record JBMYTN010000048.1, on the reverse strand, counting down.
GGTGCGCCCCGCACTGGGGTGTTGGGGTTGGACACCACCCGGGGCGACCGGCTGTTCATCTGGCTGCTGGGCTCGGCGTTTTTGTTTTTGTTTTGGCTCGGCGTCATGGGCACGCCGCTTTGGGGCGGTCTGGTCCTCGCCGCCGCCTGGGGCGGTTTCGTTTTCTGGAAGGTGTGAATTTGGGTTGTTTTAGCGGGCAAGCGAAAAGTCAAGCGCGCGAAGCATCTCAAAGTCATTCATACAGCGAACGCCGAAAGCGCGACAGACATCCGGGATTTTGCGGTTTGCGCCCTGTGCTCTCGGCTTGGACTCTTCTTTGGTCACAACGGTTCTGTCTGGGTGATCCAAAGCATAAGCGATGAGAAATGCATCCGTTAAAATTTTATCCAACTCAACATCGGTCAGGTCAGGGGCGTATCCTTGTTCTAAAACCGAGTTGAGCGCCACAGGGTCGACTTCTTCGTCCAACAGAAAAGAATTCAGCCTGTCCCGATCAGACAACCAGTCTTTCAGTGCGTCCGATCCGGCGACGATTTCTGCGTGAACTTCAAGGGGAATGGTTACCAACCCCAAGTGAGCCTGTAACTCCAGCCATTCCCAAAACTGTGGAACGCGGTCTAGGGGGTAGTAGAGATTATTGGGGGTTATCAAGCTATTCGCATCCAGCAGGTAAAGCATGTTTCTTTACTCCGCTCCCGCGAAAAAGTCGCCTCGCGCCGCCTCGAAAGTGCGCAAGAGAGGTTCAACAGTTCCGGCATTCACACCCAAGACTTTGGCTGCTTTGGTGTAGGTCAAGGCGTTGGAGCGGACGGAGCGGTGTACGATGGCCATAAGGCTGTCACCAAGGCGATTGCGTCGTACGGTATGGAAACCGGGACCACCCTCTTTGTCCTTCTGGGCCTGTTTTTCGTTGGCTTTTTGTTTTTGCCAGCGCACAGCGTAATGGCGCATCAACGCGCTGTAGAGCCTTGGGGATAACCACCCTGTTTCCCGCAGGCGGTAGGTCACCATCGGCTCGCTAACCAACCATGCCTTTGCCAATCTTTCTATCGTCCGCTCTGCTTTGGTTTGATCAGCAACGCCATCAGGGTCGACATCACGCAAGCATTCTGCGGGCAGCAGGATCTCCCCGGCCACAGCGTTACAGAACTGTTCAATTCTGGCCTGCGGGGTCCTTGGGGGCTCTGCATCTGGCACACCGCTGACACCCGTTTTCCCCAACCACAAATGGGCAAACTCATGCATCAGAGTGAAAGATCGCGCCGCTTTGGCGTCATTTGAGTTGATGACGATCAGGGGGGCAATCGGATCGGAAATGGCAAAGCCTCGAAACAGGTCTGCGCTCAAGGCATTGTGGTGGGATCCCAAATCACCCGCCAAAACGACAAAAACCCCCAGGGCTTCGCATTTGCGTCGAAGCTCCCGGAACAAATCGTCTGGTTTTCCGGTGCGGTGCGCCGCCCGGTCGAACCCCAAGGCATGGCACATGACGTCTGCTAGATGATTGACGGGGTCGTTCACCCGGGCCGATCCAACAAAGTCGAGGGGTTCGGTGTCTTCTTCCTCTTCCAGCAGGTCGCGCAGCATTTCCTGACGCGCTTTCATGTCCCGCAACAGCACGTCGAGCTTGGCGCTCTCTTGGCGGGTCAGGCTGTCTTGGTTTTGCCGGAAGTCCTCTCCACGATCTGCCTGTTTTGGCGGTGCTTTCAGATAAAATACCGTCAGCGTTCTGTGATAGGCCGCCGCAAACGCTTGGAGCTGTTTGCGGGTGGGGGCTTTATCCCCGGCCTCCAAGGCCAACAGCTTGTATACGGCTGTTTGCGTTTGCGTATCCTTCAAGAAGGGCAAGGCGTCCGCCGCCTCTTCAAGGGTCAAGCCTGCCGTTTCCCGCGCCCAGACCAGCATGGCCGGATTAATGTTATTTGCGCGGTTCATCGCTGTGCTGTGTCCCGTCAATGTAAGCTTTAGGGTAGCATTGAATCATTGAAGAGTTGAGTTTTCAACAAGACAACGTCGAGTCTGATCGCACCCCTCACCCAGCGCCGACCCGATCCCGATAGACCGCGACGGGTTCTTGGAAGGCATACATTTCCGCAAAGGCGCGGATCTTGTGGACATGGGCCTTGGTCAGCTGCACGCCCTGGGCCAGGACCAAATGGCCGTTCGCCAGCAACAAATCCTCCGCCAGCACATGGCCGGGCAGAAGCACTCCGACCGCGACCTCGGCCCGGTGGCGGCTGACAGCGGCCTCGTTCTCAGGGTCTTCAAGCAGCGGTTCCAAGGCAACCCGCACCGCGCCAACCAAAGCCGGGTCATAGCGTTCATGGTGATGGGCCAGGCTTTGGAACGACTCCCAATCCGGCGGTCCGCCCTCGCTGGCCTGCTCCAGATCCACCAAAATATGCAGCAGCCGGGCCTCAAGCGGGATGTCGGTGCCTTTGGGACCGTCCTCCGGCGGGCCGGAGCCATCAAAGCCACGCTGGTGCTGGTAGACAATCTCGGCCACCACGCCCAGGCGCGGGATGGTGGCGACCAGATCCCGGGTCACGGCGGGCATTTGCGCGCAGAGCTTGGCCTCGGTCTCGCTCAAGGCCTTGCCCTCATGCAGCTTGACCGTGATTTCGGGGGGCAGGGTGATCACGCCCAATTGGGAGAACATCGCCGCCAGCCGCAATTTCCAAGGCTGTTTCAGCGCCATGGACTGCGCCGTCAGATCGGCCCAATCGCGCAGCCGGTTCGACCGGCCAAAGCCGATGGGATCGACCATGGACAGCACATCCATCAACACCTTCACACTGCCCGCCAGGGTCTTTTCCAACAGATCCTGTTCCGCCCGCAGCAACCGATGCTGGGTCAAGGCCGCCGCAATGCCCTCGCCCAACACCTCCGCCGGGCAGGGCTTGGCGTAGAAGCGGAAAATCTGGCCGTGATTGATCGCATCCATGGCGGTTTGCTGGTCGGCATTGCCGGTCAGCATGATCCGCACCGTCTCCGGATGGCTGGCATGGATCTCGCGCAGCAGGCTGAGGCCATCCCGGCCCGGCATGCGCATATCCGCCACAATCACCGCCGGGACCGGCGCGGTCTTGAAGCGCTCCAGGGCCTCGTCCGCGCCCTCGGCCAGGTCGATGGCAAAGTCTTTGCGCAAGGCCCGGCGCAGCCCGACCAGCAGCCGGGGATCGTCATCGACCAGCAAAACCGTCTCGTCATCGCTCATCTGGTCGCCCCCGCCCCAAAACCGTTTGGCCCGGCCAGGGCGGCTTTTAGGGGCTCCACCGCTTCGCACCAGGCGGGCAGGCGCGGCTCCAGCCCCAGCGCGGCCAGCCACTCCCGGTCCAGGCCCGGGGTGCGCTCCGGCGGCGGAACCGCGCCCGCTTTCAGGGCCGCTTCGGAGGGCAAGGCGCAGTCCTGGCGCATCAGGCTTTGGGCCACATGCACCGGCAAGAGCGGGGCATTGGTGACCTGCGAGCGACCGGACTGGGCCGGTTCATGGTGATAGGCCACGGCCTCGACCACCGGATCGGTAAAGCCCCACAGCCCCAGCATATAGCCGCCGATCTCCGGATGGGCCGCCCCATAGATCGCCCGTTCCGCCGCGACCCGGTTCGGCGCATCGCCCTGCTCGACCATGGCCAGCGCTTCGGCGAACCGCTCCGGCCAGACCACCATCATCGCCAGAGACCCGATCTGTGACAGCACCCCAGCACAGCGGGCGCATTCGGCCACCGCATTGGCGGTGCCGTTTGTTTTGGCGTTGCGGGTCGCCTCGGCGGTGGCGATGGCATGGGCCCCGAGCCCGATGGCCAAGGAGTGATCGCGCAGGGTTTCGACCCGACGCAGCTGGCTTGGAGGCCCATCAAAGCAGTGGAAATAGCCATTGACCATGGCCAGGGCGCGCAAGGTCTCCACGCCCAGCAAGGCCACCGCATGCTGCAGATTGTCGACCTGTTGCGGCAGGGCAAAATAGGCGGTGTTGGTGACTTTCAAGGTCTGGGCAGTCAGGGCCGGGTCCTCGGCAATGATCGCGGCAAAATCCCGCCCGGCGCTGCGCGGATTGTCCAGCTGGGCCAGCAGCCGGGTATAGACATCGGGCGGCGAGGGCAGGGCTTGCAGGCCCGAGGCCAGACCTTGTAGTTCTTTGGTGCCCAGGAAGCGGCGCAAACTGAGGGCACGCTCAATCACCGCATCCAGCACCGCAGGCTCGCAGGGCTTGGCCAAATATTGATGCGCCGGACCGACCGTGCGCAGCACCGCATCATCTTCCGCATAGCCCGACAAGATGATCCGAGCGGCCTCCGGGCGACGGCGGCGGACCTCCTCCAACACCGCCGCGCCGTCATGGCCCGGCAGGCGCATGTCCGAGACCACCACATCGACCGCATGGTCGCGGATATGGGCCAGGGCCTCGGCGGCCTTGTCAAAGAACAGCAGGTCCCACACCCCGCGCCGCCGTCTCAGGCTGCGGCGCAGGCCGTCGAGGATTTTGTGATCATCATCCAGGAACAGGATCTGGCTTCTCACGATCCCGCCTCCGGCGTGTTTGCTGTTGGCGCGTTTGGTGTCGGATCGGGCGGGGTGGGTTCGGGCGGTGTCGGTTCTCCGGGCGGCGCGAGCGGCAGCTGCACCGTAAAGACGCTGCCTTTGCCGACCTCGCTGGTGAAGCTGATCGCCCCGCCATGTTTTTTGACAATAATGTCCCGGGTGATGGACAGGCCCTGGCCGGTGCCCTGACCGACCTCCTTGGTGGTAAAAAACGGCTCAAAGATCCGATTGCGGATCCGCTCCGGAATGCCGCTGCCGGTGTCTTGGATCTGGATCACCGCCATGTCGCCCTGGCGTGCGGAGCGGATGGTGATTTTGCCCAGCTCCGCATTGGGCTGAGCGCCCGGGCGGCGCTGTTTGTCGGCAATGGCATGGGCGGCATTGACCACCAGATTGAGGAAGGCTTGGTTCAGCTCGCCAATCCGGCAGGGAATGGTCGGCAGGCCGTCCTCCAAATCCAGTTTCACCTCGGCCACATGTTTCCACTCATTGCGGCTGATGGTCACGGTGTTCTCCAGGCCGCGATTGAGATCCGCATAGGACCGGTCCAAGGAGCCGGGATGGGAGAACTCCTTCATCGCCAGCACAATGCGCGAGATCTGGGCGATGCCTTCCTGGGACTGCCGGGTTGCGTCGGGCACCTCGTCGCGCAAATAGGCCAGATCCAGATCTTCGACCAGGGCGTTGAGGGCGGAGATCGGCTCGGCCAGATCCGGCAAAGCGGGCAGGCTAGCCACCAGGGTCAGGGCCTGGTCGAGCAAGGTGATTAGATCCTGCTGGGATTCGGACAGGAAGCGCAAATTATCGCCGATATATTGCGCCGGGGTGTTGATCTCATGGGCGATGCCGCCCGCCAGCTGGCCGACGGCTTCCAGCTTTTGCGCTTCCCGCAGGTCGCGCTCCATCTCCGCCTGACGTTCGGCGGAGGAGAATTGGGCGATGGCCTGCTTCAATACCGCCAAATGGCGTTTGAACAGCTCCAGGGTCGTATTGTCATAGCCCGCCCGGCCGGGCTTGAGCAGCAGCACATACCAATTCGCCTCGTCGGAGGAAAAGCTGCCAAACAGGGCGGAGCGGATGTCGCCCATGGCCCGCCGCCAGCTTTCCGGCCAGACGGTGACCCGGTGCAGGTCGAAGAAATTGCGATGCTCCTCGCCACCCCAGTTTTGGAACAGTTCCGAGGCTTCGGCGATCGGGCCTGGAAACCCGGCCCCATAGCGGCTGACCAGCTCCAGCCCGCTTTGCCGCCGCTCCGCTAGCAGACCCATTTTGCTTTCGGTGATGATGGCGATGCCCGCAAACACCTCCTGGATCGTGCTGCGGCTCGGCTTGTGTTGGGCCAGCAGCTCCAGGGATTTTTGCAGGGTTTCGCTTTCCAGCCGCAGCCGCGCATCCCGGGTGCGCAGGTTCTCCAACTCGATCAGGGCATCGCGCAAATTGGCGTTATCGACCATAGATTTGACCTACCCCCCAAACACGACGGCGGAGATCATCAGATTGCCATGGCGGTTGGCCTCGCCCAGAACCCGGCCTTGCTCGCCATAGGTGAAGGTGCCGATAAAGGGCCGGTCGGCCAGGATCTCGCCAATGCCGCTGCAGACATCGCGCATCCGGTCCTGCACCGTCAGCATGCAGCCCGCACAATAAACGATGATCGCCCCGGAGATACGATCCCCATCCAGTTCGTTGAGGCGGATTGAGGCATCGGTGACCCGGGCGGCGCGCTGCACCAGGGCCTCGATGGAGCCCTCCATCAGGGTCACCGTTTCGTTCGGCTGGATGTCGGTGAACAGGGTGATGCCGCCCTCGGCGGTCAGGCTCTCGGGGTGGGAGAGCAAATAAACATTGGCCCCCTGGATCGCGCCGATCCGACGGCCCAGCGGGCTCAAGGTGGTGCGGTTCAGCACGAAGGCGTCGCGGTCGGCGGCCAGGTCGGCTAGGTTGGGATCGACCCAGTCCTGATAGACCTGCCGGGCCGGTTTGCCATCCAGCTCCAGGATGGTGCGGTCCTGGCATTTGGTCACCACGGCTTGTTTTTCCGTCGGCGCATGGCCGCTGAGGAATGCGGTGCCGACGGGGACCGAGGGTGCGAGCACGCTGATCACCACCCCGGGATGGTCCGGCGTTGACAGCCCCTGTTGGGTGCCTTGGTACCACAGCCCGCTCAGATCATTGTCCGCGCTGGACCCGCCAATGATCGGCACCGAGGGGCCGAGGACGTCTTCCAGGGCGGCGATGGCGGCCTCTTCCTGGCCCGGCGAGCCGCTGATCCAGACCAAATTTGGCATTTCGCCTTCCATTCCGGCGGCCAGCAAGGCTTGGTCCAGGGCGGCCTCGGCAGCGGCTCCGGCCCCGCGCCCGCCATAATCGGCAAAGCCGGTGCCATAGCGTCCGGCGCTGTCGCTTAAGCCAAAGGCGGCCATGCCAGCGCTTGCGGCGATGGCTGGACCGGCATCGCTCATCGCCCCCATGCAGGAGGTGGAAACATGCAGCTGCGTCGATGGCAGGCGGGCCTGAAGCTGGGCCATGACCCTCTCGCCATCATAGGCCGCGTTCAGATGCACCATCAAATAGGTCGGGCTGAGAAGCTCTTGGCGCTTCAGGGCGTCGACCAGGGCATCGACGGCGCGTTTCGGATCTTCCAGAACGGTGGAGGCGGTGGCGATGCGGAACATGCTTCCCTCTCGACCCATGGTCGGGCGCGGCCGCCTGGGCTCTTATTTGGCATCCTGATCTGTTTGTATCCGTCCGACTATAGGGACAGCCCCTTTACTATAGGCCTGAGTCTAACAGATCCGTTTCAGGTGCAATACCCAAATCCCAAACCCGCGCGGCGGCAAGCGGACGCTTTGGGTGTCTTCTCGTCCGAGCGAGCGTTTTTAAAATTATTTCGAGCAGGAATGAGGTCAATCAGACGGCCACGAGCAAGGCCGCCCGATTGGTCCTCGTCTTTTGGTTTGTGGCATTTTCGAACCGCTGAACCGGATCCACCTCGGCTGAAAATGCTCTGGCGCGCGGTAGGTATTTGCTCCGCGTTCCGTATTGCGGTCGGGCCGAAACGCTCTATAGCAGATCCCAATCACTGTAAAAGGAGTGCTGGACGCCGTTTGTCTCCATCCAGTCTTCAAGCTGAGTCCAATTCATATAATTGGCGTATTGGATGTTGCCATCTTGATGCATGACAGCGCGCAGATAGGCGGTGCCATCCGTGGTGCGGAAGAACACATCCTGGTAGCCATCTCCATTGCCATCAATGTTGCCCAGCACATAGAGGTTGGAGGTTTTCAGGTCGTTTGCGAACCGGGTTTGGCTGTCAAAGGCACTGCCTTGCTCCACTTCTCCGGACTCCACCAAGGGGTCGATATAAATGCCGACCACCCGGGTTGCACCACCAACGCCATGATCTTCGGTGTTCATATCACCGTTGACTGAGGCCCAGCGGCCCAAAGTCGGGTTGGTCAGCAAATATTGTTGCGTCCCGTCTCCATCTACATCGGCGATGCCCGCCAGTTGCCAGTCGCCTTCGGCTCCCAATGCGTTGCCGTCATAGTCTTTCAGCTGGCCCGGGTTGAAGCCGTTTTCTTTTAAGGCCTCATCGGTCAGATAATAGGTGTAGTCGCCAAAGGTAATGGCAGACGCCTCGGTCGCCCCTTCAGCAAAGCTGATGCCGTCGAACACCCCCCAGAAGCCGTCCGGTTGCTTTTGCAACGAATACTGTCCCGATTCCCGTATGGATGTATCCCCGGTTATGGCGTAGTCCGTTTCAGTAATGTCATAGAACTTCAGGACTTTTTCCGCGTCAGACATGTTGAGGGCATTTTGCGCCATCATCTGTTGGGCAATGCCTAGCTTCTCTGTCGCGTTTGCCGGGGGTGGGAACTGGTCCGTCGTCAGGGTGTCGGTCCCCAGGAACAACAAGTCTGTCCAATTGGGCGAGGGGATTGGATCAGGCCATAAATCCCAGTCAATCAAGTCCGGCGCGCTGGGCACGGTTTCGTCGTTGTACTCGACATCGATATAGCTGGGCGGGCCTTGCGCAATGGGACGGTCGGTGTTGACGGTTGGCTTAGCCTGTGCACTCTGGGCCATGGCGGCAACCAGCCCGGTCCGATCCAGCATGGTGCCATCGCCAAACACCAGGCTGTCGATGCCGAGGTTAGACCCATAATTGAAGTTTTTTACCAGGATGGTTTCGCCGGTTTCTAAAACGGTAATCTTTAAGTCTCGGCTGTTGATTGGGCTAGGCGTGATCGCTACTTCATCGGCCAATACTTTATGCAGGACGAGCCTTCCGGAGCCCGCATTATAGATGGTGTCGTTGCCATCTCCTGGTGACCAGATGAAAGTATCCGCTCCGTCGCCACTATGAATACGGTCGTTTCCGGTGCCAGCTAGGAAGGTCTCGGCATCAGCATTACCAAAAAGGGAATCTGCAGACGCGCTACCACGGTACCAAGCGTTCTGTGCTAAAGAAGCTCGGTCCATCATGGTGCCGTCACTGAACACAAGACGGTCGATCCCATGGTTCGGGCCAAAGCCAAAATGTCTGATAAAAAGGATCTCACCAGTCTCCAAAATGGTGACTGTTAGGTCCCGGCTATTTGTCAAACTGCGCCCGATTTCCACCCCGTCTTTGGTGACGTCCTGGAGAATCAGTGCGCCTTGGCCATTGCTGATAATGGTGTCATTGCCATCTCCGCGTGACCACAGGAAGGTATCTGCGCCACCGCCACCGAAGAGCTGATCGTCAAGAGCACCACCAATAAAGGTTTCAGCTTCTGATGTGCCAAACAAAGCGTCAGAAGCGGGGCCGCCACGATACCAAGCGGCCTTTTCCAAAACTGTCCGCCCCATCGTTGTCCCGTCACTGAATAGGACACTGTCGATGCCGTTCTGCCCCGTCCTCATAAAATTTTTGATGATGACGGTTTCGCCGGTTTCCAGGACGGTGATCGCTAAATCATTTCGATCTTTTATGCTTCGACCAATTTGGACACCATCGGGTCGAACATCCTGCAGTACCAATTGGCCGGATCCGTCTCCTCTTATGACATCATTGCCGTTCCCAACCGACCAAAGAAAGCGATCCGTCCCACCGGCGCCATTGAGTTGATCGTCTCCCGCATTTCCAAGGAAAGTGTCCGCTGAAGCACTGCCTGATAGCAGGTCTGTACCAGGGCCGCCCCGATACCATGCTGCTTCTTTTAGGGTATCACGACCCATGGTCGAGCCGTCATTAAAGACCAAGGAGTCGATACCGTTGTTCCAATTCGAGAAAAACTGATTGATAATGATTATCTCGTCAGTCTCTAGAATCCTGAGAGCTAAGTCATAACGATTGTTCCAGTGTCGACTTATTTCAACACCATCGCGGGCAACATCCTGGAGGACCAGCCGACCAGTTCCATCTCCATGGATAATGTCGTTGCCATCTCGCTTCGACCAAAGAAAGGTGTCTTCACCTCCACCACCATAGATCCGGTCACCGCCGCCACTTCCCAGGAATGTTTCTGCTGTACCGCTGCCAGATATAATTTCTTGTCCGTAACCGCCGCGATACCAACTGGCGTTTTCCAGGGCGGTGCGGTCCATAGATGTGCCGTCACCAAATGTTATGGACTGAATGCCATTGTTCCAATTGTTGAAGAATTGTTTAACCGTGAGTGTTTCGCCAGTTTCAGTGACTGTGATCTCCAAATTATTGCGGTAGTTAAAACTCCGTCCAAAGACCACGCCCTCTGGTGCAACATCTCGGAGGAACACACGGCCTGATCCTTGCCCAGAGATGAGATAGTCTCCAGAACCTTTGGTCCAGGAAAACTGGTCTTGACCCGAACTGTTCAGGGAAATTGACGAGATTTCATGTGGGGGAGGGGCTGTGGCCTCCGCATTTTGGACGGCGCTAATGATTCCGTTGCGATCCAGGCTAGATCCGTCCTTAAAGGTCAGACGATCAATGCCTTGGGTTTCATTCCAGAAAAAATTCTTGATCAGGATGGTCTCATTGGTCTCGGTGACCCCAATGGTCAAATCGTTGGCAGCTGCCTCAGCTCTACCAAAGACCACTTGCTCAGAACTGACGTCCTGCAAGACCAGATGACCTGAACCGTCGTCTCGGATGACATCATTTCCATGGTATAAAGACCAGAGAAAGACGTCTTTGCCGCACCCACCATGGATGGTGTCGTCTCCTCCACCGCCAATGAAGATCTCGTCTGCGGCATACCCCCAGAAATATTCCGTTTTAGAGCTTCCCCGAAACCAAGCGGCCTCTTCTATCGCGGCCCGTTCCATAGATGTGCCGTCACGGAAAACCAGACTTTGAATGCCATGGGATTGGCTCGTAAGTAGGTTCTCCAGCAAGATGGTCTCGCTGGTTTCTAAGATCTTTATAACAACATCAGAGCTGTTGTTTTGGCTACGCGCGATCTCAACGCCATCGGCAAGGACATCTGTGAGGATCAGCTGGCCCGTGCCATCATCATGGATGACATCATTTCCATGCCCCTTGGACCAGATAAAGACATCCTTGCCGCCCTGACCAAGTAAGGTGTCGTCGCCGCCCCCACCTTGGAAAATGTCGGCGTTTGGTCCCCCAGGTACACGGTCTGTTCCCTGGTCCAGATCATAATAATGTCCATGACTTAATCCGGCATGAACTATAGCGACATGCGTTCCACCAGATAATTCCGAAAGATCAGTATCCTGTGCAGCGACATCGGGGGCAAACAAGCGAAGCAAATTAAATGCTTGTGATAAAGTCAAGACATTATCTTGGATAAGTGCTTCGAAAGAAAGTGTCGAATTGTTTTCCCGCAAAGACAACATGTCGGTCTGAGGGTTATAGTCGAATATGCTCATCAACACAGATAACGGGTGATTAAATGCGAATGTTTCGCTATCTTCAGACATTAAAAAACTGGATATCGGCGCTTGAAAAGCAAAGCGTGCTGCTAGGGAACCAGATATATCATCAAAGTTTTTCTCAACGAGGGCAGTCGCATTCACTCCAAGATTGCCAGTCCAGGCATCATAGTCACGTCCGGAAAAGGCCCTCAGAAACGACAGCATCTCCGGCGTGTTTACAGTGGTCGGCGTGACCATGTCTTTGGTATCGACACCGGCCCATTGGAGTAAAAAAAAGTCAAACTGGTTCAGGTATCCGTCAATGTCGCCATTTTCCAAGCTCTCCAACAAGCTTAACGCCGATTGTTTCAAGTCAGAGTTTTCTGACATTGCCTGCCAAAGTGAGGCCATATCACCTCGGCCAATCAGTTCTGGCAGGACCAAGACGTCATCGCTAATTCCATCGATGCTCTCATCTTTGGAGCGGCTGTCCCATTGGTCGAAACGGAACCAGATGTCATCAATGTTCGTTGTCGTGCCGTCCAACCACTGGACAGCACTCCGGTGAGTCACTGGGTTGCCATTGTTAATCTCGTTGATCAGGCTCGCGTTCAGATCGATATAGAGCACCTCGTTTTGAACGGGTGTTAGTTCTCCTGGATCGCTTACGCCGTCTTGATTGATGTCAGCCCAGAACAGGAGGTCTGCAAACTGCGCATCTGCTAAGTCGATGTGGCCGTCTTTGTTGTTGTCCAGGTTCGCGAGTTCCGCAAAGCCGTCGGTTTCAAGGCCGCCAAACCACTCAGTGCTATCATCGATGACCCCATTTCCATTCCAGTCGAGCACTAAAATCCAGTCATCTAGCCCATCGGGCCAAGCAAGAAGCTCCCGAAAACCGTCTGCGTCGATGTCAAACCAGGTGTTGGATGTCTCAAGGAAAGAAACGGAAATGCCGTCTCCCTCTCGATCGGCTATGAGCGGCGATCCAGGTAGATTCTCCGGGAGCTTAACCCTTGTCGGATGAGATGCTCGAGCATCGGCTCCATCAAATTCTGTTGTGGGTGTTGTATCAGTGGAGGCCGGAAGCTTTTTTATCTCTTTCAAATGGTCTGGCACTCTCATGAAGTGCTCAGGGTATTCAGACATGATTTTTTCTAATTCACCAACCCGCTTATTGCGTAATTCAATGGCTTTCTCAGCAATAACAGTCGCATCTCCACTAAAGGGAAAAAATTTATTTAAGATGTTAATTGTAGACAATACATTTTTTTGTATTGTATCTAAATCATCACGTTCATAGAATTCTTGTGTTTCTTGAGCTATTTCAGCAATTTGGATTTTCTTACCTAAGAGGTCGGTTTTTTGGCGACTATCCGGACTGGTGCGCGCAATATTGTCAATTGTATCGGACGCTGCGTCGACGACAATCTCGGCGCTTTTGTCGTTGATTGCGCCATTGCTTTCATCGCTAACCTCATCAGCGACGATATCTTTGATTAAGGCTTTCGTCGCGGAGACGAGATCGTCTAAGATTTTTGAAGGCATTGCTGGCTCCAAAAAACGAATGGGTCTTTATCGGATAACTTTAGTATCCAACAAAAACAGTAACCCTTTCAGAGATATAGTTTTGTGACGATTTTTTTAAAATTGGTTGCTATGATTAGATTTGGCAATCATAAGATTGCATTGCTACTCAAGGAGTGCGGATCTTGAGCCGGATCCCCCCAACCTCACCTGGTCCCATGCGATTGCCCATCGGGTCCGATGCTTCTGGAATGATGGCAAGCTGCGCGCCGTAGACCCTATTTTGAGTGAATGGACCCCTAGACTGCGGGGAATGCCCAGGTTTTTGCTTTGCGGGGGGGCGATCACTCTTTACATAGAAACCATGCCTGCCGCTGTCCTGGGGCCGGATCGTACGCATGTGTTGCGGCGATGCTGGCCCGGGGATCGCTCCAAGACAGAGAAAACGCAATAGGGCCTCCCATGAGCACCACCGCCGAGATCCGCCGTTCCTTCCTGGATTACTTTGTCCGCAATGGCCATAAGGAAGTGGACTCCAGCCCCTTGGTGCCGCTGAACGATCCGACCCTGATGTTCACCAATGCGGGCATGGTGCAGTTCAAGAATGTATTCACCGGGGCTGAGACCCGGCCCTATAGCCGCGCCGCGACCTCGCAGAAATGCGTCCGCGCCGGGGGCAAGCACAATGACCTGGACAATGTCGGCTACACCGCCCGGCACCACACCTTCTTTGAGATGCTCGGCAATTTCTCCTTTGGCGACTACTTCAAGGAAGAGGCCATCCACCACGCCTGGACTCTGGTGACCAAGGATTATGGCCTGCCCGAAGACAAGCTGCTGGTCACCGTGCACAGCTCCGACGAGGAAGCCGCCGGTCTGTGGCGCAAGGTGGCGGGCCTCAGCGACAACCGGATCATCCGGATCCCGACCAGCGATAATTTCTGGTCCATGGGCGACACCGGCCCCTGTGGCCCCTGCTCCGAAATCTTTTTTGACCATGGCGAGCATATCCCCGGCGGCCCGCCGGGCAGCCCCGATGAGGATGGCGACCGCTTCATCGAGATCTGGAACCTAGTCTTCATGCAGTTCGAGCAGGTCACCCCGGACGAACGCCGGGACCTGCCCAAGCCCTCCATTGATACCGGCATGGGGCTGGAGCGGGTCGCCGCCGTGCTCCAGGGCAAGCATGACAATTATGACATCGACTTGATGCGCGGCTTGATCGAGGCGGTGGCCGATGCGGCCTCGACCGATCCGGACGGCCCGCATCAGGCCTCGCATCGGGTGATCGCCGACCATTTGCGCTCCTGCTGTTTTTTGATGGCCGATGGGGTGCTGCCCTCCAATGAGGGTCGAGGCTATGTGCTGCGCCGGATCATGCGCCGGGCCATGCGCCACGCCCATATGATGGGGGCGCGGGATCCGATCATGTTCCTGCTGGTCCCGGCTTTGGTCAGCGCCATGAGCGGTCAGTTCCCGGAGCTGGAGCGCGCCAAGGCGCTGATGACCGAGACCCTGAAGCTGGAAGAAACCCGGTTTAAGCAGATGCTCGACCGGGGTTTGAAGCTGCTGGACGAGGAAAGCGGCAGCTTGACCGAGGGCGATACTCTGGACGGCACCGTGGCCTTCCGGCTCTATGATACCTATGGCTTCCCGGTCGATCTGACCCAGGACGCCTTACGCGAACGGGGCATCGGTGTCGATCTGGATGGCTTTGCCAGCGCCATGGCCAAGCAAAAGGCCGAGGCCCGGGCGGCTTGGGCCGGGGCGGGCGGCGCTGCGACGGAGACGGTGTGGTTTGACCTGCGCGATAAGGTCGGGGTTGGCGAGTTTCTGGGCTATGCCGGGACCGAGGCCGAGGGCACCATCACCGCCCTGGTGGTCGATGGCGCGCCGGTCGACAAGGCGGGCGAAGGCACCGAGGTGGCTGTGCTGGCCAACCAGACCCCGTTTTATGGCGAATCCGGTGGTCAACAGGGCGACACCGGCGTAATCACCACCGCAGGCGGGGCAACGATCACCATCCGGGATGCCCAAAAACAGCTTGGCGATCTGATTGTCCATCTCGGGGTGGTTGCCTCTGGATCCGTGTCTGTGGGCGATGAGGCCCAATTCAGTGTCGATGTGGGCCGCCGGGACGCGTTGCGCGGCCACCATTCTGCGACCCATTTGCTGCATGAGGCCCTGCGCCGCCGCTTGGGCGACCATGTGACGCAGAAGGGCTCTTTGGTCTCGCCGGATCGGCTGCGCTTTGACATCAGCCATCCCAAGGCTCTGACCCCGGAGGACATCCGGGTGGTCGAGGAAGAGGTCAATCAGGAGATCCGGACCAACCAGTCGGTTCTCACCCGGGTGATGGAGCCCGAAGCCGCCATTGAGGCCGGGGCCATGGCCTTGTTCGGGGAAAAATATGGCGATGAGGTGCGCGTGGTCTCCATGGGGGCGAAAGCGGCGGAGGCGGATAAGCCCTATTCTGTCGAGCTGTGCGGCGGCACCCATGTCACCCGGACCGGCGATATTGGCTTCTTTAAGATCGTGGCGGAAAGTGCGGTCAGCTCTGGCGTGCGGCGGATCGAAGCGGTGACCGGTGCGGCGGCGGTGGCCTGGGTGTCCGATCAGGCGGCCATGCTCGGTGCTGCCTCGGAAGCGGCCAAGTCGGCTCCGGCGGATCTGGGTGAGCGGATTCGCGCTCTGCTGGACGACCGGCGGCGGCTGGAAAAGGAACTGGCCGATGCGCGCAAGAAAATCGCCTTGGGTGGCGGTGGCGCCGGTGGCGCGGCGGCTGACGGCGGCGGTGCCGGTCCGGTGCAAGATATTGGCGGGGTGAAGTTCTCCGGCCAGGTGCTTGAAGACGTCCCGGCCAAGGAGCTCAAGGGCATGGTCGATGAGATCAAGACCCGCCTGGGCAGTGGCGTGGCGGCTTTGATCTCGGTGACCGATGGCAAGGCTTCCCTGGTGGTGGGCGTGACCGAGGATCTGAAGGGCCAGTTTGATGCGGTGGCCCTGGTGCGGGCTGGCTCCGCAGCGGTGGGCGGCAAGGGCGGCGGTGGCCGTCCGGATATGGCCCAGGCCGGTGGCCCCGATGGCGCGCAGGCTCAGGCTGCTTTGGCCGCGATTGCCGGGGCCATGGCCCAAGCCAATGCGGCGTGATGGGGCAGGGTTATTTCCCTATCCGAGTTTGTGCGCTGCAGCAAAAAAATGACCTAGAGCGGCAGTGCGAAATTTTAAGTAACTGATATTAAATGCTTTTTCCTCTTGTGCAGCGCACAAAAACTTCTTGACTCTTCGGGCGGTCGGCGGCATCTTAATGACCATGTTGCGGCGCAACAAAAACCCCGGGTGATCCGGGACCGGGCGCCGCTTTGTTCAGCGTAGAAGCCTGGTTCTGACACCAACTAAACAGATCAAGAGGAAGAGATCATGATGAAGTCCTACGAAGACGTTGTTGCTTTCAACAAAGAAAACCTCGACGCCGCCGTTGCCGCTGGCACCACCTTTGCCAAGGGCGTGGAAGAGCTGTCCAAGGAATACATGGCTGTTGCCAACAAGTCCTTCGACACCGCCGTTGAAGCCTCCAAGGCCGTTGCTTCCTGCAAGACCCCGCAAGAGCTGTCCGCTCTGCAACAGAAGCTGGCCAAAGAAGGCGTCGAAACCGCCGTTGCCGACTCCAAGAAGCTGGCCGAAATGGCTTCTTCTGTCCTGAAGACCTCCTTTGAGCCGGTCACCGCCCGCGCCAAGGTTGCCTTCGAAGGCATGGGCATCAAGGCTGCCTAATTTGGCGGACTGATGCGCCCCGGTGCTCCCCGGCGCCGGTGCAAAACGGAAGGGTCGCCCCCCGGGCGGCCCTTTTTGTTTTTTGGCCCTCGCCGGAATTTTTTTTAGCCCTCAGTCGCCGGGCGCCGTCATGTCGGAGACATGCATTCGCATGGGGCTTGGCTTTCGGCGGC
>JBMYTN010000047.1:0-31653 GCA_049604415.1 Rhodospirillaceae bacterium | reverse complement strand
CTTGAAGTGCCTGAAATCCTAAACGTTTTCATACGCTTGAGAATTCTTCACAGGCGACTGATGAGAATGCGGCTGGTGAAATCGGAATACCCGTTGATCACCCTCACTGCAGGCTATCGCCGTCAAAAGAAGGCCTAGTCCTTCTTGCGGTAGAAAACCAAATCATCGGTACGGCTCACTTCCACCAGATCAAAGGCAAGCAGCTCATAAATCTGAGCAATGCTGTCCTTACCCTGTTCGCGGATCCGACATCCCGTTGACTGCGCAATCGCAGAGAGCCAGCGGTCCGGAACATCCGCGCAACGCACGGATAAAGCATGGTCATAGACCACCAAAACATTCGGCGTCCGTCTCACGCACTCTGCAACGGCATCAATATGAGGCAAGAGATATAAGGAACTCAGCAAATCAAAATGGGCACAGGAATACCGTGGATTGACGTAGAAGTTCATCAGGATATCAAAGGGTGAAAGGATCAAAAGCGTCTCTTCGGGGTCCAAGGTCTCACGGATGGCCGACACGCGACCCATCACGGGATCACCCGGGATATTGATGCGAATGGTCTCTCCCAAGCGGCTCCAGTCTTCTGCTTCAAACGGCATAATCATCCGGGCTTTAAACTGCTGCGCCTCTCGCAGCAGGGTCGCCCCATTGGCAAAAGCAAATCCGCTGACACCCAAGGCAAGCAGGAGAACCCACGAAAGAGACAATGGGTTCAGGGGCCCTTTCCCCACGCGCCACTGGCATGCGGGGGACCAGGGCAACGCTGTGAGAGCCATACAGGCAACGAACAGGAGCGTGTAATAGAGATGATTGGGAGCAGCGTTATACACATATTTGATCATCATAAAGGCTGCGATCACCAGCACCGCCAACCGAGCATCTCGTTCCCGAACCTCAAAATGCTGATTCAAAATACAAAAGGTAAAAACAAGGCCTGCGGTGATTGAAAGGAAAATGGGGAAAATGGCCGACGGAAAAGGAGGAACCGCGATGCCAAAAAACCCAAATTTAATCCAATCAAGCCGATCCCCAGTCACAAGATCCCGGAATGGCAGAACAGCCATCACGGCCAGCATGAGCAGAAAGAGGACACAAAGACGGCGGGGTAGAGACCAACGCAAGCTCGGAGCCAGCAGAAGAACCGCTTGGCCCGCAAACCCGAGCACACCGTATTCCACATTCCAAACCAAAGAGAACAAAGTCGACCCGAGCAAAGCGAGGATTGCTTTGTTCTCAGAAACCGTCCGGACCGCATAAAAAATAGCCGCGATCTGAATGCAGGTGCCTGCATAGCGCAGCACATTAAAACTGACGGCCATAAAAAAGGATTCAAAACCAATCGCATACAGACAAGCCAGACCGGTACTCGCTGCCACCAATCCGGCTGTTTTACTGCGCGCCGCATATCCAACAACCAGCCCCAAAAGCAGGAGCCCCGTTAGATTGAAAATTGGATAGGCGTTGAAGTAGGTGCTTAAAGTCGGTTCAGCGAATAAAAATAAAGCCGCGAACACTGATGAATTGCCGAAGCCATAGAGATACGCCATTGGCGACTCAATGCCATAGGTCGCAAGATATGCGGCGGTGACAAAATTATAGGAATGGTGATGGATGACCCGCCCCGGCCAGGCAAGCCAACTGGCACTATGTGCCATGTTGCTGTCTAGCGCTTCAGGGGACAGCGTGTGTTCGGAAGACAGCGCCTGCAGTCCTCGCAACTCAAACTCATCATTCGGTAAGGCCACAGGGTACCACGCCGCTGCCCCTAAGGCGATTTGACCAAGCAAAAGCACTGATAAAACCGGCAGCAAAAACCTTGGCCGATGCCAAGGTCTCGGAGAGTCAGGGTGCTGCACAACTGGGGCTTCCAGACCCTGACCCATCGCCGCCCAAACATCAGATGCTCTTTTGGATCGCTCCAAAAGGCCTGCCCCAAGCACCATAAAAAAAGCGAACTGAGAAAAGAAAGATGGCGCAGCAAAAATGCAAGCTGTTGCCATTATCAAGAGTGGATAAAAAAAGAGACGATCGGTATATCCCGCAGCTATGTCCATTTTCTCAGCGACATTGCGCATAATAGATGCATATTGGCGGAGCCAATAAAACAAACCCGGCACTATAAAAGTGATCACCAAAAGAACATAATCAATAAAAAATATATTAAATTCAGCATATTCTGTTTGATATGCTGGGGTTATATCAGGATAAAGGGCTAAAGAACGAGATTGGAGAAAGAGAAAAATGCTCCACCCAAAAAAACCTGCAATGGCGAAGTAATATTTTGCCCATGCAGCAAGGCCAGACCGCGCACCATAACAGGCACCATAAGCAAGCAAAACAGGAAGCCAGGTCTCTTTTGCCATGTGGACCATCCAGCCCCACAGCCTTACCAACATAGGCTGCGGGCCTCGCCATGGTCCCAGAATGGCCATTCCAATCGCATTGATGGACAGCACAAGACAGCCAAACAAGAAAGCGCGCTGCAGCTCGACGAGCTCTCCGGCCATTGCAACAGCCAGCATGAACAACAGACCGACAACAATCCCGGCGCTGGGAAGGGCCGCCAGCCTGTCATTAAGCAGAATCAGGGCCACAGCGCCCGCAACGGAAGAGAGCAGCAGCATGCTCCAGGAGAGGATCTCTCCTGTCCAAAGCGGACCCAAGAAAGGCAGCATCGCATAAAACAGCACAGATGCGATCAGCAAGGTGGTTGCATGCCCAAGAAAGGCCCCGAAAACAAACCACTCTTTGCCCTTGCTCAACCGGATTACCAGAACAGCCGCGACAAGACCCTGTAGCCCCAACAGAAGCACTGGCATCGGTGCATACAGCAGAGGATGTATGATGCCGCTCCAGAAGACGGCCAAACCGGGCAAAACAGCCAAAGCCAAGCCCGCTACAATTCCCCTGCGCGCCCGCACGACTGGATTAAAGAGGAAAAGAGCGAAAGTGATCGCCAAAACGGCGGAGGCCGCTGCAGCCGGGTACCGATAGGGATCGACGATGATAGAAAGCGAGATATCGCGCATCTCACCATCAAGCGGGCGCTGCATCCCCAAGCCGCTGCCCAAAACCATGTGGTCAAAGAGGGGTGACCCCAAAATAGGCACTGTCACACTTGGCTGATGATCAATGGAGACCGTGATCTCCTCACGGGTCCCAACAATAGAAATGCGGTGCCATTTTCCCTCAGCCCATTGCCCGACGGGAGTGGCTTGCGCTTCCTGTTGCAACAAAAAAACCTCTGAAGTGGGCTGAATTTCTAAACGAATGGCTTGCGATGTATTCGAGGTTTGAAAGAAATTACCATAGTAAACACTGTCGCTACGGGCTTCAAAGGCCAAGCGAAATCTTGGAACATCATTGTTTTCTCGAGAATCATACGAATACACAACCTGCGGAACGCGATGTCCCGCTTCCCCATAGGCCTCAACAGCAATATCTTGCGCGGGGGTGAAGGCTGACAGGAGAAACCGTATCATCTCCACGCCAAGCAACAAGGCAATGAGCGCTATCTGGATCCGAGGCACACACTGTCTCCCACCGGGTTCACCATCAATAACCCTGGGTCATGGGCTAGAGCCCTTTACGAATGGATCAGAGGATACCGGGATCCCCGCTAGACCCGGTGTTGCTTCGCATGATGGAGGGTAGGCCTCGGCATGAAACCGGTCAAGGCTTGGCCCCCAAAAAGGCTCACGCAATTATCTGATTTTACTCGGCTTTAGTTTCCGGAACAGCGCCTTCAGGCCCGTCACTCGGAACAGGAGACGAAGCCTGTCTATCATGGTAACCCGGCCATTCACCTGGAGCCGGTCAAAAACATCACTTGGATTGAGACCACAGTCAGCCACCAAATCGAGTTCATCTTCCACGGTTACCAGCTTTTGCTTCCGCAAATGGGCGACAAGATCTGTCGCCCGCGCACTGTAGCTGGACACTATGTTTAACACTTCTTTTTGGGAAATACGGCCTTGATCTCTTAAAATACTAATAATATCACTTGCACTCGCATTCAACGCTCTCAATGCGCTGAGAGAATCCTCTTCCGTCAAACGGTCAATACTGCGCAAACGATTTAATATATCCGCCGCACTGGCATCGAGAACTGAAATAATATTTAATTTTTTACCCAATGACAGGCGATTTCTATACTGTAAACGTTCGACAATGTCTGCCACTTCCACAGCATCAATACTGGTGATCACATCAAGCGCATCTTCTTTTGACCAGCGCAGCTTTGATCCCGCCAAGCCTATCACTTCGCCAGCATGTATATCAAAATCGTCCAAGGTAATTTTATTTTTATACTCTAAAGCAGCTGCTTGCTCTTGGGTTGCGGCAATAAAAGACTTTAATTGGGTGAAAAACAGATCAATGGTTTTCTGATAATTGTCTCGGCCCTGGCCCACCGTACGCACCGCCCGATCGAGCTCTTCAGGGCTGTCTCCCCAGGCAAAACCGTCCCAACCCAGCTCATCCAGGGCAATGGGCCAATCCAAGTGATCATTGGGCATGAACACCGCCGGACAACCGCAGAGCACAGCCTCGGACGCCAAAGCCGTATTCTCAAAACAATAGAAAACCTTGGACCGGCGGAAGAGATCAGCGATTTCAGGGGGGAGATGGGAGTCTGGACGATCCCGGGTGATCTCGATCGCCCCTTCAGGCAAACCGAAAACCTTCTGCTTATGCACCAACTGATATTTCTGCGCATAGAAGCAAACTTCCGTGCGCTCTTCCTCCGGTGTCGCCGTGAAGGTGGTCGTATCGAGCACGGGCACATGGAGAATGCTCTCGGGCCGTCCGCAACATTCTGCAAGGCGCTTGGAAAACCCATAAACCAGATCGCTCTCGGGGAACGTCGTGTCCCCTCCCAACAACCCCGGAATATTCAGAACATAACGCACCACACAGTCTGCATTGGCGGGGTTTCCGGAAATCACCTCCGGATAAATAATGATTGGGGTCTTACCCTGAGAGTGATGAAAGTCGATGACCTCTTGGGTCAACATTGGGGTCAAAAGATCCGGATGGGTATGAACCCCCAGCTCCCGGCCGAAGAACGCAACATGAGCCCGCATGCCTGATTTATTCAGCCAGTGACAGAGCAAATGCAGCGCCCGAATACCCGCTGACGTCCGCGTATAGCGGGCTGAGAAAATGTAATAAGGATGGGTCTCTGTATCAGGCAAAAGAGATGTCATCGGAAAGACCGCCCCTTCTCACATCATATACGAGGTGCTCGACGAAAAATCTTACGGGTCACCCCGGTTTTAGGACGGTTGTTCTGTCGGCGTTGCAATGGTGATCATATTGCCAAGCTTTAGGCCCAGAGACAGGCCGCCAAAAGACGGCACCTTGCCGACCTTGAGACCAAAAGCCCAAAGCAAATGCTTCAACAAAAACGCGACCGGGAAGTGGTTAACCGTTCGCTTGATATCAACCACTGAGAACCCTGCCTCAGCCAGCATATTGCGCATGGATTTCGGATTGTAGATTTGCGGATGCTGCAGGCAGAAGGCCGGCCAGCGCGTGCCAATCACCCGGCGCAACAAGCTGGATTCGTCATGGGTGACAATGGCGATATGGGCCCCTGGTGTCATTTTCTGCCGCAATTCCCGCAAGGTCGCCATGGGATCAAGCAAATGATCCAACACATGGACCATCACCACACAAGATGCGGACTGATCGGGCACAGCCTCAAAGCCGAACATATCATGGACCAAGGTATGGTCCTTCTCGCCCATGACCTCGTGTAAGGCTGGCGCCACGGCCTGGTTGGGCTCAAACAGCCAATAATGGCTGAAGTCCCCTTCCTTCACACAGTTTTCGGTGAAAAAGCCAACATCCGGCCCAATCTCTACATACCCTCCGGACAGGGGAGCATATCGCTTCAAGGTGTCGAAATAGCCCTTCTGAGTCTTCCGCAGCTCATCGGTGGGCACGACATCCATATTCGGCGGCATTTGGGCATAAAGGCTGCCAAGTTGGTCACCGGTAAAAAAGGTCGGCGCATAGAGCGTGCCGCATTCTGAACAGCGCATATAAGAGAAGAAGTACTTCTCCTTGAAGAAGCCGTTCCACACCGGGACCAAAGCATCATAGTCGAGGCTCTCGGCCCGCTTGGCCGAAGCCACTTCTGGTTCAGAGGAGGCTTCCGCCCCACAGCAGGGGCAGACACGCGAGAGATAGGCTGCGGTCATAGAACGACATTCCTCTTGTGCTTGTGCTTAAAGGTCACCTTGCTATACCAAAAATAGCTGGACACAATAATGATTCCAGCAAACAAAACCTGAGAGATGACAGGATGCATCTCAAGCAGCTCAACCATCGTCGGTAAAGCCGCCAAATTCAGGGCAAAAATAATCAAATGAAATGACGAAAAAGTCATAAACTCTCGAATAATGTTACCCTTAGTTCGAAATACAAATAATTTATTTGTCGTATAAGACACCAATATCCCCAGAGTTTGGGAGATAATCAGAATGAACATGTAATGCATGCCCAAAGGGTGCAGCAAAAAATAAAGAATTGGAAAACTGACCAAACCAAAAACAGTATTGGCGCCTCCGACAATCACGAAGCGGACTTTGACCTCATGCTTGCGGATGATCTCCTTCAGAGACGCCCAGGAGCGCATTAGCCATCCTCGGCCAAATCGATGATCATGTTTTCCAACAGAACATCCCGGGGCAGGAAGGGTGAAAGGTCTTCCAGCGCCGGCGAGGTGATCCGACCATCTGGATGCTGCTTTGCCCCCAGCTTAGGCGCAAATGACACATGCTCATCGAGCATGATCTCGCAAACCGCAGGACCCGATGTCGCTAAGGTCTCCCGGATGGCATCGGCCATATCCCCATGGCTTTCGCAGCGACGATAGGGCAAACCGAACCCGGCTGCCATCAAGCGTGAAAAGTCCGGGAAGGAAACCCCACTCTTGGGACCACCGCCCACTTCAACCCCGTTGAAGAAGTTCCGGTGCGTCTGGAAGATCGACACATAACCGCTATTGTTCAGCAGGAAGATCTTGATCGGCATGTTTTCGCCGATGATGGTCTGCAATTCCTGCAGGTTCATCATGATGCTGCCATCACCGGCCAAAGCGATAATGGGTTGACCGCTGGCCTTATAAGCACCGATGGCTGCGGGCAGGTCGTAGCCCATGGTGGCACAGCCGGAATTGGTCCACAGCCGCTGACCCGGTTTCAAGAAAGCCGCTTGGAAACTGACAACACAGGCACTGCCGTTCCCGGTCACGACGATCTGGTCTTCATCGAGCCCCTCAAACAGGGTCTGCATGAAGCAATAGGGGTTCACGACCTGATTGCTCCAATATTCCGGCAGAACCGCCGGGAAGCGACGACCGCGTTCCTTACACCACTCCAGCCATTCTTGATGCTCTTGCGTTGGCCCGGCATAGGGCGTCTTGGCCAGTACCGGCAGCAAATCCGCCAAATCGGCATGGATCGGCAGATCCGGAGTCACATTGGGTTTTTGCAGCTCGGTTTCGTCAATATCGATCCAGATCTTATAGGCCTCACGGGCAAAGGAGCGCCAATTATAGCTGACCTGACGAATGTTCAAGCGGCTGCCCACCACCAACAGCACATCGCTGTTCTGCGCGGTAAAGTTGCCGCCCCGATCCCCGATCGATCCCGGACGACCACAATAGAGAGGATGCTCATTCCAAACGACATCATGGGCATTCCAACCGGTCACCACGGGAATGCCAAGCTTCTCAACCAGCTCTAAAAACGCCTTATGCTGACCAGAAAGGCGGACCCCTCCTCCCGCAAACACGACCGGTCGTTTCGCTGCTTGCAGGCGCGCCAAAATCTCCGTGGCCGCAGCATCGAGATCCGTCGCCTTCCAGGGCTCTTCCAGCTCCGCCGGATCGAACCCTTCCAGGGTGTCCGGGTCAATTTTGGCACCTTGCACATTGAGCGGGATGTCCAACCAAACCGGCCCTGGGCGCCCGCTGGTGGCAATGTAGAAAGCTTTTTCCAGGTGATAGCGAATGGTCTCCGGTTCGGTGACCATATGGATATATTTGGTCACCGGACGGACCAGCTCTTCGATGTCGAGCTCCTGGTCGCCATATTGTCGCAGCGGCAAACCCGTGGACCGGACCGTGGTCTCATATTTCACCTGGCCGCTGATAACGACCATGCCGATGGAATCAACATAGGCACCATAGACGCCCGTAATGGCATTGGTGCCGCCAGGGCCAGAGGTGACGTTGACCAGGCCAATCTTGTTGGTCAGACGGTAATAAGCCTCGCCGGCCATGGCACAGGCTTGCTCATGGTGATTGAACACACAGTCCAACTGGTCATGGGTGCCAAAGGAGTGATTGAGGTGCATGGCTCCGCCGCCGGTCACCATGAAAACATGGCGCACGCCCAGCTCAACGACTTTTTCGGCTACCCAATCAGAAAGCTTCATCATTCCCATGGCGTCCATCCGTGCCAAAGCGCTGTGCGGCGGATCGCCTCATCCAGCGATATTTGCTTATAAAGGCCGAGTTCCTGCCCCACAAGAGCGGTATCAGGCACATATCGGCCGGGGTTCCAGCCCTTATCCGCCTGGCCAAGGACCTCATAGCCGCGGCGCCCGATCAAGGTGGCAACACGTTCGGCCAAGTCCCGGATCGAAATGCCTTCATCCGATCCCAGATTGTAGGCCCGACCTGCCGGACCGCGGATCAGCAGGTGCCACAGCATGGCGACCAGATCGGCGATATAGAGGTAAGAACGCACCGGGAGACCATTGCCCTTGACCACAATGCGACGGTCTTCCATGGCATCCCGAATGAAATTCCCCGCCGCAAAATGGATATCTAGCGAAAGCATGGGGCCCAGCAGAGCAAAGATGCGCGCCGTAGATATCGTCAACCCAAACTGCTTGGCATAGATCGCACACAGCATTTCCGCGGCCCGCTTACCCTCCGCATAGGCATTGACCGCATTGGTGCATTCCGGGGCGCCTTGCCAATCTTCTGGCACATTGGTGACTTCAAAGGGCTGACGGCCATAAACCGCCCCTGAGCTCATGAACAAAACCCGATCCGCAGCCTTGTCCACGGCGACATCCAAAGCGGCCCGGGTGCCGTTCAAAACCGTATCGAACATTTTCCGCGGATCGTTCTCGTTCAGATCTGCGCTGGCATCGGTCGCTGCGTGGATGACATGGCTAAACGCCCCATCCGGAGTGCGAATATCGAGCACATCGCCCTGTTGAAACTGAAAGGTTGGATGTGCTGCCAAATGCGGAGCCCGTTCCGCAAAACGCGCCGGGTTGCGGGTGAGGATCACAACCTCTGTGCCTAGGCCGCGCTGGGCATCGGCATAGCGCAGGGTTTCCAACATCCAGCGGCCGATAAAGCCGGTCCCACCGGTCATAAAAATCCGGGCGCCGCGTAATGTCTCCCAATGCGCCCCGACCGACTGGTCGACCGCTTGGAAATCGTCTTCAACACGCCAAGCGGTCATGACCGGGACCAGCCCAGAGCGTCAAAGGTCTCCTCATAAGCGGTTCGGAAAGCGCTCCGCACGGCCTCGTCTTTCGGGACATACACCAAGCTCAGCCCCCCATCCTCCTGCGGGATGACAATTCGATAGGACTCGCGCCGGTGCTTTTTGTCATATTCGAACTTCTCCAGGATGGTCGCAATCGGCATCACCGGAGGCGCTTCAATGACGGGACCGGAGGCTGGCAACAGCGTCTCCTGAATATGACGCTCCAAGTGACCGACCCGCTCCAAGCCAAGGGTGGACAAAGCCTTGGTGTCCTTGGCATAGCGGGCCGCAACCAACATGCCAACCCCAACGGCGATGCCATGGCTGACACCAAAATCCGTCCCGCCTTCGATTGCGTGACCGAAGGTGTGACCAAAGTTGAGCAGCAGCCGTTCCTTCTGATCAAACTCATCGGTTTCGATGAACCATTTCTTAGTCAGAAGTGCCGTTAACGTTGTCGCTTCGGCTTGGTCCGCCGACAGTGGATAGCCGGGCTCGTGGGCCAGATAGGACAGGAACTGGTCATATCCGCGGGCATAACAGATCTTGGCCGCCTCATAGAGCCCGCCCACAACCATTTCCTTATCCAAGGTCGCAATGAAGCGGGTGTCGATCACCACATCCTTGGGCGGATAAAAATTGCCGACGAGGTTCTTATAGGATTGCACATTGATGGAGGACTTGCCGCCGATGCAGGAATCAACCATCGCCAGAACCGTGGTGGGCATATAGGTCCATGGCAGACCGCGCATATAAATTGAGGCCACAAAGGTCACAATGTCCTGAATGATGCCGCCGCCAACCGCCACCAGATAACTGTCGCGATTAACCTGGTGTTCACGCAAGGCCGCCACCACAGTGGGCATATATTCCAGGGCTTTGTATTGCTCCTCAGCAATCACAACCACCCGGGCCCGCGCTGCCTCCGGCAGGTTATCCACCAGATTGGCATCAACAATATAGACGGCGTTGGGATGACGCTGGACCACCTCTTCAACCAGGTCTTGGCCGACGGTGACGGCGTAGCTTCCCGAGGCGGCAGCGATTTCAAAGGAATTTGGCATAGGAAAACCCCCGATCGGCGGCGATAAACTGTCCGGTCAACCCGGTGTTTTGGTCAGAGCACAGGAAAAAGACCAGATTGCAGACATCCTCAAGCTGCGGCAGCGTCGCCAAGGGCGTCATAGACTGCAAACGGTCAATTTGTTCTGGTTGCAAATTGGCCCGGGTCATTGGCGTATCCAACGCGCCTGGCAGCACGGCATTCACCAAGATCCCCTTCTCGCCGAGGTCAATGGCCAGAGACTGGACCATGCCCTGCAGGGCGGACTTGGTCACGCAATAAGACAGTTTGCGAGTCCGGACAATGTTTTGCCAAATCGAGGAAATCACACAGAGCCGGGCAGCCGGTGCCAATTTCCCAGACTGCAGCAGGACCTGCAGGCTTTCCATGATCGAAAGCACATTGGCCCGATACATGGTTTCATGGGTCTGGGCATCGAAATCGTAAATGTCATCATTGCAGTTCATGCCCTGCGCCCAGACGACGGCGTGAACAGATGCCGGAGCCAGTTTTGCGAGGTCTCCGGCGCCGGCACCAACCTCCCAGCAGACCCAATTGATGGCGGGGTCAGGATTGTCTTGAGGGCTGCGGCTGACCGCAGCAACAGACCAATCCGACTGGCGAAACCGGTCCACAAGAGCGGTTCCGATTGCCCCGGAGGCACCGAACACAAGAACGGTCGATGCTGCTGCCGCCATGATGGCTCCCCTTTGAATGCGTTATGGTAGCACGAGCATTTTCAGCCGAAGTGGGTACCGGTTCGGCGGTTCGAAAATTGCTCTGGAACGATTGGAGGGCCTCTTTCGAGGCCCTCCTACCTGATCCATTTTGCCAAGGATTACTTGGACAATTTTTCCCAGCGCGCTTCCAGCATTTCGATGCGGGTGGCGTCTTCGCTTTCGATGCTGCCGTAGTAATCCCGCTTGTTCTTCAGCCACAGCAATTCAAAATAGACAGTCTTCTCAAGCCCCTTGGCCATCTCCGCATTGCTCAGCGAGGAGGCGGCATCAAAAATGACCTTGCGGGTTTCGAAACGGGACAGGTGAACCGCGTGGATTTTGGCCAGTTCCGGAAGGGATTCAATCGCCACGGCACCGCCAACGACCAGATCCAGATTGGCGTTCTTGCAGGCTTCCGCTGCCTTCAGGACATATTGGGTGGTCTGATCAGAGTTGATCACATCGCGGCCCAGGCCCAGGGAGCCGCAGAAATCCACACGGCCAAACACACCGCCTTGGACACCATCGGGACCGCTGCCCACAGAGATCATCTCATCGAGATTGTTGAAGGTAGTGATGGTTTCGATGTTGAACAGGAACTTGGTGTCTTCCTTTTGCTCCGCAGAATAGACCTTGTTCTTCGCATCGATGAATTTGGTGAGCGCGTAAGGGGTCTCGACCATCGGCGCGATGATGAACTCAACACCAAACTGCTTGCTCTCGATCAGATCGCGCATGGCCTCGGCACCGCCGATTTTCAGACCGATCTTCAGATCGGCCCGACGGGCGATGTCAATCAGGCGCAGCAGTTCATCCGTACGCGTCCCCTCTGCTTCAAATTCCGCCTTCACAGACACGGCGCCGTAGTCCTGGCGCAGAGTCTTCAGAATCTCCAGCATTTCGCGTTCACAGCGGTTCATTTAATTATTCCTCAGCCATTTTTTGACGCTCGAAGTGTTCGATCTGGCTTAGCGTCACAAGTCTCATGTCTTCGTCGGCCCGATGAGCCTTATGCCAGAAGGTGATATGTTCCAAAGCTGTGCCCAAGTCCCATACAGGCCTCCATTTCAGGTCCGCATGTGCTTTGGCACAGTCCAGAGAAAGAAAACGCGCTTCATGGGGTGCATTCGCATCTTGATCCAAAACCCAGGAAGCGCCGTCGCCCCACAAAGAGGTTAATCGCTTAACGATCCACTCTACCGGACGCGTGTCATCCAGGCCGGGGCCGAAATTCCAGCCTTCCGCAAATTCTGGACCATCCCGATAGAGGCGTTCAGCGAGTATCATATAGCCGTTCAAGGGCTCCAGCACATGTTGCCAGGGCCGCACGGCGACGGGATTGCGCACCTTCACCGGGATTTGGGCATCCATGGCCCGCATAATGTCTGGGACAAGCCGGTCCGCAGCCCAGTCACCGCCGCCGATAACATTGCCAGCGCGCCCACTTGCCAGGGCAATGCCATGGTCTGCATAGGCGTCCGGATGAAAATAGGACCGGCGATAGGCCGATGTGATCAGTTCTGCACAGCCCTTTGAAGAAGAATAGGGATCATAGCCCCCCATGGGCTCGCTTTCCCGATAGCCCCACACCCATTCCCGGTTCTCGTAGCATTTGTCACTGGTCACATTGACAACAGCACGGACGGTTTCTGAGGCGCGCACTGCTTCAAACAAATGCACAAGCCCCATGATGTTGACCGCATAGGTCTCAACGGGATTGTTATAGGCATAGCGAACCAAAGGCTGCGCGGCGAGGTGAAATACGATCTCGGGCTTGGCATCTGCCATAGCCTTCGCCAGACGATCAGCCTCACGGATATCACCAATGATCGATGTCATGCCCTCCCCCACGCGGGCAGCCTCAAATAGGCTGGGGGTGGTCGGGGGTTCTAAAGCAAAACCTGTGACATCGGCACCCTTGGCCTGAAGCCATAGGGACAACCAAGCGCCCTTAAAGCCGGTATGACCGGTCAGAAAGACCCGCCGCCCTTGCCAAAACGTCTCGGTCATTAGGCCCAAACCTTCCAGGGGGCCTTATGTGTCTGCCAGAGCTCTTCGAGATGGTTCTTGTCGCGCAGAGTGTCCATCGGCTGCCAGAAGCCGCGATGGAAAAACGCTTTCAGTTCGCCATCTGCAGCGATCTGCTCCAGGGGATCGCGCTCCCACGGCATGTCATCGCCAGAGATATAGTCAAATACTTTGGGCGACAGGACAAAGAAACCGCCATTGATCCATCCCCCCCCCGTCGTCGGCTTCTCAAGGAACGAGGTGATCATGTCGTCATCAAGATTGATGGCTCCGAACCGCCCCGGAGGCTGCATCGTCGTCATCGTGGCCAATTTGCCATGGGATTTGTGAAATTGGATCAGAGAGGAAATGTCGACATCGCCAACACCATCCCCATAGGTCATGCAGAAATCACCTTTTACATAAGGTGCCACCCGTTTCAAACGGCCGCCGGTCATGGTGTTTTCACCGGTATCGACCAATGTCACGCGCCAGGGCTCTGCCTTCTTGTGGTGGACTTCAATCTCATTGTTCGCCAAGTCGATTGTAACGTCTGACATATGCAGGAAATAATTGGCGAAATACTCTTTGATGACATAACCTTTATATCCACAACAAATAATAAAGTCACTTAACCCATGCGAGGCATATATTTTCATAATATGCCATAGAATTGGCCGCCCCCCTATTTCAATCATTGGCTTGGGGCGCAGGACAGATTCTTCGGATATTCTTGTGCCGAGCCCGCCGGCCAGAAGGATTACTTGCATGAGGGAACTCGATAGCGAAAGAGCAGGAGGTGCCGAGCAATGGCTGAAAAGCCGAAGAGTTCTTAGACGATACCTTATCCAAATGCAACGGCAGGCCTGTCGAACGGTCTCATGTTTCGTTCGCGTGACCGTTTAAAAATTGATCCTTTCGCGTTCGACCACAACGGGGCGACGTTGCACATAGGTCAGGATCGCGCTGATATATTCCCCAAGGATTCCGATAAAGATAAATTGAATGCTGAACAGACCAAAAAGGCCGATGACCAGCGGTGAAATGCCGATAGGGAAGGAAGACCAGAAGAATAGTTTCATAATGAGGAAGACCAATGCGGCCAGTGCACTGAGACCGCCAACCACAAATCCACAAAAAGCGGCCATCCGGATCGGCACTTTCGAATGGCTGATGATACCCAACCAAGCAATATCATAGAGAGTATAAATATTATTTTTCGAAATACCTCTTAATCGGCGTGGCTGCACAAAAGGAATTTTGACAACATCATACCCAAGTTCCGAGATGAGGCCACGCAAGAAAGGATACGGGTCTTCGATATCGCGCAAGTGATCAAGAACTTCTTTGTCATAGAGACCAAAGCCTGTTGAATCATGCAAAATATCAACCTCGGCTATTTTGTCGAGCATGCGGTAGTACATTTTGCGCAGGGTGTGGACCAGAGGGCTCCCTTCTGACACTGGTTTGACGGCCAGTGCCAATTTTGCCCCTTGTTCCCAATGTCTGATAAACTCTGGGATTAATTCCGGTGGATCCTGAAGGTCGGATGCAAGGTAGATTGTGGCAACACCGGTGGATTGGAGAATGCCGTAATATGGGGAACGGATATGTCCAAAATTCCGGACATTAAATATCACTTTGACTCTTGGGTCTGCGGCAGCCAGGGCACGGAGTTTATCCGGTGTTTCGTCTTGGGAATTGTTATCAATAACAATGATTTCAAACTCATATCGGTTTGAAAATCCCTGAATGACCTCACTGATCCGGCGATAGAGTTCGTCTATGTTGGCTTCCTCATTATAGCAGGGAGTCACAATGCTAAGGAGTGGTTTAGCGGTCATGGTGAAGCTCTATTCAGACTAGAGGTCTAAGGGCGCGGCCTTAAGGGGCTACGATTTCATTGGCACTGGGTGGTCCCTTGGAATGGTTTTCCAAGAGTGAACCTGATCCCCAGAAGCTTTGCGATACGGATGGCGTGCCGGTCAACAATGCCGAAGGCCTTATAGAGGCCCTTCTGATTTGCCGCAACAGACCTGGATTATCCCAGGCTATAGCTCCGATCGGACAAAGGGCTTTGTGGGTCCTTTTGATCCATATTGCTCAGATATAACATCTAACAACAGTTTTCTAACATCTAACACCTGTTATGTATTTTTTGATGTTAGATGTGCGTTTTGTGTTGTTAGTTGTGTGGTGTTAGATATAAGAAAGGTGACTGAATGAGAACCTTTTCAGTTGAAGCGGATCAGGTTTAGTTCTTGAAACCTGTTTTCAAACAAGAGGTTAGGGATGTTTTTGCCGTTCTATCGGCTCGAAATGGCTTTGGATGAAATGGGAAAAATATGGCTCAGGTAATCAGTGCTGTTCAAGAAAAGGGCGGTTCAGGAAAAACAACCTTGTTGGCCTCATTGGCTGCAGCCTTTGTAGCCGATGGTGCCAAGGTCGCAATTATCGATACGGATCCTCAGCAAAATCTCTATCAATGGGCTGAAAAAGAAGGAGTTAGCATCGATTATTTGGCGGAATTGGACGACACACGATTGGCTCCAACCATTCGCCAAATTGATCCCAATTATGACGTTATTTTTGTTGATACCGCTGGATTCAAATCCGCAATGGCTGTTTATGCGATAGCTGCTGCGGGTTTGGTTCTCATCCCATCGAAAGCAACAGAAACTGACGCCCGCGGTGCCGTAAAAACATTTCAACATGTCCAAAGTGTAGGAATGAGTATGGGGAGAGATATCAGCGCCCATGTCGTCTTGATGGATGTTGATCACGCAACGAATATTACGAATGCGATTGTTGAATCTTTTGATGAGGCTGGTATTCCCCGGTTTAAGGCCCTTTGTGGGCATCGAACGGGGTTTAAGGAGATGTTCACAACGGGAGGAGGGCCGACTGGCTCGGCACGGAGCGCATTTCGTCAGCTCCTTGCTGAGATGCAAATCAAACAGCTTTTGACCTACTATCGGACGGGTGAAGCATGGCAAAACTCCAAATAAATCTTGGTCTTTCTAAGAAAACGAATGACTCTGATCACTTGAAAGAGACTCAACAAAATAACGACATAGGTGATGCGGAAAAATTGGCCGCATTGGCGGCAGGTTTGCCGAGCCCTTCTCAAGCGCAAAAGGATATGTTGAAGCGTGCTCCGCGGGTTTCATGGACCTTCAATAATATCCCATATCCAATAAAACAGGCGTTTGAGGAAGAGGCTCAGCGGCTTGGAATGACGATGAAGGAATATTTTCTTCATTGCCTTCGGGCAGGGGGGTTAGAGATTCCCTCCTATGATGAATTGGATGGTCGACGTCGATAACGCTTATTGAAAAACAGTTCTGTAGCAATAGACTCGAATTTTCTGAGCTTCTAGGTCGAAACTCTTTTTCTAGGCTCTATCGAACATCAAATTTTAATATCGCCATCAGTGGCGTAATTTTCACGAGTCAAACTGGCATTAAAGGCTGCCGGTTAGACGTGATGAAATGGTTTTATATTTTGGATGCTTGAATCGTGAGTATTGGTATCGATTCTATTTTTTTGTTCTGAGATCAAAGATCTTTGCTGACACGTTTTGAATAATTTTTTGGGTTGTGCCTTCGGAGATATCCACACTGTGGCGTCATAAAGAGTCTTATTTGAGTCTTTAGAGTCTTTAGCTGTCCTTAAGCTTTTGAATTATCAAAGCGATTTTGAACTCTTGTGGGCAAGATTCCCGAAACTGTGTGTAGGATTCCGGATTCTGTGGGCTCCCTTCCCTGAATTGTGGGCAGGCTTCCTTGTGGCAATGACCTTATCCACTGAGGTTTTTGTGGGCACAGTTCCCGTTTTTTGTGGGCACAGTTCCTTTTTTCAGATAAAGTTTTTAGTATGAGCCTGAATATCAAAAGTCTTTCCGCTACCGAAAAGAAGCGTATTGACCGCTTGAAGAACAAGCGTGGCCGCAATAACCCTGCAAAAGTTCCGGCACGGCTCACAAGAACATCTGCTTTCGCACCTCGTCGACGCGGTCTTATCACCGATACCAATTTTAGCCGCATCTATGTGGTTCCTGGGCATTCCGTCGTGAAAGTCACCGGTAGAGAATTAGGAACACAACATCGAGACGCACTCTATGGCCTTTTTCGTCAGAAATATTCTTCGATTACCATTAATGATGACGAATCCCCGATCGGTAAAACTGTCCTTCATATCGTAAAAACCACTTGGCGAGATATTCTCAAAGCAATGCGTTTAACTGAGCATGCAAATAATGTTGCTAGTGTTGCACTTGCTTTTGAGGAAATTATGTCTGTCCTCATGGTTGTCTATGAAGGAAATGAAGAAGCAATTCTGCAAAGCCTGCTAAATGGTAAAATGCCGAATGCAAAGTATCAAAGCCGTCACATTATTCATGAATTCACGGCAATGGACCTAGGACTAGACAATGAAGTACAAATTATCTATGGGCCGTGGATCTCTGATAGTATGTCACGTCTGCGCTTGGTCAGCCTCAATGCAGATGTACATTTTCGACTAACGTCCGATTATGCCAAGTGTTTTTGGCCATTTATTGATGGATTACCGAATAATATTTGGGTCGACGAAG
Organism: Rhodospirillaceae bacterium; assembly: GCA_049604415.1. Classification (GTDB taxonomy): domain Bacteria; phylum Pseudomonadota; class Alphaproteobacteria; order Rhodospirillales; family Rhodospirillaceae; genus JBMYTN01. The sequence continues at coordinate 13,746 of JBMYTN010000047.1, read as the reverse complement.
ATGTTTTAGGCTCTTTGGTCGGACGGGACATCTGGGCCGCAGAAGAATCCTCCACAACGCGACGGGAATTCCGCCGCAATTGTCGAAACGCTTTTGACAATATGGTCAAAGCAGGGGGCTTAAAGAGCTGGACCATAGAGGTCCTGGGATCCGGGCGCCGGAAAAAGCATCGCTATCACTACACACCCATGCTGGCCATGCAGATGGAATTGGAGTTGAACGCTTCCTGACAGATCAATTTTGTGGGCACACTTCCATATAGTATTCAATGACTTAAGCCATTTTTCAGATCTGATAGCCTTGAATTGACCAATCTCTGCGCTCTGTTGACTTTGGGTTGGCATCCTCTGCCTTGCCGCTTGCGGCTGGCTAAGAGATTTGCTTTGATGCAACGCGAAAAACCAGAGGATAGCGAGGGCTGAGGTGGTCGAGGTTTATATAGTAGTTTATGGGTTATTGATCCTTATCCCTTTGTATTTCCTCGAGAAGCAATCTCTCCGAGAGCGGAGCATTGGTGTTTCGCTCCGATATTATGCCGTGTTGGTCATGGTGATCCCGGCAGCCCTTATCAGTATGAAAGGCCTCTATGTCACCACATCGCATAATGATATTGCCGCCGAAATTATTGGGCCCTCGCACCCCACAGAGCATGGTCAACATTATCTTGAGGAAGTGACAACCCTCGATCCGAACGAAGACCTCATTGAGCAATATGCAGGGAAGTCGTTGCTTTTTGACTTTATTCAAGCACGGAGTCATAAAACCAAAGAAGAAAAGAGAAATTGGATTATTGAAAATGGCTATACAGCTGCTGGAGATATTCTCTTCCGAGGTCGCATTTTGCACCATTACTCCGTGGTCACAACACCCTTTCGAGACATGCAAGAAGGAAATTGGGCTGCTGGTGTAACGGCTCAATATGGACTTCTATCTGTTCTACCGCTTTATTTCATTAATGGATCAAATTATACATTTTATACAGGATCTTCCGTTTTCTTAGTCAGTATTGTTCTCATTTTTGCCGTTGCGCAAATGACGAAGTCGGGTGCGAGCCCATATGCTCGATGGGGATTGATTATATTGGCGCTTTTGGCTGCCCTGGTCGCCAATGAGGGTGCCTTGCGATTTAGCCCAGGCTTCAGCGCATATCGTATTATTCCTATTGTATTTCTTGGTCTTATTTTTCTTTTCCATGAGAGAATGAATATTATATTAGTAATAACGTTGGCATTACTATGCGCGTTTCTTAATTCAATCCAATTCAATATTCTATTCACGCTGGCGATTGTCGGCTACCTTGGGCTGTCCACCATTCTGACGTTTCCCAGTGTTGCATCGCTGAAGAATGCAAAAGCCTGGGCCATGATAGCCGTCCTTGTTGGTGTGGCTGTTTTTCAATATCAAACTTATCAATCCATGAGCAATGCGTTCACGCCACCACTTTTTGGGTCAATTGAAAAGGGGCGCGGCTATCATTGGGGGTGGGCCGGTTTTATTGCTTTCTTTCCGTTAATTTGTATTGCTTCTGCATATTATATTAAATTGTTCTCTGCAAAAGGCGGTCAAAGCGAGAACTCTACGGAAGAAAGTGGTTTGCGCCGGTTCAAACCCATGGAGATCTTCTCGCTGGTTGCTTACGGCACTTTTGCGAGTTACAGCATGTCATTTTATGGGTCACCTCAGCATTATGTTAGTTTTCTGTTGTTCGCATCCCCCATGATTGTTCTCTTGTTTTCTCGTTGCTTTGAGCGCTCAAAAGTTATGGGTGTCCTGGCCTGTTTGGGATTGTTGTTTCCGTCGTGGCAGGCTGGCTATTGGAGCCTGCCAACCCAGATTGGGCCGCCCAATCATGATGTCTTTCACTCTGTGCCTTTTGGAACCACGTTGCGATACCAAGCACAGACGGATGTGGGGGCCTTGGACGCGCAGTATCGGTCCTTGATGGAGACCCTTGGCGCCACAGACCAAGACACCTATTTGATCTCGCGCGACAAAATTTACTTTGAAGAATTTCGTGGCCAGAACCTCTTGCCGAAAAGTTATGACGCCTTTGTAAATGCCAGAACCGCCACTCTTGAGGCTTTCCAAGCAGATTTAAAACGGTTTGAAATCAAATATGTTGTATTTGATTCTGAACAATATGTGGATGGGTTGCGTGAACTCCTGCGTGTCTATGGCCCACGCCATACTGGTGTACAAGAACATAGCCATTACATCGAAATTCTCGACCATGTAGAAACACTCAGGCAAGCACCCTTTCTATCTCTGGACGCTTGCCAAGGACGGTATTGTTTCTATGCGGTTTCAGGATGATCTGTGACGATGCATCAAGCCAGTCTTCAATGAGCATCGACGATAGATAAAGAAAAGTCTTCATAGGTCTTTGTTAATCCGGGATTATAGAAGCGATCTTCAAGCAAGGTCTGGCCCCATTTATTGGTCATGTGATTGGATTCCATGTGGAACCGGGCAGCCTTGCGGCCATCCAAGTCCAGCCCTCGAGACAAACTCTCATGGTGATACAGACAGGCCCACGGGGTAAACACAGTCCGCCAGCCCTGTTCTGAAAGCTTCAGGCAGAGGTCGACATCATTGAAGGCCACTTTGAAGTTTTCTTCATCTAGTCCACCAACAGCGCGATATTTTTCGCGCTCAACAATGAGGCAGGCACCCGTCACCGCCAAAATGCTTTGCTGCACGGCCAATCGGTTCATATAGCCTGCTGCATCGTCAGGATAATATTTATGACCATGTCCTGCGGTGACCCCGATGCCCCCAACAACGCCAGCATGTTGAATATGGCCGCTGCCATAGAGCAGTTTTGCTCCGACGGCCCCAGTCTCCTTATCCAGAGCTGGGGAGACCATTTCCGAAAGCCAATTTGGGGTGATCACTTCGACATCGTTGTTGATGAGGCCAAGGACTGTGCCATTTGCTTTTTCTGCAGCGCGATTGTTGAGCCTGGAGAAGTTGAAGTCTCCCTCATCACGCAGAATGGAAACTCTGTCGGAGGTTTGGACCTCTGAGAAATAACGCTGGGTCTTGGACTCAACGCTCCCATTGTCGACGATGATGATCTCATAGGCTGGATAGGTTGTTTTTTCCAAGATGGAAGAAACGGCCGTCTCTAATAGATCGGCTCGATCTCGGGTTGGAATGATCAGCGTGACCAGTGGCGGAGATTTGGGCAAAGACCAGACAAGTTTGGCGGTCCCCACCACATGCCCTGGAGAGACGGTCATAGGGATGGCGTGGTCCCTCAAAATATCCGCAACAGGACCAACGGGAGAGCAGGGTGGCAACCGGTTTTCATGGTGCCATAAGGGGGCGGGGAGATGCCCAATGCCTTCTGGAAACCGTCTCGCAAGACGCAAGATCAGATCATAGGTCTCCTGTCCGGGAAACAGAGCACGATAGGCCCCGACCTCCTTCAAGGCTGCGTGGGATATGACGACAGCGCGCCCGATATAGTCGTAGCAATAGAAATACTCTTTGTTCCAAGCGGGCTTGAAATGCGGATCTGTCCGCGCGCCACTGGGCAGTTGGATATCGTCATCACAATAGAGGGCATATTGGCCCGGCGTCTTTGTGAACGCCTCAGCAACGCGCTGACAGAACAGTGGTGCCACTGTATCGCCAGGCTCAAGAACAGCGACAAAATCTGCCTGTAGCCCGTCAACAGCTGCATTCCGCGCAGCGGCGATGCTGTTCTCTGGTGCCAAAGCTAAGGTGACAGTCTTTGACCCAGATCCAGACCTGTTGAAAAGGGCGACCTCCTCAGCACCCTCTGAAACCAGACATAGGATCTGATAGTTGGCAGATGTTTGCTCACTCAATGATTTGAGCGTTCGGTCTATTTTGATCGGGTCTGCGCCACGACAATCCAGCAAGAAGCCAATGGTCTCGTGCAAATCCATCTGGCTCTCTGGCCGCGTCTCTGAAGGGACCTCGGTGGCTTCAACCCAAGTTCGATACTGTTCTGATAAGGGTGGGGGTTGGGTCGCCAGATCCGGAGGCACCGCAGGAAGGGCTGCGACCTGGAAAAAGCGCCATCCCGGCCCCTCTTCTGCGCGGCGCCAACGGCGGAACCGCCATGCAAGAGCCAGACAAATGCCTTTGAGAAGTATGGGCATATGCCAGAACCCGGGAGGGGCATTGTCATGAGGCTGCAAAGAGGTTTTCTGGTTCTGCTGGGCAACCAATAGCCCATTGATCTCAGGCAGCACATAGGGAGAGTCTGGACGGGACCAAAGGTCGAGGAACAGACGGAGAGCCTGATCGCGTTTGTTGAGACGTTTGAGCAAATGCCCAAGATGCAGCCGAGGGTCGGGATCTGCCGGATCTGCAGTGATCGCCGCAGCATAAGCTTGGGCCGCTTGGTTCAAAAAGCCTGCCTCTTTAAGGTGATGGGCAAATTGAACGAGAAATTCAGCGGAGGGTTGTTTGAGAAAAACAACGATATTCTCTGCGAAAATCTCCGGTTCTTTCACTGAACCGAACATGGTTTCCATGTGCCGCCGTAAATACAGCTGCGTCAAACGCCCTAACTCGAAAGGCACGATGCACGTCTCCTGTAATGCGTGCTTGAAGTTACGGTTTAAGGACCATCATTCTTGGTGCCACATCCTAGCGACCATGGCCTGCTCCTCCGAGCCAACCGCGTTGGCATAAATCGCAGTGGTGCTCATCTGGGCATGGCCGAGCCATCTTTGCACCAAATTCAAGGGTATACCAACGGACACGGCCTGAACGCCAAACCCATGCCTCAATCCCTTCGCACTCGCTTGGGGGCCTTGGATACCAGCCAAACGCATCACTTGAGCAATACGCCTGGATGCCGTGGCTCTGGAAACCGGCCACAGCCGTAAGTCCTGGCCCTTTGATCGACCTTGGGCCTCCCGCACCCCATGGACCAAATCCAAAGCATCCAAAATCGCGGGCGGTATGGGCACAGCGCGATAGACACCCTCGCGACGCTTCTTCAAACTCTCAAACACCAAAACACCCGCACCAAAGTCAACACGGTTCACTGTCAACGCCAAAGCTTCCGAAATCCGGCAGCCAGAATAGGCCAAGGTCATGCAGAAGGTGCGCGTGCTCCGTTCACTGGTTTCCGCAGCGCGCAGAAAAGCATGGCGCTCATCGAGCGTCAGATAAAGCCGGCAGCCTTGGGCATCATACAGCCGCATACCAGCATCAGATCCAGTGGGGTGCTTTTCAATATGCACCATTGAGATCACCCTGTTGAGGATGAGACAAAATCCGTGTGAGATGTCTCACAAATTACTTTTCAGAGCAAACTAAGATTGGACTATTCCATTATATTTCAGTCTATTAGCTGTAAACCACAAGCGCATAGCGCCATCATCGCTTCAAGCCATATGAGACACTATTACTAATAATGTCTCAGCACTCCTATGCGGACTTGTTGGGATCGGTGATGGAGGTGGAGGAAGTCCCCCCACAAACATCTAGGCTCCAGTTCACTGTAACAATTTCTTGCCGAAAAATGCCGAAGCTGTCAGGTTCTGCGCCACGGATCCTGAGACCTACTCAAGGGTCAGGACTCATTAAAGGGGCGGCCTGCGGGCCTTAGACCGAGGCCCAAAATCAGCCTCCTATTGTTTCGTCCTCTCTGTTGTCCATCAAAGCTCCCTTTTGTCGCTTTACAGTGTCAATGCAATAGAGGGGCTGGGCTGTTGCTGGTGCATGATTCTATGACGAATGATCTTCCGATTAAAAAACCGAGCACAAGAAAACAAACATTTAAAAAAAATGATTCTGATCCTAAGAGGTTTTGCTTTTATCTGCTAGGAATGCGCCATAGCGGGACATCGAGCTTAGCACATTTATTTAGCTTAATGGGTATAAAGCTTCCTTTTGACCAAATAAAGCCATCCAACACGGGGAAGTCGGAGATCGGAACCTCCGAAACACTAACGGTCTTTCAGGACTCTCTGCTGAAAGAAATTGGGAGCGCAAAAACAGACTGGCATCCCCTTGCCCTTGATCGACTTGTTTCCAGCCGACGGGAGGAGATTGCCGCAGACATCAGAGCTTCTATCAGTCAGGTTTTTGGTAAGAACTCCACCTTCTTGATCAATGGCAGCACAGATACACGTTTGTTCCCGCTCTTTCTGGAGGCTCTTTCAGAGACCAATATTCAAGTCATTCCCGTTCTCTTTATATGCAGTCCCTTGGATGCCTGCCTGGCCGTCGAACAAGTGGACCAAATACACCGTGGCGAAAGCGTCATGCTCTGGCTACGACAAATGCTTGAAGCCGAACAGACCACACGCACCCTAGATCGGCTGGTGATTTCCCAGAGTCAGCTGAAAACAAACTGGCAATCTATTTACGATCTAATCATCGCAAAAACTGGAAAAACAGCGCTTTATACAGCACCCGAAATCAGTCCCCTGATGTCTCACTTCCAAGCACAGATGGAACGCCTATCTGTTCGGGACCAAGACGCATTGTTGCTGGACCCTCTGCTGCAGGATTGGGCGCGAACGACGTTTGAAGCCCTGTCAGTTCTTGAAGCGCATCCAAATTCTGAACGGGCCTTTATACAGCTTGATGAGGTTTTTGCTCAATTCAGCCAAGCCTGCCCCATCGTTGAAAAGATGAAACAGGCTGAGATCAACACCAAACAGGCTCTCGTGGGCGAACTCGAGAGACAACGTCTAGAAAAAGCCAAAGCGTTCGATAGCGCTGAAGCGGCCAAAGCCGCCTTAACACAGCGCAGTCAAGAAATTTACAAATTGTTACAACGCTTTAAGACCCTCGATCAGCGCGCTGCAAGATATGAGGAACTTGCCGAAGCGAATAAAAAACAGGTCGATGCCTTGCTTCGGTCAACCTCATGGCAAGCTACGCGACCAGTGCGGGTGGCGGTCCGTACGATTCGGAGTATTGCAAAATGGAGCGGGGGCGGAGTGCGCTCCGGGTACCAGGAAATTACAGGTCCTATTATACCCGCACAGGACCCCAGAGAGCACTATGTTCGATGGATTGAACGCAACGATCCCCTCTGGGACGAAGATCTCTGGCTCATGAAAGAGGCGGCTCAAGCGCTCACCTATAGACCGCTGATCTCCATTATTATGCCGGTTTACAATACACCACTGGATATGTTGCGCGCTGCTATCGAGAGCGTGTTGGCGCAAACCTATGATCATTGGGAACTCTGTATCGCAGATGACTGCTCGCCCAAAAAAGCAGTCCGCGATGCTCTGAAAAAATATCAAATGATCGATTCCCGGATCAAAGTGGTGTTCCGAGAAGAGAACGGCCATATCTCGAAGGCCTCAAATTCTGCTCTGGAGATTGCATCCGGAGAGTGGATAACGCTGCTGGACCATGATGATGTCCTGACGCCTCATGCGTTATATTGCGTTGTCGAAACCATGATCCGGCACCCACAGGCTCTGCTGTTTTATTCAGATGAAGACAAGATTGATGTCGACGGCCGACGGTTGGATCCGTATTTCAAATGTAACTATAATTATGATCTTTTCTTAGCCCAGAACATGATCTGTCATCTGGGGGTCTATAAAAAGGATCGCATTGATGCGATTGGCGGCTTTCGAGCCGGTTTTGAAGGGGCTCAGGACTATGACCTGGCCCTGCGCTTTGTGGAAGATTTGGATCGCGATCAAATTGTTCATATCCCGCGGGTGCTCTACCATTGGCGCGTTCATGAACAAAGCACAGCCTCGAGCATCGATGCCAAAGACTATGCCCGGCCGGCAGCCTTGCGCGCCCTCCAGGAGCATTTGGATCGCAAAAAGATCAAAGCCAAGGTGATTGAAGCACCGGACATTTCAGTTCATCAGCGCATTCTCTATGATTTGGATCCTGACCGCGCCAAAGTCTCCATCATCATCCCAACGCGCAATTATGTGGATTTGCTGCGCACCTGCATCGACAGCATTCTAACGCGTACGGATTATCCGGATTATGAAATCATCATTGTGGATAATGGCAGTGATGATGCGGAAGCCTTGGCCTATCTGCAGGACTTAACGATGCGGCCGAATATCAGGGTCTTGCGGGATGACAGTCCGTTTAATTTTTCAGCGCTCAACAACAAAGCTGCGGCCATTGCCACGGGCCACATCCTGACCTTGCTCAACAATGACACGGAAGTCTTAAACAGCGACTGGTTGCGAGAAATGGCCAGCCACGCCCAACGCCCCCATGTCGGTTGTGTTGGGGCCCGTCTTTGGTATCCCGACAAGACGCTCCAACATGGCGGCGTGGTGTTGGGTATTGGGGGTGTTGCTGGCCATTCCCACAAACATACGCCTTATGGAGCACCGGGCTATTTGGGTCGCGCCATTCTGGCCTCGGAATTCTCAGCAGTAACGGCGGCCTGTCTCACTGTCCGGGCTGAAATCTACCATGAGGTTGGGGGGCTAGATGAAAGCTTCACCGTCGCCCTAAACGACGTCGATTTCTGCCTTCGTGTGCGGGAGAAGGGGTATTCCAATGTTTGGACCCCCTATGCAGAGCTCATCCACTATGAGTCGAAGACCCGTGGTTATGAAGACGACCCGAAAAAGCTGAAGCGGTTTAATGCCGAGAGAGAAAAAATGAAGGCGCGCTGGGGCAAACTGCTCCTGAACGACCCCTATTACAGTCCCAATCTCTCCCTGCAGTCGGAAGATTTCAGAATGGCCGAGGTTTCCCGGGTGATCAAATACTGGTAGCGCCAACCAGGCGAGAGCCCTGATGTGCACAAAGGGTTTTGCGTTCGGCCTCAGGGCGGCTAGTTTCCCCCCGAGATCTGATCGCCTGAAACGTTAGAGCATGTTCGAACCGCCGAACTGGTGCCCGGTTCGGCTGAAAATACTCTAGCGACCAAAACTCCAGTGAGACGTCATGCGCTTTGAAGCCCTTGCCCTGCCCGGTGTGGTCAAAATCACCCCGCAACGTCACGGTGATAACCGGGGCTACTTTATGGAAACCTTTAAGGACGCCTGGTTCCGGGAAAACATTGCCGATGTCGGGTTCGTCCAAGACAACCAGTCCCTCTCCGCAGAAGTCGGAACGGTCCGCGGTCTGCATTTTCAACTCGACCCATTCGCTCAAGGCAAATTGGTGCGATGCATCGCTGGCGCACTCTATGATGTCGCCGTTGATATTCGGGTTGGCTCCCCGACCTTTGGTCAATGGGTCGGTGTCGAGTTAAGTGAAGAGAACGCCGCACAGCTTTGGGTGCCTACCGGCTTTGCACATGGCTTCGTTACCCTTCTGCCCGACACCGCTATGCACTATAAGGTCACCGCTCCCTATAGCCCGTCCCATGATCGCGGCCTACGCTGGGATGATCCGGCCATCGGGATCGACTGGCCCGTTGACCTGACAACGGCGCGGCTTTCAGAGAAAGATAAAATCCACCCACTTCTGAAGGACCTACCAGAGTCCTTTGTTTTTCAAGCCTAGAGCTCTTTGCGATCAAATCGGGGCATTCTATCGGAGTGAACCCGGTTCGGCGGCGCTAAATTGCGACAAAACAAATGGCTCTAACTGACAGATGTGGTTGATCTTAAGGGGAAGGACATCACATGCGTATTCTTGTCACCGGTGGGGCTGGCTTCATCGGCTCGGCCTTGGTGCGTCACCTGGTCGGAGAGGTCGGCGCGACCGTTCTAAATATCGACAAGCTGACCTATGCGGGCAATCTCGCATCCCTAAAGGTGATTGAGAACGCCCCAAATTATCACTTCCTACAGGCCGATATTTGTGACCGGGCAGCAATGGTGGAGGCCTTTTCCTCCTTCAAACCGACCCGGATCATGCATCTGGCCGCAGAGAGCCATGTTGACCGATCGATTACTGGCGCAGGGGCGTTTATCACCACCAATGTGGTTGGCAGTTTCACCCTTTTGGAAGCCGCGCGGGACTATTGGTCGGGCCTGCCAGACGCAGAACAGCAGGCTTTTCGGTTCCTGCATGTTTCAACCGATGAGGTCTATGGGTCCCTAGGCGAGAAGGGGCTGTTCTCGGAAGAAACGCCTTATGATCCCTCTTCGCCCTATTCCGCCTCCAAAGCCGCCAGCGACCATCTGGCCCTGTCCTGGGGCAGAACATATGGCTTGCCGGTTGTGGTTTCGAATTGCTCTAACAATTATGGGCCCTATCATTTTCCGGAAAAACTGATCCCGCTGATTATTCTCAATGCCCTTGAGGGCAAGCTCTTACCGATCTATGGCAAAGGCATCAATGTTCGCGACTGGCTCTATGTCGAGGACCATGCCAAAGCCTTGCATCTGATCGCAGAACGCGGACGGCTTGGCGAAAAATACAATGTTGGCGGCCGCAATGAGCGCCGTAACATTGATGTGGTTCGCCGGATCTGCGCTTTAATGGACATAGAACGACCCGCAGACGCTCCCCATGACAAACTCATCCAATTCGTCACCGACAGACCGGGACATGATGCCCGCTACGCCATTGATGCCACCAAGCTGGAAACGGAGCTCGGCTGGAAGGCTGAAGAAACCTTCGACAGCGGGATCGAGAAAACCGTTCAGTGGTATCTGAACAATGATTGGTGGTGGCGCCCCCTGCGCGATGGTGTCTATGACGGTGCGCGCTTAGGGGTGCTCAAGAAGGCCTGAGACCATGAGTTCTGAAAACCTGCCAGTTCGAGAATTGCGCATCGCCGTCACGGGAAAAGACGGTCAAGTGGTCACGGCCTTGCGGGAGCGTGGCCCTGGGGTCGGGATGACCATCCTTCCGGTTGGGCGCCCCGAGATGGATCTCTCTGCCCCAGAGACTGTGATGCCGGCGCTGCAGGCACAAAAGCCCGATGTGATTGTCTCCGCAGCCGCCTATACCGCCGTTGATAAGGCGGAAAGTGAGCCGGAATTGGCCTTCGCCATCAATGGCACGGGGGCTGGAGCGATCGCCCAGGCGGCCCAAGCGCTTGATGTGCCGATCATCCACCTGTCGACGGACTATGTGTTTGCGGGCACAAAACCCGATCCCTATGTCGAAGATGATGCAACGGGTCCTCTCTCTGTCTATGGCGCTTCAAAGCTGGAGGGGGAAAAGCAAGTCCAAGAGGCCACGCCCAACCACGTCATTTTGCGCACCGCATGGGTCTACTCCCCTTTTGGCAATAATTTCGTGAAAACCATGCTGCGCTTGGCTGAGGACCGCGACCAGTTGCCCATTGTCGCCGACCAACAGGGTCGACCGACCTCCGCTTTGGACATCGCCGATGCGATTTTGGCGATCGCAGGCCAGGTCACCTCCGACCCAAGCCCCCATTTGCGTGGAGTTTTCCATCTGGCCGCAACAGGTGAAGCCACCTGGGCGGCCTTTGCGGAAGAAATTTTCCGTCAAGCCGGGAAGGCGGTTGCGGTGGAACCCATTCCCACATCCGCCTATCCAACGCCGGCACAACGACCAGCAAACTCTCGGCTTGATGGCACCAAACTGCAGCACTGTTACGGCTTGGTGCTGCCAGATTGGCGAACCGCCACGGCACAAACCATTCAGCGTCTTATGACAGCCTGAGGAGGCAGAACCCGTATCAGGAAGGGGAAATCCATGAAAGGTATCGTTCTGGCCGGAGGCAGCGGCACCCGCCTGCATCCGATGACCGTTGCCATCTCCAAACAGATGATGCCGGTCTATGACAAACCGATGATCTACTATCCAATCTCTGTGCTGATGCTTGCAGGGATCAGAGAGATTTTAATCATCTCAACGCCCCATGATTTGCCCTTGTTCGAACGGCTGCTTGGCGATGGCTCCAATTGGGGCGTCCGCTTCGAGTATTGTGTCCAGCCTAGCCCAGATGGCCTCGCCCAGGCCTTTATTCTCGGTGCCGAGTTTGTTGGTGACGACGATGTTTGTCTCATTCTCGGAGACAACATCTTTTACGGTCATGGCTTGCCGGACCTGCTGCGGAGCGCCGTGAACCGGGAGAGTGGCGCCACGGTTTTCGCCTATCATGTCAGCGATCCGGAGCGCTATGGCGTCGTCGAATTCGACAAGAGCATGAAAGCCCTGTCCATCGAAGAAAAACCCGCCAAACCCAAATCGAATTGGGCGGTAACTGGCTTGTATTTTTACGATAATGCGGTTCTGGACATCGCAGCCAATCTCAAACCCTCCCCGCGAGGGGAGCTGGAAATCACTGACGTGAACAAAGTGTATTTGGAACGCGGTCAGTTGAATGTCGAGCTGATGGGACGGGGCTATGCTTGGCTGGATACGGGGACGCCTGGCAGCCTGATTGAAGCGGGCAACTTTGTCCGGACTCTGGAAAGTCGCCAAGGTTTCAAAGTTTCCTGCCCAGAAGAAATCGCGTTCCGACGCGGCTTCATTGATGCCGCCCAACTGGAGGCTCTGGCCCTTAAACTCGGCAAAAGCCAATATGGCAGCTATCTCAAGACGCTTCTCAGATCATCATAACCTGGTGCTTTTAAGCGGAAGGGCCTGAACCAAGGTGACTTCAGAGGCTATCTCCAAGCGTCGATCACCGCAGAAATGGCTCTAGGTTCATCAGAGTGGTTTTTTAAGGACTACCCGCCCTGGGTCTCGGTGGGGTATATACGCAACGCTTCGGACAGCGCTTCGGAGTGCTGCCCCTCTCAAAATTACGTCGGACCCGCCCCGTGAAGGTTCTTGTCACCGGAAGTGCCGGCTTTATCGGCAACCATGTCGCCCTACGTCTGTTGAACCGCGGCGACCAGGTCATCGGCCTAGACAATTTCAGTACGTATTACGATGTGTCGCTCAAAGAGGCCCGGGCTGCGCGCCTGGCAGTCTTTGAGGGCTATGCGGAGGTGCGCGCAGACTTAGCAGACAGCGCAGCAGTCATGGCAACTGTGGCACAGCACCGCCCTGACCGGATCATCAACCTCGCCGCCCAAGCGGGGGTGCGCTATAGCATCGAAAACCCAAGGGCGTATGTGGACAGCAATCTGATCGGCTTTTTCTCAATCCTAGAAGCAGCCCGAGCCCATGAGATCGAACACTTGGTCTATGCCTCGACCAGTTCGGTCTATGGTGCCAACACCGAACAACCCTTTGCCGTAACGCATCCGGCAGACCATCCCTTGACCTTCTATGCCGCGACCAAACGCGCCAACGAAGTCATGGCCCATTCTTACGCGCATATGTTCAATGTACCCTGTACGGGCCTGCGGTTTTTTACCGTTTATGGGCCATGGGGACGCCCAGATATGGCCCTGTTCCTGTTTACTAAGGCCATGCTCGCAGGAGAGCCGATCAAATTGTTCAATGGCGGCAATATGATCCGCGACTTTACCTATATTGATGATATCGCTGAAGGAGTCTTGCGAGCCTTAGATCGGGTTCCAGCCCCCACAGGCAAAACAGACCCAATCCCAGCGGCAAACACCAGCCCCGTGGCACCGGTAGCGATTTACAATATCGGTAACTGCCGCGCCGTCCCGCTCATGACCTATGTCTCACTCCTTGAGGAATGTCTCGGCATCACAGCGAAAAAAGAGATGCTGCCGATGCAGAAAGGTGATGTGCCAGGCACCTGGGCTGATGTGAACACGCTCCAAGCCGACACAGGATATGAAGCCAAAACACCGGTCGAAATCGGTGTGGAAAACTTCGTCAAATGGTATCGGGACTTCTATCAAGCCTGATGAGTCGACCGTGAAGATTGCTGATCAAGCGGAGAGATAGAGGCGCTGATCAGATTGGGAGCCCCGAAGAGTTACCCAGATTCTGATGCAAAGAGACCTG
>JBMYTN010000046.1:0-32036 GCA_049604415.1 Rhodospirillaceae bacterium | reverse complement strand
TCGCACACCCCAATCGAGAAACAGAATTGACCCTATTTGATCGGAAAGGGCTCTAGATGTTTCGTTTTGCCGTCCATCGGCTGGTGGGCATGATTGTGACCATGGTCTGCGTCTCCATCATGGTGTTTGCGATCATGGAGATCCCGCCCGGTGATTATGCCGACCGCTATGCCTTCCGGAAGTTTTCCGGCACCGGCGTCGCCATCACCCAGGCTGACATTGAGAGCATCCGTGTTGAGTTCGGCCTCGATCAACCCGCCCCCATTCGCTATCTGGACTGGATCGGTGGCATTGTGACCGAATTCGATTTCGGTCAATCCTTTGCCTTTGAAACCTCGGTCAACAATGTGATTGGCGAGCGGCTGTTTCTCACCCTGGCCTTGCTCTATGCCACACTGATTTTGACCTATTTGATCTCGATCCCAATTGCGATCTATGCGGCGGTCAAACGCCATTCCATGGCCGATTACGGGCTGACGGTGTTTAGCTATCTGGGGCTGGCGCTGCCGAACTTCCTGCTCGCCTTGATCCTGCTTTATATCAGCGTGACTTGGTTTGGTGCCTCGGTCGGCGGGCTGTTCTCCGATGAGTATGAAGACGCGCCTTGGAGCCTGGCAAAGGCCTTAGACCTGATGCTGCATCTGGCGGTTCCCGCCATTGTGCTGGCCTGGTCGGCCACGGCGCTGCAGCTGCAAACCGTGCGCGCCACCATGCTGGATGAGCTGAACAAGCTCTCGGTCACGGCGGCCCGGGCGCGGGGCCTGCCGGAATGGAAGCTGCTGATGAAATATCCCGCCCGCCTGGCGGTCAATCCGGTGGTCTCGACCATTGGCTTTGACGTCAATCGGGTGTTTTCAGAACTGCCCATCGTCGCCTTGGTGCTCAGCCTGCCCGAGCTGGGTGAGCTGCTGATCCAAAGCTATCTGGATCTGGATATGTATGTGGCCGGTGCGATCTTGTTGATGCTGACCTTCTTCATCGTCGTGATGAATTTCTTCTCTGACATTCTGCTCGCGATCATGGACCCGCGCATCAAGCTGGAAGGGGGCTGAGCCATGACCACGACCACACCGCCTGGCGCCACCCCCCCGAACGACCCGCAGAGCCCCGCCTCGCCCGAAACCCAAGAGGTCGATAAGGCGGCGTTGAAATACTACACCGCCAGCCAATGGCAGTTGGTGTGGTGGCGCTTCCGGCGTCACAAGGCGGCCATGCTGGGCGGCATTGTGCTGCTGGCCATGGCCTTTGGCGGGCTGTTCGCCGATGTCATCGCGCCCTATGGCACCACGACCCGGGATTCCAACTATGTGATGGGCCCGCCCCAGATCCCGCAATTCTGGGACCACAATGGGGTCTCCTTACGGCCGTTCATCCATGGGCTTTCGACCAAGCGCGATCCGGTCACCCTGCGCAAGATTGCTGTCATTGACCCGGAGGTTCGGATCTATGTCCGCTTCTTTGTCCAAGGCGATAGCTATGATCTGCTCGGCATAATCCCGGGCAACATCCACCTGTTTGGACTGGAGGGTGATGCCAAGCTGCATTTGTTTGGCACCGACGAGCTCGGCCGAGATCTGTTTTCCCGCACCCTACATGCCACCGGCACCTCCCTGTCCATCGGGATTTTGGGTGTTTTGGTCGCCTTTGTGCTGGCTTTGGTGATCGGCGGGATCGCAGGCTATTTCGCCGGATGGATCGACTATGTGGTCCAGCGGGTCACGGAAATCGTCCGAGTGGTGCCGGTGATCCCACTTTATATGGGTCTGGCAGCGGCCTTCCCCCGGGAATGGTCCAACCTGCAGGTCTATTTCGCCATGACCATGATCTTTGGTCTGGTGGGCTGGCCGACCTTGGCCCGACGGGTGCGTTCGCATCTGCTGGCCCAACGGGGCGAGGATTATGTGCTGGCCGCCGAGCTGTCCGGTGCCCGGCCCGGCCGGGTGATCGGCAAGCATCTGCTGCCCAGCTTCACCAGCTATATCATCGTCGATCTGGTGATCAGCTTCCCCTACATGATCCTGTCGGAAACCGCCCTGTCCTTTATTGGGCTGGGGCTGCGCCCGCCCTCGGTCAGTTGGGGCATCCTGCTCCAGGACGCCCAGAACATCCGGGCCATTGAACAAGCCCCCTGGCTGTTCCTGCCCGCTGGCTTTGTCGTGGTCGCCGTGCTGGCCTTCACCCTGTTGGGCGATGGGCTGCGCGATGCCGCCGACCCCTATTCGGTTAAGAAGTAAGCGGGAGCCTGAGAGAGATGAGCGAACAGGACCTGCATGCCACCACCGGGCAGAGCCCAGCCCCCTCCGCCGAACGGCCCTTGTTGGAGGTGACCAATCTGCGGGTGTCCTTCCGCACCGATGAAGGCCTGATCACCCCGGTCGATGGGGTTGATTACCGGGTCCATCGTGGCAAGACCCTGGGCATTGTTGGCGAAAGCGGATCGGGCAAGAGTGTCTCGACCCGGGCGCTGATGAAGCTGCTGCCCAACCATGCGATCATCGATCCCGCGTCGAAGATGATCCTAAACGGGCGGCCCAATTCCCTGGTCGAACGCCTGCGGGACCCCATCGACATTGCACCGCTAAAGTCGAACAGCCGGGAGATCCGGGATATTCGCGGTGGGCGGATTTCCATGATCTTCCAGGAACCGATGGCGTCCTTTTCGCCGGTCTACACCATCGGCAATCAGATCGCCGAAGCGGTGCGCCTGCATCGCTTGGCGGGAGCCAGCCCCCTGGCCGCCCCGGGCACGGTGGGTGAGCAGATCGCCGAAGCGGTGGAAGCCAAGGGCAGCTATGGCTCCGGACGCCAAGCGCGCAAGATCGCCCGGGAAATGGCGGTCGAGATGCTTGATAAGGTCGGGATCTCCAATGCCGGTTTGCGGGTCGACCAATATCCCCATGAGCTGTCCGGCGGCATGCGCCAGCGCGCCATGATCGCCGTGGCCCTGTCGACTCATCCGGAGCTGCTGATCGCCGATGAGCCGACCACGGCGCTGGATGTCACCATCCAAGCCCAGATCCTGGAGCTGATTGCCGAGCTGCAACGCGATCTGGGCATGAGCGTGATTTTCATCACCCATGATATGGGGGTGATCGCCCAGGTCGCCGATGAGGTTGCGGTGATGTATCTGGGCCGGGTGGTCGAGCGTGGCCCGACCCGGGCGCTGCTGACCCAGCCAGCCCACCCCTATACCAGGGGGTTGCTGGAGGCGATCCCGCGCATTGAGGTCGGGCGCAAACGCCTGACCCCCATTCCGGGGGATATCCCCAGCCCGATGGAGCGCCCGAAAGGCTGCCCCTTCATCACCCGCTGTGCAGAGAAAAAGCCTGGGCTGTGTGATGTGGCAGTGCCCGCCGAGGTCACCTTGTCCGACAGCGCCGCCGGGACCCATGCGGTGCGCTGCGTCTTGCATGGCTCCGTGCCGGAAACAGCCCAATCCACGCCGGAGGCCGCCCAATGACCGCCGTCCCGTCGCACAATCAAGCCACCATCCAGAAGCCTCCTCAGCAAACGCGCCCGCAGCAAACACCACTGATCGAGGTCGAGGATCTGAAGGTTCACTTCCCGATCCGGGGCACCGGCCTGCTGTCCAAGACCGTCGGCTGGGTCAAAGCCGTCGATGGGGTGTCCTTTACCATTGGCCGGGGCGAGACCCTGGGTCTGGTGGGCGAGTCCGGCTCCGGCAAAACCACCGTTGGCCGGGCCTTGCTGCGCGCCATCCCCCATCGCGCTGGCACCATGACCTTCCGCACCGATGATACCACGGCGGTGGATCTGGCGGCCCTGAAGGGCGAGGAGTTGCGCAGCTTCCGCCGCCATATGCAATTGGTGTTTCAGGACCCCTATGCCTCGCTGAACCCGCGCATGACCGTGCGTGATATCATCGCCGAGCCGCTGGAATGCCTGCGCTGGGGCACCCGGGCGGAGATCGATGAGCGGGTGCGCATCGTGGCCAAGCGCTGCAAACTCAATGTGGAGCATTTGCGCCGCTTTCCCCACGCCTTTTCCGGTGGCCAGCGCCAGCGGATCTGCATTGCCCGCGCCCTGGTCGCTGATCCGGATTTCATCGTTTGTGATGAAAGCGTCAGTGCCCTGGATGTGTCGATCCAGGCGGAGATCCTGAACCTGCTGATGGATCTGCAGGAAGATTTCGGCTTCACCTATCTGTTCATCGCCCATGACCTGGGGGTGGTCGCCCAGATCTCCAGCAAGGTCGCGGTGATGTATGTCGGGCGCTTCATGGAAACCGCCCCGACCGAGACCCTGTTTGCCAAGCCGATGCATCCCTACACCCGGGCGCTGCTCTCGGCGATCCCAACCATTGATCTGGACACGCCCTACCAGCCGCAGCGCTTAGAAGGCGATATCCCCAACCCGGCCAACCCACCGCCGGGCTGCCGGTTCCAGACCCGCTGCGCCTTCGCCAAGGACCGCTGCCGCGCTGAGGAACCGGCGTTCCGCGCCGTCGGTCCAGAGCATTTCGTCGCCTGTCATTTCGCTGAAGAGTTGGCCTCGGCCTAAACACTCCTGCTTGGTTCCGTAAAGGGTTCCCCCATGGCTTTGCATATCCCCACTTACACCTATAGCCGCCGCTATACCGGTTCCGTTCAAGCCTGCATTCTCGACTGGGCAGGCACCACCATTGACCATGGCAGTCTGGCCCCGACCAATGTGTTCAAGGCCGCCTTTGCCGCCTTTGGGGTCATGATCACCGATGTGGAAGCCCGGGGACCCATGGGCCGGGGCAAGCTGGATCACATCCGCGACTTAGGCACCCTGCCCGCCATTGCCGAGCGCTGGCAGGCCGCCCAAAGCCGCCCCTTCACCGAAGAGGATGCGGTTGCGGTTTACGAGGAGTTCCTGCCGCGCCAGATCAAAGTGGCCGGCGAGCATGCGGTGCTGATCGACGGGGTTGTTGAGGCCGTGGCCACCCTGCGCGCCCGGGGCATCCGGATCGGCTCCACCACCGGCTACACCAAAGCAATCATGGAGGCCGTGGTCGGCCCGGCCACCGAACAAGGCTACATCCCCGACGCCCTGGTCTGCTCCGATGATGTCGCCGCCGGACGCCCGGCCCCTTACCTGATCCACAAGGCCCTGGAGCAGATCGATGTCTGGCCCTGTGACGCGGTGGTCAAGGTCGGCGATACGGTCACCGATATGGAAGACGCCCTGAATGCCGGATGCTGGGGGGTGGGCATTATCGAAACCGGCAGCGAGATGGGCCTGTCCAAAGCCGCTTTGGAGGCCCTGCCGAGCACAGAGCGGAGCAAACGCCATGGGGCGGTCTCGGAGCGTCTGGCCAAGGCCGGAGCCCATTTGCTGATTGACAGCATTGCTGATCTGCCCGCCGCCGTGCAGGAGATCAACCGGCGTCTGCAACGCGGGGAGCGTCCCTGATGGCTGACAATGGCAGCCTGCCCACCCGCTGTGATGTGGTCATCATTGGCGGCGGCATTTGGGGCGCGGCGACAGCCTTTTACCTGCGCCGCAGCCATGGCCTGTCCGTCACCCTGATTGAGCGCCAGGCCTTCTCGGCGGCGACCACCAGCCGGGCTGCGGCTTTGATGCCCCGGGCGCGGACCCACCCGACGTTGCGGGCGATGGTCCGGGAGACCTATACCGCCATTGACCGGCTGGAAGCCCTGCTGGAGGAACCGCTGGGCCTGCGCCGGGTCGGGGCGCTGCATGTGGCGGTTGGGGCGGAGAGCAAAGCCTCCTTAACCGCCCAAGTCATGGCGGCCCGTCAGGAAGGCGATCAGGTCGACCACCCCAGCGCCGATCAGATCAAAGCCATGGTGCCCTGGATGACCCCGGGTCAGGATTGGGACTACGCCCTGTTCCCGGAGGACGGATTTATCGACCCCTATGTGCTGGGCTATGCCTATGCCCGTGCGGCGAAAAAAGCCGGGGCGGTTTTGGCCCAATCCCAGGAAGTGGTTGGCTTGCTTGGCGATGGCAAAAGCCATGTCGAAGGTGTGCGGCTGTCTGATGGACATACCATCACCGCCGATATGACCGTCTGTGCCGCTGGCCCCTGGTCGGCCCTGGTCGGGCAATGGGTTGGGCTTGGCCTGCCCTTGGCCCCGGTGCGCAGCCATTATTGGATCTCGGCCATGGATGACCGCTTTGCCCGCAATCAGGTCATGGTGTTCATCCCCGATGGCAAATTCTATTCCCGTCCGGAGCTGGGCGGGCTGCTTTATGGCTTCCGGGACCGGGTCTGTGTCGCGGCCGATCCACGGCTCTATCCGCCGGACCCGGCTGGCTTTGCCTTTGGCTATGACGATGAGGGCTGGGACTCCCTGGCCGAAGGGATCGCGGGCTTCACCGATTATTTCCCCGGCTTGGACCAAGTCCCCACCGCCCATTACATTTCGGCAGCCTCGGCCTATACCCCCGATGGCAAATTCGTCATCGGCGCTTGGCCGACAGTCAAAGGCTTCTTGGCCGTGACCGGCTGCTCCGGAGCAGGCATTGCCACCTCCGGCGGGGTCGGTCGGGCTGCCGCTGCCATGGCCGCAGGCAGCACCGCGCCCTATGATATGAGCCTGTTCCGCCCGGACCGCTTCGGTCCCATCGACCCGGTTGATCCGGCCTTTTTGCAGCGCTGTGCTGACGCCCGGGCCAATAAGCGGGCCGGTTGAGCGAGGACCCTGGGATATTTTTACCCAGGGTACTTTTTTCCTTGCTAATGAGAATAATTCTCATTACATCCTGATCATCCTCGTCGGATCCCCCCCCAACGAGGTCCGGTCGACCGGTGGCGGCTATACCCCCCTCTCTCTCCGCCACCGGTTTTCGACCCACTCACTCAAATCCCGAAAAATTCCTGAGCGGCTTGGTCTTGCATCCGGGCCGGGGTTTGGTCGATACTTCCAACCAACAACGAATATCCGTAACCGCTGGAGCCCACTGAAAAAAACCGGGCACGGCGCAAAAAAGCGGTACGCGCTGCCAGACCAATGCGACATCTGGGCAGGGCGTCACGGGAAAGGACCGGGGGGCCTATCCAGTGAAATCGAAACTGTTTCCACGTCTGTTCACGGCCATGGCGTTGCTGATCGCGACCTATTCTGTCGCGCTCTATGCCCTGACCGTCCCCTTGGTCACCGATGCGACCTATCAAATGGAACAGGACAGCGGGAAATCCCTGCTGGCCAGTGTCCAGATGATGGTCGATGAGGCCTATCAGGATCTGGAGCGCCACCGAACCTACGCCCTGGAGACCCGCAAACAGGAACTGCGCGACATCCTGTCCATCGTCTCGGCCTTTATGGACAAGACCCGGGCCGAAGTCCTCGCCGGGCGGATGGATCCCGATGCGGCGCGGGCCATGGTGATCGATTATTTGCGGGTCTTCACCTTTGGCGACAATGACTATATCTGGGCTGCCGATTATGACTCGGTGCTGATCTCCCACCCCGATCCGACCTTTGATCAAACCGATGTCTCGACCCGCCGGGACAGCAAAGGCCGTCTGGTGATGCCGCCCATGGTCGAGATCGCCCGGCGGGATGGCGAGGGCTATTATACCTATGGCTGGAGCCGCCTGGGCGAGCAGGAGGAACGGGAAAAGATCTCCTTCTTCCGCGACTTTCCGGAATGGCAGATCATTGTTGGGGCCGGGCTGTATCTGGATGACATTGGCGAGGCGGTGCGCCAGCGCAAAGCCGAACTGACCCAGGATCTGCGCAGCACCCTGCGCGGGGTGAAGATCGCCAAGACGGGCTACATGTTCGTCTTCAACAGCGATTACGAAATGATCATCCACCCCAATCCGAATATTGAGGAGACCCAATTCGGCGATCTGGTCAATCCGCTGACCGATGCCTCCATTGCCGAAGAACTGGCCCAAGTGGCGGGCTCCGATGAGCCCCTGGTCTATCAATGGGACATCCCGACCGATCCGGGCAATTACACCTATGACAAGCTGTCCTGGGTCCGCCATGCGCAGGGCTTTGATTGGTATATCGCCTCCTCGGTCTATGTGGATGAACTGAAGCGCGGCGCGGATGCCATCAGCGACACCATTCTGACCACCACCTTGGCGGTGACCTTCGGGGCGCTGCTGCTGGCCTTTGTCCTCGCCCGACGCATCACCGATCCGGTGCGCGCTTTGGCCCGGGCGGCGGCGAAAATTCGCGGCGGCGATCTGAGTGCATCGAGCGGCATTCGCCGCGATGACGAGGTTGGCGAACTGGCCGATGCCTTTGACGGCATGATCGAGCAGCTGCGGGACAATTTCGGGGCGCTGGATGAGAAGGTCAAAATCCGCACCCAGGATTTAGAGGCGGCGGTGGAGGCAGACCGGGCAGCGCGCCGCGCACTTTCGGCCATCGAACATCGCCAGCGGTTGATCCTGGACGCCATGCCCGCCCGCATCGCCTATCTGGACCGGGACTGGCGCTACCGCTTCGCCAACCGGGTCTATGCGGAGCATTTCGGCTATGACAAAGCCGATTTGATCGGCCTGAAAGTCTCCGAAGTCCTGCCCCCGCAAGCCTATCAAGAGGCGAAGCCCTATTTGCAGGCCGCCAGTCAGGGTCAAAGGGTGACCTTCGAACTGCTCTATGCCGGGCCAGATGGCACGCCCAACCCCCACAAGGTCACGGTGATTCCCGAAACCGGCCATGATGGCGGCTTGCTGGTCTCCTCCATTGACATGACCGAGGAACGGGAAACCGAGCGCCGTCTGGTGGGTGCGCAACGCATGCAGGCCGTGGGCGCGCTGGCGGGCGGTCTGGCCCATGACTTCAACAATCTGCTGACGGTCATTCTGGGCAATCTGTCCGAAGCCAAACGGCTTTATGGCGAAACCCCGGGGCTGCCGGACCGCCTGGACCCGGCCATGCGCGCCAGCCGACGGGGAGCCGCGATCACCGGGCGTCTGCTTGCGTTCGCCCGGCGGCAAACCCTGCATCCAAGACCGGTGGATGTGGCCGCCTTGCTGAGCGAAACCGTGACCCTGTTGCAGGGCTCCTTGCCCAAGTCTTTGGAGATCCAGGTCGATACCGGCCCCTATCCCTGTTGGGCCACGGTGGATTCCACGGCCTTGGAAACCGCGATCATCAATATGGCGTTGAACGCCCGAGACGCCATGCCCGAGGGCGGCCTGCTGACCTTGCGCTGCCGTCCCTGCCTTTTGAATGAGCCGCTGGAGATGGATGAGCCGGTGCCCGCCGGTCCCTATGCCAAGATCACGGTCCAGGACACCGGCCAAGGCTTTACCGAGGACACCCGTCGCCGCGCCTTTGAGCCGTTTTTCACCACCAAGCGGGCCGGATCTCATAGCCATGGAGAGGGCAGCCATGGGGAGGGCAGCCATGGCGACCAGGGCTCCGGTTTGGGGCTGTCCATGGTCTATGGCTTCGTCAAACAGTCCGATGGCTATTTGAAGCTGGACAGTGCGCCGGGCGAAGGGGCTGCCTTCACCCTGCTGTTGCCCGCCGCCGATGAGGATCCAACCCAACGGGCCCCCAGCCTGCTGAGCGAACGCCATGGGGCCGATGAGGATTGGGAGGGCTGCCTAGCCCTGTTGGTGGAAGACGAAGACGATGTCCGCGCCGTGGTCCGCAGCCAGCTCCAAGGTCTGGGCTTTGCGGTGGTTGAGGCCAGCACCGGCGAAGAGGCGGTGGAACTGCTGGCCGCCTTGGACCAAGTCCGCTTGGTGGTCACGGATATTGTCATGCCCGGCAGCATTGACGGCTATGCCCTGGCCCGGATGGTGGCCGCCGACGCTCCGGAAGCCCGGCTGGTGATGATGACCGGCTATACCGCCTCGGACCCCGCTGGGCCGGTGTTGCGCAAACCCTTTGACCGGAGCGATCTGGCCAAAGCCATTCGCGAAGCGGGCGGGCTCTCGCCGCAACAAAATCAGGCCACCACGGAGACCCCTGAGCAAACGGAGGAAACCGTCTGATGCGGGTGTCTGGCAGCATTTATGTGGTCGAGGATGAGCCGGAAATCGGCAGCATGGTCCGCCAGGCCTTGGAAGAGCATGGCTATCGGGTTCGGGTGTTCTCCATGGGCTTGGATGCCATTAAGGCTTTGCGCCGGGATGGGGTGCCCGATCTCTGTGTGATCGATTTGGGCCTGCCCGATGTGGATGGCATGGAGGTGGTGCGGATCCTAGGCGATCATCCAAGAACCGGGGTGATCATCCTGACCGGCCGCCGCGATGCCGCGGACCGGGTGTTGGGCCTGGAAACGGGGGCCGATGATTACATCTCCAAGCCGTTTGAGCCCCGGGAGCTGGTGGCCCGGATCAACGCCTTTTTCCGCCGCCGCGACCGGCTGACCAGCAATGCCGCCACCAGCCGCGTGGCCCATTTTGCCGGTTGGATCTTCGATCCCTCCTCCTTGTCACTAAAGCGCGATCCAAGCGCATTGTCAGATCAGGATCCCCACTCCGTCGATGATCTGGAAGAGTTGGGGGCGGCAGAAGCCGGGTTGTTGCTGGCCTTCCTAAAAGCGCCGAAACGCATTCTCTCCCGGGATGCCCTGCTGGCCTCGGTCGGTCGAGAATCCGATCCCGTCTTTGACCGATCCATTGATGTCCGAGTCTCCCGGCTGCGCAAAAAAATCGAGCCGGACCCCAAAGCGCCAAAGCTGATTAGGACTGTTTATGGTGCTGGCTATGTGCTGACCACAAAAGTTGTTTGGGTCGA
Organism: Rhodospirillaceae bacterium; assembly: GCA_049604415.1. Lineage (GTDB taxonomy): Bacteria > Pseudomonadota > Alphaproteobacteria > Rhodospirillales > Rhodospirillaceae > JBMYTN01. The sequence goes on along the minus strand of JBMYTN010000046.1, from coordinate 21,366 downwards.
CAGCGATGGCGTGATGGCGGGAACCGATGACGGAGGTGCTGCCATGTAGGAAAACGCCCTATTGAGGAATTTCTGTAATTTCTCAATCCAAAACTGCCCTCTCCTTCATCCCGCGTAACAATTCGATACATTCCGGAAAAACCCATGAAAACATCCTCGGCCACTGTCTGGTCGAGTTGAAGCGGCCCATCGAGAGCAAACAAGAAGCCGCCGAAATCCAGGGAGGATCAAAACGGTGACTGCCACAAGTGTGCCCGCTGGCACCAATCCTTATGAATTCGCATTGGACAAGAATGCGGCCAATTATGTGCCGCTGACCCCCCTGACCTTTATGGAGCGCTCCGCCTCGATCTTCCCGGATCGCTTGGCCGTGGTCCATGGCACGGTCCGCCGGACCTGGTCGGAGACCTATACCCGCTGCCGCCAATTGGCCTCCGCGCTGGAAAAGCGCGGCATGGGCAAGGGCGACACCATCTCCTTCATGGCCGCCAACACCCCTGAAGCCTTCGAAGCCCATTTCGGCGTGCCGATGTGCGGTGCGGTGCTCAATGCCATCAATACCCGTCTTGATCCCGGTGCGGTGGCCTTCATCCTCGACCACGCAGAAACCAAGATCCTGTTCACCGACCGGGAATTCTCCCCGGTGGTCAAGGATGCCCTGTCCCTGGTGACCCGGGACATCCTGGTGGTCGATATTGATGATCCGTCCTATGAGGGCGGCGAGTTGCTGGGCTCCATGACCTATGAGCAATTCATTGCCGAGGGTGATCCGGATTATGCTTGGCAGACCCCAGAGGATGAGTGGCAGGCCATCACCCTGAATTATACCTCGGGCACCACCGGCAATCCCAAGGGCGTGGTCTATCACCATCGCGGGGCCTACCTGAATGCGGTGTCCAATGTGCTGAGCTGGGAGATGCCACAGAGCCCGGTCTATCTGTGGATCCTGCCCATGTTCCACTGCAATGGCTGGTGCTTCCCCTGGACCATGGCGGTTCTGGCGGGCGTCAATGTTTGCCTGCGCCATGTGCGGGCCGATGCCATTTTCGGCCTGATCAAATCGGAAAAAGTCGGCTTCTTCTGCGGCGCGCCCATCGTGTTGAACATGATGAACAATGCCCCTGACGAGCTGAAGGAGGGCATCACCCACACGGTCAAGGCCATGACCGCCGGGGCCGCCCCGCCAGCAGCGGTGATTGAGGGCATGGAAGCCCTGGGCATTGAAGTCACCCATGTCTACGGCCTGACCGAGGTCTATGGCCCGGTGACCTCCTGCGTCTGGCAGCCGGAAAAATGGGATGACAAATCCTTGCCGGAAAAAGCCGCCCTGAAGGCCCGCCAAGGGGTGCGCGGCCATATGCAGGAAGCCTTGATGGTTGCCGATGCGCAAACCCTGGAGCCGATGCCCAAGGATGGCGAAAGCATTGGCGAGGTGTTCATGCGCGGCAACAACACCATGCGCGGCTATCTGAAGAACCCCAATGCCACCGAGGAATGCTTCGAGGGCGGTTGGTTCCACACCGGCGATTTGGCCGTCTGGCATGAGGACGGCTATATCGAGATCAAGGACCGCTCCAAGGACATCATCATCTCCGGCGGGGAAAACATTTCCTCCATCGAGGTCGAAGATTGCCTCTACCGGATGCCCGGGGTGATGGAAGTCGCCGTGGTCGCCCGCCCCGATGACAAATGGGGCGAGACACCATGCGCCTTTATCACGCCAAAGCCCGGCGTCGAGATGACCGAGGAGGACGTGATCGCCTATGCCCGGGAGCATATGGCCAAGTTCAAGATCCCGAAGACCATCATCTTTACGGATCTGCCGAAAACCTCCACCGGCAAAATCCAAAAATTCGTCCTGCGGCGTCAAGCCAAGGACATGTGAACCTCCCCTGACTGGGGCGGGCCTGACGGTCCTTGAGAACAGTCAACCCGCCCCCTCTTTTTGCCTGCTGCCAAGCCAACCCCCGGTCCGAGGAGACCTTGTGCGATGTCCGCAAAGGCCGACCATACAACGCCCTATATCCTGGAGACCAAAGACCTCTGTAAGGATTTCAAGGGGTTCTCCGCTGTCAGTGATGTGAACCTGCAGGTCAAGCGCGGGGATATCCATGCCCTGATCGGTCCGAACGGGGCTGGCAAGACCACGGTGTTCAATCTGCTGACCAAGTTCCTGCCGACCACCCGGGGCCAGATCCTCTATAACGGCGTCGACATCACCGCCCTGACCCCGGTCCAGATCGCCCATATGGGCATGGTCCGCTCGTTCCAGATCTCGGCAGTGTTTCCGCATTTGACCGTGTTGGAAAATGTCCGGGTCGGCCTGCAACGCAAGACTGGCGATTTCATCTCCTTTTGGAGCTCGGAAAAGCGGCTCAATCGCCTCAATGACGCCGCGATGCATTTGCTGACCGAGGTCGGCCTGCAGGACCACTCTAAAGAAATCACCGCCGAGCTGCCCTATGGCCGCAAACGCGCCCTCGAGATCGCCACCACCCTGGCCCTTGAGCCGGAATTGATGCTGCTTGATGAGCCGACCCAGGGCATGGGCCATGAGGATGTCGGACGCATGGTCGAGCTGGTCCGCCGGGTCTCCGAAAACCGGACCATCCTGATGGTCGAGCACAATCTCTCGGTAGTCTCCACCCTGTCAGACCGCATCACCGTGCTGCAGCGGGGCGCGATCCTGACCGAGGGCGATTACGAGACCGTCTCCAATGATGCCCGCGTGAAGGAAGCCTATATGGGAGTGTCCGACGATGCCGCTTGATACCGCAAAGAAAACGCCGCATCCCGGAGAAGATGGCCATGGGGATGGCCGCCCCGAAGAGCTGCGCTTGGGCGACGTCCATGCGTTCTATGGTGAGTCCCATGTGCTCCATGGGGTCGATCTGGCGGTCAACCAAGGCGAGCTGGTCACCCTACTGGGCCGCAATGGTGCCGGTCGAACCACCATTCTGCGCGCGATCATGGGTCTGGTGTCCAAACGCACCGGCTCGATCATGATCAAGGGGGAAGAAACCACCACGGTGCCGACCCACCGCATCGCCCATTTGGGCGTGGGCTATTGCCCGGAAGAGCGCGGCATTTACTCCAGCCTCTCGGTGGAAGAAAACCTGCTGCTGCCCCCGGTGGTCAAGCCCGGCGGCATGGAGCTGGAACAGATCTATGAAATGTTCCCGAACCTATGGGAGCGTCGGGAAAGCCAAGGCACCCGCCTCTCCGGTGGCGAGCAGCAAATGCTGGCCATGGCCCGGATCCTGCGCACCGGGGCTGATCTGTTGCTGCTCGATGAAATCACCGAAGGCCTGGCCCCGGTGATTGTCAAAAAGCTGGGAGAAGTGCTGCTGGATCTGAAGCAGCGGGACTTCACCATTGTGCTGGTCGAACAGAATTTCCGCTTCGCCGCCCCAATCGCCGACCGCCATTACGTCATTGAACATGGCCGGGTGGTCGAAACGGTTTGGGCCGAAGAACTGCAAGAAAAATCCAGCCTACTGGACAGTTATCTCAGCGTCTGACGGACACCCCATGCCGCCAGACCCCTCGGGATAGCGATGCCCGCCCTCTGGGCCTCGCTTGATGCGTTCCTAACAACAGTAGTCGAAAACAATAGGGAGGATTTCGACGTGAAGACTCTTCGCAATGCGATGATCGGGGCTGTCTCTGCCCTGGCGCTGACCGCCGGTGTGGCCAGTGCTGAAATCTCTGACAATGCGGTCAAAATCGGCATTCTGACCGATATGTCCGGCACCTATTCTGACCTGTCCGGTCAGGGCACCATCGTGGCCGCCACCATGGCCATCGAAGATTTCGGCGGCAGCATCGGCGGCGTGCCGATTGAATTGGTCTCCGCCGATCACCAAAACAAAGCCGACATCGCCGCCAACAAGGCCCGCGAATGGGCCGACACCGAAGGGGTCGATGTGTTTGCTGAGCTGGTGACCAGCTCCGTGGCCCTGGCCGTGCAAGAAGTCGCCAAGCAAATGAACAAGGTGACCCTGATCACCGGTGCGGCCTCGTCCAGCCTGACCAATGACAATTGCATGGAAACCGGCATTCACTATGCCTATTCCACCAAGGCTCTGGCCAATGGCACCGGCGCGGCTGTCGTGGCTGAGGGCGGCGACACTTGGTACTTCCTGACCGCTGACTATGCCTTCGGTCACGCCCTGGAAGGCGATGTGACCAAGGTGGTGGAAGCCGCTGGTGGTCAGGTTCTGGGCGGTGTGCGTCACCCGTTCCCGGCCTCTGACTTCTCCTCCTTCGTGCTGCAGGCCCAGGCCTCCGGCGCCAAGGTGATCGGTCTGGCCAATGCCGGTGCCGACACCACCAACGCCATCAAGGCCGCCAATGAGTTTGGTGTGGTCGCCGCCGGTCAAACCCTGGCCGGTCTGCTGGTGTTCATCACCGATGTGCACTCCCTGGGTCTGGATGTGGCCCAAGGCATGCAGCTGACCACTGGCTTCTACTGGGATTATGACGACGCCACCCGCGCCTTCTCGGAAAAATATGAAGCCAAAATGGGCGAAGGCAACAAGCCGACCATGATCCATGCCGGCGTCTATTCCGCCGTCACCCATTACCTGAAGGGCGTGGAAGCCACTGGGTCTGACGAAGCCAAAACCGTGGTGGCCTGGATGCAGGAAAACCCGGTTGACGACTTCTTCGGTCGCGGCGGTGTCGTGCGCAAAGACGGTCGCTTTGTCCACGAAATGTATCTGGCCCAGGTGAAGAGCCCGGCGGAATCCACCGGTCCGTGGGACTACTACAAGATCCTGCGCGCCATTCCGGGTGAAGAGGCCTATGGCCCGATCTCCGAAAGCACCTGCCCGCATGCGCAATAAGTCTGCGCACGCTGCCAGCTGGGTCTCTGCCAGCTGACATCTGACATGGTGCCCGGAGGGGGTCTCCTCCTCCGGGTCCACCGCGCCACACAACCGGAATGTATTTTTTAAGGCCCGATGGCGGGTCAGACCGGGTGCCGCAAGGCATGGAAAGGGGGGCTTAGAAAGCCATGTTCATGGAACTCTTCGGCATTCCGCCGCAGCTGCTGATGGGTCAGGTGCTGGTCGGGCTGATCAACGGGTCGTTCTACGCCATCCTGTCCCTGGGGCTGGCGGTGATTTTCGGCCTGCTCAACATCATCAATTTCTCCCATGGTGCGCAATATATGCTCGGTGCGTTTGTGGCCTGGATGGGCTTGCACTATGTGGGTATGGATTACTGGATGGCTTTGCTGATCGCGCCCCTGATTGTTGGCGGCTTTGGCATTGTCTTAGAAAAGGTGTTCCTGAAGCATCTCTATAAGGTCGACCACCTCTACGGCCTGTTGCTGACTTTCGGCTTTGCGCTGATTTTCGAAGGCTCATTCGTTTATTTCTTTGGCGTCTCCGGCCAGCCCTATGCCACCCCGGAACAACTGTCCGGCGGGGTCAATCTGGGCTTTATGTTCCTGCCTTGGTATCGGGGCTGGATTGTGGTGGCCTCGTTGATCGTCTGCCTGCTGACTTGGTATGTGATCGAACGCACCAAAATCGGAGCCTATCTGCGCGCCGGGACCGAGAACCCGGATCTGCTGCGCGCCTTTGGCGTCAATGTCCCCTTCCTGATCACCTGCACCTATGGCTATGGCGTTGCTCTGGCCGCCTTCGCCGGGGTGCTCGCCGCCCCGGTCTATCAGGTCAGCCCGCATATGGGATCGAACCTGATCATTGTGGTGTTCGCCGTGGTGGTGATCGGCGGCATGGGTTCGATCATGGGCTCCATTGTCACCGGTCTGGGGGTTGGCGTGATTGAAGGCCTAACCCGGGTGTTCTGGCCCGAAGCCTCCAACACCGTGGTCTTTGTTCTGATGGCCATTGTGCTGATGGTCCGTCCCGCTGGCCTGTTTGGCCGCACGGCCTGATCGAGAGGGAATGGCACAATGATGAAAACGGAAACCAAGATCGTCATCGCGGTTGTTGCAGCGGCCCTTTTGCTGTTCGCCCCGTTCCTGACCTATCCGGTCTTTTTGATGAAGGTGCTCTGCTTCGCCCTGTTCGCCAGCGCCTTTAACCTGCTGCTGGGCTTTGCCGGGCTGTTGTCCTTCGGCCATGCAGCCTTCTTCGGCGGTGCGGCCTATGTCACCGGCCATGCCCTGCTGGTCTGGGGCTTCCCAACCGTTCTGGGCATCCTGTTTGGCACCTTGGTGGCCGGGGCCTTTGGCCTGCTGTTCGGCATGCTGGCCATTCGCCGCCAAGGCATTTATTTCGCCATGGTCACCTTGGCGCTGTCGCAAATGGTCTACTTCCTGTTCCTGCAAGCCGAGTTCACCAAAGGCGAAGACGGGCTGCAGGGCATCCCCCGGGGCAACATTTTCGGCATCGACCTGACCGACAACACGGCGATGTATTACCTGGTGCTGGTGATCTGCGTCGGCGGCATTTTGTTCATCAACCGGGTGGTCCATTCGCCCTTTGGCCAGGTGCTAAAGGCGATCCGGGAAAACGAACCCCGGGCCATTTCGCTGGGCTATGAAACCGACCGCTACAAGCTGGTGGCCTTCACCCTATCGGCCACTTTGGCCGGGATGGCTGGGGCAACCAAAAGCGTGGTGTTCCAGCTTGCCTCCCTGACCGATGCCCATTGGCATATGTCCGGCGAGGTGGTGCTGATGACCCTTCTGGGCGGTGTCGGCACCCTGTTGGGACCGGCCATTGGCGCGGCCACGGTGGTCACCTTGCAGAACTATCTGGCCGGATCGCCACTCAATGCCTGGGTGCCGGTGATCATGGGCATGATCTTTGTGGCCTGTGTGATGGCCTTCCGCAAAGGCATTGTCGGGGAGATCCTCGACAAGGTGAAAAAGTCTTTTTAGTCCAAACAGCTAAACCCGCTGGGACCGGTATGGTTTTGCCCTGTCGGTCCCATCGAAACCACGCATAGGTGCGGTGTCTGAAGAGCACTTCTTCCAGACCACATTCGGCGCGACAGTATGCGCACGTCAATCCATCAAGCAAGCGACCGGATCGAGCCGCGCCAAATCAACGCTGGCGATGCGGTGGCACAGATCAAAAAGGGGAGCATTGGAATGACCTACGAGCCTCCGGTAAAAGACACCCTGTTCCTGCTGAAGGAACTCTGCGATCTGGACCATTTGGCCGATCTGCCCGGCTATGAAGAAGCCACGCCCGATATGATCGAGGCGATCTTAGAAGAGGCGGGCAAATTCACCGCCGGGGTGCTGGCCCCGCTGAATGCGCCCGGTGACCGCCAAGGCGCGCGCTGGGAAGACGGCAAGGTTTACACCGCCGATGGCTGGGGCGATGCCTATAGCCAATTTGTGGAAGGCGGCTGGAACGGCCTGCCCTTCTCGCCCGAGCTGGGCGGCATGGGCCTGCCCATGGTGCTCAACTCAGCGGTCGCGGAAATGATCCATGCGGCCAATATGTCCTTCGCGCTTTGCCCGATGCTGACCCAAGGTGCCGTTGAGGCCCTGCAGGCCTATGCCAGCGACGAGATCAAGGACACCTATCTGCCGAAAATGGTCTCTGGCGAGTGGACCGGCACCATGAACCTGACCGAGCCCCAAGCCGGATCGGATCTGGCAGCGGTGCGCAGTAAGGCGGTCCCCGAGGGTGACCATTATCGGATCAGCGGTCAAAAGATCTTCATCACCTATGGGGATCACGACATGACCGAAAACATCATCCATTTGGTCCTGGCCCGGCTGCCCGACGCCCCGGAAGGCATCAAAGGGATTTCTCTCTTCGTGGTGCCGAAATATCTGATCCAGGACGACGGGTCTCTGTCCTCAGAGATCAACGATGTCCATTGCGTCTCCCTGGAGCATAAGCTGGGCATCCATGCCAGCCCGACGGCCACCATGTCCTATGGCGACAATGGCGGCTCCATTGGCTGGCTGGTGGGCGAGCCCCATAAGGGCCTGACCTATATGTTCCTGATGATGAACCGGGAGCGTCTGGCGGTCGGCATTCAAGGCCTTGCCGTGTCGGACCGGGCCTATCGCCATGCTTTGGCCTATGCCCGAGAACGGGTCCAGGGCAAGGCGGTCGGCGCGGAAAGCAAAGGCGCGATCATCACCCACCCCGGTGTGCGGCGGAAATTGTTGGACATGAAGGCCCGCATTGAAGCCATGCGCGCCTTGGCCCTGGATGCCTCCGTGGCCTTGGACCTGTCACATGTCCATCCCGATGAAACCGAACGCGCCAAAGCCTTCGCCCATTTGGAACTGCTGACCCCGCTGGTCAAAGGCTGGTGCACCGAGCAAGCCAATCTGGTCACCTCCATGGGGGTTCAGGTCCATGGCGGCATGGGCTTTGTCGAAGAAACCGGCGCAGCCCAGTTCTATCGCGATGCCCGGATCACGTCGATCTATGAAGGCACCACCGCGATCCAGGCCAATGATTTGGTCAACCGCAAAGTCCTGAAGGATGAGGGCCAAGCCCTGGGCGTGGAAATCGACCGTATGAAGGCCTTGCGCACCGAACTGGCCGCGCGCAGCAACAACCCGCTGTTCAAGGCCTTGGACGAGGCCCTGGGCGAAGGCGCACAATTGCTGGAAGATGCCACCAAGCGTCTGGTCGCCGATAAGGCCCGGGATCCGCGCCTGCCTGCGGCGGCGGCGGAACCCTTCCTGATGCTCGCGGGCACCGTCTTTGGCTGCTTTGAAAGCGCGCGCTTTGCCTTAGCCGCTGCCAAGCAGCTGGATGCCGGTGAAGGCGATCCGGTGTTCCTGGAGGGCAAAATCACCACGGCGGCGTTCTACGCCCAAGGGGTGATGCCCGAAGCCATGGCCCATTACCGTGGCTCCATCGCCGCCCCGGAAGTGGTGGTGGCCCTGAATGAGGAAGCGTTTTAAGCGTTTTGGCACCGCCAAAACGCGAAGAGAAAGCGTTTTGGGTATGATTGAGATAAGCGACCCGCCCACATCCCTGGGCGGGTCGTTTCCGTTAAACACCAGCTTGGGTCAGGAAGCCCTCAACCATCGACCGATAGCCCGCGCCAAACAGCCGGATATGCACCAAAGCGGGCCAGAGGCTGTAAATCGGGGCACGATCCCGCCAGCCCGGCTCCAGGGGGCCATAGGCGGCGTAAAACTCGGGCGTGGGGGTGCCGAACAGGGCCAACATGGCCAGATCCACCTCACCATGGCCGTAATAGCAGGCCGGATCGATCAGGCCGCTGATCCGCGCCCCGTCCACCAGCACATTTCCGGTCCACAAATCCCCATGCAACAAAGCCACAGGGGGCTGGGTGGGCAAGCGTCGCGGCAGATCCCGGCAGAGCTGCTCAAGGCGTCGGCCAAGATCCGTTGGCAGATGGGGCAGATGGACCGCCAAGCGCTGCTCGGCCCAGAACGCGGGCCAATTGTCGGCGCGGCGGTTCCCAATCGGTAAAGATCCGAACGCATAGTCCCGATCCCAACCATAGGGCTTGGCGACCGATGGCGATCCCGCTCTGTGCAACTGGCCCACCGCCTGCCCAAGATCGCCCCAAGCCGCATGCAAGCTGCCGGTTTGCGGCAAGGCCTGCAGCACCAGAAGTGTTGCGTCACAGGCCAAGACCGCCGGGACCGGCGCGCCGGTGGCGGCCATGGCCTGGAGCATGTGAGCCTCGGCTTGGGGATCGGGTCCGGACTTGACCACGACCGTCCGGCCATCGCTTAAGGACAGCTGCAGCACATCAGAAAGATCGCCGCCATGGAGCCGCTGGGACTGTGTCACAGCACAGCCCAACAGCGTCTCCGCCCGGTGGATCATGTCTGAAATCAAGGACATGAACCCAGACTAAATCAGGCGGTGCGCAGAACCCCAACAAAATCATTCAGGCGACCGCGTAAGGCCCCGGTGAGGTCGGAGATCCGGGAGGATGCATCAAACACCTCGCCCGCCATGGTGTCGGTGTTGGAGGCGGACTCAGCAACCCCATCAATGATCTCGGCGGTGACTCGGGTGGCGCTGGCGACCTGTTGAATGCTCGAAGAGATCTCGACCGTGGCCGCTTGCTGCTGATCTAACGCCCCGGCAATGCTGGTCATATTGCTGCCCACGGTGCCGACCGTATCGCGGATGCCGGAGATTGCGGTTTCGACCTCGCCGGAGGCCTGCTGGATGTCGGCGATCAGGCCATTGATCTCCTGTGTCGCAGCGGCGGTTTGGCTGGCCAGGGCCTTGACCTCGTCGGCGACAATGCGGAAGCCCTTGCCATGGGCTCCGGCCCGAGCGGCTTCGATGGTCGCGTTCAACGCCAACAGATTGGTCTGATCGGCAATGTCCTGGATCAGATCGGTGACTTCAGTCACCCGCCCGACCACCGTCGACAGGCCACCGACTGTGGCATGGGTCCGCCCGGCCTCCTCGACCGCCTCTTGCACCACGGACAGGGATTGCTCGGCGTGATCATTGATATTGCCGATGGCAGCGGACAGCTCTTCGGCTGCGGCGGCAACGGTTTCGATCCCCGCCAAACTTTGATGGGCGGCCCCGCGCATTTGTTGGGTTTGGTCGCCGGTCCCGGAGGCAATGCCTGACATGGTTCGGGCATTGTCATGCATGGTCTTAGCCACATGGGTCATCAGGCTGAGCGCATCCTCGGTGGAGCTGTTGAAGTCATGGACCGCATCTTCCATGGCCTCGTGGCGTTCTTCCCGGGCGCGGACCTCATCGCGTTGCTGGGCCGCCAGGCTGAAGCCCATGCCATCGCCGCGATAGAGGGCCAGCGCAGTGCCGACCAGCGGATTACCCCGCTGCGAAGCAGACGGGTTCTCGTCAGCCCGTTGGCGGTCGCGCACAGCCACCTGCATCATCTCAGAGGCGATGTCTTCATTGATCCTGGCCATGGCCCGGATGCGCCGCCCGGTGCGCCACATGCACAGGCGTTGCAACCAATTTATGCCCGGCACGCCCTCCAGGGCCTCAAGCTCGCGCTTGGCTTGCTGGACCTTTTGCGCCACGTCATAGCGAAGGGATTGGCCGAGCAGATCCTCAATCTCCTTCAGCGCATCAATCCGGGTGGTGGCCAGGGCGAACCAGTCCGCTGCGGTCACCCCATCCAAGGCCCCGGTCAGGCCATTTTGCCGGACAATATTGCGCACCCGTTCAATGCGGGTTGCAACGTCCTCAGGCACCGCCTCATGGAAGGCTTGGACCTCGCCCTTGGAGGAGAACTTTTCAAACACCTTGAAACTGCGATCCTGGGCGGCGATCAGATGGGCCAAGCGGCGATGGCCAGCGGTTTCGAATTTGCCAGCGGCCAAGCCAGCGGCACAAACCGCGCGTTCCTGGCCTGCAAACTCCTTGGCCTGCATAAAGTTGAAATAGGCGATCAGCCGGTCACAAATCGCCCGGTCAGAGGTCACATCCGTTGCTGCGGAGACCACGCCGAGCAGATCGGCAATCAGGCCGGTATAGAAGCTGGTGCAATCCTTGGCCGAGATATGCACCGACTGAACCCGGTCGCGCATTTCGGGCAAAAGGCCGAAGGCCTGCTGAACCAGGGCGATGCCACTAAACAATACCGGGTCATGGACCAAGGGATTGATGCGATCAAAGCCCTCGCGCACCGCGACACAGCTGTCATCGGAGGCGGCTTTCTCCCGCTCCAGATCGGAAAAGAACTGTTTGCCGCCACTGCCGAGATAGAGATTGGAGCATCCGCGTTCGCGCTGCAGCCGGTGGATCAAGGCGCTGATATCGGCCACCAATCCGCTGACGGTGGCGAGATGTTGCAAATTGCGCAAAGCCTGAAACTTTGTCGCAATCAGATAGCGGGAGGCAATTGCAGTGTCGCTGCGGCGCCAGAGAGCTCCCATGGCCATTCCCTTTCAAAGTCGGGCCCCATCACCTTGCGAAATCGCAACCGTCGCGACCCCAAGGGCGTGCCGGGTGGCTTTGAACGATCCTCGTGCCCGCCAAAAGTTTTCCACTTTTTGTCTTGGGCCTGCGAATATCTCTCAATTGTAGAAAATGCGACAAAGCAAACAAGTGACCTTTTGTGGATTCGTCTAAATTATCTCCAGACTGTCACACCAAATAAACTTATTGGCGAAAAACTGGAAACCTTGTAAAGAATTAGGATTTTCCAATGCGCCGCATGGCGAGTGAGATTTTCCGATTTTCTCCTCAAAAGGATGGTCTCGTTGCTGAGCCGACAGCCCAGAAAATGCCTTTTTGAACGCCACATGAATAATGATTGGCAATTTTAGCCTAAATTTTAAACAAATTCCGGTTCCCAAAAAGATCTGACCACCCCTCTCTCAACTCCTAAAAGCAGTTTATGGAAGTAGCGGACAAACTGAATAACCGAGTCGCAGACAAGAGATAAAGCGCGGGGCAACTGCCACTATTTGAGACATTTTAAGACATGGTCAGACACTCAAAGTCGAACTTAAACGCATAACCAAAACCATCTGTTCCTAAAGCGTAACATTATCCTGTTTCCGTCTTGAGCGATGACCTTAAATGCTGTCGGTCAACCAGAACGGATAGACTTTTTGCTCGGAAAACAGCGCCCGCAGGACCGGTTCCCGGTCTTCCAGCCCACCGACCACCGCTTGGCAGGCCCCACAGAGGGAGTCAAACCGGCCCACCTGGGACTGACCCAAAGCATCGGCCAGCGCGCCAAAGGACCGCTGCGAAAGGCATTGCAGGATCGGATCGTTTTGCATCGCCCAAAACGCCTGCTCGGGGTTCATGGCCTCGTGGCGGCCAAAACGGATCCCTGCATTGTCCGCATTAAAGCCACAGCAAGGCCGGATGCTGCCGTCGGGATCATAAACCAGTTGGTCGATCTGGTGGCAGGTGACATCGTCATAGTCACGGTCCGCCTCGATGGGCAAATCAGCCCCCCGACCGAGGCTGGCAACCCGGCGAAAGCCCATCTCCAAGGCCGGGCTGCGCCGCGCCGCATCATAGCGGATGATCTGGGTTAAGACCTCGCTGCGGTCTTGGGCTTCCACATCCAACAGCAAGGGCCGTCCAAAACGGGCATGGAACTGCTCAGCAAAGGCCAAGAGAGGCTCTATGGGTTGGAAGGGTTGGTGATAGCGCCCGGTGCTGATCTTGAGGTGATCCCCCGGCCCGGCCATGAACCCGGCTGCCTCGAGCCGGTCGAGCATCTTGGCCGCGCTGGCCTCCTCCGCCGCCCACCAGCCATTGCTATAAAGGCTCACCTCCCGCAGCCCAGCCTTCCGGGCCTCGGCAATCACCGCGCAGCAATCCTCTGGATACAGCAGCGGTTCGCCGCCGGTCAGATTGAGCGCGTCAATGCCCAGGCGCGGCATCGCCCGGACAATGGCGCGCATATCCTCCAGCGCCAAGCGGTGGACTTTGCGGTCCGGACCGGAGTCATTGTAGCAATGGGCGCAGCGGAAATTGCAGTGATAGGTGAAGCGCAAATTCACCCGGCTCACTGGATGGGGCAAGGTGGACAGGCGGCGCAAACAGTGCGCAGCCGTCTCGCCCTGCTCTGCCAAGCCGAGCCATGCCAGCAGCCATTCCCAATCGAAGGCCTGGGCCAGAGCTTGGGCCTCGCCCTGCAAGGGGGCCAAAAGCGCGATACGGTCCGCATGGAGCATGTCTTCCGGAGGGGGATGCTGGGCAAAGTGATCCCGATACAGCGCTTGCAGCGGCGCATCGGCCAGATGCAAAAAATGATCCCTCAAACAGTCTCGCGCAGCCCTGGAGACCGGTGGATCCGAGGCTCCGGCTAAGGCGACTTCTAGGCTCGGCCAGTCGGACAGCGGTCTGTCTATCAGGGCTGCACCGATCTGCTCTAAGGCCGCGCGGGTCTTGGCGGAGCGCCCGGCTGATCGGACCAACAGAGCCTCAAGCGCCGCCGCGTCAAAGCGGCAGCGTGCAAAGCCTTGTTTGCCCTGGAAGGCCTCTTCCGGCACTGATCTCTCCCGATCCAACCCCGTCCGACAGAGACCATATACGGGCACTAACGTTCAAACACACTCATTTCTTAAACATTATTGCCACTTGGCTGTATCGCCAAAGCGCTCAATCAAAAAATCAGTGAACAGGCGGACTTTCAGGGACAAATGCCGCCGGGCCGGATAGGTCGCCATCAGCATGATCATCGGTGGCTGATAGTCCGGCAGCACCTGCGTCAGTCGTCCGACCTGCAAATCTTTCGAAACCAGGAAGAGCGGCAACATGGTCACACCAAGGCCTTCCATGGCCGCATGGCGCAGCACATCGCCATTGTTGGAGCACAAAATAGAGGTTGGGCGCACACCAACGGTTTCGCCTTCGGTGGCCAGACGCCAAGTCCGTCCGCCCTCCAGATTGCCGTAATCCAGGCAAGGGATATCGCGCAGATCGCGGGGATGATCCGGCGCGCCATGGCGGTCGAGAAATGCCGGGGCGGCGACCAGAACCCGGGGAATTTCGCAGATCCTGAAATCAACCAAAGTGGTGTCTTCCTGCGGCTCGGCAATGCGCACGGTCAGGTCATAACCATTCTCGATGATGTTGATGAAGCTGTCATTGAGCTCCAGCTCGATCCGCACATCACTGTTTTGCGCCATAAAGTCGCAAACTGCGGGTCCCAAATGGGCGACGCCAAAGGACATCGGCGCGTTGATCCGCAGCTGCCCCAGCGCCTTGTTTTCCGTCGCCCCCAGCTCATGCTCAGCGGCCTCCAGATCCTCTAAGATGGTTTTGGCTTTGACATAGAATTCCCGGCCCGAGGTGGTGGGCGAGACCCGCCTGGTGGTCCGCGCCAGCAGCTGGACCCCTAAGCTGTCCTCCAGCTCTATGACCATGCGATTGACCGCCGAGCGTGACATCCGCATCAGCCGAGCAGCGGGCGCAAAGCCGCCTTGCTCAACCACAGACACAAAGGCTTTCAGGGCGGCAAATTTATCCATCGGGGGCCTCACAGCATTGTCGCACAAAACGAGACAATCTGTCTTCTTGGGTGCTTATTGTTTGACTATCACGGGAGGCTCATCTTCCTGTCAATGCACAACCGCACGAAACAGGAGCAGAAAGATGCAGAGCATTCGCCAATCAGATGCCCGGGGTCGCGCCAACTTTGGTTGGCTGGACAGCCGCCACACGTTTTCCTTTGGTCACTATTTTGATCCCAAGCATATGGGCTTTGGTCCGCTGCGGGTGATCAATGAGGACAAGGTCACCCCCGGCACCGGGTTTGACACCCATGGCCACGCCAATATGGAGATCATTTCCTATGTGTTGGATGGCGCGCTGGAGCACAAGGACACCTTGGGCACCGGCGAGGTTATCCGCCCCGGTGAAGTCCAGCGCATGACCGCAGGGCGCGGCATCCGGCATAGCGAGTTCAACCACTCCAAGACCGATCCGGTGCATTTCCTGCAGATCTGGATCTTGCCGGAACAGGATGGCCTGTCGCCCAGCTATGAGCAGCGCAATTTCCCGACGACGGAAAAACGCGGCAAGCTGCGGCTGGTCGGGTCCGCCGATGGCCGAGATGGCTCGGTGAAAATTCACCAGGACGTCAATCTCTATGCCGGGCTGTTCGATGCGGATGAGCAAGCCTCCCTGCCCATCGAAGCGGGCCGCATTGCCTGGGTCCAGGTGGCCCGGGGTGATGTCACCGTCAATGGCCAGACCCTGTCCCAGGGCGACGGCCTGGCGATCCGGTCCACCGATAAGATCGATGTGTCGGACGGCAAGGCCTCCGAAATCCTAATCTTCGACATGGTCGCCTAAAGCCGATCACAAGACCCACGGCCACCGAAGTCGTGGGTCTTTCCATATCCCCTCACCGCCAATGACCCGGAGCTTTCCCCGATGTCCTCCAAGCTTGAAGTGCTGACGCCAGACAATTGCCAACTGATCTTTATCGATCACCAGCCGCAAATGGCCTTTGGCGTGCAGTCCATCGACCGCCAAACCCTGAAGAACAACACCGTCGGTCTGGCCAAGGCGGCGAAGATTTTTGACATCCCGACCATCATCACCACGGTCGAGACCGAGGTGTTCTCCGGCTACACCTATCCGGAACTGCTGGGCGTGTTCCCGGACAAGCCGATCCTAGAGCGGACCTCCATGAACAGCTGGGATGACCAGAAGGTCCGCGACGCCCTGGCCGCTGCAGGGCGCAATAAGGTCATTGTCTCCGGGCTCTGGACCGAAGTCTGCAACACCACTTTTGCCCTGAGCGCCGCCTTGGAAGGTGGCTATGAGATTTACATGGTCGCCGATGCGTCGGGCGGCACCACCCAGGAAGCCCATGACATGGCCATGCAGCGCATGATCCAGGCGGGCATCATCCCGGTGACGTGGCAACAGGTCTTGCTGGAATGGCAGCGCGACTGGGCCAAGCGGGACAGCTATGACGCGGTGATGGATCTGGTGAAGGAGCATTCTGGCGCGTACGGGATGGGTGTCGATTATTGCTACACCATGGTCCACAAGGCTCCAGAACGGGTAACCCACGGCCCGACCCTGGATCCCGTTCCCGGCACCACCATCCCCAAACCAGCCGCCTAGGCCACGGCCTCGTCCTGCCATAGGGGTGCTCCGCAGTCTGCGGAGCGCCCCTCCCCCCTCTTTTTTGCGCTCCATGTGCTGGGAGTCCGCCCATGACCATCTCCGATCCAACCGCCCCGGCCACCGCCGATCTGATCTTGCGCAATGGGCGGATCACCACCTTGGACCCCAGCTGCCCCGAAGCCCAAGCCATCGCCCTGGCCAATGGCAAGGTCCTGGATCGGGGGACCGGGGAGGAGATGATGGCCCATTGTGGGCCACAAACGATCCTGATCGATTTGGATGGACGCCGGGTGATCCCGGGCTTGAATGACAGCCACACCCATCTGATCCGGGGCGGCCTGAGCTTTAATCAGGAACTGCGCTGGGAAAACATCCCCTCCCTGGCCGATGCGTTGGCGCTGCTCAAGGCCCAAGCCGAACGCACCCCGGCCCCGCAATGGGTCCGGGTGGTCGGCGGCTGGTCCGAGTTCCAATTTGCCGAACGCCGGATGCCGAGCCTTGCAGAAATCAACGCCGCAGCACCGGAAACGCCGGTGTTTATTCTCCATCTCTATGGCCGGGCGCTGCTGAACCGCGCCGCCCTCACTGTCCTGGGCTTCACCAAGGACACCCCCAACCCACCGGGTGGCGAGATCGAACGCGACGCCCAGGGCAACCCCACCGGCCTGCTGGTGGCCAAGCCCTCGGCCCTGATCCTCTATTCCACCTTGGCCCAAGGCCCGAAACTGCCGCTGGAGGATCAGATCAACTCGACCCGGCATTATATGCGGGAGATGAACCGGCTGGGCATCACCTCGGTGATCGATGCGGGCGGGGGCGGCCAAAACTATCCGGAAGATTATGACGTCATCCGCCGCCTGCATGAGGACGAGGCCTTAACGGTCCGGGTGGCCTATAACCTGTTTGCGCAGAAAGCCGGTTCTGAATTGTCCGACTATGAACGCTGGGTTCAGATCACCGAGCCTGGGGCCGGAGACGATAGGCTGCGGATGAATGGGGCTGGAGAAAACCTGGCCTGGTCCGCCGCCGATTTCGAAAACTTCCTGGAGCCGCGCCCCGATCCGGCCCCGCATATGGAAGCCGAGCTGGACCCCATTGTCGCCCTGTTGGCGGAACACAAATGGCCGTTCCGCATCCACGCCACCTATGACGAAACCATTGACCGCTTTTTGGGGGTGTTTGAGCGGGTCAATGGCCGACAGCCTTTTGAAACCCGCTTCATCATCGACCATGCCGAGACCATCTCGGAGCGCAATATTGAGAGGATCAAGGCGTTGGGCGGTGGCATCGCCACCCAGCACCGCATGGCCTTCCAAGGCGAATACTTCGTCGACCGCTATGGGCAGGAGGCCGCCAAAGCCACGCCACCCATCGGCAAAATGCTGGCGATGGAGGTTCCCGTGGGCGGTGGCACCGATGCCACCCGGGTGGCGTCCTATGATCCCTGGGTGGCGCTGTTCTGGCTGACCACTGGGCAGACGGTTGGCGGGCTGCCGCTCTATGACGATGACAATGTGCTTAGCCGCGAGGATGCTTTGCGGATCTGGACCCAGGGTTCGGCCTGGTTCTCCGGCGAGGCTGATGTCAAAGGCACCCTGGCCAGGGGCATGTATGCGGATCTGGCGGTGCTGTCGGCAGATTACCTGGCGATCCCGCCGCAAGAGATCCGGCAGATCACCGCCGAGCTGACCTTGATGGGGGGCAGGATCGTCCATGGCAGCGGCGATTATGCCGATCTGGCCCCGCCTTTGCCCCCGGCGAGCCCCTCCTGGAGTCCGGTGGCCCTGGAGCCGACCCCGGCCCAGCGTGGCGAAAATCAAGCGGCGGCGGGGGCTTGCCATGACGCCTGCGGCAATGCCTGTGGCGTTCACGGCCATGACCATGGCATCGCCTGGGCCAACCCGATCCCGGTGGCGGATCGCACCGCCTTTTGGGGCGCGTTGGGCTGCTCCTGTTTTGCCGTTTAAGCACCCATATCCCCCTTTAACCCTTCGCGCCGCAAAGGATCCGGTGGCATGACCGCTTCCGCCTCCCCTGCCACACCGGCTTCCCCGCAAGCCGCTCCACCCCCGCAGAAAAGCGGTCCCTGGGCACCGTTTTCCCAGCGCGCCTTCCTGGTGCTGTGGGGGGCAACCGTGATCTCCAATATCGGCACCTGGATGCATGATGTCGGGGCAGGCTGGCTGATGACCGAGCTGTCGCCCTCGCCGCTGGTGGTGGCTCTGGTCCAGGCCGCGACCACGGCCCCGATCTTTTTGTTTGCCCTGCTGGCCGGGGCCATTGCCGATATTGTCGACCGGCGCAAATTGCTGATCCTGGTCAATCTGTTCATGGGCGTGATCGCCACCTTGCTGGCGGTGGCTGTGGCGCTGGAGTTGGTCACACCGGGGCTTTTGGTGGCCATGACTTTCCTGCTGGGCACCGGGGCGGCATTCCAGGCCCCAGCCTGGCAGGCCATTGTCCCCAGCCTGGTGGGCAAGCCGATGCTGCCTGCCGCCATTGCACTGAACTCCATGGGGATCAATGTCAGCCGCGCCATTGGCCCGGCCCTGGCCGGATTCCTGATCATCGCCTTGGGCTTGGCCTCGCCCTTTGCCGCCAATGCGCTCAGCTTTGTTGCCATCATCCTGGCGCTGCTGTGGTGGCGGCCCGCCCCGACCACCGCCAAGACCCTACCCGCAGAAAGCGTCAGCCATGCGGTGATCTCCGGCCTGCGCTATGCCCTGCACAGCCGCCCGATACAAAACAGCCTGATGCGGGCCGCCGGGTTCTTTGCCTTCGCCAGCGCCTATTGGGCCATGCTGCCGCTGATCGCCCGGGAGATGCTGCAAGGCGGGGCCACCCTCTATGGTCTGCTGCTGGCCAGTGTCGGGGCTGGGGCTGTGGGCGGCGCGTTGATCCTGCCGAAAATCCGCGCCCGGCTTGGGGCAGACAAAACCGTGGCCTTGGGCACCATCGGCACGGCTTTGGCGCTGCTGACCTTTGCCCTCTCCCCGCCGACTTGGGCGGCTGTGCTGGTCTCGGCCCTGGCCGGAGCGTCCTGGATTGCGGTGCTCTCCAGCCTGCATGTGTCGGTGCAGACCGCCTTGCCGGAATGGGTGCGCGCCCGGGGGCTCTCGATCTTCCTGACCGTATTTTTCGGGGCCATGTCGCTGGGCAGTCTGGTCTGGGGCAAGGTGGCGGACAGCTGGTCCCTGGAAACCGCCTTGGTGGCTTCGGCCATTGGCGCGGTGTTGCTGATCCCAGTGACTTGGCGGGCCAAGCTGCAACGCGCTGAGGGGTTGGACCTGACGCCCTCGATGCATTGGCCCGAGCCGGTGCTCGACCCCTCCTTGTCCGAGCAACAGGACCATGGCCCGGTGATGATCCAGATCGTTTATCAGGTCCCAATGGACCAGGAGACGGCCTTCCTGGCCCTGATGGAGACATTGCGGCACGCCCGACAGCGCCAAGGGGCGTTCAATTGGAGCCTGATGCGCAATGCGGAGGACCCAACCCGGTTCACCGAGCTGTGGTTTGAGGCGTCCTGGCAGCAGCATTTGCGCCACCATGCCCGGGTGACCGGCGATGACCGGGCAATCCAGAAACAGCTGCGTGACCATCTGGCCCCGGGTACCGATCCGCTCATCACACACCATATGACTGCGGAGCACCACCCCGAGGCACCCTCCGGCCAGCCCCCTGACCCCGGAGCCGAGACGCCCGTCGCCACCGATCAAGGAGAGCGCCCATGAGCTGGCACCCCGCCCCCGACGCCGCCTGTAAGGCTGCCGAGGCCTGCGACCCCATCGAGTTGGTGATCCAGCCCCAAGACCACAATCTGGGCAATTTTACCGTCCGCCGGGTGCTGCCCGCGCCGGAGCGCCAAACCGTGGGGCCGTTCATTTTCTTTGACCAAATGGGTCCGGCGACATTGGCCGCCGATCAGCCGATCAATGTCCGGCCGCATCCGCATATTGGATTGGCCACCCTGACTTGGTTGGTCGATGGAGTGATCATGCACCGGGACAGCCTGGGCTATGCGCAAGAAATCCAACCGGGTGCGGTGAATTGGATGACCGCCGGATCGGGCATTGTCCATTCGGAACGCTCGCCGGATCGGTTGCTTGGCAAGGAAACCTCCCTGTTCGGTCTTCAGGTGTGGATGGCCCTGCCTAAGGAGCATGAAGAGGCCGACCCGTCCTTCCAGCATGTCAAAGCCGAGGACATTCCCCGCATTGAAGGCGAGGGCTACACCGCCTTGATTGTTGCCGGAGAGGCCTGGGGCGAAACCTCGCCGGTCGCGGTGTACTCCCCGACCCTTTATGTCGATCTGACCTTCGAACCCGGCGCAACCGTCACCATTCCGGCTGAACATGAGGAGCGCGCGCTCTATCTGCTGACCGGTGCGGTGGAGATCGCAGGCACCCGCTTTGAACCCGGCGAAATGTTGGTGCTGAAAACCGGCCTTGAGGTGCCGATCAAGGCCCTGGAGGCGACCCATCTGGCGCTAATCGGCGGGGCACCGGTGGATGGCCCCCGGATCAAATGGTGGAACTTTGTCTCCAGCAGCCGGGAGCGGTTGAACCAAGCCAAGGCGGATTGGAAAGAGGGCCGCTTCCCGAAAGTGCCCGGCGATGAGGAAGAGTTCATCCCCCTGCCCGAGATGAAAGTCGGGTCCTGACTTTAGAATAGGTGAGAGGGTCCCCATCCTTGTGGGGACCCTCCAATACGCTTTCTCATTTCTACATCGCTGCGACACTCTCGGGCGTTCTCGGCATTTGCTCCGCAAACCCCTGCCACGCCTTCCGTGTTTCGGCTACGCCGAAACACTCTAGGGCATTCTCGGCATTTGCTCCGCAAACCCCTGCCACGCCTTCCGTGTTTCGGCTACGCC
>JBMYTN010000045.1:0-32581 GCA_049604415.1 Rhodospirillaceae bacterium | reverse complement strand
GGGATAATCAGCCATGGCGCGAACAAACCGCTTGACTGCAAAGACAGTCGCTCAACGCGTACCGACTTTGGCGGGTTGGCGACTCGTTCTTAACTTGGAGCAAAGGCCCCCCTGCCGGAGGCATGAAGGCCCCGGGCCCTGCCCGGTCAGTCCTTGCTGGCTCCGCCATACATGGGGAAGCGGAAGGGTTCACCCCATAGCACCTTTCCGGCCCCACCCCAGATCTGGGCCACATGGCGAGCACGGGCCAGGGGGGTGCCACCGGTGATCCGGCTGGTCAACCAACCAAGCATATGCACGCCGCTTTGAGCGGCCCCCAGCGCCATCCATTTGACCGGCTCCAGGCGTTGCGGCGGGGCCATGCGCAGGCCGACAAAGCTGCGGATTTGACCATCGCGGAACCGGCGGCGGCGGACATAATCCAGGCTGCAGCGCGCGGTCGGGACGGCCTCGGTCACATGAGCCTGGGCGGCCCAAACATAGCGTCCACCCCGTTCGACCAAACGGCGCAATAGGACGCTGTCCTCGCCACCAATATGGCCTAAATCGACGTCAAAGGGCTCCGGGCTGTCGGCAAATCCACATTGCTCGCGGTCGAACAAAGAGTTTTGCGTGCCCAGATAGGCAAAGCGCTGGGTCAAGTCCGCGCCATCGGCCCAGTCCGGATAGGAGCGGGAGAAAAAATCCGCATAGAGGGTGGCCAAGGGATCATCGGCTGGACAGTCCAGCTCTGCGGTGACCGGGCCAAAGGCTCCCCAAGCGTTGGCCGATTTGCAGGCATCGACCAGATGGCGCAGCCAGCGCTCCGTGCTCGGACATTGGTCATCATCTAAGAACGCCACATAGCGCCCCTGGCTTTCCGCCAACAGCCGGTTGCGGGCATGGGAAATGCCGGGGCGGGATTCGCTGACATAGCGAGGCTTAACCACGGCGTCGGTCAGGTCCAGATCGGCCACCACCGAGGCCGCTGAGCCATCCGGATCATTGTCTACCACCACCACCTGATAGCCGCTGCCCTCTGCCGCAAAACCCTGTTGGCGACAGGCCGCAGCCAAAGCCCGGGCCAGCAAGGCCGGACGGCGGAAGGTGGGGATCAGGATCGAGGCTTCCATGCGAATCAAGCCTCTATTGGATCCGAGGACCGGGGGTCAGTTGCAGCCCCCCGGAGGTTTGCGAGGTCGGCCTGGCATTGGGTGGGTTTGCAGCCTCGGCAGCAGCTTTGGCAAAGTCGGACTCCGGTCCCATCCAGCGTAAAAACACCTCCTGGGCCGGTTTGCCCGCCGGGCTGAAGCCCATATCGTCGGGCACCGCCCCCGGGAGGCCGGTTTCCTCGGCAACCCAATCCCAGAGCCAGATGCCCGCGATCCAATCGGGCTGAACGATGTCCAGGGCGCGGAAGAAGGTCTCATACATGATCGCCTGCTCTTCAAAGTCGAGCGGCGCGACCGCGTCATCCATCAAACCCATGCCACCGCCATCAATGGCCCGGTAGCCATGTTCGGTGAAAATCACCGGCTTATCGTAATAGAGCGACAGGCGGCGCATGGCTTCCAGCAGCGGGATGTCGCCATAGCGCGCCCGAACCACGGAGTTCCAGGACGGCTCGAGCCAGCCTTTTAGGGCCTCTTCGACCGTTGGATTTTCGGTCTTGGCGATCGGGGCATACATATCAACGCCGATATAGTCCAAGGCATCCCAGAACGGCACTTGGAGTTCCTCGCCCCAATTGGCGGCATAGGTTAGCGGCCCGTCATAAACGTCGCGCACGGCAGCAATGACTTTGCGCCAGGGCAGCTCATATTTCGGCTTGGTCATGCTTTCCAATTCACCGGCCAGAACGAAGGCATCAGCCCCTTCTGCGGCAGCGATTTTGGCGTAATGGACCAGGGTGTCTTCGAATTCGGCGAACCAGCGCGCGGTGTCGTTGGGCTCGATCCGTTGGTGCGGGCCAAAGGTGTTGCTGTCATCGCGGGTTTTGACATGGACGTGGGGTTTGATCACCACCTTTAGGCCCAAGGATTTGGCCTTGCGGATCATGGCGATCAGGTTCTCGTCCGTCTCCGTAAACATGTCGGTGTAGATATTGGCCGAGGAGATGTCGGCGACATAGCGGGTCGGCACCAGAGCAACCATGTTGGCCCCATAGGCGGTCATTTGTTCCAGGGCGGTTAGGCTGCTGGGGGCATTGAAGGTGCCTTGCCACCAGGATCCCATATTGAAGCCGCGCCAGCTCGGGGCGAAGCGCCGGTCCGGGTCGGGCGCGACCCCGGGATCGGCCAGCCGCGCCGGATCGAGGATCATGCTGCTTTCCTGCGCGGCCTCATTGACCGAAAAGCCAAAGGTCACCGTCGCGCCGCCATCCAGCACTCGGTTTGCCGGGGACTCTGGGCTAACCAGCAAAGCGAATTCCGGCGCGCCTTCGGGGGGATCCGGCTTGTCGATGGTCGCGCCCCAGCTGTCGGTCACATCCATGTCCTTTGGGATCAGAATGGTGATCGACCAGCCCTCAACCTTGCTGGTGCCCGGATTGGTTAGGGTGACTTCGCCGTAATAGCCGGTGTCCCAAGTTTCTTTGACCTCAAAATGGGGCAACAGATCCGGGCTGGGTTGGAAGATCGGCAGCGCATCGGCCAAGGCGGGGTCCATGGGCAAGTCCTTACGCTGGGGCCATCTCAAAGCCTTGGGGGCAATGGCTGGACGGGCTTAGCCGCGGTTGATCACAACCCCAAGCAACCGGTCGGTCAGACCGCGCAGGCCACGCAAGGCGGTGGCAATTTGGGTTTGCCGGGACCGGCCCAAGGCGGTGACCAGCAAGATCCCGTCGGAGACGGATCCCCAAGCCGCCGCATCGGCGCTTTCCAAGATCCCGGAGCCGTCAATAATTACCGCGTCATAGCGTTCCCGCAAGGCCTGGATCACGCCGGGGATATGCAGATCCTGCAGCCGGAGGGCCATGGGATCGCCGGACCCGATGCGCAAAACCTGCAGCTGGGTGGAGCGGTCGATCTGCACCACCCGGGCCAGCTCCAGCCCGTCGCGGACATGGTCGATCAGACCATAGGTTTCTTCGGCACCGGTGAAGGCTGCCACCCGGGGGGCTTCCCGATTGGCTTCAACGACAATGGATGACAAGCCCGCCTCCAGGGCCAAGGCCCGCCCCAGCGCCACGGCGACGGTGGACTTGCCTTCGGCCCGGTCCGGGCTGGTGACCAGGATGACCCCCGGCGGGACATCGCTGCCCGGCGGCACCACGGCAAGGTGGAGGGCGCGGACCGCATCGGCAAAGGCACTGCCCGGTCGGTCGACAATCACCGCATGGGGTGCGGAGCCTGCGTCACCCCCCTCGCCAAGATCGGGCAGCATGCTCAGCACCGGTGCGCCGATCCAGCTTTCTGCCTGGGCGGTGGTCAGCAAGCGGTTGTCGCTGAGTTCCAGGACCACGACCAGGAACAAGGCCAACATGCCGGAGACAATGATCCCCCCAGCCACGATCAGTTTGCGATTCGGGGCCGAGGCGGATTTGGGTGGCACGGCTTGGGAGATGATTTCCGCATCCGGGCGCTCGGTGCCTTGAAGCTCGCGTTCTTGGGCCAAGCGGTTCAGGAAGGTGCCAAGCAAGGTCTGGGCGCTTTGGGCCTCCCGCTCAATGGCCCGGATTGAGATGCTGACGGCGCTGACCCGGGATTCCTCGGCCTGGAGTTCGCGCAGCACGGCTTCCAGCTCCGCCAGGACGGCGTTTTCCGCTTCCGCTTCAGCGCTGAGCTCTCCGGCGGTGGAGCGGAACTCGGCGGCCAGGGCGTCATCTAAGGCATCGACCACCGCTTGGGCGCGCAGCACTGCGGGATGGCCGGGGACATAGGTTGCCGTGACCTGGGCCAGAGCCGACAAGGCCGTTGCTTTTTCAGCCCGCAGAGCGACCAGAACCGGGGCGTTTTGGAAGGCCAGCGGGGCTTCGAGCCGGTTTTCCGAAATCGCTTTCATCAGCTCCCGGCGTTGGGCGGACAAGGTGGCCAAGCGGGCGCGGCTGTCGGTGATCCGGTCTTGGAGCACGCCGATCCGGTCGCCCAGCTGGGCCAGACGGCCATTGTCGGGCACATTGTTTTCTGAGCGCAGGCTGGCGATATCCTGTTCGGCCCGGGCGACATCTTGCCGCAGTTCCTGGACCCGCTCATCCAGGGCATTGATGGTGATTTGCGCCTCTTCCTGCTTGCCCTCGACCTGCATCGCCAAATAGGCCGTCGTGATCGAATTGGCGATAAAGGCGGCTCGGGTTGGACTATCCGCCGTATAGGTCACCCGGATGATCCTGGACCGGCCAATGGGGGAGACCCAGAGGTTTTCCAGGAAATTCTGAATCATCAGTGCCTGGGTGACGGGATCGCTGATCAGGCCGTCATCGCTGTCGGAGTCCCAATCCAGCCGGGGATTGAAATTATGGTCGTAGAGCAGGCCGCTTTCCTCGATCACCCGTCGGATCAGATCGCGGGATTGCAGGACCTCAATCTCGCTTTCAACAATGATGTCATTGCCCAGCACCGCATCTAGGGCATCCCCGGAAGTCGGGGTCCCTATCAGATCGGGATTGCTGGCTCCGACCAGAATCCGGGCCGAGGCCGTGAACTCCTTGGGCACGGAGAGGGCGAACAACGCCGAGGCCACCAAGCCGAGCATCACGGTGACCACCAGCAGCAATCGATAGCGCCACAGGGTTGTTGCCGCACGGCGGACTTCCGCCATGAGATCCGGTGCGCCGGGCACCGCCAATCCACCGGCGCGGGCAGATCGGCCATAGCCCCGGACTGGGGCTGGCGCCAAGGCCAAGGATGGCTCCGCTGCGACTGGCCCGGGACGAGCTACCGGTGTGACGGTCATGGTGTGCTTCGGCCTTTCAACAGGGGCAGGCCCCTGGCTTCTATTGGGTCAGATCAGGGTCCCGTTATGTGCCCATTGCTTCTGCGCAAAACCGGGCTTGAGACTCTGCCTACCCCCATATTATGTATCCTAACCGGCAAATACTCTCAATATGCCGTGTCATTTTGCTGTTGTCGGGCTATCATTATCCATCGCCTGGGATCATCTCGACTGGGCTGGAGGTGGCATGTCTTATGCTGAGCTAGAACGGGTCATGCGCGGGGAAAGCCCGGAGCCGAAGGCTGCCGGTCCGGTTCCCCCTGCCCAATCCCCCCTGAGCCCTCCGCCACAAATCCCGCTGCCGCAAAGTCCGTCAGCGCTAAGCCAACCGGGTCAAAGCCAACCGGCCCACCAGCCTGCGCAACCATTGCAGCTGAAGCCCGGTGACCCCAACCCGGCTGCCCCAAACCTCTCCGCTCCCAACCCAGCCTCACCAAGCTCAGCCGAACATCCCGCCCCCGTCTCCAATTCGGCTCCGCCGCAAAACATCCCTTATCCTGGCGCTCCCGGCGCTGTGTCCG
This sequence comes from Rhodospirillaceae bacterium, assembly GCA_049604415.1. Taxonomy (GTDB): domain Bacteria; phylum Pseudomonadota; class Alphaproteobacteria; order Rhodospirillales; family Rhodospirillaceae; genus JBMYTN01. The sequence continues at coordinate 27,149 of JBMYTN010000045.1, read as the reverse complement.
GTATGGCGATGCCTCCGGGACAGGCTTTAGGGCAGGGCCAGGACCAGGCCTTTGGACTGGGGCAGGAACAGGTCTCCGCAGCTGTGCCGGACGAGCCAGCTGAGCATCCCAGCCAACGCAAACACCAGCGCATCAATGCGCCGATGGATGTTGTGATCGGCGGTCAGGCCTGGCGTGCCCTGGATTGGTCAATGACCGGTTTTGCCATCCCGCTCCATGCTCTGAGTTTGCAGGAAGGCGGCCTGTTCCAATTCTATGGTCGGTTCCATGTCCAAGGGGCCTTGATGACCTTGGAGATGCAGGCCCAAGTCGCCCGACGGACCGCAGATCGCATTGGCTGCCGCTTTGAAGGGCTTGGCGAAGATCAGATGCGGATTTTGCGGCTGATCCATAGTGCCTTCCGGGCCGAAGGCTCGGGATCAACGGAAAGCATCATGGCCGGATTGGCCCGGGATGCTCAGGCCGAGTCCCGCCGTCGGTCAGGCAATGTCCTTGCTCAGCCCGAGGAAGAAACGGAAGCTGGCGGCTTGTTTGGCCTGGAGCCCTCACGTTTGCGCCGCCAAGGCGGCCAGCGCTCCCTGGAGGCGACATGGCAGGAGGACGACCGAGCGCCATTTTTGGGTCGCTTGGGTTTGGCCCTGTCTGGGCGGATGTTGCAGATGATCTTGGCCTATGGCCTGATCCTGTCTCTGTTCCTGCTGGTGGCGCTGGCTTCGGGTCTAAAGATGCTCGGGGGCGATGCCGAAGCGACCTATGCCGCCGTGCTCAATCCAAACACGGCCACCCCCTTAAGGGCAGCGGAGACCGTTTCCGGCCAGGTGCTGTCCGTGGTTGCTTCTCCCGGCGACCTGCTGGGACCACGCAGCGTGTTGCTGCGCTATCGGCCCGATGATCCGAGCCTTGCGGCAAATACCGGTGCGACCGGTGCGACCGGTCCGACCGGCGTGCCCCTGTTGGCCGGGTGTACCTGCCGGGTTCAAAGCCTGACTGTGGGAACAGGTGACAGTTTTGATCCGACCACGGTCTTGGCCCGGGTTCGCTCGGCGTCGACCTCCCGGACCGCTGCTGGGGCTGGAACCGGCGAAGGGGCTTTGGCGACCCTGCGGGTTGAAGCGCTGTTTCCCTATGCCTTGGTCGAAGAGGTGGAGGAGGGCCAAGTCCTCGATGTGGTGTTCTCTGGGGTGGAAGGATCCTTCCAGGCTGTCTTGGCCCCAACACAAAACGGTGCTCAATCGCCCAGCCAGTCTGTTCTGCCAGACGGGTTGGAGGATGCCAGCGGAACGGTGCGGTTTCTCTTGGAGGTTCAAGACGCCCCGGCAGGGCTGCAGAATGGCCATCCGGCCCGGGTTCGGTTTGGCGGTGGCCCGGGCGCGGCGCTCAAAGAAGTGTTGGACGATCTCTTTTCCTAAGCGGTCTGACCGGTTAATCTCGCTTCCGAACTGAGTTACCTACATATGTGTTTGCACCCGGGGGGCCGAAGCAGGGATGACCGACCAAGGAGCGCCGATCACTGCGCCGGAGGCTACGCCGTCCCCTGAACCGCCCTCTGAGGTTCGGGAGCAGCGCTTTTTGCAGATCCGTTTCACCCCGATGGATGTGGCGGACGCCGCAGAGCAGGTGAAAGCCCTGGGTCGCGCGGATCTGCCCTTCCGCTACATTGTCACCCCCAATGCGGACACCACCGTCAAATATCACGGCATGGGCACCAAGATCCCGGTCGAGACGGTGCGGGAAAGCTATGATCGGGCATGGCTGTGTACGGTCGATAGTAAAATCATCAGCCTGTTGGCCCGTTTGAAAGGATATCAGTTTCCGGTTTGTACCGGAGCCGATCTGACGGCCTTTTTGTTGGATCGTAAGATTTATTCCGGAGACGATCCGATCACTATATTGGGTGGGGATGAAACGCTGATCGCCGATCTGGTGGCGAAATATGACCTGCGCAACATCCACCATTACAATCCACCCTTTGGTTTTTGGAAAGATCCGGAGGAGGTCCGCAAAAGCGTTGAGGCGATTTGCGCCCGGCCTTCGGGTTTGATCCTGTTCGCGGTTGGCAATCCGCAACAGGAGCTGGTGGCCCTGAACTGCCTTAAATCTGGCAACGCCTATGGGATGGGGCTGTGTGTTGGAGCCAGTTTGGATTTTCTCACCGGGCGGCAAAAGCGTGCGCCGGAATGGATGAGCAGCAATGGCTTAGAATGGTTTTATCGATTGCTGACCAATCCGGAGCGGATGTGGCGACGCTATCTGCTGCATTCGCCGAAGGTGTTTTGGATTTTTTTGAAGACCGAGCTGTTCCGAAAAAAAACCTAGGCGGTCTAAATTGGACGCCATGGTGATCCGGGCAAGGCTGCCGGGCTGCTTTCCACCACATATGGAATCGGGTGCGACTCCGGCTCGCGCAGTACCAAAGTAACCTCGGTGATATGCAGGCCCAGATCGGCGGGCAGGGGGTTTTCCGCCTCGCCCCGGATGGCGGCGGCCAAGGCAGCGGGTCCTCGGGCGAAATCCATCGCATTTCCTCCTTTGGGGCGCTTGGCCCGCCGTCCTCCCTGGCTGCGGACCCCAAAGCGGGGTTCGGGCAAGGTGACCCGCCCGCCACTCATGAAGCCGGGCACCCATTGGCCCACCAGCTTGTCGATTTTGCGAAAGACCTTGTGGCGTTTGGTTTTGCCGGTCGGTGCGATGCGCACTTGGGTGCGGTAGTCCCAAACATCGGCCAATGTGGCGACGGCCTCGGTGCCGATGATCCGGATCGAGCGGTCAATCGGGGCCAGCACGCTGGTGGTCAGGCGGGCCACGACGCCCCGGTCGAATTCCAGGATCGCCCAGGACATGTCGTCGCGGGTCACCGCCGGATCAACGCCCAACCGCGCCCCCTTATCGGGCACCCGATTGGCGGCATAGGCAATGACCTTGCGCACCGGTCCGAACAGATAGACCAGAGGCACCAGACTATAGCCCGCATGCTCCAGGGTGACACCCATGCGGAATTCGTCCTCATAGGGCCAGGGTGCACCGGAGATGCTGCGCCAATGTTCAAAATCCAGCCCCGGCAGCATGCCGTCATCCATTTGGGCGTGGACGGAACAGACGCTGCCGAGGGCTTGGTTGCGGATCAATTCTGCCAGCGCTTCCGTGGCCTCGGCCAAGTGATTGCAGGGGGCCGAGCCGAGCAGCAGACCTTTTTCCTCCGCCAGCGCCATCAGCGCTTTGGCCTCCGAGAGATCGACGCCCAGTGGCTTTTCCGAATAAACATGTTTGCCCGCCAGCAGCGCAGCATGGCTGACCGCGTGGTGGGCTTCCGGATTGGTTAGATTGACCACCAGCTCAACCGCCGGGTCCGCCAGCATATAATCCAGGCTGTCATAGCGCAGGCGGTTGTGGCAGCTGGCATGGGCAGCAAGGCGCTCCGGGTTCAGATCATACAGGCCCTGAACCACCAGTTCCGGATGGGCGCTGAGGGTTTGGGCATAGAGATCGGCCACATAGCCACAGCCAACCACGCCGATCCGGGTGATGCCGGGATCTTTTGTCGTGCCTGCCTTGGTCATGGCCCATTGCCTCCCCGGGCGTCCTGACCCTCCGCAGTGCTCCACTGGGTGGCGCGTTTTTCCATGTGATAAAGCGGGATGGTGCGCCACCAGGCCAGCTTGCCGATTGCCAGGCCCAAGCCGACCACCGCTTGATAGCGCTTCGGCTTCGGACCCAAGGCCAGCGCGATGGGCAATAGGACGGCGCGGCCCAGGCTTTGCAGCAGGGCTTTGGCCATGATCACGGCCATGGCGCGGGTGGGGTTGGGCGCATTGCGGGCGGTGATGGCGGCGAAAACCTGGCCGCCGCTAAAGCCACGCAAAAACCGATAGCCCAAGGAGATCCGTGTATCGGGCACGGTTTCCCTGACACCGCCCCGGGCCGCCCAATGCACCCGTCGCCCCCGGTTTTCCAGCCGCAAGAACAGATCATAATCTTCGCCGCCGCAGACGCCGAATATCGGCAAAAATGGCTCCGGGTCGATGAAGCAGCGGGCGCGGTGCCACAGCGAGGAGGCGGTGGAGACGGTGAAATCCTTGGTTCGGTCTGGACCGCCCACATGGATCCGGGTCCCGTCGGCGGCATCGAACACCCGGGTGAAGGCCTCGGCCTTTGGATCCCAATCCGGGGCGCTGCCCGCCAGGAAGCTTGGGCGCACCGGACCGATCACCGCATCGGCGCCGGTGTCCTGTAAGGTGGTGACAAGGCCGTCGAGCCAACCCGGATCGACGAGCAGATCATCATCCAAAAACGCTACCAATGGGGCCGTGCTGGCCGCCACCCCGGCATTGCGGGCGATGGAAATATTCGGCGGGCTGGAGCGCACCGCGCGGACCTTGGTGCCCGTCTGTTGCGCTATTTCCTCGGCGACCGCTGACCCATAGGCCTCCGGGCCATTGTCGGCGATGATGATCTCGATGGTCAGATCGGGCCGGGTGGCTTTGGTGTCTTCAATGGCGGAGCGGGCCGTTCGCCCGACATGGTCCCGTCGATTATAGGTGCAGATCACAATAGAGACGTCTGGGGAGACATCAGGGGACTCGGCACGCTGATCCGTCATGGCTGATCCGCTTTGTCCAGCAAGGGCGCAACCGCATCGGCAATACCGTCCTGGAGGCTAATCTGGGCGGTCCAGCCGAGCTCCTGAGAAGCTTTGTCGGCGCAATAATCGGCTTTCAGGGCAAAGAGGGTCAGTTCGCTGCGGGCCGGGGCGGCCTCGATCCAAGGCGCAAAGGGTTTGGCCAGCTCTGGGGCCAGTTTGCGCAAGGCTTTTAACGGCAGGCTGGCATAGGTCCTGGCTTTCAGCGCCCCAGGAGAGACGGTCTCGGGCGTTTTTAGACCCAGAGCTTGTGCCACGGCGGCGAACCAGTCATTCCAGGTCAGTCGATCCGCACCGTTGATAATATAGGTCGACCCGCTGGCCACATTGGTGACCAAAGCCTGGCCAATGGCGGCGATCACATCGTCCACATGGATCGGATTGCAGGTGCCTTCGCCCAAGGGGCCAAAGCGGCCCCAGAGCCCGGAGCGCAGCCGAGAGGCCAGGCTGTCGATCCACAACTGGCTGCCCGGGCCATAAATGATGGTCGGGCGCAAAATGATTAGGCGCGGGGTTTGATCCGGATCTTGGTCCGGCGTGCTGTTGATGGCCTCGAACAACACATTTTCAGCGGCTGCTTTGTTGCCCGCATAATCTGGGATGGTGGGATCCACTCGAGGGCTGACTTCGGTGATCAGGCCAGTGGCGCCCCCATGGACGGCGATGGTGGAAATGTGGACCATCCGCTCGATGCCAGCCTCTTGGGCGGCCCGCAGAACCGTCCGGGTCCCATCCACCGTCGCGGCCCGGTCGCCAAAGGCACAATGCACCACCGCGTCGCAGCCCTGCAGGGCACTGGCGACACTGGCGGGGTCGGTGACATCGCAGACGACCACCTGTAGGCCCTCGATCTGGGCCAGGCGGGTGCCAGGCTGCCCATCCCGGGTCCCGGCCAGGGGTATCCATTTTGGGTCTTGCTGCAGGGCTTTGGTCAGTGCCGCGCCGAGGAACCCTCTGGCCCCGGTGATCAGAACTTTGCCAGGAACGGGAGGGGTGCTGCTCATGCGGAGCCTCCTTCCTCCTGGAGCGCCGTCGAGGTCTGAGATGCTTTGCGTCGGGTCAGCACCATGACCACGCCCACACCGACCAGGGAGGCCAAGGCATCCCAGGGATCGCCCATGCGCCCCGGGATGGACAGCTGGATCACCTCGATCAGGATGGCCAGGCTGGAGACAAAACCGACCACCAACAGGCGCGGCAGCAAGCGCAAAGCCATGCCCGTGAGAATGATGAAGCCGATACAGTGAGCGGCCTTGTCGATATGGAAGCTGGTGGGCGGGCGCAGGTCAGATGACAGGCCAACAAAGCAAGCCCCAAGGCCGAGGACCATCGCGCCGAGCAAGGTCAAAACAGGATGGCGTCCAGGTTTGGTATCAGCGTCGCTTTGAAGGTCGATTGCCATGACGACCCTACGCTTCCTGGGCCGAGGCTGCGACTCGATCCAGCAAAGCATTGCGCAAATCGGGGGGGACTTTGCTTTGGGATTGGACGGTGACGCCAATATGGTGCGCTTCCAACCCGGTGGCGAAGGCTTCCTGTCCGATCGGGCTGCCTAAATCGAAATCCCAGGAGGTCAATACCAGCTTGCGGTCATCGGGGGTCTGCACACAGCCGCTCTCGCCCAGCACATGTTCACAGAAAATGCCGTAGAGCATGTATTCTGAAAAATGCAGGGTGTTGGCGAGGCTGATCCACCAGGGCCGACCGGAGGTCTGTTCCAGGCGCTCCATCAGGGCGAGGGCGTGGGGCCGGTGCCAGGTGATCAGATCCTGGACATAATTGTCGCCATAGAAACTGGCTTTGGGCACGTCCAACAGGGTTTCAATGGCCTCGTACCAGCGTTGATGGCTCGGCAAATGTCCGGTGACATCTTTTTCCCGGAATAGCCTGAGACGGCCATCGGGGGCGCCCAAGCTGTTTGCCGTGAGAGGCCGAACCAGCATGACATCGGAATCGCAATAGAGCAGCGTGTCACGATCCGTCAGCAGGGCAGCGCCAATTTTAACCATTTGCTGCATGATCCACCCCCGCACCGGGATGGTCCGCCAGGACACATACATTTCCCGACCGGAGCGCAGCGGCGTCATCCAGCCCGGCAGCTTCAGGAAGGGCACCGGAAACAGCTCTTCCATCGCCAGGATGCGGGTGCGGGGTCCGGCGAAAGGCTTGAAGGCGGCTTTGTCTGAGCGCGGCACCACCACCAAATGCTCGCATTCCGGTCCGGCGAAGCGGGAAAAGCTTTCATGCAGCCGACTGAACAAAGGCAGATCGCCGACAAAGGACGGGGTGACCATGGCGATGCCGCCGGTCGGCGCTTCCGAGGCACCGTCCTCATGGCTTGCCGCAATGGTGGCTGGCGCGGCGGGCGCTGTGGCGTCACTCATGGGCGGGCTTTCCCGATTGGAACAAAGAAAGTGGGGTTATCGCTCCCAGACTCTAGCGTCCTGCTCGCGCTGCCGCAACGCCGCATCCGTGCTCATGGACCAGCGATCTGCCAACAGCAGCAATAAAAAGATGACGTTGGACAGGAAATGCACCCGACTGAGCAAGGCGCTTTCCATTAGGTTGTAAACCGTCAGGATGCTTAAGGTGGCAAAGACGATACCAGGTCCAGACCAATGGGTGCCGCTGTCGCGCTCGCGCACCAACAGCTTACCGGAGACCCACAGGCCGCGCAGGGTGATCAGGATGCCACCGAACAAGGCGGGCAAACCGGCCTGGAGCCACAGATCGACATAGCCATTATGGGTTTGGTTGATGACGCCCAGTTCCACATCGCGCAGCCAGGAATTGGCAAAGCGCAGCGGATCATTTTCTGCCCCCACATCCCAGAAAGCGCCATAGCCGGTGCCTAGGAAGGGGCGCTGCCAAATATGCAGGAAGGCGAATTCCCAAATGTCGGTCCGTCCGGTGAAGGTCTCATCCCCGAAGGCAGCCTCCAGGATTTGCGGCCAGCCCCAGCCCAGGGCTCCAATGAACAGCAAGGCGAAGCCCAGCACCAAAAATGCAAACATCAACAAAATCAGCGAGACCAAACGACCCCGGGCCAGTCCAATGGCCACCGGCAGGATGAAGGCAAGAAAAATGCCCGACAGGCCCAAAGAGGTCTTGGATTTGGTCAGCACCATGAACATCAAGACCACGGCCAAGGCGCCGAGCAACGCCAGGAACCACCCCAATCGCCGAACGCCGGTTCCAGCGATCACCAGGGCGACAAAGCCCAGCATGGCCACCGCGCCTGCGGTATTTTTTTGCGGATGCATGCCGCGCGCACCCAGCTCCTCGACCGCCAAATGGGGCACGGCAAAAACACTGACCAGATTGATGAACAGCACCACAAACAGGGTCCCGGCCACGGCTTTCAGGAACCGCCCGGGGTCATCCGTGCCTACGGCAATGGCCAAGGCGATCAGAAAGCCGACGATCAAAAAGCCTGAGCGTCGGACAGTCAGGCCGGGATGGTCGGACCAGACCATGGAGGCCAACAGCCACCCCAACACTGCCACCATCAGCCAATTGCGTTTCAGCACGCCGAAGGCTGCATCGCGCCGTTCCCACAAGATGATGCTGCCGACCCCGAGAAGGCCCAAAAACACCAGCCTGGACAGGGGCGAGCCGGAAGAGGTGTCGCCGGCAAAATCATTCGGAAAGGGATTGGTGCCGACCAGGGAATAGAGCAGAAAAGCCACGGTCAAACCGCTGACGAACAGCGGCCTGTAGCCCTCACCCAAAGAGATTCGCGCTGGAGCGCCTTCGGTGAATTGGCGGGTTTCGTCATAGCGGCGGGGGGTGGGGCCATAAGCGGTCATCGCTTCAACTCCTTCGCCACGCGGAAGGGAGAGCGGGTTAGAACGAAGCATTGCACGCCCAATAGGGTCCAGGCTTTGCGGGCCAGGGTGATTTTCCAGGCAATCACCGACAAGCCGGAGGCGATGGCCGCGCCTTCCATGCCAAACACCGGGATCAGGGCCGCATTGAAGGCCACATTGACGCCTGCGAACAGCAGATTGATCCGTCCGACCAGCTTTTCATGGCCGGTCATCATCAGCAGTTCCGTTGCCGGACCCAAGGACATCTCGATCAGAGCCGTGGCCGAGAGGATCAGCAAGACCGCATAGCCGGTGCGCATTTCCGGGCCAAAAATTCCAAGCAGCCAAGGCCCGATCAGCAAAAACACCAGCATCAGCCCGATAGCCGGGGCGAGGCCGATCCATCCCATGCCGTCGACCAAGCCCTGCAGGCGTTCCTTGTCACGCTCCATATGGGCGGCGGCCAGGCGGTGGATCCCGACCGCATTGACCCCGGTATAAACAAAGCGCATGAACCCAGCCAAGCGACGCGCCACATGATAGATCCCAACCGCCGCCGGGGGCAGGAAGGTGCCCAGCATCAAGATGTCAGTTTCCGAGACCACCAAAAAGTAAACTGGGGTGATCATCATCACCATGGCCCGGCGCATCCAGCGCGGCACCAGCCGTAGCGCACGCCGGGGGCGACCGGAAAACCGGCCAGGGCCATGGCGGGAGCGCAAGGCCGGTTTGGCAATGAGCGCCATCAACAGGGCGGCGATCAGGGCACCGGAAAAGCTGCCCGCCAGGGCCGCATTGGCATCGGCGGGGGCCCCAAGCCACAACAGGCCGCCGACGACCCCCAGGGCGAAAACCCGCTGCAAGATTTGTTCAACCACCGCCCCTTGGACGGCCCGTTCCACCGCCCGATCCACGGCGGCGAACAACTGCACCAGGGCCGAGGCCGCAGAGAATCCCAACACCAAGAGCAGATTGAAATTGTCGAACATATGCCCGTCGAACCAGTCAACGACGGTGCGCAGGCCCAAGGAGGCAACAATCGGTCCGATAATGGCAGCGGCAACGGCGAAGCCGATAAAGGTGATCAGCCGCGCCCTGCCCGGGGTGCGATTGTAGCGGGCCACATAGAGGCTCGCGACCACCGGCATGCCCAGACTGCCGAGCAGGGAGATAAAAAAGGTCGCCGAGAGCAAATAGACGAAGCGTCCATATTCGTCCGGCCCCAACAGGCGGACCAGGATCAAAACCCAGAGCAGCCCGAGTCCCACGCCAAGGACTCGCGCCATCAGGTCTCCGGCTCCCCGGCTGAGCAAAAACCGCCCATCGGCCCCGCCCAAGCCGGGAATCCGGCTTAAGAGGCCCGTTATTAGGGTGATGCCCCTGCCTTTCATCGGGTCATGCCCTCATGGGGGGCAAAATCTATGAAAAAAACTGTGGCCAAGTGCATTCCAGACTCGCCGTTAACTATGTTTTTGTCTTCAATGCCAATACTCTGCGGCAATGCCTTTAGAGTATGCGTCATTTATGGGTACCACAGGAACGGAATGTGGAGAGCATTCGATGACCTTTGTGTCGACGAAACGCGGCTCCATGACAGGATGACACATGTTAGTTGCGGATAGGATCAGTTTGCGGGCCGTATCGGACCTTTTCTGGAATTGTCGCCAGAAAAGCCGGTTTGTGCTGCGTGGACTTCTGTCCGGTGCCCTGCTCACCCTCCTGCTCGGCTGTGAAGACGTTGGACAGAGTTTCGAACTATCGCCGGGCGGTGACAAGGTGGTGATTGCGGAGTTGGAAGAGACTCAGCGCGAAGGCATGCGTCGCCAGGTTGTGGAAAGCCTGGAATACGGACGCTCCCTGCAAAAGCTCCGGGTCGGGGATGTGATGGAGGTCTTGTTTCAAGCCCGCCGCACCCCCTCGGCGGAACCCTATGCGGTGGCTCCGGGTGATTTGCTAACCATTGATTTTGCCGATACCCCGGGGGCTGCGGTCACCCAGCGCGTGGCCCCGGATGGCTGGATCAGTCTGCCGGAAACCGGCGTTGTACGTGCGGCGGGTTTGACGGTACCGGAATTGAACGCGCTGGTGAACCAACGCTACTCCCGAGTCTTCCGCAATCCCCAGGTCGATGTCCGGCTGGAGGAGGGCACCTCTGCCGAGCAGCAATTCCTGGCCGATATCGAAAGTGTCGGAAATGGCCGGTCCCGCAATGTGCCGGTGACCCGCGATGGTCGGGTGACTTTGCCCTTCCTGCGCCCCATTGAAGCGGTTGGTCTGTCCCTGCCGGAGATCACCCAACGGGTCAACGGCGCCTATGCGCAGATCGGATTGGACCTGGAGGTCAGCGTCCTGTTTTCCCAGAGTGCCGGGGATCGGGTCTATGTGCTGGGCGAGGTCACCAATCCAGGCCTGTATGTGAATGAGCGGCCACAAACGGTGTTGATGACCGTGGCCCAAGCCGGTGGCGTGGAGATCACTGGGTCCTTGGGCGATGTGCGGGTGTTTTACATGAGTGCGGATGGGACGCCGCGGCTGCGCCGCGTGAATTTGCTCAATGTGTTGACCAAGCTGAGCTTGGAAGAAGACATGACTCTGCCGGACAATTCCGTGATCTATGTGCCGGAAACCGGCATCGCCAAGACCGGAAGGGTTTTGGATCAGGTTTTGCGACAGATCCTGTTCTTCCAGGGCACCAGCGTGGGCTTCTCCTATGACTTAAACCCGACGACCCAGTAGCGATGCAGCCAATGAACCAGAGCAAGGGCCACAGCAAGGGTGTGTCGGAAGACCGAATAAGGACGTCGATCATGAACCGGTTGAGGACAAAGCGAGGTCCCAGGATCGCGATCAAAGCCTTGGCGCTTGGCGGTGCCGTGGTTGTGGCCACTGGGATTGTACTTTCAGGCCCCGCACCCGTGGGTGCTCAATCCAGCGGACCGGCCATTGGGGCCAAGATTGGGGCCTATCCCAGCGCCGCCTCAGCGCGGCAAGCTTGGGCGCGCTTGCAGTCCGAGACGTCCATGGCATTGCCCAAGCCGGTGATTTGCCCCTCCATGGCCTCCGGCGGCTTGACCTATGGCCTCGTGTTTGATGCCCAAAGTGTTGGTGCAGCGCACGCGCTCTGTGGGGCAGCTGGCAGGGACGGTCTGAGCTGTTCGGTGGCACAGGATCCATGCCAAAACGGGGTGATGGCCTTGGCTGGACCCATAAGCGGTCCCTCGGCAGCGACCCCGCCGGTTGCCGCTCTTGCGCCTGCTATTGCGCCGTCAGCGCCCGCGACTCCAGCCCCGCCCGCTGCGGCGACGGCACCTTTGACCACTCCGCCGCCGCTGACGGCGACCCCGCCCCGTTTGGTGGCTGGACCTCGGCCCGATACAGCAACCATTGGGCAGAGCGGGCCGAGCGGACCCGACGTTTCGGCGCGCTTGGCGCCGACGACACGGGCGCAATCAACGCCGAGCAGACTACCTGTGGTGCGGTCCCAAAGCAGACCCAGCAGCGGTCGTGCAGAGGTGATTGCGACCTTGCCCCCAGCTTCGGCGGCGGCAGCGGCTCCGATTTCGGAACCAGTCTTGATCGAGGCACCGGCACCGCGTCCTGTGGCTCAAGTGGCACCGGCACCAGAACCGGTCCAGCAGGCAACGGCCCCGGTCGCAGCACCGAGCGAACCCAGTGCGGTGGTGGCGGTGTTGCCGCCCTATAGCCCGCCCTCGGGCGCGGCAACCCAACCGGCAGCGCCAATTCGGCAGGCGCCGGTTGCGCAGGCACCGCGTCCGGTCGTCGTGCCCGCGCCGACCCCGGCTCCGGTCATCACCGAGCCGCCCATAACCCAGGAAGGACAGGTGATTGCAGTCCTACCGCCCTCGACGGCCTCACCATCGCTCTCCAGCCCTGCGCCAGCAGTAGCACCAGCACCCGCACCTGCACCGGTCCAACCCAGCCTATCGGAACGACTCCAAGCCCCGGTTTCAACGCCCCCATCGGTGACCGTTGCTCAGCCGCAACCGCCGCAAGCGCCTGTCCAACCGTCCACAACGCCGATTCCATTCGTGTCGGCACCCCCGGCGGAACAGGTCCAGCCTTCGGTCTCAGCAACGCCGCCGAGCGTGGGCCAGGGGCCGGTGATTTCCCTGACGCAGCCCCGGGGCGAAGATCCCGATGTGTTGCCCGAAGCCCCGCAGCGGACCTTCCCCGGCGCGGCCCCGGCCTTGCCGCCAGAGTTGACCGACCGATCTTCGGTGCTGCGCGCGGCGACGGATTCGGTGCGGACCCAAGACTATGACAAGGCGGTTCAACTGTTGCAGCCCTTGGCCCGTTCCGGCGATCCGCTGGCGGCCTTTAACCTCGCTTTGCTCTATGCCAATGGCTTTGGCGTGCCGCGCAATGATGTGGAGGCCTATCGCCTGACCAAGCGTGCTGCCGAGCAGGGCCTCAGCAGCGCTCAAAACAATTTGGGTTTGATGCATCTTTACGGACGGGGCACGCCGCGCTCCCTGACTTTGGCCGCCCGATGGCTGAAAAAGGCTTCGGAGTCCGGGCATCAACGGGCGCGATTGAACCTGTTGGCCCTGGTGGACAATCAGTTGTCTGAAGTGCCTGAGACCGGGGATGGGATCCTGCGCGCGCCGCCGACGGAGGTGGAGCTGGGCTTGGCTCCGGAAACCAATGTGGATCCCCAGGCTGCCGATATCGGCACTGTGCCAGATCAAATCCGGGCCGCCCCGGGCGACAATCAGATCAGCGAAACCCCTTAAGTTTTGGGCGTTCCCGCAGGGATAACACCGCAACAGGACCGCTCCGCGTGGGTCGATACGTTGCGTGGTGTCGCCTGTTTGATGGTGGTGCTGCATCATGTGATCGGCGGAGCCCCGGATGCCGGATTGCGCTTGGCCACGGATCATTGGCTGCAGATGGTCAATGAGGCGCTGATTTTCCTGCGCCTGCCCTTGTTCACCTTGCTCTCCGCACTGGTTTATGCCCGCCGGCCGATTGTGCCAGAGACCGCATCCCGGTTTTTGGGGCGCAAGGCCCTGGTTCTCTTGGTGCCGATGATGGTCCTGACCGTGCTGCATATTGTGCTGCGGGATTTAACCGTGCCCAGCGCAACCCCGATCAGCCTGGGATATGTGCTGGAATCCTGGACCCACTGGTATGCCTATCTTTGGTATTTGCAGGCCCTGTTTGTGATCTTCATGGTCATTGGGGCTCTGGAGCTGTTGAAGATCACTCACAGCCGGATTGGCCTGTTGGCTTGCATGGGCTTGGCCGGGATCGCCCATACGCTGAACACCGATATTCCCTTCCTCTCGATCTCCGGCGCGCTCTATTTGGGCGTCTTCTTTCTCTTCGGCCTTTATCTGCACCGCTTTGCCGCAAGCGATGTGCCGCGCAGCCTGGCCACGCTGTGGCTGCCGGTGCTGTTGGTCGCTGGGTTTGCCATAAGCCATGGGCTGGCCTTGACCACGGATCTGCTGGAAACGCCGAACCGCATGTCGGTCTTCGGGGTGCTCTATTCGATGGTGTTGCTGTTTTTGGTCGTGCGCTTACGGCCAAACTGGCCCCCTTTGGCCCGGCTTGGGCGGCACTCCTATCCTATTTTTTTGTTTCATATTTTTGCGGTCAGCGGCAGCCGCATTGTGTTGCAAGCTCTGGGCATCGAGACCCTTTGGATCCTCTTGCCGATGGGGCTCCTGGCCGGGGTCGTATTCGCGCTTTTGGTCGAGGCCGTCGCGAAGCGCAACGGGGTCAGCCGCTTCTTGTTGCTTGGGAAGCTGCCGAAAGCCTCCTGATCAAAGAAAAACCCCAGGGTCGAAACCCTGGGGTTTTCCACTTGCACCAAGAGCATTTTCAGAGGGAAGGGAGGACTGGTAATGCTGAAAATGCTCTTTCGGACCACCTATTTTTTCTTTTTAGGCGGCATCAGGTCGGTGATCGTGCCTTCGAACATTTCGGCGGCAAAATTCACCGTTTCCGACAGAGTCGGGTGGGGGTGGATGGTGTGGCCGATATCGGTGGCATCACAACCCATCTCGATGGCCAGAGCGACTTCGGCAATCAAATCGCCCGCATTGGGGCCAACAATACCGGCACCAATCACCTGTTCGGTGGTTTCATCGAACAGCAGCTTGGTCATGCCCTCATCGCGGTCAATGCTGAGCGCCCGACCAGAGGCGGCCCAGGGGAACACGCCCTTGCCGACTTTGATGCCTTGCGCCTTGGCTTCGGTTTCGGTCATGCCGACCCAGGAGACTTCCGGATCGGTGTAAGCCACCGACGGGATCACCCGGGCATCAAAGGCCCGGCGCTTGCCCGAGGCAACCTCGGCAGCAACCTTGCCCTCATGCACCGCTTTGTGGGCTAGCATGGGCTGACCGACAATGTCGCCGATGGCGAAGATATGCGGCACATTGGTGCGTTGCTGTTTGTCGACCGGGACGAAGCCACGCTCATCCACCGCGACGCCGGTGGCGTCCAGACCAACCATCTTGCCATTCGGGCGACGCCCAACGGCGACCAGGACCTTGTCGAAGGTGTCTTCGAATGCGCCGGAGGGGCCTTCCATGGAGACCTTGATGCCCGCATCGGTGGCTTCCGCAGCGGTGACCTTGGATTTCAGGAAAATGTTCTCATAGCGCTTTTCAATCCGCTTATGCAGCGGCTTGACCAGGTCCTTATCGGCACCGGGGATGATCTGGTCCATCAGCTCGATGATGGTCACCTTGGTGCCCAGGGCATCATAGACGCAGGCCATTTCCAGACCGATGATGCCGCCACCGATCACCAACATGCGCTCGGGCACATTTTCCAGCGCCAGAGCACCGGTGCTGTCAATCACCCGAGGATCTTCATGGGGCAGGAAGGGCAGGGTCACCGGCTCAGAGCCCGCAGCGATGACGCATTGGTCATAGCTGATGGTCTTGGTGCCGTCGGCCCCGGTGACGGAGAGCAGGTTCGGACCGGCGAACTGGCCCAGGCCTTCCACGACCTTGACCTTGCGGCCCTTGGCCAGACCGGCCAAACCACCGGTCAAACGCTTAACCACGCCCTCTTTCCAGCCGCGCAGCTTGTCGATGTCGATCTCCGGCTTGGCGAAGGTAATGCCATGGGCAGCCATGTCTTCGCTTTCGGAGATCACCTTGGCCGCATGCAGCAGAGCCTTGGACGGGATACAGCCCACATTCAGGCAAACCCCACCCAGGGTCGGATTGCGTTCCACCAGGATCACATCCATGCCCAAATCGGCAGCCCGGAAGGCAGCGGTATAGCCGCCGGGACCGGAGCCCAGCACCAGCAATTCCGCATGCATGTCGCCCACCGCAGGCGCGGTCGGACGGGAAACCGGAGCTTCCACTGCGGGCGGCGGCGTTGCCGGAACCTCGGCCTGTCCGGTGGACAGGGTCAGGATCGCGGTGCCTTCAGAGACGCTGTCGCCTTCCTTGACCAGGACCTCGACAATCTTGCCGCTATGGGGGCTCGGGACCTCCATGGTTGCCTTGTCGCTTTCCAGCTCGATCAAGGGATCTTCCGCGCTGACCTCATCCCCAGCCTTCACAAAGACCGAGATTACCGGGACATCGGAGAAATCGCCGATATCGGGCACGGCCACGGTGATGGTGGACATGGTCCCCGCCGGGGAACCATAGCCCGCCGGTTCGCCGGTGGTCGGCGCACCGCCTTCGGAGACGGCGGCTTTCACCGTCTCGCCAGCGGCGCCGCCTTCACCTTCCAGGGTCAGGATCAGGGTGCCTTCGGAGACCTTGTCGCCTTCGGCCACCTTGATTTCGACCACCTTGCCATTGGCCGGGGAGGGAACCTCCATGGTCGCCTTGTCGCTTTCCAGCTCGATCAGCGGATCTTCCGCAGACACCACATCGCCGGGTTTGACAAAGACGGTGATCACCGGGACTTCGGCAAAATCGCCGATATCGGGAACGTTGACTTCAATCACAGACATAAGGAGTCCCTCCCGATCACAGCAGCAGCCGGCGAACGTCGCCGAGCAGATGTTTCAGACTGGCGCAGAAGCGGGCGGCCAAAGCGCCATCAATGGCCCGGTGGTCATAGGACAGGGACATCGGCAGCATGTTGCGCGGCACGAATTCCTCGCCATTCCAGACCGGGGCCATTTTGGAGCGGGTCAGGCCGAGAATGGCCACTTCCGGGGCGTTGACGATCGGGGTAAAGCCGGTGCCGCCAATGCCGCCCAGGGAGGAGATGGTGAAGGTCGCGCCCTGCATATCCGGACCCTTCAGCTCGCCCTTGCGGGCTTTGGCGGACAGCTCGCCGAGCTCCTTGGAGATCTCGACAATGCCCTTGGAGTCAGCGCCCTTGATCACCGGCACCACCAGGCCTTGGGGTGTGTCAGCGGCAAAGCCGATATTGTAGAAGGCCTTCTTGATCAGCTTGTCGCCATCGGGATGGATCGAGCTGTTGACTTCCCAATGCTCCTTCAAAGCACAGACCGAGGCCTTGATGATGAAGGAGAGCAGGGTGACCCGGTAGCCTTCTTCTTTGGCCTTGGTGTCCAGCTCCTTGCGGTAGGTGTCGATCTCGGTGATGTCGGCCTCTTCCTGATGGGTGACATGGGGCACATTGAGCCAAGAGCGGTGCAGCGCCGGACCGGAGATCTTCTTGATCCGGGGCATTTCCACATCTTCGATGGGACCGAATTTGGAGAAGTCCACTTTCGGGATCGGCGGGATGCCCATGCCTTCGGAGGCCGCCGGGGCTGCCTTGGCCGGAGCCGGAGCCGCCTGGCCCTTAAAGAAGCCGGTGACGTCTTCGCGCAGGATGCGGCCCTTGCGACCGGTACCGCTCAGGGCAGCCAAGTCGACCCCCAGCTCGCGGGCGAAGGCCCGGACGGACGGGGAGGCATGGGACTTGGCGAAGCCCGCTTCATCCACGGCGGCCAGGCCGCCTTTGACCGGACCGGAGGCTGCCGGGGCTGCCGCAGCCGCCGGAGCCGGGGCCGCAGCAGCCGGTTTGGCTGCTTCCGGCTCTTGCTGGCCCGCCGGGTTCGGCGCGGCGACCGGGGCAGAGGCTTCCGCAGCTTCCAGGGTCAGGATCAGGCTGCCTTCGGAGACGCTGTCGCCTTCCTTCACTTTGATCTCGATCACCTTGCCGGTGGCGGTGGAGGGGACCTCCATGGTCGCCTTGTCGCTTTCCAGCTCGATCAACGGATCTTCTTCATTGACCATGTCACCCGGGGCAACAAACACGCTGATCACGGGCACGTCGGAAAAATCGCCGATATCCGGCACGGTCACTTCAATAACGGACATAGTTTCTCTCCTCTCTCTATCCCGGTGTTAAGCCGTGCGCGGATTGGCTTTGGTGGGATCAATCTCATATTTGGCCAGGGCGGCCTCGACATCCTTGGCGCTCAGATTGCCATCGCGATAGAGCGCGGTGACGGCAGCGGCGGCGATGTGGTTGGCGTCGACCTCGAAGTGGCGGCGCAACCGCACCCGGCTGTCGGAGCGACCGAACCCGTCGGTGCCCAGGGTCAGGTAGGTGTTGGGGACAAAAGCCCGGATCTGCTCGGCGAAGTTTTTCATGTAGTCGGTCGCCGCGATCACCGGCCCAGTGGCATCGGCCAGGGCTTGGGTGACGTAAGGCAGCTTTTGCTCCGCCAGCGGGTTGAGCCGGTTTTCCCGTTCCACATCTTGGGCTTCCCGGGCCAGCTCGTTAAAGCTGGTGGCCGCCCAGATGTCTGCGGTGATGCCGAAGTCTTCTTTGAGCATCTCGGCTGCGGTCATGGTTTGACGCATGATCGAGCCGCAGGAGATCAGGTTGACATGCTTCTTGCCAGCCTTGCCGCTCTTCGGACGGGCGCCCTTGGAGAACAGATAGAGCCCTTTCAGGATCCCTTCTTCACAGCCTTCGGGCATGGCCGGGTGGCTGTAATTCTCGTTCTCGACGGTGATGTAGTAGTAGACGTCCTCTTGCTCCACATACATCCGGCGCAGACCTTCGCGCAGGATGACGGCGATTTCGAAGCCGAAGGAGGGGTCATAGGCCAGGCAGTTCGGGATGGTGCCCGCCAGGATTTGGCTGTGGCCATCCTGGTGCTGCAGGCCTTCGCCGTTCAGGGTGGTCCGACCGGCGGTGCCGCCGACCAGGAAGCCCCGGGCCCGGCTGTCACCGGCGGCCCAAGCCAAGTCGCCAATGCGCTGGAAGCCGAACATGGAGTAGTAGATGTAGAACGGGATCATCGGCACGCCATGGACCGAATAGGCGGTCGCAGCGGCGACCCAGTCAGCCATGGCTCCAGCTTCATTGATGCCTTCCTGCAGCACCTGACCGGATTTGCTTTCCTTATAGTAGGACAGCTGGTCAGCATCTTCCGGGGTGTAAAGCTGCCCCTTCGGATTGTAGATTCCCAGCTGGCGGAACATGCCTTCCATGCCGAAGGTCCGGCTTTCGTCGGGCACAATCGGCACGACATATTTGCCGAGCTTTTTGTCCCGGCACAGGATGTTCATGGCCCGGACCAGACACATGGTGGTGGAGACTTCGCGCTCGCCGGTGTCTTTGAGCAGGGCATCAAAGGCAGACAGCTCTGGAATTTCCAGGGCCGCATGATCGGCCTTGCGTTGCGGGAAGGATCCGCCCAGCGCCTCGCGACGCTTTTCCACATAGGCTTTTTGCTCAGCCGACAGCGGCACCAGCGGGGCCTTGGGCAGGTCTTCATCAGAAACCGGGATTTTGAACCGGTCACGGAAGGCCCGCAGTTGGTCCTCAGCCATTTTCTTTTGCTGGTGGGTGATGTTCTGGCCTTCGCCCGCCTCACCCATGCCATAGCCCTTAACGGTCTTGACCAGGATGACGGTGGGCTGGCCTTTGGTTTTCACCGCCCGATCAAAGGCCGCATAGACCTTGTGCGGATCATGGCCGCCGCGTTGCAGCTTCCAGATTTCCTCGTCGGTCATATCGGCAACCAAGGCTTTGGTTTCCGGATAGCGGCCGAAGAAATGCTCGCGGGTGTATGCACCGCCCTTGGATTTGAAGGCCTGGTAATCGCCGTCGACGGTTTCTTCCATCAGACGCTGCAGCATGCCGGTGGTGTCTTTTTCCAACAGGGCATCCCAGCCCGCACCCCAGATCAGCTTGATGACATTCCAGCCAGCGCCGCGGAATTCCCCTTCCAGCTCCTGGATGATCTTGCCATTGCCGCGCACCGGACCGTCCAGACGCTGCAGGTTGCAGTTGACGACAAAGATCAGATTGTCGAGCTCTTCGCGGGAGGCCAGGTTGATCGCGCCCCGGGATTCCGGCTCGTCCATCTCGCCATCGCCCAAGAAGGCCCAGACCTTGCGGTCGGCCATGTCGATATGGGAGCGGTTGTGCATGTATTTCATGAACCGCGCCTGGTAGATCGCCATCAAGGGACCCAGGCCCATGGACACGGTCGGGAACTGCCAGTAATCCGGCATCAGCCAGGGGTGCGGATAGGAAGACAGGCCGTCGCCGGTGGTCTCGGAGCGGAACATGTCCAGCTGTTCGGCGGTCAGGCGGCCTTCCATAAAGGAGCGGGCATAGATCCCCGGAATGGCATGGCCCTGGAAGAACACCAGATCACCGCCATGGGTTTCGGTCCGGGTGCGCCAGAAATGGTTCAGGCCCATATCGTAGAGCACCGCCGAAGAGGCAAAGCTGGCGATGTGACCACCATATTCACTGGAGACCTTGTTGCGGCGGACCACGGTGGCCATGGCGTTCCAGCGGTTGATGGTCCGGATCCGCCATTCCAGCTCTACATCGCCGGGATAGGCGGGCTGGTCATCGGTTGGGATCGAGTTCAAATAGGCCGTGGTGGCACCGAAGGGCAGGTTGGCCCCCCGTTCCCGCGCCGCCGCAACCACGGTATCGAGCAGGAAATGTGCCCGACCGGTCCCGTCGCGGTCGATGACGTCTTCGACGGCATCCAGCCACTCCCGGGTTTCTTGCGGATCGATGTCCTGAACAGTATCACTCATACGATAAATCCCCCATTTTCTGCCGGACCGACCGTCCAGGTGCGTTCCGATTGCTGCGGTGGGTTCACCGCTTGTTTGCTAAGAATTCCGGGGTCCGGCCCCGTGACCTGGGGGCCGGTCCGGAGCGTGTTAGAGTCCGTCAGATCGCCCCTTGGGCTTCCACGACGGCAATGGCGGTCAGGTTCAACAGACCGCGAACAGTGACCGATTGGGAGGCAATCAGGGCCGGTTTTGCCGCCCCCATCATGATGGGGCCAACCGGGACCCCTTCCCCCAAGGTCTTCAACAGGTTCAACGCGATATGGGCCGCATCCGCATTGGGCATGATCAGCAGATTGGCAGACCCGGTGAGATTGGAATGGGCATAGGCCCGCTCCCGCAAGGCAGGCAGCAAAGCGCAATCGCTGTGCATTTCGCCATCGACTTGGAAATCCGGATGCTTTTCCCGGATCAGCTCCATGGCCCGGCGCATTTTGCGCGAGGACTCGCTGGGCCGGTCACCGAAATTGGCATGGCTGACCAGGGCTGCGCGGGGCTCGACCCCCATGCGGCGCATGGTCGCTGCCGCATGGAAAGTAATGTCGGCGATTTCTTCAGCGCTTGGGTCCAGGTTCACATAGGCATCGGCAATGAACACGGTCCCGGTGGGCATGACCACCGCATTGAGGGTTGAAAGGGCCTTCGCATCGGATTTGCAGCCGATGATGGTCCGCAGCCGTTCTAAGTGATAGCCAAAGCGGCCACCGACCCCGCAAATGGCAGCGTCGGCTTCACCCCGGGTAACCAGGATCATCGCCAGCACCGAGGAGGCGAAACGCACCCCGCGCTTGGCTTCCGGCACATTGATGCCATCCCGACCGGCCTTACGGTGCAGCTCTTGGGCATAGGGCTCCAGATCCATCTGTTCGGGATCAAGGATCTTGATCCGCTCCAGGGCCTGGCTGTCCATGCCGATCTTTTTCGCTTTGGCCGTGATCGCGGCCTGGTCGCCAATCAGGATTGGCATGGCGATGCCCACGGAGACCGCTTGCCGGGCGGCCTGCAGCACCCGTTCGGACTCGCCTTCGGCAAACACCACCCGTTTCGGGGCGCGGGCTGCCGCATGGAACACCGACTTCATCAACAGTCCGGACCGGAAGACCAAGCTTTGCAGCTTTTCTTTATAGGCCTCCATGTCGGTGATCGGACGGGTGGCCACACCGCTGTCCATGGCCGCTTGGGCCACTTTGGGAGCGATCTCGACCACCAGACGGGGATCGAAGGGTTTGGGGATGATGTATTCCGCACCGAAGGTCAGCTCGTCACCGCCATAGGCTTCCCGAACCACGTCGGAGGCTTCGACCTTGGCCATGGCGGCGATGGCAATGGCACAGGCCCGCTTCATGTCCTCGTTGATTTCCGTCGCGCCGACATCCAGCGCACCCCGGAAAATGAACGGGAAGCAGAGCACATTGTTGACTTGGTTGGGATAGTCGGACCGGCCCGTGGCGATGATGGCGTCCTGGCGCACGGCCTTGACTTTTTCCGGCCGGATTTCCGGTTCCGGATTGGCCATGGCCAGCACCAACGGCTTGTCGGCCATGGAGAGCACCATCTCCTCATTGACCGCACCGGCCGCAGACAGACCCATGAAAATATCCGCGTCGACAAAGGCATCGGTCAGGGTGCGCTTGTCGGTGTCCCGGACATATTGCGCTTTGTAGCGGTCGATTTCATTGGAGCGCCCGGTGTGGATCACACCCTTGCGGTCACAAACAATAATGTTTTCCTTCGACGCCCCAAAGCTGACCAGCAGGTCCAAGCAGGCCAGCGCCGCTGCTCCGGCCCCGTTGCAGACAATTTTGACCCGCTCGATGGTTTTGCCGACCAGATCCAAGCCGTTGAGAACGGCGGCGGCGGCAACAATCGCGGTGCCATGCTGGTCGTCATGGAACACCGGGATCCGCATCCGCTCCTTCAGGGCGGCTTCGATCTCGAAGCATTCCGGGGCTTTGATGTCTTCCAGATTGATGCCACCGAAGCTCGGTTCCAGGCGGGCAACGGCCTCGCAAAACGGCTCAACGGCGGTTTCATCGACCTCCAGGTCGACCACATCAATTCCGGAGAATTTTTTGAACAGGGCGGCCTTGCCCTCCATCACCGGCTTGGAGGCCAGCGGGCCGATATTGCCCAGGCCGAGCACGGCGGTGCCGTTGGAGATCACGGCAACCAGATTGGAGCGGCCGGTATAGAGCGAGGCAGTGGAAGGATCGGCGGCGATTTCTTCGCAGGCATAGGCGACGCCGGGAGAATAGGCCAGGGCCAGGTCATGCTGCGTGGCCATGGGTTTGGTCGGCAAAATCTGAAGTTTGCCGCGCGGTTCCAGCGCGTGATAGGCAAGCGCTTCCTGTTTCAGATCAACTGGCATGTAGACGGACCCCCCAAATACTTTTTTTTGGCCTTGTTGTCGGCCTCTAGACGTCTTGCAGCCCCGCTTCGGAGCCCGCGTTTTGTTGATGAGCGTTATACCTCCATTTTCAGTGGGATTTTTGCGTTATCTGGGAAAAACACCTTCCCGCTCTGTGCAAATATTGCAAATTCGTTCAGCAGAGAATGCGGAACAAAGCAGTCAGAGTGATGATCTTGGCAGGCTGTGCGGGCAGGTAGACATTTCCTCGAGAGTTGCAAAGCTATACGCCATCCTGTGTTTGGAATCCAATCCCCAATTCGACTTTGGTATCCCTTTTTATTGTCCGGATTTGTGCAGTGCAAAATAAAGCGGAAGAAAATGCTGCGCTGCACGATGTGGGAAACCTGTTTGAAACGCCACTTTCGGCTCGTACATTAAGATCCACTCACTGGTTTTATTGTTCACTGCAGCATTAAACTTTTCGGGGAGATTGATCGAAGCTTTAACTGTTTTGCTGCGAAAGGTTGTGCGCAATAGCTGTTTTTTGCCTTTCACTTTGGGCTAAAATCGCCTTGTTGGGTCCTTGCTATCGCGTTATGGGGGCCTACATCTTCACGGCGAGACGTTCGCTCTCAAAGAATTCAATAACTTCAGTCCCTTGGAGGAAACAGTGAAAATCAAGCTCCTGATCATGGCAAGTGCTGTCGCTGCCCTGTCCGCTGGCACGGCTGTGGCGCAAGATCGCGCCGGTTGGCCGGATACCTTTACGGTCGGCACCGCGTCCCAAGGTGGCACCTACTTTGCCTATGGCTCCGGCTGGGCCAACTTGGTCGCGGAAGAGCTGGGCATTTCCGGTGGGGGTGAAGTCACCGGCGGCCCGATGCAGAACATGGCCCTGGTGCATACCGGCGAGGCCGCCTTTGGCATGACCACCATGGGTCCGGCCCGGGAATCCATGGATGGCACCAACCCGATTGCGCCGGGTCTGCAAATGACCAATGCCTGCGCCATGTTCCCGATGTATCAGACGCCGTTCTCCGTGACCGCGCTGTCCTCCTCGGGCATTGCCTCCATCGCCGATATCCCGGCGGGGGCCAAGATCGGCTTCGGTCCAGCGGGCTCCACCTCCGACACCTATTTCCCGCGGATGATGGAAGCCCTGGGTGTGGACTTTGAACGTCGCAATGGCGGCTGGTCCGACTTGGGCGGTCAGTTGCAGGATGGTCTGCTGGACGTGATCGCCTTTGCTGCCGGTGTGCCGGTTCCGGCCGTCAGCCAGCTGGAAGTGCAAACCGACGTGAACATCATCGAGTTCACCGAAGAGGAACAAGGCAAGATCATGGCCGACTTCCCGGTCTCTGCCTTCTCCATTGGCGCGGACACCTATACCACTCTGGAAGCCGACGCCCGTTCGGTCTCCATGTGGAACTTCGCCATCGCCAATTGCGATCTGCCGGAGTCCTTTGTCTATGAAGCGACCAATGTGGTGATGTCCGACAATGAGCGGATGATGAACATCCACCGCGCCGCCCGCTCCACTCTGCCGGAAAACTGGGACAAGAACACCTTCATGCCGTGGCACCCCGGTGCCGCCAAGTGGTTCAATGAAAACGGTGCGTCCATCCCGGCCGATATGATCCACGGCGGTTAAGGCATGCTGGGGCATCTCACCCCAATGCCTGACCATCATTCATAGCTGATATGTGGACCGCGCTACGCTGTTGGCGCGGTCCATGTCTTTTCATTTTGCCCTGACATGGTAAGAAGTTCCTCGCGCCCAAAGCGCATGGGGACATAACAAAGACAGTTGGGGAGCGCTCGCCGAGAAATGGTGAGCAGCGGTGCAGCCGGGGGAGCACAGGCATGGCCGATACAGACAAAGCCGAGACGGATAAGAAAGTCGAGGAGCCGCGGACCGAAGGTCCGGTTCTGGCGGAAGGCATCGATGATGAGCCGATTGAATCCAATCGGCGGCTCTATCAAGGGCGTACATTTCTGATCATCGGCAGCTTTGCCACGATTTATGCCGCCTTCCATATGGCGGCCTTAAACGGGGTTTCCCTGTCGGCGCTGACCGGCGGCATTGTGAATTTGCCCTTCCTGCCGCAGTTTCCGATGGAAACCTGGAACTTCCGGATCGTGCACATCGCAGGCGCGCTCTGCATTGGGTTCTTGTTGTTTGCCGGTTGCGGCTTTCCGAAAGCCCCAGGAGAGGAAAAACCGATCCTGGGCTATATCGCCTATGCCTTGGTGCCCTTGGCCTTCATGGCCCTGGTCATGGCTCTGATCTTTGCCTCGGACATTGCCGGAGGGGTGATGTGGAATGGTATCGATAAGGGCATCATTTTCCGAGAAACATGGTTGTTTGGCGTGCCGCTTTTGGTCGCCACGGTCGGGGGCATTGTGCTGTCCTGGTTCCACAAACGGGACCGGTCCGGATTGTCTGCGCCCGATGTCGTGCTCTCGATTTGTGGCTTTGCCGTCGCGGCCTATTTGATCACCATCTATGGCACCTTGATGCGGAACTCTACCGGGACGCCCTTTGCCCCGATTGGCATTTCCATCGCGGCCCTGTCCGGTACCATGCTGATCATGGAGTTGACCCGCCGGGTGGCGGGCATGGCTCTGGTGGTCATCGCCGGAGTATTTTTGGGCTATGTATTCCTGGGCCACAATTTGCCTGGCTTCCTGTCCTCGCCGGACATCACCTGGGAACGGTTCTTCTCCCAAGTCTATACCGATGCCGGGATTTTGGGGCCGACCACGGCGGTGTCGTCGACCTATATCATCCTGTTCATCATTTTTGCCGCCTTCCTGCAGGCCTCCAAGGTTGGTGATTACTTTGTGAACTTCGCCTTTGCAGCGGCCGGTCGTGCCCGGGGTGGCCCGGCCAAGGTGGCGATTTTCGCCTCCGGCCTGATGGGGATGATCAACGGGACGTCGGCGGGCAATGTGGTGGCGACTGGCTCGCTGACCATCCCGCTGATGAAGAAGGTGGGCTATCACAAGAAAACCGCCGGAGCCATTGAGGCGGCGGCGTCAACCGGCGGGCAGATCATGCCGCCTATTATGGGGGCCGGTGCCTTCATCATGGCGGAGATCACCGGGATCCCCTATTCGGAGATCGCCATTGCCGCCGTGATCCCCGCCATCCTGTACTTCCTGTCGATCTACTGCATGGTGGATTTTGAAGCCGCCAAGATGGGCATGCGCGGCATGCGGGATGATGAGATTCCGAAGCTGGCGGTGCTGGCCCGGCAGGTCTACCTGTTCATCCCGATCCTGATCCTGATCTTTGCCCTGTTCATGGGCTATTCGGTGATCCGGGCTGGGACCTTGGCCATTGCTGCTGCGGCAGTGGTCAGTTGGCTGACGCCCTATCGCATGGGACCCAGGGCGGTGATCAAAGCCTTCGACATTGCGGGTAATATGTCGATCCAGATCATCGCGGTCTGTGCCTGTGCCGGGATCATTGTTGGCGTGATTTCCTTGACCGGTGTCGGGGCGCGGTTCTCCAACCTGCTATTGGGTCTGGCGGAAGCCTCCCAGCTGCTGGCGCTTTTCTTCGCCATGTGTATTTCCATCCTGTTGGGCATGGGGATGCCGACCACAGCGGCCTATGCGGTTGCAGCCTCGGTGGTCGCGCCCGGCCTAGTGGAACTGGGCATTCCGGCGCTGACCGCCCATTTCTTCGTGTTCTATTTCGCGGTGGTTTCGGCGATCACGCCGCCGGTGGCGCTGGCGTCCTATGCGGCGGCGGGGATCTCCGGAGCGAACCCGATGGAAACCTCGGTGGCGTCCTTTAAGGTCGGCATCGCGGCGTTCATCGTGCCGTTCATGTTCTTCTACAACTCGGCTCTGCTGATGGATGGTGACACCTTCAAGGTGATCATTGCCTTGTTCACAGCGATCTTTGGGGTCTTCCTCTTATCTTCAGGGATCCAGGGCTGGTTTATGGGGGCTCGTGCCGTTTGGTTCCTGCGCATCGGTTTGGTTGTCACTGCCTTGATGATGATCCACGGCGATATCACCAGTGACATTATTGGCTTGTGTGGCGCCGCAGCGGTGTTCTTCGTCCAGCGTGTCCTAAAGCCCAAAGCCGGGGCGGTGATCCCGACCAAGGGATCGGATTAACGGATTAGACTGAGGGGCCGCCCTAAAAGGGTTGTCCCTCTCCCCTAACCAAACAAAAAACCCGGATCGGTCCAGCCGATCCGGGCTTTTTTCGTTCTGGGCCGGTGCGGACCCTAGGGCCAATTCCGCGACAAATGAATCGCGGAATTGGCCCTAACTTTTTGGTTTGTCGCATTTTCGAACCGCCGAACCGGACCCACTTC
>JBMYTN010000044.1:0-34610 GCA_049604415.1 Rhodospirillaceae bacterium | reverse complement strand
CTTTATCTGGCACCGAAAAACAGTGTCTAACTTACCTCAGGGAACCGGAGCGCCCGCCAACTACATATGTAGTTGAGCGCTTTATCTGGCACCGTAACCGGCACCCCGCTCACCTCAGGGAACTGGAGCGCCCTGGTAGGGCTCGACTGGGCCGATGAGGCCCCGGGACCTTTAGGTCCCGTAAGCCAAGGCCGGAGGCCGCCCGGCGCCTGAGGGCAGCAGAGTTCGGGCGAAGCCCGAACGAAAAACAACCCCGCCCGGCGCTTGAGGGCAACAAAGTTCGGGCAAAGCCCGAACGAAAAACAAACCGGCCCGGCGCTTGAGGGCAACAAAGTTCGGGCGCAGCCCGAACAAAACAAACTCCTCCGTCTTAAACCAACACCAGCCCCACCAATCCGCCGCCGACCACCACCAGCCAGGGCGGCAGTTTCAGACCCGCCAGGCAGAAATAGGCCAAAGCGATCCCGGCGACATCGGCCTTGTCGGTCACAGCGGCGGTGAACACTGGGTCATAGAGCGCGGCCCCCAACAGCCCGACCACGGCGGCATTGACCCCGGCCAGAGCGGCGCGGATTTTCGGCTTGTCGCGCAGGCTGGCCCAAAATGGCAGGGTGCCCAGCAGCAGCAAAAAGCCCGGCAGGAAGATCGCGATGGTCGCCATCAGGCAGCCGATCAAGGCACCGCCGGGGATGGTGCCCGCCATGCCCGCCGCCGCCCCCATATGGGAGGCGATGGTGAACAACGGCCCCGGCATGGCCTGGACCACGCCATAGCCCGCCAGGAAGTCATCGGCGCTCAGATAGCCTGGATCGACCACGGATTCCTGCAGCAGCGGCAGGACCACATGCCCACCGCCAAACACCAGGGCACCGGAGCGGAAAATGGCGTCAAAAAAGTCCAGGAAGGACGACCCGGTCAGACCGGCCAGCACCGGCAGGACCAGCAGCAAGACCGGGACGCTGACCAACAGGCCGACACCAAAGCGCTGGGAGAGTGGCACCGACAGCGGTGCGGCCTCGTCATCACTGGTGGTGCCGGAGCCGGAGCCGGAGCCGGAACCTGAGCTCGAACCCGCACCGGCAATCGCCTTCTGCAGCAGCCAATAGCCCACAGCCCCGCCGACAAAAAACGGGATCAACTGCACCACCGCCAGGGGCAGGAGGCTGTCCTCAGGCCAAGCCAGCATCAGGGCCAGGGCAAAAAAGGCGAGTCCGGCCCGGGTGTTATCCGGGCACAGGCTGCGCGCCATGCCCAACACCGCCTGGGCAACCACCGCCACGGCGACCACCTTAAGACCATGCAAAACGCCCGCACCCATGCCGTCGGGCAGGCTCGCGGCCAGAACGCCAAACGCCCCCATGGCCAGGGCCGAGGGCAGGGTGAAGGCCACAAACGCCGCTGCCGCGCCCGCCGGTCCGGCCCGCAACAGGCCGATGGCGAAGCCGGTTTGCGAGCTCGCCGGGCCGGGCAGGAACTGACAGAGCGCCACCAGATCCGCATAGGCCGCATCGGTCAGCCATTTCCGCTTTTGGGTAAAGGCTTCGCGGAAAAAACCCAAATGGGCGGTCGGCCCGCCAAAGGAGGTTAAGCCCAACAGAAAGAACGCTTTGAACACCTCCATCGCCGTTCCCGGAGGCCCCGAGGTGGAGGGGGCGGTGGTGCCTTCGGATGGTTCTTGGGCGGCTTCGGGCGTATCGCTCATGGTGGGACATACTCGCTACAAGGGCCGACGGGGCAAGGCCAGATGGGGTAAGGCCAGGTGGGGCAAGGGTGGCTGGGCCTCAAAGGAGCCCCCTGGAATTTGGACCCTAAGCCCGGGAAAAGGACATCCCCTCTCTATGGCCGCAGGCGTCCATGGCGGCAAGATCTGGACCGAGAAACAATTATGAAACCATTGGGGGAGCAGGGGTCCGCTCTTGCCCCGCGAAAGGTGCCGTCGCCCCTGACGAATGAAGGGTCTTTTGCGGTGAGAATCGAGAGGGTCGATCCGGAAACCGGGATGCAGGTGCATAGTCCGCATCACGGGAAAGGACAAACAGATGCGGGGACTTAAGGCGCAGAGGTCCGGTTTTTATCGCCCCTTGCGTTCATTTCGCACTGCACCCTAAACGACGAAAAGACAGAGGCAATCAATCGGCCAAACGCCTTGCCTGACGGGCAAAATCGCGTTACCACAAGGCCCGCCGCGATCCTTGGGGGAGGATGCAGGACGCGGCTCCGCTACTTACGCATTCCCATGCTCAAGAGCTGTTTTCGGTCGATCGTCCTGGACCAAGGACCCACTGGTTGGCTGGGAGCATGCTCCAACTCTAACGGCTTAGAGCCTTCTGACGGCCCTTTTGATCCGTCTCTCGGGTCAGGGTCTTCAAAACGGCTCTAGACGAACTCGTTAATCGAAAGGGGACTCCATGGCTCGCAATAAGATCGCCCTGGTCGGTGCAGGCAACATCGGCGGCACGCTCGCCCACCTCGTTGGCCTGAAGGAACTCGGTGATGTCGTTCTGTTCGACATCGCAGAAGGCATTCCTCAGGGTAAGGGCCTGGATATTGCCGAATCCACCCCGGTTGAAGGCGTCGACGCCGCCTATTCCGGGTCCAATGACTACAGCGCCATCAAAGACGCCGATGTGGTGATCGTCACCGCCGGTGTGCCGCGCAAGCCGGGCATGAGCCGTGACGATCTGATCGCCACCAATGCCAAGGTGATGGCCGCCGTCGGCGAAGGCATCAAAAACAACTGCCCGAACGCCTTCGTGATCTGCATCACCAACCCGCTGGACGCCATGGTTTGGGCCCTGCGCGAAGTCTCCGGCCTGCCGCACAACATGGTGGTCGGCATGGCTGGCGTTCTGGATAGCGCCCGCTTCCGCTACTTCCTGGCTGAAGAGTTCGGTGTCAGCGTCAAAGACGTGACCGCCTTTGTGCTCGGCGGCCATGGCGACACCATGGTGCCGCTGGTGCGCTACTCTACCGTGGCTGGCATTCCGCTGCCGGATCTGGTGAAGCTGGGCTGGACCACTCAGGAAAAGCTGGACGCCATTGTGCAGCGCACCCGGGATGGTGGCGCGGAAATCGTTGGTCTGCTGAAGACCGGCTCCGCCTTCTATGCCCCGGCAGCCTCCGCCATCCAAATGGCCGAAGCCTATCTGAAGGACCAAAAGCGGGTTCTGCCCTGCGCGGCCTATGTTGACGGCCAATATGGCCTGGACGGCCTCTATGTCGGTGTGCCCACCGTGATCGGCGCGGGCGGCATCGAAAAGGTTGTCGAGATCGAGCTGAACGAAGACGAAAAGGCCATGTTCGACCACTCCGTCAAAGCGGTGCAAGGTCTGCTGACCGCCACTGCGGAACTGATGCCGAAATAAGCCGATTTGAGCCGACGCTAAATCTGGAGACATCGATCCATGAATATTCATGAGTATCAGGCCAAGCAGGTTTTGGCCAAATACGGTGTTCCGGTTCTCAAAGGGGGTGTGGCCTACACCCCCGACGAGGCCAAAACCGTTGCCACGGACCTGGGCGGTCCGGTTTTTGTTGTGAAGTCCCAAATCCACGCCGGTGGCCGGGGCAAGGGTAAGTTCAAGGAAGCCGAAGCGGGCGATAAGGGCGGCGTGCGCGTCGTCAAATCCTCCGAAGAGGTGGCCGAGAATGCCAAGCAAATGCTCGGCAACACCCTGGTGACCCACCAGTCCGGTCCGGAAGGCAAGCAGGTCAAGCGCGTCTATATCGAAGACGGCTGCGACATCAAGCGCGAGCTGTATATGGCGCTGCTGGTTGACCGCGCCACCTCCTCGGTGACCGTGATGGCCTCCACCGAAGGCGGCATGGACATTGAAGAAGTTGCGGCCGAGACCCCGGAAAAGATCTTCTTCCAAGACATCGATCCGGCCACCGGCATCTCCGGCTTCCATTGCCGCAATGTTGCCTTTGCCCTGGGCCTGGAAGGCAAGCAAGTCGGGGCTTTTGTGAAGATGCTGATGGCGCTTTACAAATGCTTCACCGACACCGACTGCTCCATGCTGGAAATCAACCCGCTGGTGGTCACCGGCGAGGGCGCTGTGATCCCGCTGGACTGTAAGATGAACTTCGATTCCAACGCGCTCTATCGTCACGCCGATATCATGGAATATCGCGATGAAGACGAAGAAGACCCGATGGAGTTGGAAGCGTCCAAATACGACCTGAACTACATCAAGCTCGATGGCACCATCGGCTGCATGGTGAACGGGGCCGGTCTGGCCATGGCCACCATGGACATCATCCAGCTGAAGGGCGGCTCTCCGGCCAACTTCCTGGATGTGGGTGGCGGTGCCACCAAGGAGCGGGTCACCGCTGCCTTTAAGATCATCCTGTCCGACCCGAATGTGGAAGGCATCCTGGTCAACATCTTCGGGGGCATCATGCGCTGTGACGTGATCGCCGAGGGCGTGGTCGCGGCTGCCAAGGAAGTCTCCCTGAATGTGCCCTTGGTGGTGCGTCTGGAAGGCACCAATGTGGATCTGGGCAAGAAGATCATGAGCGAGTCCGGTCTGCCCATCATTGCCGCTGACAATCTGGCCGACGCTGCAGAGAAGGTCGTCAAGGCCGTCAAGGAGGCGAAATAATGTCTGTTCTTATCGGCAAGGACACCAAGGTCATCTGCCAGGGCTTCACTGGCTCTCAAGGGACCTTCCACTCCGAGCAGGCCATCGCCTATGGCACCAACATGGTCGGCGGCGTGACCCCGGGCAAAGGCGGTTCCAAGCATTTGGACCTGCCGGTGTTCGACACCGTCGCTGCGGCGAAGGAAGCCACCGGCTGCAATGCCTCCGTGATCTATGTGCCGCCGCCGTTTGCGGCTGATGCGATCCTGGAAGCCATTGCGGCGGAAGTGGAACTGGCTGTCTGCATCACCGAAGGCATTCCGGTGATGGACATGGTCAAGGTGAAGCGCGCCCTGAAGGGCAGCAGCACCCGCCTGGTTGGCCCGAACTGCCCGGGTGTGATCACCCCGGGTGAATGCAAGATCGGCATCATGCCCGGTCACATTCACAAGCGCGGCAAAATCGGCGTCGTCTCCCGCTCCGGGACCCTGACCTATGAAGCCGTGCACCAAACCACGGCGGCGGGCCTGGGTCAGACCACCTGCATCGGCATTGGCGGTGACCCGGTCAACGGCACTAACTTCATCGACTGCCTGGACATGTTCCTGGGCGATCCGGAAACCGAAGGTATCATCATGATTGGTGAAATCGGCGGGTCCGCAGAAGAAGAAGCCGCCGAGTTCATCAAGGCCTCTTCGGTGAAGAAGCCGATGTGTGGCTTTATCGCTGGTGTCACCGCGCCTCCGGGCAAGCGGATGGGCCATGCGGGCGCCATTATCTCCGGCGGGAAGGGGACCGCCGAAGACAAGATGGAAGCCATGAAGTCTGCCGGTATCCTGGTCGCCGACAGCCCGTCGGCGCTGGGCAGCACCATGGTTGCGGCCATGTCCAAAGCCTAAGGCCTTCGGGTTTTAGGGTTAAACGTTCGGGCAAGGGAGGGCCGATCCGGTTGGTCCGGTCCTCCTTTCCCCCAGAAAACCGCCATCGCGAAGCGGTCTGCCTGAACGGAACAATGAGGTTTCAGGAGCATTGGTAACAGGATGCTCCCTATGACACGTCGGAGCGTTTCCCATCGAGCCGAAAGGGGCTTGCTGGATGAAAAAGCTCACAACAGGGGGTCGCGGGATATCTCGTGGCTAAATTGAATTGCCTGCTAGGGAAACGCCGGCGGGCCGGATAATTTCCCGCCGACGCTTTCCAAAAGGCCCTGCTTATAAGGGGTGGATAAGGTGGAGACGTCTTTCCTGTCAGGTTCCAACGCGATCTATATCGCGGAGGTCTACAGCCGGTATTTGGAGGATCCGTCCTCCGTGGATCCCAGCTGGATTGAGCTGTTCGAAGAGTTTCATGACGGTGCCGAAGAGCTGGGTGCCGATCTGATTGGTCCGAGCTGGGCGAAGCGCAACAACAAGGTGGTCGGGGCCGCTGATCCCGATGCTGCGCCGCCGGCCAAAGGGGGGAAAGGCAAGCCCGGGGGAGGCATGGACGAAAAAACCGTCCGTGCCCGGGTGATCGATGCCATCCGCGCCCTGATGCTGATTCGGGCCTATCGGGTGCGGGGCCATTTGATGGCCACCTTGGATCCGCTGTCGCTGGACGCCACCAAGGTCCATCCGGAGCTGGGCTATCAGTTCCATGGCTTCACCGATGAGGATTTGGACCGCCCGATCTATATCGACAATGTGTTGGGCATGGAATCCGCCACCCTGCGCCAGATCCTGGAGGCGCTGCGGGCCACCTATTGCGGCACCATTGGCGTTGAATTCATGCATATCCAGGATCCGGAGCAAAAAAGCTGGATCCAAAAGCGCATTGAAGCCGGGCATAACCGCTCTGACTTCACCAAGCAGGGCAAGACCGCCATTCTGGAGCGGCTGACCGAGGCCGAAGGCTTCGAAAAGTTCCTGCAGATCAAATATACCGGCACCAAGCGCTTCGGTCTGGAAGGCGGCGAGGCCGTGGTCCCGGCGCTGGAACAGATCCTGAAGCGCGGCAGCCAGCTTGGCCTGGAAGAGGTCAATGTCGGCATGGCCCACCGGGGCCGTTTGAATGTGCTGACCTCGGTCATGCACAAGCCCTATCGGGCGATCTTCTCGGAATTCCAAGGCAACAGCGCCAATCCGGAAGATGTGCAGGGCTCCGGCGATGTGAAATATCACCTGGGCACCTCGGCGGACCGGGAATTTGACGGCAAGTTTGTCCACTTGTCCCTGCAAGCCAATCCGTCCCACCTGGAAGCGGTGGATCCGGTGGTGTTGGGCAAGGTCCGGGCCAAGCAAACCCAGATCGGTGATGCGGACCGCACCAAGGTCATGGCCATCCTGATCCATGGCGATGCGGCTTTTGCCGGTCAGGGCCTGGTGGCGGAATGCTTTGGCTTGTCGGAGCTGAACGGCTACCGCACCGGCGGCACCATCCATGTGGTGATCAACAACCAGATCGGCTTTACCACCGCGCCGCAATATTCCCGCTCGGGCACCTATTGCTCCGACATTGCGAAAATGGTTCAGGCGCCGATTTTCCACGTCAATGGCGATGACCCGGAATCCGTGGTCCACGCCGCCCGGATCGTGACCGAGTTCCGCCAGGAATTCGGCGTCGATGCGGTGTTGGACATGGTCTGCTATCGCCGCTATGGCCACAATGAAATCGATGAGCCCGCCTTCACCAACCCGGTGATGTACAAGGCCATTGGCGGCCTGGAAACCACCCGCAATCTCTATGCCAAGCGTCTGGTCTCCGAAGGCACCCTGACCCAGGAAGAGGCCGACGGCATCCAGAACGCCTTCATGGCGAAGATGGAAGACGAGTTTGAGGCCGGAAACACCTACAAGCCCAACAAGGCCGACTGGCTGGCGGGCAAGTGGGAAGGCCTGGAAGCCATGGCCGGTGAAGAGGAATACCGCCAGGAAAACACGGCGGTGTCCCCGGATCTGCTGAAAGAGGTCGGCACCGCGCTGGCCACCGCGCCGGAAAACTTTGCCGTCAACAGCAAGATCGTCCGCCAGCTCAAAGCCAAAGCCAAGATGCTCGAAACCGGCGAAGGCTTCGACTGGGCCATGGGCGAGGCTCTGGCCTTTGGCACCCTGCTGGCCGAGGGCACCCCGGTGCGCTTGTCCGGTCAGGATAGCGGGCGCGGCACTTTCTCCCACCGGCATTCGGTTCTGGTCGATCAGAATGATGAGCGGCGCTATCTGCCGTTGGAAAACATCAATGAGAGCCAGGCCCGGTTCGAGGTCATTGACAGCCCGCTGTCTGAGTTCTCGGTGCTGGGCTATGAATATGGCTACTCCCTGGCCGAGCCCGAAGCCCTGGTGCTTTGGGAAGCCCAGTTCGGCGATTTTGCCAATGGCGCGCAGGTGATCTTTGACCAGTTCATCAGCTCGGCGGAAAGCAAATGGCTGCGGATGTCCGGTCTGGTGGTGATGCTGCCCCATGGCTATGAAGGCCAGGGTCCGGAGCACTCCTCGGCCCGTCCGGAACGCTATCTGCAGCTCTGCGCCGAAGACAATATGCATGTCTGCAACCTGACCACCCCGGCGAACCTGTTCCATGCCCTGCGCCGTCAGGTGAAGCGGAACTTCCGTAAGCCGATGATCATGATGTCGCCGAAGTCCTTGCTGCGGCACAAAATGTGCGTCAGCACCATGTCCGAGTTTACCGATGGCGGCTTCCGCCGGGTGATCCCGGAAACCTCCACCAGCCTGAAGCCAGAGGAAAACATCCGGCGGATCGTGCTGTGTACCGGCAAGGTCTATTACGAGCTGGTTCAGGCCCGGGAAGAGCAAGGCATTGACGATGTGGTCATCGTTCGGGTGGAGCAACTCTATCCCTGGCCGAAGGACACCATCCAGGCGGTGCTGCGGCGTTATCCCAAGGCCGATGTGGTCTGGTGCCAGGAAGAACCGGCCAATATGGGCTATTGGATGTTCGTCGACCGGCGGCTGGAATATGCCCTGGAAGAGCTGAACCACAATGCCCGCCGGGCGATTTATGTCGGCCGTTCGGCCGCAGCATCTCCGGCGACCGGATCGTTCCGGGAGCATGTCCGCGAGCAGAATTTGTTGCTGGAACAGGCTTTGACCTGGCGCTCGGATATCATTCCGCAGCCCTTCCGTCGGGCCACCAAGCTCTCCAGCATCGGACAATAAGAATCGCACCCGGCGCCGCGATCGGTGGTGCCGGGCCCTTTTTCAGGCCGTGCCGCAGGGGACTGATGCGGCGCGCAGCAAGAACAGAAAGTGTCGGGGGAGGAATCCATGGCCACGGAAATCAAAGTGCCCCAGTTGGGCGAGTCCGTCAGCGAGGCAACGGTTGCCAAGTGGTTTAAGAAAGTCGGTGAGGCCGTCGCCGTTGACGAGCCGATTGTTGAGTTGGAGACCGATAAGGTCACGGTCGAAGTGCCGTCTCCGGTCGCGGGCAAGCTGACCGATATCGTTGCCGAAGATGGTGCCGAAGTTGAAGTCGACGCGGTCCTGGCTCTGATCGCCGAAGGCGAAGCCGGTGACGCCCCGGCAGCAGCTCCGGCCACCCCGGCGCCGAAGGCTGAAGAGCCGAAAGCCGCGCCCGCTCCGGCGGCTGCCCCGGCTCCGGCTCCGGCCAAACCGGCAGCGGCGGATGCGCCCTTGTCCCCGGCGGTCAAGAAGCTGATCGATGACAACAAGCTGAACCCGACCAAGATTGCCGCCAGCGGCAAGGATGGCCGCCTGACCAAAGAAGACGTGCTGCGTCATCTCTATGGTGGCTCTGCCGGTGGTGGGGCGGCGGTGTCTGCGGCTCCGACCCTGTCTGGCCCGGGCCGTGATGCCACCGACCGGGAAGAAAAGGTGAAAATGACCCGGCTGCGCAAGAGCGTGGCCACCCGTCTGAAGGAAGCCCAGAACACGGCGGCGATCCTGACCACCTTCAATGAATGCGACATGACCAACCTGCTGGCCCTGCGCGGTCAGATGAAGGATGGCTTTGAGAAAAAGCACGGCATCAAGCTGGGCTTCATGTCCTTCTTCGTGAAGGCCGCCGTGACCGGCCTGCAGGAAATCCCGGCGGTCAATGCCGAGATCTCCGGCGAGAACATCATCTACAAAAACTACTATGACATCGGTGTTGCCGTCGGCGGCCCGCAGGGTCTGGTGGTGCCGGTGGTCCGCGATTGCGACACCAAGAGCTTTGCCGATGTCGAAGGCGCCATTGCCGATTACGGTAAGGCCGCTCGCGACGGCAAGATGACCATGGCCGACATGCAAGGCGGCACCTTCACCGTCTCCAATGGCGGTGTGTTCGGCTCCATGATGTCGACCCCGATCCTGAACCCGCCGCAAGTGGCGATCCTGGGCATGCACAAGACCATGATGCGTCCGATGGTGATGCCCGATGGCTCGATCCAGGCCCGCCCGATGATGTATCTGGCGCTCAGCTATGACCACCGGATCATTGACGGCAAGGAAGCGGTGACCTTCCTGGTCCGGGTCAAAGAATGCATCGAAGATCCGGCCCGGATCATGCTGAACATGTAATCCGCGCTCCGAGACTGGGTCCTCCCGCCCGCACTGTGGTGCGGGGCTGGGAGGATCGGCCTCGGGCAGGGCAACCGCATCCCCCGGCGGTTTCGTGAGCCGGGCAAGGGGAACCCCCATCAGGATGCGTTTCGGAACAAGACAAGGATAGGGGCGAGCGAGCCATGTATGACGTAGTGGTGATTGGCGGCGGTCCGGGCGGTTATGTCTGCGCGATCAAGGCAGCCCAGTTGGGCCTGAAGGTGGCCTGTGTGGAGATGCGCGGCTCTCTGGGCGGCACCTGTTTGAATGTGGGCTGTATCCCGTCCAAGGCGCTGTTGCAGTCCTCCCACTTTTATGAAGAGGCCAACAAGCATTTTGCCGATCATGGCATCAAGGTCGGCAAGCTCGGCCTGGATCTGGACACCATGCTCGATCGCAAGAACAAGGTCGTCACCAAGCTGACCGGCGGCATCGAGTTCCTGTTCAAAAAGAACAAGGTCGATTACGTCATCGGCAAGGGCAAAATCGCCGCCCCGGGCAAGGTGGTGGCGGAAACCGCCGACGGTGAGCAGGTTCTGGAAACCAAGAACATCGTCATCGCCACCGGCTCTGAAACCACCCCGCTGCCGGGCGTGGAGATCGATGAGGAGCGTATCGTCTCCTCCACCGGTGCCCTGGATCTGGCCAAGGTGCCAAAATCCATGGTGGTGATCGGTGCCGGGGTGATTGGTCTGGAGCTGGGCTCGGTCTGGCGGCGTCTGGGCGCTGACGTCACCGTGGTCGAATATCTCGACAAGGTCCTGCCGACCATGGATGGCGAAGTCTCCAAGCAAATGAAGCGGATCCTGGAAAAGCAGGGCCTGAACTTCAAGCTGGCAACCAAAGTCACCGGGGCCAAGGCGACCAAGTCTAAGGTCAAGCTGAGCCTGGAGCCCGCAGCGGGTGGCGATGCCGAAGACATGGATGCGGAAATCGTCCTGGTCTCCATTGGCCGTCGTCCCTACACCGAGGGTCTGGGCCTGGAAGAAGCCGGTGTGGAAATGGATGGCCGCTTTGTCAAGGCCGACGCCCATTTCAAAACCAATGTGGATGGCATCTACGCCATTGGCGATGTGATCGGCGGGCTGATGCTGGCCCACAAGGCTGAGGATGAAGGCGCGGTTCTGGCCGAAATCCTGGCCGGTGAAAGCGGTCACATCAATTACGACGCCATTCCGGGTGTTGTGTACACTTGGCCGGAAGTGGCCGGTGTCGGCAAAACCGAGGAAGAGCTGAAGGCCGAAGGCGTCGCCTATAAGGCAGGCAAGTTCCCCTTCACCGCCAACTCCCGGGCCGTGACCAATGCGGACACCGATGGCTTTGTGAAAATCCTGGCCGATGCCAAGACCGACAAAGTGATTGGCTGCCACATGATCGGCCCCATTGCGGGCGACCTGATCATGGAAGTGGTGCTGGGGATGGAGTTCGGCGCGGCGGCTGAGGACATCGCCCGAACCTGTCACGCCCACCCGCAAATGGGCGAGGCGGTCAAAGAAGCCGCGCTCAATGTGGAGAACATGGCGATCCACATGTAAGACTTTGCGGCCACTCAAACGGTTTAAGGCCCTGATCCGGATGGATCAGGGCCTTTCTTTTGGTGTGAGGCTCTAAGAGCAGGTTTCCGGAATTATCAGGACAGGATCACCGCAGCGCTTTTGTCCGCCTTGTCGCCGGGGCGGCCGAAATCGAGGGTGATGGTGGTGCCTTCCCCCGGCGTGCTCTCGACAATGAACTGGCCGCCCATGGCTTCGGTCAACTGGCTGGAGATCGGCAAGCCGAGGCCGGTGCCCTCGGTGCCGGTGGTGAAGCTGTCCTTGATGCGGCCAAAGGGTTTCAGCGCCAGTTTGATTTGCTCCGGATCCATGCCAATGCCAGTGTCGCGCACCGAGATCTGGTTCGGGTTGGAGCGGATGCTCACCGTGACCAGCCCGTCCTCCGGGGTATATTTGATCGCATTGGACAGCAGGTTCAGCAGCACTTGGCGCAGGCGGCGTTCATCGACATAGACCAGCGGGCCAGCGCGGGGCGGCGGGCCGTCGAAATCGAGCAGGACATTTTTGTGATCGGCTTGCGGACGCACGGTGCGCAGGCAATCCGCACTGATATCCCGGGCGTTGACCCAGTTCGGATAGAGCTCCAGATGGTCGGCTTCGACCTTGGACAGGTCGAGCACATCATCAATTAGGCGCAGCAAATGATGCCCGGAGCCATGGATGTCCGAGATATAGGACCGGGTGATGTCATCGCAGTTTTGGCCCAGCTTGGTGTTCAACAGGGCGTCGGAAAAGCCGATGATCGCGTTTAGCGGTGTGCGCAGCTCGTGGCTCATCTTGGCCAGGAAGGAGGACTTGGCCTGGTTGGCGGTCTCCGCCTCTTGCTTCGCTGCATCCAAAGAGGACACCGTCAGCTCCAACCGCCCCATGATTGAGACAATGCGCCAGGTCAGGACGGCGACCACACTGCAGAGCGCCAAGGCGAGCATGGAAAAGATCAAAAACTGTCGGAACCAATCGGACAGCACATCATGGGTGTGGGTGTGCAGCGCGATGGTCAGGGGCCAGCCCTGGACCGGACGTTCGGTGACCTCCATGGAATGGTGATGATCCAATCCCGCATGGTCATGGTGGCCCAAGTATTTTTCGCCATTGGGGCCGGTCAATTCCATCGCATAGGGAAGGACGGCGACCGGTGTGCTGGCCATGGTCAGCATCACGTCGCCCAATTCGTCCAAGGCGATGACTGCGGCAGCGACCCCGATGACAGCGCCGGTCTCATCGCGGATGGCCCGGCTGACGGTGGCGATGTCCCGGCCATCCCGGCGGCTGGCGATCGGTTCGCTCAAGAACACCTGGGGCGCATCGGTCTCCTGATGGACCCGGACATAGGCCCGGTCGGCCAAGTTCACCGGTTTATAGGGGTCGTCCAGATTGGTCGCATAGCGCAACACACCGTCGGGGCCAATGATCAAAAACGACCGAGCCGGATTGGAGCCTTGCAACCGCAGCTTCATCAGCGCCAGGAAGGCCGTGTTACGCTCCTTTTTTGCGTCGGGCAGGGTGCTGTAGACATCGGACAGGCCGGTCAGCACATGGTCCATATGGCCTAAGGAACTGGCCATGGAAATCGACAACAGGCGGGCGGTCTCTTCCAGACTGTCGCGGGCTTTGTCCAGATTGTCCTGGCGCTCGACCACGCCAAAGGCAATCACCAGGGCCAACACCAACAGGCTGGTTCCGGCCCCAAATAGGATGATCCAGATTTTGCTGCGCTGCGCCTCGGTGCGCCAGACCGGGTTGGAGCCCTGTGCGCCCTGTTCGGGCATATCTATTCCTTGCGGTGCAGTCGTTCGGCTGTCCGTGGGAGTTTTTTTTAGGGACGTGCCATCGGGCGCCATTGCTGCGTCCTAAAGGGTCAACAATTCTTCGAAATGACGATACCGCTTGGTGGTTCTGCGGTTCAACAGTCAAATGCCGTAAAGATGAAAAACCCTGAATAGTATCAGGTTGTAAGACTAGTTCTGCTGTCGGATCTGGAGAGTGCAAACCAAATGGTTAAAAGCTGCCATTATTATTGAAGTCTGTAGTAGTGTTCATAGGGATTGGCGGGGTAATTGGTTTTTAATCCCCCAACCGAGTCTGCGGTTTTATCGGATAGGTCGCAGGCAAAACTGGTCGCGTAATAGTCGAAAGACTTGCAGACGAAGCTGGTCTCGGTCAAGCAGGCGCGGGCGCATTGACGCGGTGTCGCATCGGGCAAATGCCGACGGTTGTGTCCGGCAATGGCGGCATGACGAACATAGCCAAATTGCTCTAACGGATCTGAGTTCTCAATGGTGGTTGGGGGGAATGGATCGGGCTTGGATAGGGTGCTTGGCGGTGTTGTGTGCACACAGCCCGACAGCACAAAGGCAAGAACGCCAAGTGTCCAGGTCTGCCGCACTGCCATCACAGCATCCGCATGAACTCGTCGGGCGGCAGCGGCTGACCGAACAAATAGCCCTGGATCACATCGCAATAATGTTCCTGCAGGAAGGACAGTTGGTCCTCGGACTCCACCCCTTCGGCAACCACGGACAGGCCCATACGCCGGGCCATGGTGATGGCGGTTTCCACCAACAGCGCGTCTTCGGCCCGGTGCAGCACGTCGCTGACGCAACTGCGGTCCAGTTTCAAGATCGTAAACGGATGGTCGCGGAGATGTTTGATCGAGGCATGGCTGGTGCCAAAATTATCCACCGCCAGCCGCACGCCCAGATCCGCCAGCGCCCGTAAAT
The DNA here is from genome assembly GCA_049604415.1 of Rhodospirillaceae bacterium. Taxonomy (GTDB): domain Bacteria; phylum Pseudomonadota; class Alphaproteobacteria; order Rhodospirillales; family Rhodospirillaceae; genus JBMYTN01. The sequence goes on along the minus strand of JBMYTN010000044.1, from coordinate 20,220 downwards.
TGGGGCCCATGGCGTCAGAATCGCGCATCAGGACGGACTCGGAGATTTCCAGCTCCAGCAACTCGCCCGGCAGGCCCGACCCGGTCAACACCTCGCGGACCTGGTCAGGGAAGCCCTTCTGCAGGATCTGGCGGCCCGAGCAATTCACCGCAATCCGGAAGCGCGGATGCAGCTTGTCCTGCCAGATCTTGGCTTGGCTGCAGGCGGCAAACAACACCCAGCTGCCGATTTCATCGATCAGGCCCAGCTCTTCGGCGATGGGAATGAACTTTGATGGCGGCACAAAGCCTCGGTTCTGGTTCGGCCAGCGGATCAGGGCCTCGGCGCCCATAATGGTCAGGGCCCGGCTGTCGACAAAGGGCTGGTAATAGACCGCCAGATTCATCTCGGCGACCGCCTGGCGCAATTCGCCTTCCAACTGGATTTGGGCCTGGATGGTTTGGTCCAGCTCCTTGGTGAAGAAGGTGAAGGCGTTCCGGCCATGGGTCTTGGCCTGATACATCGCCGTGTCCGCATTGCGGATCAGATCTTCTGGATCGGTGGCGTCCTCCGGATAGACCGTGATGCCCATGGACGCGCCGATCCGGATGTCCCGGCCTTCAATGGAGAAGGGGGCGCGCAGGGCCTTGAGGATCCGGTCGGCCACGGTGGCGTCGTCGCGCTCATTGCCCTCATGGACCAGCAGCACGACGAATTCATCGCCGCCCAGCCGGGACAGGGTGTCGGTTTCCCGGATACAGGCCAGGATCCGCTCGGCGGCTTTGCGCAGCAGCTTGTCGCCGATTGAATGGCCATAGCTGTCATTGACGTTTTTGAAGTGGTCCAGATCGATAAACAGCACCGCGACCGAGGTGTTGTGGCGTTTGGCCACGGCGACGGCCTGGGCCAGGCGGTCCTGTAACAGGATCCGGTTGGGCAGGTCGGTCAGGCTGTCATAATTGGCCTGACGCCAGACTTTGCCCTCGACCTCTTTTTGCCGCGAGATGTCCTCATAGATCGCCAGATAATGGGTCACCGTGCCTTGCTGGTCGCGCAGGGGAGACAACATTGCCCGCTGCCAGATCAAGGAGCCATCCTGACGCCGGTTGCGTAACTCGCCCGACCATTGTCGGCCCAGGCGCAGATTGGTCCACAGCCCGGCATAGGTTTTGGGTTCGATCTTGCCGGATTTCAGCATCCGGGGGGTCTGGCCCATAATGTCTTCGGCCCGGTAGCCCATCAGATCGGTGAAAAACGGGTTCACATATTCGATGACGCCCTGGGTGTCGGTGATCAGCACCGCGACGGGCAACTGCTCAAGGACATCGCGCAGCCGGTCTTGAAGCGGCATGATGCCCTCGGCCTCAATGCCTTGGACAGTGATGATGCCGATGATCGGCTCTGACGGGCTGTCGGCGCCAACCACAACACTGGGCAGGGCAGGGGCTTTGGCGCCTTCGTCGCTGCCTGCGGCGGCGGAATTGGTGTTGCCATGCAGGACCGCCGGGATTGCCTTGCCGCCAATGATCATGCGGCAGGTCATCTCAAAGCCGTTTTCCCGCACCGCCAGATTCTTGTCGCAGGCCGCACGATAGGCCGGGGCGAGCAGGGCAGAGAGTTTCTTGCCAATCAGATCGCCCGCATCTCGGTCGACCAGCAGGCAAAAAGCCGGGTTGGCATAAATGATGGTGCCGTCCGAGACCACGACCAGGCCGTCGGGCATGCCTTGCAAAATCAGATGCAGCGGGTCGGTGGTCGGGATCTGTTCAGACATAGCAAGAGCGCTGTCCGCCTCATGGTTTGAGGGACCAGGGAGAACCTCCGATGGGCTGTCTGACGGCGGAGCCACGATCAGCAGAATCCTTTACACAATTCGATACACGGTATGGCAGCGACACGGTCTGGCGATGCTCGCCGAAAAGGGGAGGCAAAACCATTCACAACCACTATAGGGTTATGGATAAAGCCCGCTGTCAGGGGTTTCAAGCCCGGACCCTGGATAGGTATGGGGTTTCCCCCGCCTTTACGCCACTGCCGCAGGGGCAAATTCCTGCTGGATCAACCAGTTTTGAAGACTGGTCGCAGCCCGTTCCCATCCACCGTCCAGCATAACCGCATGTCCGATATCATCCAATGTCTCATGACTGCCTTTCAGCAGTTGAGCGCTTAATTTGGTCTCTTCTTCAGCGACAAAGGGGTCGACGGAGGTGCCCATGACATGGATCGGGAACCCGGCGGGCAATGTCGGGCGGGGCAGACCAAAACCACTCAGATCCATCGCGGCGCGGCTCGATTCCGCCTGCAGCTGGCCATAATACCGCCCCAAGGTTTTGGGATCGGGCGGATTGGCGAACATGGCTTTGACCAGGACATTGGGCGAGGCCGCCTGAGGTCCCATGGTTTGGAGTCGGACCAGAGACCAATAGAGATTGGGGTAGCGGGTGGCCATGCGCAGGTTCGACCCGGCCAGTCCCAAAGGCGAGGGCGAGCACATCAAGGCCAGGCCGACCGCTGGCAGTGGCTTGTGGCGGAAGCCGCCACCGGCCAGCTCCAGCGCCTTCAAGGAGACCGGACCGCCCATGGAATGGCCGACCAGGACCGGAGGACGGCCCAGGCTGTTGGCGACGGTCAAAACATCCTGGCCATAATCAGCCAAGGAAAACCGGTCCAGGCCTTTGCGGCCTTCACTCTCGCCATGGCCGCGCAGGGACAGGGCGCAGCAATGCCAGCCTCGCTTGGCAAACCAAGCCATAAAATGTTCCGCCCAGCACCAGGCCCCGACAAAAGCGCCATGCACAAACAAGAGAGGGGGACGGTTATCATTGGCTTCTAATGCATCGCCCGCAGGTCGGGCGTGAAGCACTTCCAGATTCATGGCTAACGGCTTTCGACTCTTGATAAAAATCAACGGCGGGCACTATGGAGCAGGTCCTCGCCTCGGACAATGATCAATCGGGCACGGCACTCGTGACCAGATCGCCACAATCAGCGCGGAAATCGCGACCAAAAGCGGCAATGCGGACAATTTTTATCAAACCCTGCCCGATTTCTGCCTGACTTTGCCCCTAAGAACACAACATCAAAACAAACAATGTTTTTGAGGATAAGTCCGTCTGTGGGAAGACCTCCCAGGATCGGGCTGCTACGCGTTGGGGCGAGGAGAAGTGGGATGAAGAGCTCCTGGTGGATTGCCGTCGGGATTGTTGTGGTGACCGTGGGGTGGATCGGCTCGGGCGAGCTGTTCCCATCGGATGCTGCGACAACAGCGGATGGTGCCGAGGCCAGCGCTGACGCTGACCCCAACACCGCCAATGCTGCTCCCGCTGCGTCCTCCGCCGGGCCGGAAGAGCCCGCCGATTTGACCCAGGTGCGGATTGTGAATTCCGTCGCCCAGGATCGGGCCGAGTCCATTGTTGTCCTGGGCCGGACCCATGAAATGCGCTCCGTGGCCTTGCGGGCGCAGACCAATGGCCGGGTGCAGGCGGTCCCGGTGGCGCGCGGCGCCATGGTCGAAGCCGGTGCCGCCATGGCGATCCTGGAGGAGGGCGATCGTCCGGCCCGGGTGGCCCGCGCCCAAACCCTGGTCGAGCAGCGCCAAATGGAGTTCAACGCAGCCAGCCAATTGGCCGCGCGCAATTTTGCCTCCCGCGTCTCCGAGGCCGAGGCCCGGTCCAATCTGGACGAGGCCCTGGCGGATCTGACCGAGCAGACCCTGGATCTGGAGCACACCGTGATCAGCGCTCCGTTCAATGGGCGGTTGGAAGACCGCTATGTGGAGCTGGGTGACTATTTGTCTGTGGGCGATGAGGTCGCCACCATTGTTGATCTCGATCCCTTGCGCATCCTGGCCAATGTCAGCGAGCGCACGGCAGCGCGGCTGAAATGGGGTCAGAAAGGAACGGCGGTTCTGCTGGATGGCCGGGAGCTGTCCGGTCGGATCACCTATGTCTCGACCCAGACCGATCCTGTGACCCGGACCTTCCAGGTCGAGCTGGAGGTGCCCAATCCGGAGAGCGCGCCGGAAGGCCAGGTGATGGCCGGGATGACGGCGGAGCTGCGGATCGATATCGGGTCCTCGCGGGCCCATTTGCTCTCTCCGGCGGCCTTGACCCTCAGCAATGATGGCCAGGTCGGGATTATGACCGTCGATGATGCGGACATTGTGCATTTCTTCCCCGCCATTCCGCGTGGCGATGCCAGCCAGGGGGTCTGGGTCGATGGCCTGCCGGAAACCGCCCGGGTCATCACCGTCGGCCATGCCTTTGTCACCGAGGGCCAACAGGTTGCGCCCCTGACCGAGGCCGAGATTGAAGCGCTGTCAGCCCAGATAGCCGCAGAGCCCGACACGGATGCGGCAGGAGCGGCGCAATGAGCCTGATTGATGCCGGTCTGCACCGGTCGCGGACGGTATTGTCCATGCTGGTGCTGGTGCTGTTGGTGGGCAGCTATGCCTTCCTGGTCGTGCCCAAGGAAAGCGCGCCGGATATCCCGATCCCGGTGATCTATGTCTCGATGCATTTCCAGGGCATTTCGCCGGAGGATTCCGAGCGGCTGCTGATCCGTCCCATGGAGCAGGAGCTGAAATCGGTGGAGGGCATCAAGGAGATGCGCTCGACGGCCTATCAAAGCGGCGGCAATGTGATTTTGGAGTTCGAGGCCGGGTTTGACGCCGACAAGGCCAAAGCCGACGTGATCCAAAAGGTCGACATCGCCAAAAGCGATTTACCGGCGGAGGCCGATGAGCCGACCGTCAATGAAGTCAACTTCAGCCTGTTCCCGATCATCTCCATTCTGCTGTCCGGGGATGTTCCCGAGCGCAGCCTGGTCCGTCTGGCCCGGGGCTTACGCGACCGCCTGGAAACCATCCCGACGGTGTTGGAGGTCGATATTGGCGGCGACCGGGAAGAGCAGGTCGAAATCATCGCCGATCCGGTGCTGGCGGAAAGCTATGGCCTGATCTCAGCCGATGTGCTCGGCCTTGTAGACCGCTCCAACCAATTGGTCGCGGCAGGGGCTTTGGACACTGGGCAGGGCCGGTTCTCCATCAAAGTCCCCGGGGTTTATGAGACCATGGGCGATATTCTCGACCAGCCGGTCAAAGTTTCCGGCGACGCGGTGGTCACCGTTGGCGATGTGGCCGAGGTTCGCTCGACCTTTAAGGAGTCCGAGGGCTTTGCCCGGGTGGATGGCCGGCCGGCAGTGTCTCTGGAGGTCAAAAAGCGCACCGGGGAGAATGTGATCGACACCGTGGCCGCCGTGCGGGCCTTGGTCGCCGCCGAGCAGCCCTATTGGCCGCCGGGCATCGAGGTGGTGTTCACCCAGGACCAGTCCAAGGAAATCTCCAACATGCTGTTCGATCTGCAGAACAGTGTGATCGCGGCGATTTTGCTGGTGATGGTCGTGGTTGTCGCTGCGCTGGGCCTGCGCTCTGGGCTGCTGGTAGGCATGGCCATTCCCGGCTCCTTCCTGCTGGCGATCACCGTGCTCTATGGCATGGGTCTGACCGTCAATATTGTTGTGTTGTTCTCCCTGATCCTGGCAGTCGGCATGCTGGTCGATGGCGCCATTGTGGTGACCGAGTTGGCGGACCGGAAAATGCAGGAGGGCCTGCACCGCCGCGAAGCCTATCTGATTGCGGCCAAACGGATGGCCTGGCCGGTGATCGCCTCCACGGCAACCACCCTGGCGGCTTTTATGCCGCTGTTGTTCTGGACCGGTGTGGTTGGCGAGTTCATGAAATATATGCCGATCACCTTGCTGGCGACCCTGTCGGCCTCGCTTTTGATGGCCTTGCTGTTCGTGCCGGTGCTCGGGGCCAAGATCGGCAAGCCCGGCAATCATGATCCGGAAACCATGAAGGCCCTTGCTGCGGGAGAGAAGGGCGATATCACCGCCATTAAGGGTCTGACCGGGCGGTATGCCCGGCTGTTGTCCCTGGCCCTCTCTCATCCCTTGAAGGTGATGGGCATCGCCCTGGCCCTGCTGGTCAGCTCGCAGTTGCTCTATGGCGCACTGGGCAAAGGGGTGGAATTCTTCCCCTATGTGGAGCCGGAGCAAGCCTTCGTCCATGTCCATGCCCGGGGCAATCTGTCCATCGAAGAAAAGGACGCCCTGGTCCAGGAGGTCGAGCAACTGGTGATCGGTCTGGACGGGGTCGAGACGGTTTATGGCCGCTCCTTTCTGCGCGCGCCCGATGACCAGGCCGAGGATATTGTCGGCACGGTCTCCCTGACCTATGCGGATTGGGAGGTTCGACCGTCCTCCAAGGAGATCTTAGAAACCATCCGCCAGCGCACCGCCCATCTGGCGGGCATTCGCATCGAACCGGCGGAGCCTGAGGCTGGGCCGCCGACGGGCAAGCCGGTCCAAGTGCAGATCAGCGCCCGAAACCCCGATGTCATCGAGCCTGCGATCAATCATGTGCTGGGCGGTCTGGAGCAGATTGGCGGCTTTACGGATATTGAGGATGGCCGTCCGATCCCTGGGATTGAATGGCGGCTGGAGGTTGACCGGGCCCAGGCAGCGAAATTTGGTGGGGATATATCTGCTGTCGGGGATCTGGTGCAGCTGGTGACCAATGGTCTGAAGGTGACCTCTTATCGGCCGCCGGAAGCCGATGACGAGGTCGACATCGTGCTGCGCTATACGGAGCCCTATCGCTCCCTTAACCAGCTCGACCGCCTGAGCATCACCACCGATGACGGCCAAGTGCCGGTGGATGGCTTCGTCTCCCGGGTTGCCTCGCCCAAGGTCGGTGATTTGACCCGGGTTGATGGCAAACGGGCCATGACCATCAAGGCCAATGTCGCCGATGGATTGTTGCCCGATACTCAGGTGACGGCGCTGAAAGCCTGGCTGGCGGACAATCCGGCCCCGGGCGAGGTGCAAATCGCGTTTAAGGGCGAGGATGAGGAACAGAAAAAGTCGATGGAGTTTTTGATGGTCGCCTTCACCGCCGCCTTGTTCGTGATGGCGGTGATCCTGGTGACCCAGTTCAACAGCTTCTATTCCGCCTTCCTGATCTTGACGGCGGTGATCATGTCGACCATTGGCGTGTTCCTCGGCCTGCTGATCGCCGGGCAACCCTTCGGCATCATCATGTCCGGGGTTGGGGTGATCTCTTTGGCCGGGATCGTGGTCAACAACAACATTGTCCTGATCGATACCTATGACAATTTGGCCAAGCAGATCAAAGACCCGCGCGAGGCGATCCTGCGCACCGGGGTGCAGCGTTTGCGCCCGGTGATGCTGACCACCATCACCACCGCACTGGGCCTGTTGCCGATGGTGTTTTCCTTAAACATCGATTTCATCAACCGCCATGTCACCGTCGGCGCGCCGTCGATGATGTGGTGGGCGCAATTGGCCATTGCGGTGGTTTCCGGGTTGATCTTCTCCACCGTACTGACCTTGGTGGTCACGCCGAGCCTGTTGATGCTGCGGGTCCGGGCCCGCAATTGGCGCAATGGCCGCAAGGCTCGGAAAGCCGAGCGCCAAGCCATGCGCCAAGGCATGTCTGCGGTGGAGGCCTCACAACCGGCTCAACCAGCCTAGACCTTCCAACGGACTCAGGCTTCCGAGCTTACAACCCGTTCCTTGGGGATGCGGACCGTCACTTTTGTGCCCTGCCCTTTGGTGCTTGCCAGGGTCAGGGTGCCGCCATGCAGCTCGACAAACGCTTTGGTCAAAGGAAGCCCAAGGCCGCTGCCTTCATTGGGGATATACTTGTTGTCTTCCACCTTGCCAAAGGCTTGCAGGGCTTTGGACAGGTCTTGCTTGTCCATGCCGATGCCAGTGTCGGTGATTTGGACGATATAGTTGCCCTCCGCATCGAAGAAACCGGTCAAATCGACCTGTCCTTTGGCGGGGGTAAATTTGATGGCATTGATTAGCAGGTTGGTCAGTATCTTTTTTGTCCGCATGACATCGACTTTGAGAACGATCTGGCTGTCGATGATGTCGGTGTTTAAGCGCACCTGCCCGGACTCAGCCCGCCCTTTGACCAGCCGCAGGACGGCGGTGACGATGTCTTGCAGGCCGCAGTCTTGTTCCTGAAGCGCCAGCTCCTCAACGTTCAGGGCGGAAATGTCCAAGATGTCATTGACCAGACCCAAAAGCTGTTGTCCGGAATTGTTGATGTCCTGGACGTATTCTCGATATTTTGGGTTCCCCAGCGCGCCTAAGACCTCAGACTTCATGGCTTCCGAAAACCCAAGAATGGCGTTTAGCGGGGTCCTTAGTTCATGGCTCATATTGGCCAGGAAATCAGATTTTATCCGATTGCTGTGGGCCAGCTGCTCATTCAAATGACGGATGCTGCGCAGCTGGCGCAAAATGACGTCGTTAAAGGCATTGCGCAGGCTTTCGGCAATGTCAAATTTCCAGCTTGGCCAGGGACGGGAATGTCTCCGTTTGACTTCGACCCACCGCTCGAAAGATTTGCGCGGCAAAATCGGGTGGGTGTCCGTGCCCGCCGCCTTTTCATAGGGATTGCCGCCCCAGGTGATGGTTTGAACAATTTCAGGCCTGAACCAAATCAGCAAATATTGTAATTCTTCTCCAATGGCACAAACCAGAACCCCACTGGCCTTCTCCGCATGGACAGTAAACGCGGGGTATTCTTCTGAAATGCAGTCGGTGACATGAATTGGTGCCGTTGGAGTGATCTTTTCTGCTTTTATCCAGGTGGAATATTCGATGATGGCGTCCTTGGGCGGGGCATCTCCGATGGTGAGGACTTCATTCTTGTCATCAAAGCCTTTGAACACAAGGGCCGCACTGCTGCTGGCATAAAACAACTGATCGAGCGTCACCGGACCCTTTAGGATGGAGTCAAACAAATCATCCGAGCCGGAGATTTGCTCCAACAGGGCCTGATGCAAACGCGAATGCTCAAGGCGGGCTTGGTTTTCTTCCACATGTTCAACATCGCCATACTGCATGCTAAACGCTTCAGAGATATTGAGCGCCATCAGCATGGCGGAGAACGCAACAGGGTGGGGGGTGCGATGGTGGCAGACCACCAAGCCCCACAGCCTGTCCCCCTCCATGATGGAAATGGACATCGCACCATCGACGCCCAAGTTCTTCTGATACATCAGGTGGATCGGGGATTGGCTGCGCCCCCAGGCGAGGCCAATGTCGAAGGCGTTGTTGGTGCTTGGGTCCTGCGCAGGCACCAATTTGACCGGTTCATAATCTCCATAGGGCAGATAGCGCAGAACACTCCGGCAATATAACGCCCGCGCTTGCGCCGGAATATCCGATTCAGGGAAACAAAATCCCATAAAACTATCATCCCAATCCGGGGTGAGAGCTTCCCCGATCACTCTGCCATGGCCCTCTTTGTCGAAGCGGTAGACCAAAACGCGATCGTAGTGGGTGATGCGTCTTATTTCTTCGGCAGCCAGATTTGCTAGGCTCTGGAGATCAAATGTTTTGCGCAGGTTTCGGACGGCGCCAAAAAGGCGACCACTGACAGACGCCTCATCCAAGACGCCCCCTTTGAGGTCATCAAGCGCCTGGGGGAACAGCTCAACCAGGGCATGGGGCCCCGCAGGGTGAATGACCACGCCAAACCGGTTCTTGCCAGGCCCCAGTTCCGTAATAAAGCTCTGGAGGACGAAAGGTTCTTGGTTTAGGTCTTTTGGTTCAATATCGAGCTCAGGTAGCGTTTTTGTTATACTTGCACCATGCTCAATATTGTCCAGGGCAAGCAGATCTAAAATATTTTCACTATAGGAGACCACCGCGAGGGTGTTAGCCTTTATGATGATCAAGGCGCTTGACGGATGGATGCCAGGAGCCCTGTGAATCGGCTCGGATTCACAGACCGTTTGCGGCAGGGCCAAGACATCTTCAAGAGACCGATCCGTCATGGGCGTTTCCAAGGAATGACTATTACAGAACTCTTTGTGCAGATCTAAAGCTATCAACGAGAAAAGAGAAACAGGATTGCTCCACAACTATATCAAGTCCCAAACAGCCGATCTGCATAGCGCTGTCGAAAGTGTACCCATAATCCAGGACCTCGCAACAGGGCGCATCGACAGACAGCGATTTGGGCAGCTCACCGAGAAAATGTATGGTTTTTGGGGGCCCTTAGAAGCCAAGCTTGAACGGATTAACCTGCCGGTCCCGTGGTCGCGCAGAGTGCAGTTCTTAAGCCAGGATCTTTTTGGTTTGGGTTTGACCGCTGATGATATTGACAGCCTCACCATTTGTGATTTTTCACCAAACGTAACAGAGGTCGCCGAAGGATTAGGGGTAGCTTACGTCTATCAGGGCTCGCAAATGGGCGGCGTATTGATCCATCGAGCGCTTGAAAAATCTGGATTGATACCCGAGGACTGCCGCACATTTTATGCGCCAGGGAAGGAAAAGACGTCTGTAAAATGGCCAGCGTTCACAAGGGCCCTAAATGACTTGCAGGTTTCTTCAGATCAAAGAGATCTTGCAGCACATGCGGCCCGCCAGACGTTTTTCGCGTTAATGCGGTGGCTTTAACCATTTGTGGTGTCATGAACTGATCAGTGCTGCGGCCACTGGGCTGATCGCCTCTTCCTCGTTTACTCTCATGATCTCACCAGCTTGTTGAGCTTGCTAGCCCAGCGAGGCAATCGTTTTAAGGCCTGAGCAGCCCAGCCCGCAGGCATAGGCTGCTCAACCAGTTTAAGATCGTTGGTATCGTAACAGATCGGCCTGGGAACGGTTCGCTGGCTCAGACTAACAGCTCAAGGCCTCAACTTCTTGGCGGATCACGGTGCTACCGCCTTCTGGGAATGTGTGGGTGAGGGCCGGGAGAATGTAGGGGGCCACAACGCCAAAGTTCGGACATCCACCGCGGCTGATGACATTAGATTCAAACAGCAATTCCTCTTGTCGTCTTTCTGCGATCAGCAATCTTGCTTGGCGCGTATAGACAATATCGGTGCGATGATGCGTAGAGTATCCCGTCACCCCATAGGTGGGGTTCAGCCTCATTGTGTTGCCAAAGGTTGTTGCACCGCTGTAACCGGTGACGCCGAAATTTGGTCTGGTATAGGCTGAGGTGATGGCCTCTCCTTCATTGATGGTAAAGTCAAAAAAGGCGATTAAATCGGCTTCCTCCAAGTTTGGGGCAGGCACCATGCCATACCCTACCAAAAGGTCGCTGACATCCTTGGCATATTGCTCCCATTCCAAGCTGTCGTTATGGCCTTCTGTGATTGGAGCCATATGAAAGCTCTTCCCAGCCATCGCTGCCTCTGGTGCCGCAAAGGCAGAAACAGAGGTGTGCACTTGGGGGGGAGCAGCAACACAACCCGCAACAACGCATGCACACAAAAGAATAACAAGGCGCACCATTCTCACCTCCTCAGTCCAACACACCTTAGGCGAGATTGTACTACCAAATTCGCTAATGTCTATGAGATTGCATTAAGGTTTGTGCTTCGATCAATGGTTTGCATGCTTTGCTATTTGAATGGATGCACAGCAATTAAGGGGGGATAGATTTTTGGTCGATGTAATAGCGACCTTTGAACCAATGAATTGATTTTTATGCGGTTTTTAGGCGATTACTCGACTTTTGCGGGCTCGCCTCACTTCAGGAGTCGGCGGCTTGCAACACCGCTTCAACCCGGTTCCGGCCCCGGGTTTTGGCCCGATAGAGCGCCGCATCGGCCCGCTGCAAACTCTCGTCCAAATCGCCATCAAAATCCGCAGCACCAATGCTGACTGTATAGGCGATCCCGGTTGTGCCCGCGCTGTTCGCAACGGCGACGCGGATCCGCTCGGCCAGGATCAGGGAATCCTCGATGGGGGTGCTGGGCAGCAACAGGACAAATTCCTCGCCGCCATAGCGGGCGAAAATATCGCTGGTGCGGATCACATCGGTGACGCTCTCGGCAAAGCCTTTCAGCACCCGGTCACCCATATGATGCCCATGCTGATCATTGATAGATTTGAAGAAATCAATGTCCATCATCAGCAAGCAGACCGGTTTGCTCTCCCGGCGCTGCAAACTCAGCAAGGATCCTGCGGCGTCAAAAAAATACCGCCGGTTAAAAATCCCGGTCAGCGGATCATGATTGGCCATGTGGATCAACGCTGCATTGACGTCAGACAGCTCCTTGGTCCGTTCCGTGACCTTTTGTTCCAGTTCCTCATTGAGAATGCGCTGATATTCCAGGGTTTCCTGCTGCGCTTTTTCTTGCTTCTCCTGGTGATACTGGATCACGCCGACCATGTCGTTGAAGCTGTCGACCAGGGCCTGCAGTTCATTGTCGATGCGCAGATCGATGGTGCTGGTGCTTTGGCGGCCCTTCATGGTCTCAAAAGACCGGCTGATCTTCTCCATCGCCAAATCAACCATGCCCTCTCGCGGCAGGCAGCTGACCAAAATCCAATCAATGCCCGGGATCACCTCATAGACCAGGGCCAACTCCGCCCCTGAGGCGTCGACAATGTTCACAATGCCTTGGCCCGTCGAGACCAGCCCGGCCAAATCGAGGGCTGGAAAGCCGCCACCGAGGTCGCGGAGCGTGCCCTGATAGAACGCGCCTTTTTCCTTATCGATGGTGGTTTCGATGGTTGGGTGAATGATCAGATTGCCCGCGAAATCGGAGATGAAGCTGACTTGATCCCGCAGCAAGGTCTCGACCACACAATTGCGGTGGATGGTGTGATGGGGGACATCCATGCTCCAGAGCCCGCATAGCTTGCCTTGCTTGACCACTGGGATTGAGGCGATGGAAATCAGCCCTTCGCCGGCATAATCGATATTCGGGCTCGACCAGCGAATGGCACCTTCCGGATTGACCTCCGGGGCGATGCTGAGAAATGCGTGATAGGTCTTCCAGTCGAAATCCGCTGGAATGACCTTGGACATATCGAAATAGGGAAAGGCCAGCGCGGAGCTGTGCTCGACATTTTGGTAATAGAGGATCGATACCCCTTCCAGACTGGCTTTGACCCGTGCCAACTGCGGCCCAATGGTCCGCAAGGCGTAGAACAATGCGCGCACGGGCTCAGTGTTCCGATGGGCCATGGGCCAATGGACCGTGATCGCATTAGGGCAGAGGGTACCGCGCGTGAAAGCCTCATGGGCGATTTTGCTTTCGAAAAAACCGGGATGGAGTTCCGTAAACCCGTCCGTTTCAAGCCACGCGTCAATGGCCTCTGGAGGGCAAGGGGTCAGATCGATCATGACCTCCGACAGGGTTTTGATCTCTTCCAAGGCCAAATGGACCAATTGGACCCGATGGCCCAAGGCCAGGGCTTGCCGCCCCACCTGCATTTGAATGGATCTGATCTCGTCCACGGACTGAAAACCTTTTAGAGTAAACCATGGGTCTAAATACGGTCTATTCGATCAAATCCCTGGGATGCGAGCAAGGCTTTCAACTGCGCCTCGGACCAGCTTTCTAAGCCCAGCAGCGCAGCATAGGGATCGCCAGGCAGGTCCAGCAACTGCGCGAAGGCTGGTTCGGTTTTCAAACCCAGTTGCTTGAGGCGCAAAACGGCGTCCCGCAGACGCGGTGCCAAACCGAGCAGCCGCTTTTCGATGTAGAAATGCCGCACACCCCATTGCTCCCGGGTCGGGAGGTTCTGGCAGAACAGCTCGATCTGCCAGCCCTGGGCGACAAACCCGGCGACCATGGCCGGGTCCGGCAAATGGGTGACCGGGCGCAGGGCAAAGCCCGTTTGGTCGCCAAATTCTGATTGAACAAAGGCTGAAAAAACCGCCAGTTCCGGGGCCGAACAGGCGATGTCGATATCGCTGCTCTCAATAGCCAAGTTCAAGGGCGGCGTGCCGATCACCACCGGGTCAAAAGCGGCCAGACGGTCAGGGAGCCGAAGCGCTGTGAGCGCGCTGGTGTAAGGCGGTTTCATCAGCGGCACAAACCCCTAAAGGGGGAAAGGATCGCCTGCCCCGCATGGGGCTAATCTATGGTGGAGCCCATGACCAGCATGCCGAACTCATAATTGGTCAGCGGGCCGGTTTCCGGGCTTTCGATCTTGGCGCGGAAGGCTTCGATGGTGTCAAAGCCATTGCTGCCGACCAGGAAGGCCCCGGTGTCTTGATCCACTGGCAAATCGGCAGCGACGGCGCGGATTTCATTGGGCAGGGGTTCGGAAACCGGGACGAACAGGCCGACCGAGGTGCCGGTGTTCATTTTGGCGGTGGAAACATGGATGCCGATCACCCGGGGGCCGTCTTTGGCCCAGACAAAGATCGGCGAGCCGCTGTCGCCATTGACGGTGTCACAGTCATGGACATAGGTGTTGGGACCGCCGCGCCCCAGCACCTTGCAGCCCAGATTGGCGGTCTGGACATGACGGCGGTCAAAGCTGTAGCCGACCTGGGCGACCCGGGTTGCCCGCTCCAGCCCCGGCGCGGTGCCAAAATAGCCGACCTCATTGCCGATCGGCTTGGCCAAGGTCATGATCGCCCAGTCATGGTCGGATTTGCCGCCTTTTCCGCTGCGGGTCGGGGTGTAACCCGGACCGGTCACGACCTGGGTCACCGGGGAGTGGGTCAGCCACTCGCCGCGCTGATAGCCCGCCGCGAAATGCAGGCCCGAGGGCGGCATCCAATTGCCGGTGCGTTTGTTGTAAATGCAGTGGGCGGCGGTCAGGACCTTGTTCGGCGAAACCAAGGTGCCAGTGCAAAACGCACCATCGGACCGGTTGACCCGGCCCACTGCGGCCCAGGGCAGGGTGAAGGCATCGACCGTGATCCGGTCATCTGCCCCTTTGATGCCGGGCTTCAGGCGCTTTTGTAGACCGTCCAGGCTTTCCAGGCCGTTGCCCGAGGATTGGGCCGCCGCCGGGGCCGGACCAGATCCGACAATGGCAGCGAGGCCGAGCGAGACGGCCAACGCCACCCCGCATGCCTTAAGGACCGTCGGGGCAGAGAACGGAATACGGACCATCTGGGCGCTCCTGATTGCGGCGCGGCGCAAAGCCATGCTGCGGTCTGGCAAGGATCTGGAAGACCCGACCTTACTCAGCGGGGCGGAGCTTGGCGGCTTCTTCCTCCGAGGGCAGGATCTCGGAGCCATCTATATAGGACCAATCGACCATAACGCCCATATCGTCGCGCAAGGCGGTTTTGCCGACCCAGGCCCCCATGGTGCTTTGGTGGTCGGCGGCCCGGAAGGTGATCTCGCCGGTCGGGGCCTCGAAGCTCATCCCCTCCATAATGTCGATCAGGCTTTCGGTGTTGGTGCCGCCATTGCGCAAAATGCCGACGGCCAGCGCGGTCAGGGTAATATAGCCGACCAGGGAGCCAAGATAGGGATCCTCGCCAAAGCGTTCCTGATAGTTCTTCACAAAGATCTTATGGGGCGGATGTTCGATGTCGTACCAGGGATAGCCGGTGACGATCCAGCCTTCCGGGGCCTCGGCTCCCAGCGGAACCAGATATTCCGGCTCGCCGGTCAGCATGCTGACCACGGTGCGGTTCTCAAACAGCCCCCGGGTGGTGCCTTCGCGGACGAATTTCGGCAGATCGGGGCCAAACAGCACATTGAAAATGCCGTCCGGCGCGGTGGCGGCCAGGGCTTGGACCGTCGGACCGGCATCCAGCTTGAACAGGGCTGGCCATTGCTCACCGACCAAGGACAGATCGTCGCGCTCGGCCTTCAACAGCTCCAGGAACCGGGCGACCGAGGATTGGCCATATTCATAATTCGGCGCAATGGTGGCCCAGCGATTGCCCTCGATTTTGGCGGCTTCCCGGGCCAGGGCCCCGGCCTGGACATAGGTGCTCGGGCGCAGGCGGAAGGTATAGCGGTTGCCCTGCTCCCAGGTGATGGCATCGGCCAGGGGCTCGGCAGCCAGGAACAGAATCTTGGCCCGTTTGGCGAAGTCGGAGACCGCCAAGCCAACATTGGACAGGAAGGTCCCGGCCAGCACATCGACCTTCTGCAAGGTCACCAGTTCCTGGGCTGCCGTGATGGCGTCTTCGGGTTTGCCGCCATCATCCCGGGAGATGACCTCGATCTGGCGGCCCATAATGCCTCCAGCGCCGTTGATCTGCTCCAGGGCCATGGTCCAGCCCTTGCGATAGGGCTCGGTGAAGGCGGGGATCCGGGAATAGCTGTTGATTTCGCCGATTTTGATCGGCTCGGCGGCTTTGGCCCGACCGATAAACGGACCGGACAGGGCCGATCCCAGCGCAAGGCCCGTTGCTCCGGCCAAGACCCTGCGGCGTCCAATGGGCTTGCTCAGCGACAGGGACGGGGTGGTCGGCACGGGCTTGGTCATGGAAAGGGTTCCTCCAAAAAGCGGCACGAGCAGGGATCTGCAAAGACAATGACGGTGATCGGGACGCTCCCCCCCTCCGAAAGACAGCGGGGGCCAAAGGCGGACTTGATTGGGGTCCCATGCTCGGGATCCAGGGCCGGTCCTGGGAGCGTATCGGCGTCTTCGGAGTGGCCGGAACAGGCCATTGCGCCGCTCGATGATTTTGTGTCTGAGCCGGTACAGTCCCGATTGAACCCCGTCCTGTCAAGGGACCTTATGCCCAGATGTTCGCGTCGGGGTGTTGGAGTCTCGCCCTCAGGTGAGGTGAAACAGCGCCGACAGCGGCGCGCCGCCCTCCGGATGGGCCACATCCTCCAGCCGGGTCAGCCGCAGGCCACAGCGGGCGAATAGGGCCGCCCAACTGTTCAAGCTGCGGAACCGCCAGGTCATGGGGGTGAGGGCGGGCGCGGGGCTGCCTTGGCTTGGATCGGTTGCCTCAAAGGCGGCAAAGCGCTCCAGGCGCGGGCCGTCCTGGTAGCCCTCCGGCCCGGCAGTAAAGCAGGGATGGGGCATTTGGATCAGGATCGATCCGCCGGGCGCGCGCAGCCTTTTGGCGGCTTTCAGGGCGGTTTCGGCGTCCTCCTCCAGCAGGACAAAATTCATCAACACCAGATCGACGCTGGCCGGGGCGACTGGACTGTCCGCCCCCAGCAGCCCGGCAAAGGGCGCAACACAATACCGGCCCGCCGGATCAGCGGTCTGTGCGGCCTCGATCAGCGGAGCGCTGACATCGATCCCGATCCGCTGCCGGGCGGGGTCGTCGGCCAAAGCCCGACAGAGCCAGCCCTCACCGCAGCCCATATCCAACACCGATTTGGGCTGCAGGGCCTTTGCGGCGTTCAGGATCGCCGCATCGGTGCCCAAGCGACGCGACGGCACCTTCTGGCTCCGGACAATGTCGATCCAGGCCGGGGCGTTTTCGGTCCACCAGGCGGGCATGGGGGTGTCGGTCATGGGGGCTCCTTCGGGCCGGGGGGCGGCATCGACATGGGGTGCAGACTATCCCGGTTGCAGACGGCCCGCCTGTTTTTCCTTGCCCGCAGGGGGCCAAAGTCCCAAATCCTGGAAACGCCCATGTTTTTGCCGGAGTAACTTTTCATGTCAGAGTCCGCTGCCACCCCGACCCCATCGACCGATCACCTGTTTTTTGATCGGACCGAGCTGGACCCCGAGCGCACCCGCGCCATTGTGGCCCATGCCCTGGAGGGCTCCGATGACGGCGAGCTGTTCCTGGAATATAAGCAGACCGAAAGCCTGTCCCTGGAAGACGGCAAGATCCGCTCGGCCAGCTTTGACACCGATCAAGGCTTCGGCCTGCGCTCGGTCAGCGGCGAGGCGGTTGGCTTCGCCCATTCCGGCTCCCTGGACCACAAGGCCCTGGAACGCGCCGCAGAAACCGTGCGCGCTGTCCGCTCCGGCTCTGGAGGCACCGCCACGGTGTCGCCGCCGGGGACCAATCGCAGCCTCTATATGGACAGCAACCCGCTGGAAGCCTTGTCCTTCGAAGCCAAGCTGCAAGTCATGAACGACATTGATGCCTATGCCCGGGACAAGGACAGCCGGGTGGTGCAAGTCATGGCCTCGCTGTTGGGCTCCTGGCAGGCGGTGCGGATCCTCCGCGCTGATGGCCGCGATGTGTCCGACATCCGCCCCCTGGTGCGGCTCAATGTCACGGTGGTCTGCGCCGATGCCAATGGCCGGCGCGAAATGGGCAATCACGGCCTGGGCGGTCGGGTGTCCTATGATGGCTTGGTCACCCCGGAGACCTGGAAGGGTGCGGTAGACGAGGCCCTGCGCCAGGCGCTGGTCAATCTGGAGGCCGATGAGGCCCCGGCGGGGGAACTGCCCATCGTGCTCGGGGCCGGATGGCCGGGGATCCTCTTGCATGAAGCCATCGGCCATGGCCTGGAGGGCGACGGCACCCGCAAAGGCACCTCGACCTTTGCTGAGATGATGGGCAGCCGGGTCGCCGCCCCCGGGGTGACCGTGATCGATGATGGCACCATCCCGGACCGGCGCGGCTCGATCACCGTTGATGATGAGGGCACGCCGAGCCGCCGCAATGTGCTGATCGAAGACGGCATCCTGACCGGCTTCCTGCAGGACCGCTTGAACGCCCGGCTGTCCGGCGTCGAGCCCACCGGCAATGGTCGGCGGCAATCCCACAGCCATGTGCCGCTGCCGCGCATGACCAACACCTTCATGCTGGGCGGCGATAAGGACCCGGAAGAGATCATGGCCTCGGTCAAGAAGGGGCTCTATGCGGTCAATTTCGGCGGCGGTCAGGTTGACACCACCTCGGGCAAATTCGTCTTCTCCGCCGCCGAGGCCTATATGATCGAAGACGGCAAGGTCACCCGCCCGGTCAAAGGCGCCACCCTGATCGGCAATGGCCCCGATGCGCTCACCCGGGTGCAGATGGTCGGCAATGACATGGCCTTGGATCCGGGCATCGGCACATGTGGCAAAATGGGCCAGGGCGTTCCCGTCGGTGTCGGTCAACCAACCCTGCGCATCGATGGGATTACGGTTGGTGGAACGGCGGTCTGACCAGCGCATCTTTTAAGGGGTGTCAGCGGCTATTTTCGCTTTTGGCGCAATGTGCTATACTCGTCGCAACAGGGCGACTGGGGGCAGAAGGCTCTGAGTATAGGGATGCGTAACAATGGTGGAAAAAGCCATGGCCACGTCGGACGAGGGCGGGATGCTCTCTGGGAGA
This sequence comes from Rhodospirillaceae bacterium, assembly GCA_049604415.1. Lineage (GTDB taxonomy): Bacteria > Pseudomonadota > Alphaproteobacteria > Rhodospirillales > Rhodospirillaceae > JBMYTN01. The sequence goes on along the minus strand of JBMYTN010000044.1, from coordinate 1,229 downwards.
GACGTCACAAGGCTGTTGAGTGACCCGTCGCCGGCCGCGCGGGCGCAGACAGCAGAAAAAATCGCGTCACAATTCGGCGCAACCTCATTATCGGCCAAGGAGCGGGCCCTGGCGGAAGAGATCTTCCGTCTGATGGTCCGGGATGCGGAAATCCGCGTCCGCGAAGCCCTGTCGGCCAACCTCAAAGACAATCCGCTGGTGCCCCATGACGTCGCCTGCGCCTTGGCCAATGACGTCACCGAAGTGGCCACACCGATGCTGGAGTTCTCCTCGGTCCTGACCGACGAGGATTTGGTCGAGATTGTCAACAGCCAGGGCCAAGACAAAATGGCCGTGGTCGCCCGGCGTTCCGGGCTCGGCGAGGTGGTGTCCGAGGCGCTGGTTGACCGGGGTGATGAGACCGTGGTCGCCACGCTGGTGGCCAATGACGAGGCCGCGATCTCCGATGGCACCTTGATCAAGGTGGTTGACCGCTATGGCGACAATGCCAAGATCCAAGGCCCCCTGGTGCACCGCCCTACTTTGCCGGTGACCGTGGCGGAAAAGCTGGTCACCCGGGTGTCGGAAAACCTGCAAAGCCATCTGTTGGCCAATCACAAACTGCCCGAAGGCATGGCCACGGGCATTGTCCTGCAAAGCCGGGAAAAGGCGGTGATCGGCATTTCCCGCCAAGCCTCAGCCGCTGAGGTTGCCGGTCTGGTCAAACAATTGCGGCGCAATGGCCGCCTGACCCCCTCCATCGTCATCCGGGCGCTGTGCATGGGGGATCTGACCTTCTTTGAATATGCCATGGCCGATTTGGCCGATGTGCCCTTGGTCAATGCGCGCATGCTGATCCATGACGGCGGTAAGCTTGGCCTGAAAGGCATTTTCCAAAAGGCCGGAATGCCCGACCAGCTGTTCCCGGCGGTGCGCGCGGCGATCAATGTGTTCGACGATATGGAATATGACGGGCGCAAAAACGACCTTGATCGCTTCAGCCGCCGTCTGATCGAGCGGGTGCTGACGCAATATGGCGATCTGGGTGTCGAGTTCGAAACCGATGATTTGGAATATCTGCTGGGCAAAATGTCGCAATTGCCCTCGGACATCGCCCCAGACGCCCGGGCCTAGAGCCCTATCCGATCTAATAGAATCATTCTGACGGAGTGCATTTGTGACCACAGCATTTTCAGCCGAACCGGACCCACTTCGGCTGAAAATGCTCCTGGTCTTGACCGATGCTTTGG
>JBMYTN010000043.1:0-35410 GCA_049604415.1 Rhodospirillaceae bacterium | reverse complement strand
AATCCCCGGTCAGGATCCGGTCGACCAGCTCTTTCATGGTCGGGATATAGCCGTTGGAATAAAACGGATCCTTGGCGAAGTTATAAGCGTTGTGCCCGGCAAACATCAGATTGTGGTCCACCGGCCCACTATGGGCGATGTCCTGCAAGGTCTTCTGAATGCAGAAGGAGCGCGGATCCGCCCGACGCCCGGTCGAGCCATTTTCATTATCGGCCCAGTTGGAGAAGGAGCAATGGGACAGGCAGCCCATGCATTCCGCTTGGTCGATCTTGATTTCCCGGGAGCGTTCCTTGGACACAAAGATGATGGTGTTGTCCGGGGAGCGCAGGCCCTCGTCATAGCCTGCCTTCATCCAGGCCAACGCCTTGGTCTTGTCATCGGGGGCGACAAAAATACTCCGCCCTCGAGCCCCTACCGCCAATTCCGCTGACAGGGCTTCGGTGGCTTCGCTGGAATAGGCGATTTGCCGTTCGGAGCGCTCTTCCAGCTCGCGCAGGAACGGGTTGCGCACCGCCGAGGAATAAAACCCGGTCGGGCTGAATTTGTGCAGCAGGATATCGCCCTCTTCCAAGGTCAACAGGCGCTGCTTCCATTCCTCAGAGATCGGGCTTTCCTGGGTCAACAGGGGCCGGGTGCCGAATTGGAAAGCGACCGGGCCGAGATCCGGATTGTCGATCCAGTCTTTCCAATCGCGCAGGAACCAGACCCCACCGGCCATCAGGATCGGTACTTCCGGTGCCCCAGCATCGCGCATCATGCGGCGCAGTTCGAGCACGCGGGGATAGGGGTCTTCGGGCTTGCGCGGATCTTCGCTGTTCGACAGACCGTTATGACCCCCCGCCAGCCAGGGATCCTCATAAACCAGACCGCCGAGCCATTCGGCATATTTATGGTGTGCCCGCTTCCACAGCGCCCGGAACGCCCGACCGGACGAGACGATGGGATAATAATACACCCCATAGGAGGCGGCGATTTCACCGACTTTGTAGGGCATGCCCGCGCCACAGGTCACCCCATGCAGCAGGCCCTTGGCGCCTTCGAGCACGCCTTTGAGCACCCGCTCCGCGCCGCCCATTTCCCAAAGCACATTGATATGGATCCGGCCTTCACCGCCGGACACATCATGGGCGCGCTTCACCTGGGCGATGCCGCCATCAATGCCATATTGGACCAGCTCTTCATGGCGGTCCCGACGGGTCTTGCCCTTATAGATCTGGGGGATGATCTCGCCATTATCGTCATAGGAGTCCGCATTCACAGCGGACACGGTGCCCACGCCCCCGGCGCGCGCCCAGGCACCAGAGCTATTGCCATTGGTGGCGGACACGCCTTTGCCGCCTTCAACCAGCGGCCAAACTTCCTTACCGGACATCATCAACGGTGCAACGACAGTCAAAATCTAGGCCTCTTCATCGGATCCGAATTCCACCTGGCAGATGTCAAACCCTGGATACAAAGACCAAAATTGCTTCGGTCTAGGCCGGGCGACGGATCGGCCAAAATGGTTCGGTGAATTATAATTATATCCCCTGTTCCAACCGTCTGGTTTGAAACATGTCCTCCCCCAGAAGCTGTATCTCTTCTGGCAGGTCGGTGATAATGGCATCCACGCCCCGTTCCCACAAGGCTGTGCAATGCTTTGGCTGATTTACGGTCCACGCCAAAATCGCCGTACCTGTCTTATGGACTGCATCCACAATCTGTGGTCGGCAGGCTTGCGCGGATAGATGCAGCGATGCCGCGTTCAGTTCCCGCAATAAGACATACCACGCCTCGACCGGGAGGGTTTCCCGGGCAAGATCGTCTGCCGAGGGCGGCTCCAACAGCAAACCGAGCACCGCATTCGGATCTTGGCGACGCAGCGCGGTCAGCGACTCCAGGGCAAAACTGGAAAAAACCACTGGATTGCCAGGATCTGTCGGACGCCGATGGCGGTGGGCGACCAGATCAGCAACCACCTCAGCCGTTTCGGCTTCCCGGCCCGGACAGGGCTTGATCTCGATATTCGATCCCATCCCGGCCGCATCAAGCAGGTCGAGCACCGCAACCAGAGTTGGAACCGGTTCCCGTTCGGGCCAATCCAGGATCGGTATGGACGCATCCAACCCGGCTAGATCCGCAGCCAACCAGTCCCGGACCGCGCCAGTGCCAGTGGTGGTCCGCTCCAGGCTGTCATCATGGATCACGACGGGAATGCCATCCGCAGACAGCTTCACATCATATTCCACCATTTTCAGCCCGGCATGGGCCGCCGCCCGGAAGGCACCTAAAGTATTTTCCGGGGCGATGGCCGCCGCCCCGCGATGGCCGATCAGGCGGGGCAGATGCGACAGGCGCGGGGTTGAGAGCGACATGGCGTCCGCCTTCCTTCTCAACCCCGTCCTGTAGCGTGACCGCCCTTAGGAGGTCTTTTCTTCGCCGGTTTCCTGGTCAACCTGCTTCATGGACAGCTTGACCTTGCCGCGATCGTCAAAGCCGACGCATTTGACCTTCACCATGTCACCTTCTTTGACAACATCGGTCACCCGGCGCGGCTTGTCGCTGGACAGCTCGGAGATATGGACCAGACCGTCCCGGGAGCCCAGGAAGTTCACAAAGGCCCCGAAATCCATGATCTTCACCACCTTACCATTGTAGATGGTGCCGACTTCCGGCTCGGCGACAATGCCCTTGATCCAATCCACTGCCTTGCGGGCGGCATCCCCATCGGTCGAGGCGATTTTGATGGTGCCATCATCCTCAATGTCGACCTTGGTGCCGGTGGTTTCGGTGATCTCGCGGATCACTTTGCCGCCGGACCCGATCACTTCACGCACCTTGCCCGGCGGGATCTTGATGGTGGTGATCCGGGGCGCAAAGTCAGACAGCTGCTCGCGGGCACCGGTCAGGGCTTTGGCCATCTCGCCCAGAATGTGGATCCGGCCATCCTTGGCTTGATCCAGGGCGATTTGCATGATCTCGCGGGTGATGGAGGTGATTTTGATGTCCATCTGCAGCGAGGTCACACCGGCTTCCGTCCCGGCGACCTTAAAGTCCATATCGCCCAGGTGATCTTCATCCCCCAGGATGTCGGACAGAACCGCAAAGCGCTCGTCTTCCTTGATCAGACCCATGGCGATCCCGGCCACCGGACGATCCAACGGCACCCCGGCATCCATCAGCGCCAGAGAGGAGCCGCAGACGGTCGCCATCGAGGATGAGCCGTTGGACTCAGTGATCTCGGAGACCAGACGGATGGTGTAGGGGAAGTCGGCCTTTTTCGGCAGCACCGGCTTGATCGCCCGCCAGGCCAGCTTGCCATGCCCGATTTCACGGCGGCCCGGGGAGCCCATGCGGCCGGTTTCGTTCACGCTGTAAGGCGGGAAGTTATAGTGCAGCAGGAAGTTTTCCCGATATTCGCCGGACAGGGCATCAATGATCTGCTCATCCTGGCCAGTGCCCAGGGTCGCGGTGACCAGGGCCTGGGTTTCACCCCGGGTGAACAGCGAAGAGCCGTGGGAGCGCGGCAGAATGCCAACTTCGGAGTTGATCATGCGCACGGTGCGCAGATCGCGGCCGTCGATCCGCATGCCGGTGTCCAAGATCGAGCCCCGGACAATGTCCTTTTCCAAGGACTTAAACGCACCGCCCACATGGGGCAGGCTGGCGTCATCCTCGGCAAAGGCTGCCAAAACGCTGTCCTTCACCTCGGCCACCTTGCCTTGGCGCGCCATTTTGTCGGCTTCGGTATAGGCGGCGCGCAGGCCTTCGGTGGCCAGCTCGCGCACCTTGGCGGCAACGGTTTCGGCTTCCGGCGGGGCCGGCGGCACATCGCGGGGTTCGCGGGCACATTGTTCCGCCAAACCGATAATGGCGTCGATCACCGCCTGATAGGCGTCATGACCGAACATCACCGCTTCGAGCATCCGGGCTTCGGACAGCTCATTGGCCTGGGATTCGACCATCAGAACCCCTTCGCGGGTCCCGGCGACCACCAGATCCAGGGCGGTGTCTTCCATCTGTGCCAAAGTCGGGTTCAGCACCAGCTCGCCATCAACCTCGCCGACCCGGGCAGCCCCGATGGGACCCAGGAAGGGCAGGCCGGAAATGGTCAGCGCCGCAGAGGCCCCGATCATGGCCACGACGTCCGGATCGTTTTCCATATCGTGGCACAGCACGGTGCAGACCACTTGGGTCTCGCTGCGATAGCCATCGACAAACAGCGGACGGATCGGACGGTCGATCAGGCGCGAAACCAGGGTTTCTTTTTCAGACGGACGGCCTTCGCGCTTAAAAAAGCCGCCGGGAATTTTCCCGGCTGCGAAGGTCTTTTCTTGGTAGTTGACGGTCAGCGGGAAGAAATCCTGATTGGATTTGGCCCGGGACCCCACAGCGGTGCAGAGCACCGTGGTATCGCCCAGCGACACCATGACAGCGCCGTCGGCTTGTCGGGCCACTTTGCCCGACTCAAGGACGAGCTTGCGCCCGCCCCAGTCAATTTCCTTGCGGCACACATTGAACATGGACATGAGGTTTGGTTTTCCTTTTCCAGCGTCCATCGTTTCAGCGGACCCGAAACGAAGACCGGCGCCCCTGCTCTGTGGCGGGTGGCGCCGGATTTTTGGAAGTTAGCGACGGAGGCCCAAGCTTCCGATCAGGCTTTCATAACGCGGCTTGCTCTTGGCCTTCAGGTAATCGAGCAAGCGCCGACGTTGACCAACCATGATCAGCAGACCCCGACGGGAGTGATTGTCTTTTTTATGGGTCTTCAGATGCTCGGTCAGGTTTTTGATCCGCTCAGAGAGAATGGCAACCTGGACCTCAGGGGATCCGGTATCGCTTTCCCCTTGGGCGTATTCTTTGATCAGTTCTTGTTTGCGATCAGCTGTGATCGACATGGTCTTGTTTCCTTTCGACCAGTACCGTCCCACTTGGGGAGCGGCCCAGAACGAACCCTCCATAGACGTCTGCACCCCAGCGGGTGTGCCTTGCCAATGGAAGGACAAAAATGATCCCCCGCCCAACCAGTCCTTGGTCAGGACCCAATTGGGTTCGGCGGATCCCCGAGATGGAGGATGCGCAACGGACGCACGTCATCCTCCGAAAGTCTGGCCAACCCCACCAATCTGCCATCAGACATCGCCCTGACCGTTGCGCCGGGCGCAAGATCGGTCAGCGGCTGACGTGTCGCGATCTGATGAAGAGACACGGTTTGTCCATGGGAGAGGCGGAGTGCCTCTGCTTCGGTCAAGAGCAGCGCTTGGAGGCTTTCCAAGGCCAAATCGACCGGCAGCAGGCCGTCGGACAGGCGCGCACTATGCCCCAGAGACTCCAGGCGTTCCAGTGAAATCGCTTGGGTTTCCGTAAATGGACCGCACAATACCCGACGCAAGCGGTGGACATGTCCGACCGTGCCCAAAGCCTGGGCCATATCGCGGGCCAAAGAGCGCATATAGGTGCCTTTGCCGCATTCAATACGAAACCGAGAATAATCTGCTTCCGAATCGACCAGCGCAATGGCGTCGATTCGGACCGTCCGGGCCGACAGAGTGACGGTCTGGTCCGCCCGGGCCAAATCATAGGCCCGCTGCCCATCGACCTTAATGGCCGAGTAAACCGGTGGGACTTGGTCGATCAATCCAGTGAAGCGGGGCAAAATCGCCGCAATGGCCTTTTCGTCTGGCCGCACCGGGCTTTGGGCGATCACATCCCCTTCCCGGTCATCGGTGTCCCGGGCTTCGCCCCAGCGCACGGTCATTTCATAGACTTTGCGCCCATCCATCACATAGGGCACGGTTTTGGTCGCCTCGCCCAGGGCCACCGGCAGCAGACCGGTCGCCAGCGGATCCAAGGTCCCGCCATGTCCGGCCTTATTGGCGTTGAACAGCCAGCGCACCTTGCCCACCACTTGGGTCGAGGTCATGCCTTCTGGCTTGTCCACGGCCACCCAGCCATGGATCGGAAGCCCTTTGCGTTTACGCGCCATGATCCCCGGAACGTCCCGGCCCGTTGGCACCCAATGAAGGAGAGCCTTCCTTCTCAAAGACCTCGGCATCATCAGCCTCTGCCGTCAAATCCCGCGCGACCTCGGGGCGATCCAACAGGGCGCTCAGCGCATCGGCCTTGGCATAGGTGGTGTCTTCGGCAAATTGCAGATCCGGAACATATTTTAGGCGCACCGATCGGGCCAGTTCATGGCGCAAATGCGGGCGCAGCCGCTTCAGAGCCGCTAGGACCGTCCCCATATCCCCGCCGCCCAGGCGCATGACATAGACCGTCGCATTGCGCAGATCCGGCCCGAGTCGCACTTCGCCCACGGTTAAGGGGATGCCGCGCAAATCCGGGTCATAAAGATCGCCGCGTTCAAAGATTCCAGCCAGAACATGGCGGATTTCTTCGCCCACGCGCAATTGCCGTTGGGAGGGCGCTTTGCCCCCTCCCCGCACTGCAGATTTGCTCATGGTCGTTAACTCCGTCCTCCCCGAGCACTAATGACGCCAAAATAAGGCGCCCTTACAGCTCGGTGGCGACTTCCTCCATCTCGTAACATTCGATGACGTCGCCAACCTGGATGTCACCATAGTTCTCGAAGGACATACCGCATTCGTAACCCTCGCGGACTTCACGCGCATCCTCTTTGAACCGCTTCAACTGACCCAGGGAGCCATCGTGGATGACAATACTGTCGCGCAACAGCCGCACTTTGGCACCGCGCTTGACCATGCCTTCGGTGATCATGCAGCCCGCAACCCGACCCACTTTGGTGATGTTGAAGACTTCCCGGATTTCCGCATAACCCAGGAAGTTTTCCTTCAGGGTCGGATCCAGCATGCCCGACAGCAGGGCTTTCACGTCATCGGAGACATCATAGATGATCGAGTAATAGCGGATCTCGATCCCTTCACGTCGGGCCATTTCCCGGGCTTGGGGGTTGGCCCGCACATTAAAGCCGATGATCAAAGCGTTGGAGGCTTTCGCCAGGGTGATATCGGATTCGTTGATCGCCCCAACCGCAGAATGGAGCACCTGGACCTCGACTTCGTCATTGCCCAGCTTTTCCAAGGTGCCGTTGAGCGCTTCGACAGAACCCTGCACATCGCCCTTGACCACCACGGCCAAGCCCTTGGCTTCACCTTGGCTGATTTTCTCAAAGATCTCTTCGATCGACCCGCGGGCGCTGCGCACCTGTTGGGCTTCGCGTTCTTTGCGTTGCCGGTAATCAGAGACTTCGCGGGCCTTGGCCTCATCCGTCACGACAATGAAATCATCCCCGGCAGCCGGGGTGCCCTGGAAGCCCAAGACCTCGACCGGCATGGCCGGAGAGGCTTCCTCAACCCGCTCGCCATGATCGTTGATCAAGGCCCGCACCCGACCCCATTCCGATCCGGCAACGAAAATGTCGCCAACCTTCAGGGTGCCGCGTTGGACCAAAATCGTCGCCACGGAGCCGCGCCCACGTTCCATCTTGGCTTCGACCACCACCCCTTCCGCTGTCCGGCCGGCATTGGCTTTGATGTCAAGCACTTCCGCCTGCAACAGGATGGCTTCTTCCAGCTTATCCAGATTGAGCTTCTGCTTGGCCGAAACCTCAACGGACAGCACATCGCCGCCCATCTCTTCCAGCACCACTTCATGCTGCAACAGATCAGTCCGGATCCGATCCGGATTGGCATTGGGCAGATCGATTTTGTTGATCGCCACCACAATCGGCACTTCCGCAGCCTGGGCATGGCGGATCGCTTCGATGGTCTGCGGCATGATGCCGTCATCGGCGGCCACCACCAGAACCACAATATCCGTCACCCGCGCCCCACGGGCCCGCATGGCGGTAAAGGCGGCGTGGCCCGGGGTATCGATGAAGGTGATCTTCTGACCGGACTCTGCGGCGACCTGATAGGCCCCGATATGCTGGGTGATGCCACCGGCCTCACCGGCTGCAACCTCGGCAGAGCGCAGAGCATCGAGCAAGGAGGTTTTGCCGTGATCGACATGGCCCATCACGGTGACAACCGGCGGGCGGGAAGACAGATGATCATCCTCATCCGGACCCCCAGCCAAATCCAACTCGACATCGGCTTCGGACACACGCTTCAGGTTATGACCGAATTCCGTTACGACCAATTCAGCGGTGTCAGCATCGATCACTTGGTTGATGGTCGCCATCACGCCCATTTTCATCAGGGCCTTAATGACATTGGCACCGCGTTCGGCCATCCGGTTGGCCAGTTCCTGAACCGTAATGGTTTCTGGAATGGTGACTTCCCGGACAATGCGTTCGGCGGGTTGGTGCTGAGCTTGGGCTTTGCGCTTTTCCTTTTGTTGGGCACGCTTCATGGCCGCCACAGAGCGGCCGCGTTCACTGCGATCATCGCCTTCCAAGGCCGCTGAAATGGTCAGCTTGCCCCGGCGCTTGTTGTCCGTGCGTCGCGTGGTCGGGGTCTTGGCCGGAACCTTATTGGCGACCTTCTTCTCCCGCGACTCTTCTTCGTCACCAGCGGCACGGGCCGGTTTCGGCGCTGCCGTACGCGGAGCGGCCCCGCCCACCTCAACGGCGCTGGCATCGGCTTTGGCTTCTGGCGTTGGGGCGCGCATGGCTGCCTCAGCACGCTCGCCGCCCTTTTGCTCAGCTTTTTTCGCCACCGCCGGAGCCGGAGCGGCCTCTGCCGGTTGCTCCTGGGTCGTGGCTTCCGCCGCCGCTTTGGCTTCGGCGTCGGCTTTTTCTTTGGCCTCGGCCTCAGCTTTGGCCTTGGCTTCCGCTTCCGCCGCTTCGCGCGCTTCCAGGTCGGCGCGGCGCTTTTCTTCCTCTTCGGCTTCCTGACGGCGCCGCTCAGCCTCTTCGGTCGCCCGCCGGGCGTTTTCTTCCGCCCGGGCTTTGGCCTCCTGATTGGCCTTATCGGCGTCTTGCAGGGCTTTCAGCCGCGCCAGACGTTCATCAGAGGTCAAGGCTCCATCGGCGGCCGCAGCCCCTTTGCCTTTGCGTCCGCCACCCCGACGACCTTGGGGGCCTTCCGCACCGGTTTGGGCGATTCGTTTTTTACGCACCTCGACGGTCACGACTTTGGAGCGGCCATGGGAGAAGCTTTGGCGAACCTGTCCAGTCTCGACCGTTTTCGTTAGTTCCAGTTTCCCGCGAGATTGAAGGCTCAGCGGAGTTTTGCGGTCCTGCTCATTCGTCATACGGCTATGCCTTACTCCTCGTAATCGGTGCTGGCCTGGACGATCCAGACCCAGCCCCGTGGCGCGTCGACTTGCGCGGCGCCAAACCCGTCTTCCGGTAATTTGCGAGACGCTCAAGGGCAGCCCCGAGCTTCTCCGTAAAGGCTCCGGGGGCGATGGCGACATGCACCGCATCTTCCCGCCCGAAAGCCTGACCCAGAGTTGCCCGGTCCAGGACAACCCATTGCGGCAAACCTCGGGCTGCCGCGCCAAGACGATCAATTTCCGCCGAAGAGCCATCTGTCGCAGCCAGGACCAGCCCAGCACCGTCAGCTCGCAGCCAAGATCGCACCTTTTGAAATCCAGAGACGGCTTTCCCGGCCTTCCTGGCAAAACCCAGCAGACCGACGCACCGTTCCATCAACAGCGCCTCCACCCGGTCCGCCAAATCGGCTGGGACCGTCACGGCGCTTTTTGCCGCCTTGGTGAATGACCCTTTGGATGACGCTGTTTCTAACACATCCCTGTGGGGGCACAACCATAATCCCCGCCCTGGGAGCACAGCGTCGGGATCGAAGGTCACGAGATCATCGGGACCGACGACAAAACGCAGCATCAGGGTCCGGGGAAGGGTCCGCCGGGTCAGAATACAGCGACGATTGGTTAGGCTCCGCTCGGAGCGCGCCGGATCATTGGGGAATTTCGGCATCGGCCGCCCCCTCAATCTCGGCCTCAGGCGCGGTTTCGTCGCCCGAGTCTCCGTCTTCGGAACCCTCCGCCGCAGCGCCCAGATCTTCATCCGGGAACCAATGGGCACGGGCGGCCATGATGATTTCATTGGCCGCGTCCATCGACATGTTGGCCTCGCCAACAATCTCGACCAGCTCGTCGCTGGCCAGATCGGCCAAATCATCTAAGGTTTTCACCCCAGCCTCGCCCAAGGCAACCAGCATCGCCCCGCCGAAATAATCCAGCTCGACCAGATCATCTTCGACGCCCAGGGCCAGGCGGCGCTCATCAAAGCCCCGCTCCTGCTCTTCCAGGAACACCTGGGCGCGGGTGCGCAGTTCGTTGGCAATGTCCTCGTTGAAGCCTTCAATCGAGGTCAGCTCCTCCAGGGCGACAAAGGCGATTTCCTCCAGAGAGGTAAAGCCTTCCGTGACCAACAGATTGGCCAGCATGTCATCCACATCCAGGGCTTCAACAAAGACCTGGGAGCGGGTGCGGAACTCTTCCTGGCGGCGTTCGGCCTCTTCGGCCTCGGTCAGGATATCGATGTCCCATTTGGTCAGTTTGGAGGCCAAACGGACATTCTGGCCCCGCCGACCAATGGCCAAGGACAGCTGATCGTCGGGCACCACCACTTCGATCCGGTTGGCTTCTTCATCCAACACCACCTTGGCCACTTCCGCCGGGGCCAACGCGTTCACGACGAAGGTCGCCGGTTCCGGAGACCAGGGAATGATGTCGATTTTTTCGCCTTGCAGCTCGGCGACCACCGCTTGGACGCGGCTGCCGCGCATGCCGACACAGGCCCCGACCGGATCAATGGCGCTGTCCTTGGAGATCACCGCAATCTTGGCCCGGGAGCCCGGATCGCGGGCCACGGACTTGATTTCGATGATGCCGTCATAGATTTCCGGCACTTCCTGGGCGAACAGCTTGGACATAAAGTCTTCGCAGGTCCGGGACAGGAAAATCTGCGGACCCCGGGGCTCCTGGCGCACATCGGTGATAAAGGCCCGGATCCGGTCGCCATTTTTGAAATGCTCGCGCGGGATCACTTCATCGCGGCGCAGCAGGGCTTCGGCGCGGCCCAGATCGACAATGACATTGCCAAACTCGACCCGCTTGACCAGCCCATTGACGATTTCGTCGGTGCGGTCTTTGTATTCTTCATATTGCCGCTCGCGCTCCGCATCGCGGACCTTTTGCACGATGACCTGCTTGGCGGTTTGCGCCGCAATACGGCCAAAATCGATCGGCGGCAGCGGGTCGACCAAAAACTCGCCCAGCTCCGCATCGGGCTTTTTGCGTTGGGCGCTGGCAAGCAGGGTCTGGGTGAACTCGTTTTCGATCTCTTCGACCACTTCAATATAGCGCGCCAGCTTGATTTCACCGGTGCGCCGGTCAATCCGGGCCCGGATATCATGCTCATGGCCATATTTTGAGCGCCCAGCCTTCTGGATCGCCTGTTCCATGGCCTGGAACACTTCCTCGCGCTCGATTCCCTTATCCCGGGCAACCGTGTCGGCAACTTGCACCAATTCGGGGCGGCTCATGCCGATATTCTTATCCATCACACCCAAATCCTATTCCTAACCGGTCCCAAACCAATCCAACCCTGACCATTCATCCATCCGGTCACGCGCTGGACGCTTCGGAGCCTTCCACGGGACCAACCCCAGGATCCATGCCCTGATCGGCGCCCCGCTTCAGGGCATCGGCAATCAAGGCATCGGTCAAAATCAACTTCGCCTTCAAGATGGTGCCAAAGGGCACCGCCACCGGCTGCGCATCTTCGGGCTCGCCTGCGGGCAGGATCAACACATCCTCATCCGCATTCATGCCCTTCAGGACCCCTTTGATCCGACGCCGCCCGTCCACCAAGCGGTCCAATTCCATGCGCGCCTCATGCCCGGCAAAGCGGACATAATCCTTGCGCCGGGTCAGCGGACGGTCGAGCCCCGGAGAGCTGACTTCCAGGCTATAGGAGCCGGGAATCGGATCTTCGACATCCAAAATCGCGGAGAGGGTTTTGCTGACCTCTTCGCAATCTGCCACGGTCATCGGTCCGCCATCGACCCGCTCGGCCATGACCTGCAAGATCTTGCGGTCGCCGCCCATCAGGGTGACCCGCACGGTCTCGTAGCCCATTGCTTCTAAAGAGGGCGACAGCAGTTTCGCCAAATGCCCCATCATGGGTGGTGACGCTCCGACATAACCAAGACACCAAAACAACCAACAAAAAAGGCGGGCCCAGGGCCCACCCTCCATTGCCCTTATGGGCCATAGCAGATGTGACGCTAATATAACGCCGCAAATGGAAAACTCAAGCCCACTGCGATCAGGGTCATTCCAGTGGACCGGTTTTGGGCCCGCGTTCTTGTCAGTTTTCTGAACCCCGCGCCCGCCTTTGCCAGATCAAATAGCAAGGCGCCCGCCCGGCTTGGATCGCTTTGGCCTCATAGCGGGTCTCCACCCAATCCGCCGGGCGGTCTCGCCAATCCCTTGGCTGCCGGGCGGTCCAGGCGAAGGCGGGGTGGGCCTGCAAATGCTGCATCGACCACAGGGCATAGCCCGGATCGTCGGTCGCCACCCGCAGCTCGCCACCATCCACCAACAGGCGGGCGGCCTGGTCCAAAAAGACCTGGGACATCATCCGGCGTTTGGCATGGCGGGTTTTCGGCCAAGGGTCGGGGAACAACAAAAACAGCCGAGTGAGACAGCGCGCCGTCAGCCGGGTCAGCAGCGGACGGACATCATCGGGATAGAGCAACAATGTGCCCGGCGGCTCCGGAGCATGCTCCGGCACCGGCTGGCCCGGACCGCCCCAGCCGTCCGGCACCAAGGCCGACAGCATTTTGCCAATGCCATATTCAAAGACTTCGCTGCCCAGAAAGCCGATCTCTGGATTGGCCTTCCATTGGGCGGCCAAATGCTCACCGCCGCCAAAGCCGATTTCCATCCAGGTTTCGCGCACCGGCGTCGCAAACAGATCCTTCGGGTCTATCAGCGCGTGGGGATCGTCCGGCAGCTGGACCTGGATCTGCGGCAAAAGCTGGTCAAACAAAACCTGACGGGCGGCGCGAAGGGGTTTGCCCTTGCGCCGCCCGTGAAAGCGGTCTTCCCATTCAGGGGGAAGGGACGGGATCTCAGCCGCCAAGGTGGGTCTTAAGGCCATCGGCGAGATCGGTCTTCTCCCAGGAGAAGCCACCATCCGCATCCGGGGTCCGGCCAAAATGGCCATAGGCCGCCGTCCGGGCATAAATCGGACGGTTCAGTTGCAGATGTTCGCGAATGCCGCGCGGGCTCAGATCCATGGCGTCTTGCAGCGCCTCGGACAGCTTGACCTCATCAACGGTGCCGGTGCCCATGGTGTTGACATAGACCGACAGCGGCTTGGAAACGCCAATGGCATAGGCCAGCTGGATGACGCATTTTTCCGCCAAACCGGCTGCGACCACGTTTTTGGCCAAATAGCGCGCCGCATAGGCGGCAGAGCGGTCAACCTTGGTCGGATCCTTGCCGGAGAAGGCACCGCCGCCATGGGGGGCCGCGCCACCATAGGTGTCGACAATGATCTTCCGACCGGTCAGGCCGCAATCGCCATCGGGACCGCCAATGACAAAATTGCCGGTCGGGTTGACGTAAAGCTCTTCATCCGGGCACATCCAGCCTTCGGGAAGGATGGATTCAATGATCGGGCGGACCTTTTGCCGAATTTCAGCCTGCTCGATATTGGCCGCATGCTGGGTCGAGACCACCACAGAGGTCGCGCCCACCGGCTTGCCATCCACATAGCGCAGGGTCACCTGGCTCTTGGAGTCCGGACCCATCCAGCTTTCACCGCCATGGCGCAGCTCGGCCATTTTGCGCAGAATTTCGTGGGAGAAATAGATCGGGGCCGGCATCAGGCTTTCGGTTTCGGTGCAGGCATAGCCAAACATGATGCCTTGGTCGCCAGCGCCTTCATCCTTATTGCCCGCCGCATCGACGCCCATGGCAATGTCGGAAGACTGGGAGTGGATGTGGGAAATGATTTCCGCATCCTTCCAGTGGAAGCCATGTTGCTCGTAGCCAATGTCCTTAATGGCGTCCCGGGCCAATTGCTTGAACACATCATGGGTCAAGCTGTCCGGACCGCGCACCTCGCCAGCCAAAACGACGAAATTGGTCGTGGCCAGGGTTTCCACCGCAACGCGGGCATAGGGATCGGCGGCCAGGAAGGCGTCCACGACGGTGTCGGAAATGCGGTCGCAGACCTTGTCGGGATGTCCTTCAGAGACGGATTCACTGGTAAACAAATAGTCGGATTGGGCCACCAATAGCCTCCCTAATGGGTCTTGTCTGATAGGCTCCGCTGGGCCGACTGACGACACCGACGGGCAGCAAGGTTGAGATCAGGGCGTTCCATCCCAGAAAGGGGAGCCCTGCAGGGCCGGACTCAGGGTCTTCGGCTGGGGGCTGGATGTGGCATATTTGGCGCTTTTAGGCAAGGGCGCTTCGTGGTGAAGCACCACACTTAGGCGCAAAGCGTCTGCCCATAAAACACAAAAAAAGGGATCGCCCGGACACAGCGATCCCTTTCCAATCCCGCTCAGGGAGACTGACTGGCTTACTGGGCGGCGTCTTCCAGCTCGCCTTCATTGCTGGCCAAAGTCTTGGCCAGTTCAAACACCCGCTTGCGCACATGCGGGTTGGCGATCCGGTAATAGGCCCGAACCAGTTCGAGGGTTTCCCGCTTGGTCATCGGGTCCGCTTCGAAATCGTTCGGTTCTTCATTGGACAGAGCCAGTTTACGCGGGCTGTGGCTGGCCACATCATCGTCCATTTCTTCGAAGAAATAGGACATGGGCACATCCAAAACCCGGGACAGATCCCACAAGCGGCTGGCACCAATCCGATTGGCACCGCGCTCATATTTCTGCACCTGCTGGAAGGTCAGACCAATGGCCTCTCCCAGTTTCTCCTGGCTCATCCCCAGAAGGGTACGCCGCAATCGCACCCGGCTGCCAACATGCACATCAACCGGGTTGGGTTTTCCTGACGGAGTGCGCCCCCGCGATGACCGGCGGTGGCCGTGCAGGTCCGTTTGTTGGAAATTCGCACTCATTTCTCGTTCCTCGTAACCTCATGCCCCGAACGTCGAGTTCCAAAATGGTCTCGAAGACCCTTCAGGACGGGTCGTTTTCTAATATTGTGTTGTTTAACCGCCGGTGTCTAGTGCACATAAAATCACAACTTTTTTTATACTATAGGACTGTGTAGTATAGGGCCTTCATTTGTCTAGATCGATTCTTGTTTAACACTCATTCGACGTAATAAAAACCCTATGAAAATAAACAAAAAACCTAAAATAACGGTTGGTGCGTTGCCCCAAGACACATAAAGAGGAGGGTTAAGAGGCGGCGGAAGAATCAGATCCAGTGCACTATTTTTTTCATAACCCAGGGATGATATTCCCCGACCGAGGCCGTCATAGGCTCCGGAAATACCTGTGTTGGCGACTCGGATAAAGGGCAAACCCTCTTCGATGGCACGAAGTCGAACAAGCTCCAGATGCTGGTAGGGCCCGGTGCTATCCCCATACCAGCCATCATTGGTGATATTGAGCAGCCAGTCCGGTCGATCCCCTTCGGCTGCCGTGACCGCACCAGGGAAGATCGCTTCATAGCAAATCAAGGGTGAAAACCCGGGCAGGCGAGGGGCCGCTCCGCCGACACCGGTCCCGCCCATCAAGGTGCGCAACCCATCGCCAAAACTAAAATCATTGGTGCCGGGCAGCAAATGCTCCAACGGCAAAGCCCCGCGCAAGGGGACATATTCGCCAAAGGGCACCAGATGGGTTTTGTTGTAGCTGTCGCGCACCCGGCCCTGACCGTCGAGGACAAAGAGCGCATTCCAGACTTTCGGACCGGCCTCGGTCCGGGCCAAGCGCAGGCCGCCACTGATCAACAGTCCTGAGGGCGGGGCCGCCCGGGCCGCAGACAGCCGCATGAAATCCACTTCATTGACCGGGGCAGGGATGGCGGTCTCGCCCCAAATCACCGCATCCACATGCAACCAGCCAGGCATTTTGCTCAAGGCCACATACTGATCCATGTTGATCAGGGCTTGGTCGCGGCGCCATTTGTCCTTCTGGGAGATCGAGGGCTGCACCAACCGCAAAATGGTCGCCGGTTCGGCTGGGGGATCCGCCGCCCAGCCCGGGGCCAGAGCATAGCGGGCGGGATCCGGATGGTCGGCCAACCGCATCTGTCCCCAGATGGCTCCCCCGATCAGCAATGCCAAAACCGGCAAACCGACCGCCAAACGCAGGATCCCTGGGGGGGCGAGGGGTTTGCTGCTGGGCTGCGCCCGATCACCGAGCGCATCGAGCAGCAACACCGGCAAACCGGCCACCGCCACCACCAACAGACTTAAGCCGAACACCCCGACCAGTGCGGCGATCTGCAGCGGCGCGTCAAAGGGGGCCAAAACCAACCCCATGGGATTCCAGGGAAAGCCGGTCAAAACCCATCCCCGGAGCCATTCCAGAAGGGTCCAGGCCCCGGCCAGAACCAAGATTCGCTCCGCCCCACCAGGACGCCAGACCAAATGAGCCAAGGCGGTGGCCAGCGCCGGAAACAAAGCCAAAAATGCCGACAAACCGCCAATGGCCACCGGCATCACCGCAATCAAATACCCGCCTTCCACCAGAAAGGCCCCGCCAATCCAATAAAGACCAGCACAAAAGAACCCAAAGCCAAAAGCCCAGCCGAATAGACCCGCTTCAAACAGAGTCCGAGCCCGGTCCAAGAGCAGGATCAGGACGGGAAAAACAACCAACAGCACCGGCACGCCAGCAAAAGGCGGCAGAGCCAGTGCGATCAATGACCCGGCCACAACAGCCAAGACACAGGCCCGCAGGCGGCTGAGCGCTTGAAGACGCCCAGAGAGGCCCATTGCAACCGCCGCACAGTGACCGGCAAAAGAGGGGGTGATCACGACCGAGGCTCTTCCTTCTCGGCCTTACGGTCGGCTTTTTTATCGGCTTTTTGGCGACCGGTCCCGCTGGTTTCGCCGTCTGCGGCGACGGGACGCACAATCAGGGTTCGGATCCGGCGTGGATCGGCATCGACCACTTCGAAATCAAAACCGGAAGGATCATGGATGATTTCGCCACGGGAGGGCACGCGACCGGCCAGCAGGAACACCAAACCGCCCAGGGTATCGACTTCTTCCCGGTCTTCCTCGTCGAAGCGGAAGCCCATGGCCTCCTCGAATTCCTCCACCGGGACCCGGGCATCGGCCAGAACCGTGCCGTCCTCGCGGCGTTCGAATTCCGGATCACTGTCCGTATCATGTTCGTCTTCGATTTCGCCCACGATCTGCTCAACCAGATCCTCGATGGTCACCAAACCATCGACGCCGCCATATTCATCGACCACCAAAGCCATATGGATCCGCTTTTGCCGCATCTCCAACAGCAGGTCGAGCACCCGGGCGCTGGGCGCAACAAACAAGCACTCCCGCCGCAACGTGCCGACGGGCCGGGTTTTGTCCGGGGCGGAGACCAGATCCTTGATATGGACCATGCCCAAGACCGTATCCAAGCTGTCGCGATAGATCGGCAGGCGGGAATGGCCGTTTTGGGCCATGGCCAGGGTGATGTCCTCGATGGACACCATGCCGTCAGAGGCGAAGATATCCGCCCGGGGCACCATGATATCCTCGACCACGGTTTCGCGCAGTCCAAGGATATTGAGCAGCAGATTGCGTTCCTGCTCGGTGAATTGGTGACCGTTCTGGGCTTCCTCGACAATGATTTCATCGAGCCGGGAGCGAGAATTGTCCTCGCCATTGCGCCCGGCAAAAAACCCTTTCAGCAGGCCCGGAAGGGAAAGACCGGCACCGCCAGAACTTTCTGGAGGCTCCTGGCTGTCCTGAGGCGATCCCTCTGCGGACCCCCTCAGGGTGGAAGATCGACCGTCGGCGTCTTCAGGCATCGCTCAGGCCTCTTTGCCAGTGGATGGCCTGGAGGGGATCTCCCCGGCTCCAGGCTCAGCATACGGATCGGCAATGCCCAAACCGGCCAAAACCACCGTTTCCATTGACTCCATGTCCTCCGCTTCGTCGTCGGTCTCGTGATCATACCCATAGAGATGCAAAATGCCATGCAACAGCAAATGGGCAAAATGGGCTTGGGGCAGAATATCGCGCTCTGCGGCTTCACGCATCAAGCTTTGCAAGGCAATCGCAATATCGCCCAGGTGGTCGGGGCTGTCGCCGGGAAAGGACAGCACATTGGTCGGCCCGCTCTTATCCCGAAATTCAGAATTCAACGCCGCAAGGCGGTCATCATCGGCCAAGAGCAGGGCAAACCCAGCCCCGTCCTCCAGCGGCGGGTCCAGGCCTTGGGCGACCGCCGCAGGCAAAGCATCAACCACCTTGTCCACCAACGCGTCCAGGTCGGCCTCGGAGGCCAGATCAAGCCCCTGCACCCAGCCTGGGGCCTCGGTCACAATGTCAAAGCCCGGTTTCACCGCTTGGCATCCTTGCCGCTATGGCGGTCCCGATCCCGACTGTCATAGGCCTCCACGATCCGGGCCACCAAATCATGGCGGACCACATCCTGGCCAGTGAACCGGATCACGCCAACCCCGGGCACCCGGTCGCGCAACACCGCCAGCGCGTCTTGCAGGCCGGTAACAGAGCCGGGGCTAAGATCGACCTGGGACGGATCGCCGGTGATCACCATGCGGCTGCGCGCGCCTAAGCGGGTCAGCAGCATTTTCATCTGCCCCGGGGTGGTGTTTTGCGCCTCGTCCAAAATGATGAAGGCATCGGTCAGGGTCCGCCCGCGCATAAAGGCGATCGGGGCGATCTCGATCTCTTCCGCATCCAAGCGCCGTTCGATCTGATCGGCGGGCATCATATCGCGCAAGGCATCGAGCATCGGACGCAAATAGGGATCGACCTTTTCCCGCATATCCCCAGGCAGATAGCCGATCCGCTCCCCGGCCTCCACCGCCGGGCGACAAAGCACAATCCGCTCAACACGGCCTTCCAGGCGCATGGCCACGGCCTTGGCCACAGCCAAATAGGTTTTGCCCGTACCCGCCGGTCCCAAGCCAAACACCAGCTCATGGCGCTCCATGGCCTGCAGATACTCTGCTTGGGTCGGCGTTCGGGCGGTGATGGACCGCTTGCGGGTTTTCAGCACCGGGGCTTTGGCAGCGGAGGTTGTGCCCGTTTCCGAACCCATGGCCGAGGGCTGGTCCGACGCGGGCGGCTGGACCATCGGCCCCGCCAGGCGCACGGCGGCGTCGACCTCTTCGGGTTCTGGCATCGCCCCGGTTTCTGCGGTTCGATACAAGCTCTCCAGGGCCTTGATGGCCTGATCGACCTGATCCCGGTCGCCGGAGACCAGCACAGCATTGCCCCGCTGATCAATATCCACCGCCAAAAGCTGGCCGATGCGGCGCAAATAGGCCCCGGTCGGCCCGGACACCGCCTGCAAAGCCCGATTATTGGCGAAACTGCGTTCGGTGGTGATGGCGGTTTGGGTCATGCCGCCGACTGCTGCGCAGCGTCATTGGCCGACGATTTGGCTCCAGCCCCATCCGGGATCAGCTCTGCCGCCAGGCTGTTGGGCATGGCTTGAACCACGCGGACCCGGTGCAGACTGCCAATGGCTTCGGGGGGCGCGGTGACATGAACTGGCTGCATAAAGGGCGAGCGGCCAACCAATTGGCCGGGATGGCGACCGGGCCGGTCGAACAGCACCGTCATCTCCGCCCCGACCAGGCTGCGGTTGAAGGCGGTTTGGGCCTCGGTCAGGGCCTTTTGCAGCCGGGCCAAGCGGTCGGCTTTGACATCCTCGGCCACTTGGTCTTCCAGGCCCGCCGCCGGGGTTCCGGGGCGCGGACTGTATTTGAAGGAATAAGCCTGAATAAACCCAACCTCTTCGGCAAGCCTCAGAGTGTCTTGGAAGTCCTCCTCGGTCTCGCCGGGGAAGCCGACAATAAAGTCCGAAGAGAACATCATCTCCGGCCGGGCCGCCCGGAAGTCGGCCAAAATGGCCCGGTATGAGGCCGCATCATGGCCCCGGTTCATCGCCGCCAGGATCCGGTCCGATCCCGATTGCACCGGCAAATGCAGGAAGGGCACCACCTGGGGGATATCCCGATGGGCGGCAATCAGGGCTGCATCCACATCCCGAGGGTGGGAGGTGGTGTAGCGCAGGCGCTCCAGCCCCTCGATGCCTGCCAGGTCCTGGAGCAAATCTCCCAAACCGGCTTCCGCCCCACCCACTGTCAGGCCGTGATAGGCATTCACATTCTGGCCCAACAAGGTGACTTCCCGCACGCCCCGGGCGACCAGCCCCTTGGCCTCGGCGACAATATCGGCCACCGGGCGGGAATATTCCGCGCCCCGGGTATAGGGCACCACACAGAAGGTGCAGAATTTGTCGCAGCCCTCCTGGATCGACAGGAAGGCGGTTGGCCCTTCGCCTTCGGGCCGGGGCAAGGCTTCGAATTTGGTTTCAACCGGGAAATCGGTGTCAATCAAGCGGCCACCCTTCTCGGTGACCTGGGCGACCATCTCCGGCAAGCGGTGATAGGTTTGCGGGCCAACCACCACATCGACCACCGGGGCCCGGGACATCAGCTCCGCACCCTCGGCCTGGGCGACACATCCGGCCACGACGATGATCATCCGCCCACCGCTTTCCGCCCGGGCCTGTTTCAGCAACCGCAAGCGCCCGAGATCGGAATAGACCTTTTCCGCTGCCTTTTCCCGAATATGGCAGGTGTTCAGAACCACCAGATCCGCAGTCTCCGGCGCTTCAATCAACCCATAGCCATGGGGGCTCATCACGTCCACCATGCGCCCCGCATCATAGACATTCATCTGGCAGCCATAGGATTTGATGAACAGGGATTTGGCGTTTGCGCTCAAGGCTGGTCCTTCGTCACAGGAGAGGGTCAATGGGTCGATGCGGGTCACTGCGCTCAGTTTGACCCATTTGGGCCAAGTCGGCGCGCAAGTCCAGCATCAAATAGGCACAGACGGACCACTTGGCCCCTGATCAGGACCCCGCGCCCTCGCCTTGCAAAATTGGTGTGGGCGAAGGTGGGGCCGTCAGGGCCGGCGCCTCCGCGCCCGGGGGCGGCAACAAGGGGGTCGGGGCGATCTCGCGCCCGGTTAAAGACGACGCCACGCCGGTGGAGACATCCTGGTAGCATTGGTCAGCCAGCGCCTTGCGGCTGGCAAAGGTTGCCGGGTCGCGCACCGGGTGGAAGCGGACCTCAACGGTCACCACACCGAAGCGCAGCATCTCCCACAAATGCCCGGCCAGATCCATATCGCCATACCAGGCATAAAGCGGCCGCCACAACCGCCCCATCGGGATGCCATCAACCTTGGTGAAGGCCACGGACACCGGCTGCACCACCGGCAGGGCTTCTGGGGCACCCTTGATGGAGACCGGCATGGAGGCCACGGCAAACAGGGCTGTCTTAAAGGGCAGCACCCGGTTGCCGTCATTGCTGGTGCCTTCCGGGAACAGGATCAGCGGATCGCCTTCCGCCATCCGAGATTTGATCTCCTCGGCATTTCTGGCCACGCTCGATCGTTTGCGATCGACAAAAACCGTCCGGGCGAGGCGGGCCAAAATGCCAAAGCCCGGCCAGCCCGCCACCTCGGACTTCGCAACAAAAACCCCAGGGATCAAGGTATTCAGAACAATGATGTCGAGATAGGAATTGTGGTTGGAGACCACCAGGAGCGGGCGCTCCGTGGCCAGTTCACCCGTCACCTTGATCTGCATCCGGCAGATCCGGGACACACCGCGCCAATAAACCTGGCCGAATTTCCGATAGCCCCCACGCAGGATCATCATCGCCGAATAAGGACCGACCATGATCAAGGTCCAGATCACAAAAACGGTCAACCGAACCGCAGCACCCATGGCTTGCCTCTCCCGCTGCACATCGGCAAATCAGTCTGTGCCGCCTTCCCGCGCTGTCCGGTCATAATGCTTGTAGTATTTTTCCGACACCAGATCGGTCTTCACCATCACGCAGACATCGGTGGTGTTGAACTGATGATCGACCACGGCCCCGTCGCCGACAAATCCACCCAAGCGCAAATAACCTTTGACCAGGGGCGGCAATTTGGCCAAGGCGCGCTTGGCGTCCAACTGGTCCGCAGGCACCAAATTCATCGGTGCGTAGCGTTCCTCCAACGCCCGGGGGCAGAGCTCTTCCGGGGCCAGATGGTTGTGATAGAGATAGGACAACTGCGGGGCCAGCTCTTTCGGGTCCGTGCCATGCAAGCTGGCACAGCCAAACATCATCACAATGTCAAAATGGAAGACATAGGCGGCGATGCCCCGCCACAGCAATTGCATGGTGGCACGGTTGCGATATTGCGAATCGACGCAGGATCGGCCCAGCTCCATGATGTTGCCCTCAAGGGCTTCGATCTTGCTCAGATCATATTCATCGGCGCTGTAAAACCGTCCGGTATGGGCCACATGCTCCCGGCGGAGCAGCCGATAGGTGCCGACAACCGCATCAGCCCCTTCGCCCCGGTCATGGTCGATCACCAACAGATGGTCGGCATGGTCATCAAACTTGTCGAAATCCTGACCCCGGGCCTTCATCTCGTCGGTGGGGATGGCACCCATCTCGTCATAAAAAACCTTGTAGCGCAGCCGGAGCGCCGCTGCGATCTGCTCTTCGGTTTCCGCCAACGCGACCTCGAGACCGCCCGCCCGCAAATCCCCTGGGAGTGCCATGCTTAATACCAATCCACCTGTGCCATAAACGCGCTCAAGCCTGTCGTCCCCCCTACGCCTGGACGCCATAGGCCGTGATCAGAGTCCCCGAAATGACATAGTTTGACCAAAAGTAAAGAATCTATCGCAAGCGACCGAAGGATTTTGCCCATGGGGGCCCAAAAATTAAAACTAGTCGTCCTGCTCGGCCTTTAGCGGCACGCCATAGAGCTCCAGCCGATGCCCAATCAGTCGATAGCCAAGCTGTTTGGCGATCTGGTGCTGCATCGCCTCAATCTCAGCATTTTGGAACTCGATCACCGCGCCATTGTTCACATCGATCAGATGGTCGTGATGCTCCTGGGAGACCTCTTCATAGCGGGCCCGGCCATCGCGAAAATCATGCCGTTCCAGGATCCCGGCTTCTTCGAACAAGCGCACCGTGCGGTAGACCGTGGCAATGCTGATCTTCGGGTCGATCTCGCCCGCGCGGCGATAGACTTCCTCCACATCCGGGTGATCGGACGCATCGGACAGCACCTGTGCGATCACGCGGCGCTGTTCCGTCATCTTCATGCCTTGATCAATACAGCGCTTTTCAATGCTGGAGGTCATGCAACACCATCATACCTGTCTGCCTGCGGGAGGCGATGGGCCAAAGACAATCATGGACTGCCAAATTGGCTTCCGTTGTCCTACCTTAAACACCCGCCTCGCCAAAGAAAAGATTGACCAACCGTTCCAATTTTAGGCGAAAGGCCTATTGGAATTCTTCATCGAAGTCATCCAGGCCAGACAAATCGACCTCGAAGTCGACTTCCCCATCCATCGGCGCTTCCAAACCATGGGGAACCGCCAATTCGACTCGATTGCGTCCGGAATTCTTCGCCACATAGAGCGCGGCATCGGCCCGGTTCATCATTTCATGCAGGGTGCGGTCGTCTTCGATCAATTCGGCCACCCCAATGGAGCAGGTGAATTCCACCGTTGCTGTGGCCGTGTAGCAAGGGCTGTCCTCGACCACCTTGCGGATCTTTTCCGCCACGGTCCAGGCGTCCTGATATTTGGTCTCCGGCAACAAAGCGAAAAACTCTTCCCCGCCCAAACGGGCAAACAGGTCGGACTCCCGCAAGCCGCCGGACGCCAGATTGGCCAGATGCTTGATCACCTCGTCGCCGACATCATGGCCATAGGTGTCATTCACACTTTTGAACTTGTCGATGTCAAAGGCCAGCAGGCTGAAAACCTTGTCATGGCGTCGGGCCAGGGCGAAGGCGTTTTCCGCATGTTCAAAATAGTTCCGCCGATTCGGCATGCCGGTCAACGCATCGGTCAGCGCCATATCGAACAATTCGCGCTTTTGCTTGGTGATGCGTTTGAACAGGGGCCGGAACACAAACACCGCTTCCAACACCAAAAGCACGACCATGGAACCCAAAAACCACCACAGCAGTTCTCTCAGATTGCTAACCCGAAGCAGCACCGCCCGTTCATAGGCCTTCCCCAATTGGTCATAGCCTTGCAGCAATTCTTGCTGGGACAACACGAACATAATGCCGATCTTGCCGTCGGTCGGACGGTGGCCGTAATCGTCAATGAATTCCTCAGCCGTGGTCAAAAACCCCCGGACATTCAGATCCAGCTCATGGGGTTCTTCAAAAAACACCTTTTCCCCAGCATCGCGCATCAGGGCAGGCATCTCGCCCAAGCCGGTGCCCTCGGTCATCGCCTCATGGGTTTTGCGCATCGCCGCCGTTTCGGCCTTCAAATGCGCCAACAGAAACTCCTCGGTGCGGCCATCGGTCGGATTGGAGAGGCTATAGGTTAGGGCGAAAATCCGCTGCGAGCGCATTTGCTGGCGCCCGGTATCGCTGATCACCGTAGCGGCTTCGCCCTGCTCGGCGACGATGACATCGATCAGCGCATGGGTTAGGAGAGCAAACACCGCAATTAAGCCGAGCGCCCCGACATAGAAGCCGATATAATATCGTTCGGTCTTGATTTGGATCATCGGGGATAAGTCACTGGTTTTGCTTCATTTTGTTGTTAAGCCACAGCTTAATACAGCCTATTGTACAGCACGAACCTTCCACCACAACAACAGACAGCCTGGAATCAGGAAAAGCAGCACCGAAGCCATGCCCAAGCGCTGGCTGTTGGTAATGTCGGTGACCAGGGCCAGAACGATGGGACCCAGGAACGCCGTGATCCGGCCAGACAGCGCAAACAGGCCAAACAACTCGCCACGCATGTCTTCCGGGGCCAGGCGCGCCATCAGGGTTCGGCTGGAGGCCTGAACCGGGCCAAAAAATGCGCCCATACACAGGGCTCCGATCCAAAACCAAGTCACATCGGGGGCCAGCAACACCACACAGCCAAAGCCGATCAAGCCCACCAAGCCGATCAGAATGGTGGGTTTCGAGCCCAAGCGGTCATCCAGGCTGCCGAACAGGGCCGCCCCGCTGCCCGCTGCGACATTCATCAAAATGCCAAACAAAATAATATCGGCGAAGCTCATGCCAAAGGTGCCTGCGGCATAGATGCCGCCAAAGGCGAACATGGTGTTTAGCCCATCGGTGTAGAGCATCCGAGCAAACAGGAACCAGGCAATGGTGCGCTCTTCCTTGAGCATCTTCAGGGTCGCCCATAGCCGCTTGCCGCTTTGCGCCATGGCCTGCAGCGCCGGGGTTTTCGGCCCGTCGCCTTTGCTTTGGCGGTCGGGCACAAACAAAAACAGCGGCAGGGAAAACAGCCCATACCATAGGGCCACCAATAATACGGCGGCGCGCACCGGCTCCTGGGCCTCCGGATCGAGGCCAAAGGGCGGCGTGTCGGTTTGGATCAAGCCAAACAGCGCAACCACCAAACAGGCCAAGCCACCGGCATAGCCCAAACCCCAGGCCCAGCCGGAGATCCGTCCGATCTTGTCGGCGGGTGCGACCTCGGGCAACAGCGCGTTGTAAAACACCGTTGCGGTTTCGAAGGCGAGGTTGGAAACCACCACCAAACCCAAGGCCAGGAACAGGAAGGCCGGGTCAGGCTCGACAAACCAAAGCAGGGCCGTGGTGACAATACACAGGCTGGTGAAGGCCGCCAGCCAGGGCTTGCGCGATCCGGTGCTGTCCGCTGCCGCGCCGACAAAGGGGGCGATCAGAGCGATCAAAAAGCCGGACAGCCCCATGGCATAGCCCCATTGGGCAGTGCCGATTTCCGGGGTTTCCGCCACCGCTTTGGTGACATAGGCACCGAAGACAAAGGTGGCGATGACGGTTGGATAGGCCGAATTCGCCCAGTCAAAAAAGCACCAGGACCAAATCGCCCGGCGGTCCTGACCCACGGGGCCGATCGCAGACTTGCTGTTCATGCCGCCAAGGCCTTTCTCTTGCTGCACCGCAAGACCATTTCGGACCGACCAGGGGCGCAATCAACCCAAGGCCAGCCCCACCCCCAGAAAAGGCCCCTCTTAGGAGGCCGCACCGATCAGAATAGGCCCTAAGCTGGCAGCAGGGTTCGGAACTGCCTGACCGCCACCGTCAGCATGGCCAGATCCAGATCGCTGGCATTTTTCAGCTCGGAGACCATCTGCTCGCAGCGCATCACACCGGCGACATTTTGCCCGCGCCAGCACATCACCGCCTTGATGGGATCGCTTAAGCCTTCTGCCGCCTCAGCATCCTCTGCTGCCGCGACCTCTTTATCCAGGCAATCCAGAGCCACCAGGCTGACTTCCCGCTGTAGGCCAAACAAATCCTCGATCACCGCCAGGACCGCCAGCTTGTTCCAATGGCTGCCCTTGATCAAATCCACCGCCTGATCGCGCAGCCACTCCATGCCGAAATCATGGCCAATGGCAAAATACAGCCGCCCGGAATCCTCAATGGACAAGGACCGCGCCTTGGCCAAACGGGCAATATCCGGGGCCGCCGCCAAATAGGCCGCCGAGGCGATTTGCCGCGCCAGATCCTCGGGCACACCATGGGCTTCCAGATCCTGCTGCCGGGCATGGACCAAAACCGCCATTTCTTCGGGCATCAGGGCTTCATATTCGCCGCGCAAACTGTCGACGGCGGCTTTGAGGGGGGCGATCACCGAGGCCAGGGCCATGGGCTGCGGCTCATTGCGCAACAGCCACGCCACCCCATGGGAAACCAGATCATTCATCGAGCGCATCATGTCATATTGCACGGAGGCATCGATTTTGGCGTCCAAGGCCTGGATGTCTTCCCAGACTTGGCGCAGTTGGAAGGCATCACGGATCACCAAATAGGCCCGGGTGATGTTCGGGATCGCCATGCCGGTCCGCTCGGTCATCTGGGTTAGGAACGACCCGCCAACCCGGTTGATCATGGAGTTGGTGACCACCGTGGCGATGATTTCCCGGCGCAGACGGTGGGCGGAGATCGCTTCGGGGAACCGTTCGGCCAGGACCTTGGGGAAATAGCGCTGCAGCTCGGTTTCCAGCATCGGTTCATCGGGGATATCCGAGGCTAAGATCTCGTCATAAAGCCACATCTTCGCATAGGGGATCAGCACCGAGATTTCCGGGCGCACCAAGCCTTGGCCCCGGCTTTGCCGTTCCAACAGCTGCTCGTCATCGGGCAAAAACTCGATGGCGCGATCCAGCCGGTCCAGGCGCTCCAAGACCCGCATCAGGCGGTGTTGGTGGTCGAGCAGGAAGCCGCCCTGCTGCTCGGTCATGCTGATCGCTTGGGTCTGCAGATAATTGTCCCGCAACACCAGCTCAGCGACCTCGTCGGTCATATCTTCAAGCAGGGTGTTGCGCTGCTTTTCGGTCATATCCCCGGCAGAAACGACGCCATTGAGTAGGATCTTGATGTTGACCTCATGGTCGGAGCAGTCGACCCCGGCGGAATTGTCGATGGCATCGGTGTTCAGACGGCCGCCTTCCTGGGCATATTCAATCCGCCCGCGTTGGGTCACCCCCAAATTGGCCCCTTCGCCAATCACCTTGGCCCGGACATCCCGCCCGGTGATGCGGATGGCATCATTGGCCCGGTCCCCGGCCTGACCATCGGACTCCCCGCTTTCGCGAATATAGGTGCCAATGCCGCCAAACCAGAGCAGATCGACCCGGGCCTTCAGGATCGCCCGCATCACTTGGTTTGGGGTTGCCTCGGCCTTCGGCAAATCCAAAAGCGCTTGAATTTCAGGGCTTAACTGCAGGGATTTCGCCGCGCGCTTGAAGATCCCCCCGCCCTTGGAGATCAGCTTCTGATCATAATCTTCCCAGGTCGAGCGCGGCAGCTCGAACAGCCGCTTGCGTTCCTTAAACGAAGATGCTGCGACCGGATTGGGATCGATGAAGATATGCATGTGGTTAAAGGCGGCCACCAGCCGGATATGCTCCGAGAGCAGCATGCCATTGCCAAACACATCGCCGGACATATCGCCAATCCCGACCACGGTGAAGTCCTGGGTCTGGGTGTCATGGCCGATTTCGCGGAAATGGCGCTTCACCGCCTCCCACGCGCCCCGGGCGGTGATGCCCATCGCCTTGTGGTCATAGCCATTGGAACCGCCGGAAGCGAAGGCATCGCGCAACCAGAAGCCATAATCCTCGGACACCCCATTGGCGATGTCGGAGAAGGTTGCCGTGCCTTTATCCGCAGCGACCACCAGATAGGGATCATCGCCATCGGTGCGCAACACATCAACCGGCGGCAGGATTTCTGCGCCATTCAGATTGTCGGTCACATCCAATAGGCCGCGCATCAGGGTCTTATAGCACTCAATGCCTTCGGCGACCTGGGCCTGGCGGCTGGGATCCTCCGGCGGGCGTTTGACGACAAAGCCGCCCTTGGAGCCCACCGGCACAATCACCGCATTCTTGACCATCTGGGCTTTGACCAGCCCCAAAATCTCGGTGCGGAAATCCTCGCGCCGGTCGGACCAACGAATGCCGCCGCGCGCCACCGGACCACCGCGCAAATGGATCGCCTCCACCCGGGGCGAATAGACAAAGACCTCGACCCAGGGCCGTGGCTTGGGCAGATCATCCAGACCGCCGCTGTTCAGCTTGAAAGAGACATAGGATTTGGGACCGCCATCCTCCGCAGTTTGCCAGTAATTGGTCCGCAGGGTGTTGTCGATCAGATTGAGGAAACGGCGCAGGATCCGGTCCTCATCGGCACTGTCCACCGCCTCCAGGGCTTCGGTGATCTTGGCGCGGATCTCAGCAACGGCTTCCTCCCGATCGCCTTCCAGACCGGGGGCGAGGCGGGTTTCAAACAAGGCCACCAAATCTTGGGCCACGCCGCTATGCACCGCCAAAGCGTCTTCGATATAGGCTTGGCTGAAGGTAAACTGGGCCTGGCGCAGATATTTGGCATAGGCCCGCAGGATCACCACTTGCCGCCAGGACAGACCGGCGGAGACCACCAACCGGTTAAAGCCATCATCCTCCACATCCCCGGCCCAAACCCGGGCGAAGCAATCCTGGAAGCCTTGGCGGACCTGGGACAG
Source organism: Rhodospirillaceae bacterium (assembly GCA_049604415.1). Taxonomy (GTDB): domain Bacteria; phylum Pseudomonadota; class Alphaproteobacteria; order Rhodospirillales; family Rhodospirillaceae; genus JBMYTN01. Next base: position 6,303 of record JBMYTN010000043.1, on the reverse strand, counting down.
ATGGACCTTGCCGCCGACCATAAACTCCATGGAGAAGTCATGGACCCAGACCGGGGTGTGGGGTTCCTGGCTGGTGCTGGCCCGGCGTTTAACCTTAAACGGCACCTCGCCCAACACCCGGAAGCCCATATGCTCGAGCACCGGCAACACGTCTGACAGGGGCAAGGCCCGCTGCGGCTTATAGACCTTAAAGCGGATCAGATGCTCCTCATCCTCCACCAAACGGTAGAGGTTCATGGCGAAGCCCGCCGGATCACAAAGGCTCTTTTCCGACCGCTTGACGTCCCCCACCGCCATATCCGGGGTGAAGCGTTCCCGGAACCCGGCGGGGAAGGCCTGCTCATATTGTTGATGCAGGCGCATGCCCCGCTCTTCACCCTCTTGGGACAGCAGGGCATCACGCAAGGAGTCGGTCCAATTGCGCGCCGCCTGGGTGATCCGCAGCTCGATCTCCTTCACCGTATAGTCCGGCACATGGCCGGGCTTGGTGCGGATGATGAAATGCACCCGGGCCAGCGGGGCTTCGGTGACCTGGGTGTTGAAGGCCTCCATGGTCCCGGCGAAGCTGTGCTCCAGGATCGCTTGGATATCCAGCCGCAAGGCAGTATCGAAATGATCCCGGGGCACGAACACCAGGCAGGACATGAAGCGCTGGAATTCGTCCTGGCGCAGGAACAGGGCGGTTCGGCGCCGTTCATGCAGATGCAAAATGCCCAAGGCCATTTCCAGCAACCGCTCTTCATCGGTTTGGAACAGCTCATCCCGGGGCAGATTTTCCAGGATGTTCATCAGCTTTTTGCCGTCATGGCCAATTTTGCGCAGGCCGGACAGGCGCATGACCCGGACCAGCTTGGCCTTGATCACCGGCACGAAATTCGGGCTATTGGTGTAGACATCGGCGGTGAACAGACCGATGAACAGCTGCAGGCCGACCACCTCGGTGCCGCATTCGCTGAACATTTTCACCCCGATGGCGTCCATGGCCACAGGCCGATGCACCCGGGAGCGTTCGGAGCTTTTGGTGATGATCAGCGCGGTTTTTTTGCCCACAAAGGCCCCGACCTCTTCGGGCAGGCTGGAGAGATTGCGCAACTCGCCAAAGGCCCGGGTGGCCGGATCGCGCAAGGTGCCCAGACCGGCTTCCGGCACTGCCTCTTCAGGCAGGAATTGGGCCAGAAAGGTATAGGTGCGATAGCCCAAGAAGGTGAAATGGTCATCGCGCAGCCAAGTCAAAAACTCCCGCGCCTGGGCGATGTCTTCCGCATCGGCGGATTCCGGCGGCGCGACAAAGCTCTGAATAATGTTGGCGCATTCCTCGCGCATGGGCTGCCAGTCTTCGACGGCGGCCCGGACATCAGCCAACACCGCCTCAAGGGACGCCGTGGCCTGCTCCAGCACCACAGGATCGGTTTGCTCCCGGACCTGGAAATGCATGTAGGACTCAAACTGGTCGCCTTCTTCCGGTGTTGCCGGATCGACCCCTTCGCCGCTGGCCAGTCGGACAATCTTGCCCTGCCCATCTCGGGCAACCACCAACACCGGGTGGATCACCAAATAAACCGACAATCCCAAGCGGTTCAACTCGGCGGTGACGCTGTCGACCAGGAACGGCATGTCATCATTAACAATTTCGACCACCGTATGGTCGCTATGCCAGCCATGTTCCTCGACGGTGGGATTGAACACCCGGATTTTTGGCGTGCCGACCATGCGATCCCGGCCAAAGGACCAGAAGGACAACGCCTGCCCGAACAAGGCGTCATCACTTTCCTCCAGCAGATCTTCCGCCGGGACATTGACAAAATAGGCCTGCAGGAAGGCTTCCGCCTCGGGGGCTCGGTCATCCAGCCGCGCCCGGGTGCGCTGGATCAAGCGCTCGATCATGTCGGCCTTGGTTTGCGTAATCGAGCTTTCCATTGAACCAGTCTCCCTGAGGTTGTTTTTATTGCAGGCTGTCTTTCCAAGTGGAGAAACCGTCCTGGATCTGCAGCCTGGCCGTTCCTTGGGCTTTCGTCCTGCGATCACTTAGGCAAATATGCCGCCCTGGACAGGGGTCAACCCACCGACGCCCGTCCAGGGCGGATTTCACCGGAGCATCATTCTTTATGTTGAATATTGCCGCGCTGAGCGCCGGACCGGGGCAGGCCTCGGTCCTGTTTGATCTGTCCTTGGCCGTGGCCCCGGGGGAGGGTCTGGCCCTGCTCGGCCGCAATGGGGCCGGGAAGTCCACTTTGCTGAAAACCATCGCCGGATTGCTGAGTGCGCGCAGCGGATCGATCCATTTCGATGGCAAAGACATCACCGCCTTGGCCCCGCAAGACCGGGCCGGGCTTGGTTTGGGCTATGTGCCCGAGGACCGGCGGATCTTCACCTCCCTGACGGTGGCGGAAAACATCCGGGTCGGGCGGGAGGCCAAACCGAAGCAACAGCCCGCCGCCCATCGCGGGCCGGAATGGGACGACAAGGCCTTGCTTTCGCTGTTCCCGGCCCTGGAGCCGCTCTGGTCCCGCCCCGCCGGTCGGCTATCGGGCGGTGAGCAGCAAATGGTTACCGTGGCCCGGACCCTGGCCGGAGCCCCCCGGCTGTTGTTGCTTGATGAACCGTCCGAGGGTCTGGCCCCGCTGGTGGTCGAAACCCTGGCCAAGGCCTTGGCCACCATCCGCCAATCCGGCCTGGCGATGATCCTGTCGGAACAGAATATGGGCTTTGCCCAACATGTGTCCGACCGGGCCATTGTATTGGACTCCGGCCATTTGGTCATGGAAGGCGCCATGGCCGACATTGCCGGGGACGAAACCGCCCTGGCCAAGCATTTGGCGGTTTAGGCCGCTCCAGTCTCCGGGGCTTCGGACCCATCCGCACTGCCCAAGGCGCTCCGGCAAGCTTCTGCCTGGAAGGCGGCCGGACCATCGGGGCCGAAGCGCTCCTGATAGGCTTCAAAGGCCGCCAAGGCCCGGGCCAGATCGCCCTGGTCTTTTAGGGCCATGGCCTCGCCCCAGATCCGCATCGGCTCCAGAACATCCGGGGTGATGCACAGCGACCGGTTTTGCTCCAAAACCCCGCGCCGGGACAGGCCCAGCGGCTCATAGAGCTCCACCGCCGCATTGCGGCCCCGGGGGGCCACCCGGTCCACCAGGCGGAACAATGCCGCCTGTCCAACCGCCTGGACCACGGCCCCGGAGACCAGGACCTCGGTGCCATAGGTCTTGTTGATGCCCTCCAGCCGGGAGGCCACATTCACCGCATCGCCCAGCGCGGTATAGTTCAGCCGGTCCGGGGTGCCGACATTGCCGACCACGCAAGGCCCGACATGGAGCCCGAAGCGGGTCTTAAACGGGATGTCGCCATTGCGGATCCGCTCCTCGTTAAACGCCGCCACCGCCTTGCGCGCCGCCAGCATCGCCGCCAAGCCGTCCAGCACGTGATTGTCGCGGCGGTCCGGCGCGTTCCAAAACGCCATCACCGCATCGCCGACATATTTGTCGATCACCCCGCCGCGTTGGCCGAGCTCGTGGCCCAAAACGGTGAAATAGGACGACAAAGCCTCGTTTAAAACCTCCGGCTGGGTCCGCTCCGACAAATCGGTAAAGCCAACAATATCGGTAAACAACACCGTCAGTGGCCGCCGCTCGCCGCCCCGCTCCGGGGCCGTGCCCGACGATACGATCCGGGTCACCAGGGCCTTGGGCACATAAAGGCCGAAGGTCTTCAGGCCCTCTTTCATCGAACCGGTGGCGACACTCAGGCGATGGACCTCCAAGATCCGGGATTCCACCTCCAGGGGCGCATCCAGGTTAAAGGAACGGATCTCTTCGACCTCTTTGGTCAAGCGCATCAAAGGCCGCGCCACCGCCTGGGCGATCATTCCGGCTAGGCCCAGGCCGATCAGCACCGCCACACCGGTGATGCTCAAGACCTCGAACCGCAGGGAGCGCACCGGGGCGACAAAGTCATCCACCGGCACCGTGGTGATCAAATAGGCTTCATGGAACAAATTATTGGGCAGGCGAGTGACCAAGGCGATCTGTTCCGACCCCAAGGCCCGGCTCTCCAGATCCAGCAAACCGCCCTCATAGCCCAGGGATTGGGGGGTATCGACCGAGAGCTGTCCAGCTTGGAACTGGCGGTGGGCCTCGGTCAGGATTTCGTCATCCAACTCCTCGATCGTCCGGGGCACGATCTCTAGCAGCCCGCCATCGCCGCGCAAGGTCTTGACCACATCGGTGGCCACCGAATGGACCAGGACCCGGCCCTGGGCATCGGCGATGACTTGCCGCGCCCCGGGGGAAGGCCGCTGAGCCTGAAAAAACTCCGACAGGCCGTCCAGGGACACATCGGCCCCCACAAGGCCGACAATGTCGCCGTCCGGGCCCGTCACCGGATGGACCACGGCGGTGACGATCCGGCGCAAACCGGGCAGGACATGGAAGCCGAGGATCTCCGCATGGCCAGACCGGCGCACCTCCTGGGCCTCGCGATGCCGGTGCAACAGCAGATCCGCCGGGGACCAGGGCAGGACCGGCTCGATCCGGCGTTGCCCGAGGGCCTGGAGATCCCGATCAAAGAACGCCCATTCGGTGGCCAGCCGACCCGATGAGGCCCGCAAGGTACGCTGATGGATTTGTTGGGTTGCCGTCGGGGCCAGCAACAGGGACCGGGTTTCGCCGTCTTTGGGGTTTTCCGTCTCGGACAAGGTGATCAGGCGTTGGAAGCCGCCATCGGTCCGGGCGGTATAAAGACTAAAAATCTGCGGCTTGCCGACCATCGCTGCGGTCAACAACTGCTCCACCGCTGCCGCATTGCGGGCGGCTGCGGGATCGCTCTCCTCGCTCCAGGGGCTGGCAACCACCGGCACTTCAGCCATCAAATTGACCAGCTCGACCACTGGATTGAGGGTGGAGCTCAGGCGCTCGACCACAATTCCATTGGCCGTGGCCAGCAGGGTTTCGGCCAATTGTAGGGAGGCTTCGCGGTTCCGGTCATAGGAATAAAGCCCGATGCCGACCCCAAGCCCGCCCAGCAGCAAGCCAAAGGCGGCAAACAGTGACAGCCGCAGCGGGATCTTGGTCCGTGCACTCGATTTCGCCTCTGTGGGAGATGGGGAAGGGATCGGGGGCGGTGCTGAAGGAACAGGCGGGTCTGTCGGGGGTTCCAAACCGGACGCCGAGGGCTCCGGCGGTGGGGACTCCGATGGCGGGGATTTGGCGCGCCGGTCGTGTTTGGGTGCCGGGGGAGAGGCCGTCATCGGGGGTCCTGGTGCCCTATCGAAGGGGTTGAGCCGTCACAAGCGGCCTCAACCATACACAAAAATGCGAAAAGATGCGTACTCTGTCGTGCCAGAGAGGGTTGAAGCCCTATAAAAAGGACATAGGGCAGTCGCACTCTCGGTGACGCCGCTCATTGCTTGGACCCCAGCGTGATGTCTTCAGAGCCTGCACCGCGCAAACGCCTCAGCCGCGAGGAAGCCCGGGCCGTGACCCGCCAGCGGCTGTTGGAGTCTGCGGCTCAGCTGTTTGCCCGCCATGGCTATGGCGGCGCGGCGGTGGACAGCATTGCCGAGGCGGCGGGCTATTCCAAAGGGGCGTTCTATTCCAATTTTGAGAGCAAGGAAGCGATCTTCCTGGAGCTGCTGACCCAGCATATGCAGACCCAGCGCGCCAGCCTGGAGCAGGTCATTGCCACCGGCGGCGACAATCCGATGGCGGCGGTCAAAACCTGGCTGACCGAGCAAGACAAGGATCGCAATTGGTCCTTACTGTCCATGGAGCTGCAGCTGCACGCTTTGCGGACCCCGGCCTTTGCCGAGGTCTATCAGCGTTTTCGCCAGGAGCAATGCGCCGCTTTCGGTCCTTTGACAGAGACCCTGTTCCGCAAGGAGGGCAAAACCCCGCCTCTGCCCCCGGCCCTGTTGGCGGAGTGCCTGTGTGGAATGGCCGATGGGATCACAATCGCGACCATGGACCGCACAGATCTGTCCATCGGGCCGATCCTATCGCTGTTCCTGGAAGGCCTGCTGGCGGGGGCGGAGCCAATCGACGCCCCCGCACAAGAACCCTAAAATGGCAAAAGGCAGCCCCGCAGGACTGCCCTTTCGCGTGCTCCCGATTTTTCGGGAGTATGGAGCGGGTGAGGCGATTCGAACGCCCGACCTTAAACACTAAAATAGTGATGCACTGTTAAATTGTTTATTTAGTTTGTGCATTTTCTGTTGATGTTGGTCTGGTTCGATTCGAGGAACCAATTGTCGCAGCTGGACACCCGCAAAAACGTCGTCTTGAGAGTAGATTTATCTGAAGGCTGCAG
>JBMYTN010000042.1:0-36180 GCA_049604415.1 Rhodospirillaceae bacterium | reverse complement strand
CAGTCTAATTTTCATCTCGGTGACGTCATCCGTTAAATTGTCACCGCAGCCTAGAGCTAACCGACCGTTCACTAACGTTCATTAATATGTGCGTTGAGCCCGTAAAGCCCAACTGTTTCCGGCCGGAGATCCGATACGCGGGGTCAATAAAAAGCCTTTTGAGAACATTTGTTTACAGCACAACACAGGGGCGCATGGCGACCTAGCGTGACGGTGTTACCCGAGCGCCCGAAACGCCGCAAAGTGGAGTTGCCGGATCGCCCCGGGATCATAGGGGATCGGCGCGACAGACAATGCCTTAAAGGAGTCGCAGGCGAACACATCCGGGATCGGATATTCCGGTTCTTCCGCATAGCAGATCACCATGTCCCGGGGGCAAGCGCGCAACGACTGCCGAGCACGCTCAACGATCTCGGCAACCAAAGCCTCGGGAAAGGGCGAGTAGAAATACAGCACCACAGGTCCATCGGGCAGCGCAAAGTCCCGCGCATCGACATTGGCGCTTTCTAAGGTGGTTTTCGGAGCTTGGCGCGCCGCATAGGCCGCGATATTGCGCTGGGCGGTGGCTGCCAGCTCAGGGCTCAGCTCCACGCCTATGGCGCGTTTAAAGCCAAGCTCAGCGGCCAGGATCAACACCCTCCCCTTGCCCGAGCCAAAATCCACCAGGGTGTGCTCGGACCAATCTTGGCCGATCTGGGCCATCATATGGTTGAAGCTTTTGACCGGTGTGGAGATGAACTCATGGCCCAGCTCCGCGATCACCGCTTGATCTCCGGTCTCGGTCCAGGGAATGCGTCCAGCGGTATCGATACCGAATTTTTTGTCGAAACGCCGGTTTAGCAACAGAGCCTGGAGCATATGGGCGTGGCGACCAATGCTGGCGAAAAACCAACCCAGGCCTCGGCTGCGGATTTTACCGATCACGCCGCCAAGGCCCATCCGGGCGATAGGCCCGAAGGTTTGACCAAAGATCGTTTGGGACGGATCAAATTTCCGGATCATGGCCCTGTGCCCCCACACCCTGCGCTACTTTTCGGTAGTACCGCAGGGTAAGGGCCAGCCCGGCCAGGCTCAACCCGACCATATAGCCTAGCCATACGCCGTTTGGCCCAAGTCCGACCATAAAGCCAAGGACATAAGCAGCAGGCAGAGCCACCATCCAATAGGATACCGTCGTCACCATGGCCGGGAAGCGGGTGTCCAGAATGCCGCGCAAGGCCCCGAAGGAGGTCGACTGGATGCCGTCGAGCACCTGCATCGCTGCCATGATCACAAACATGCTGGTGGCGATGGCCACCACCTCAGGGTCATCGGCCAAGCTGCTGGCGATCCAGCCACCGCTGAGCATCAAGACGACCATGACCAAGACCATCCACACCGTCACGGTCCCCAAAGCACCGGTGTTAATCGGGGCCAGACGGGCGTTCTCCCCCGCCCCAACGGCCACACCTACCCGCAGGCTGACCGCCGAGGCCATGCCCAAGGGCAGCATGTAAAACAGGGAGGCCACGGCATTAACCACCTGATAGGCGGCCAGAGCCGCAGCCCCAAACCATCCCAGCATCAAGCCCGCAAAGGCATAGGCGCCGCCTTCGGCCAAATAGCCAAATGCATAGGGCCAGCCCGTGCGCCATTGCTGGACGACCTCCGCCCGGCTTGCGGACGCCTTTTCCGCACGCAAGGACGCCAAGGTCTTGGCCCGGCGCCAATAGAGCCACGCTGCGCCAAACCCCACCGACATGGCCAGCAGGCTGGCCAAACCGGCCCCGATCAGCCCAAGCCCGTCCCAGCTCCCAATGCCGTGGATCAGCAAATAGTTGAACGGCACATTGATCAGGACGGCCAGATAGGAAATCGCCACCCCGATCCAGGGCTTTTCCAGGGCATCAAACAAGCCCTTCATGACGAAGAACAAGGTGAAGGGGATCAACATGATCGCCATGGCGATCCAATAGGGCGGGACGATGGCCACCACCTCGGGCGGTTGCCCCATCCAGGGCAGGATCGGCAACAGGGCGATCATCAACACCGCACTGCCCACCCCAAGCAGCACTCCAAGCACAAGGCTGGAGGACAGGGCACCATTCAGCCCCTTAAAGTCCTTGGCCCCCAAGGCTTGGGCGAAGGAGACCCAACAGGCCGACAGCATGCCGTAGATCACGCAGTAGAACAGGATCAGCACGGCGGTGGTCAGCGCAGCTCCGGCCAAAGCCGCCGTCCCCAAGGGTGCGATCATCAAAGTATCGACCACGCCGATCAGGCCCATGGCCGAGAGCGCAATAAAGATCGGCACCGCCAGCTTGACCAAGCCCGGCGCTTCTTGGACAGCGGCCCGGAGATGGGACGGCGAGTAGTCGGCGGCCAAGGCAGCCTCGCCGTTTTCGCGGGTCTTTTCAGGAGTATTGTTTGGGGTCGGGGTCGGGATCTGGCCCGGACCTTGGGGGTCGGCGTCGCGCATCTTTGGCTCACGGTGGTTGAGGAGATCGCCACCGGACCCTTGGCCATCTCAAAACAAACCCTGCAAACCCCAGTCACGCGGGGGGCAGTAGACCCTATGTGGCCACCACCTTCGTCAATGCCCTTAGCTAGGAAAAAACGGTGGATGGGATCAAGAGAAGAGAACACGCACTCAGATGTTCCGGCAGGGCTGTGGCATCAACGCAACCCCTGAACAGGGCGGATCAGAAAAGCCCTCAGCGCAGTGGCCAGGGCCAGCGCCACGGCCACCGAAATCTGTTGGATGGCTTAAGAAAGTTTTCCACGCTCTTGCGTCCATTCCAGGATCCTTGGTGGGATTTCCACCAAATGGCGGTCGGCCCACAACAAGGTTCCTCTCCACAGCCACCGCCGAAAAACATGTCATCAAACAAAGCCAGAGCAATCTCTTCCGCTTCCAGGGCTTGTTTGATTTCCGGATAGTCTATGATTTCGCTGTAAAGGGGGCCTGACAGGTCACCGTGAAACGCGGCAGTCGCGTAACAGGTTCGATCACTGCGAAAAAGGCTGCGTCTCTGTTTCTGAGTCTCGACCTGTTTTGGATCCACCATCGCGACACCAACCAAAAGCCGCAACATTTGACCAACCAAGGGCAACAGCTCTCCGGAAGCACCCTTGCTCAACACGTTGTCGGGCCAAATGTCATCGCCCATGACAGCCTCCCAAATTCGGCCAACCAAGCCTATACTCTGTTCACCCGTTGCCGCAGATCACACCACTGAGTTTTACCATCGCATCGATAAACACAAAGACCCTAATTGCTCGAGACACCACCATGCGCTGCTCTTTGACAAACCAATCCCTTTGGGGGGTTGTCTGCCTTCTGCTCCTAATCGCTTTGCCCAACCGTCCCGCCCTGGCCCAAAACCACGACCAAGACACTAACCAAGACGGGCCCGATTGGCTCACCGCCGAACAAGGGGGCATGGTGCTGAGCGTCTCCAGCCAATTGGATTTCGATGCCAACAGTGCCCTGAGCCTGATCACCGGCCATACGGACTCCATATGGCTGTCCGAACCCGGAGCAACCGCCGATCAATCCTTCCTGTTTGAATTGGCCCGCCCCGTCCTGCTGGAAACCCTGGTACTGGACAGCACCTCCTTGGCTGATCCGTCCCAGGGGCCACGGCAAATCAGCTTATCCGTCTCCACAAATTCCCAAGACGGTCCCTTCACCCCGGTTCTCAGCGCGGAAGCGCAAAAGGATGCCAGGACGGTCCTGGCCTTGCCAAACCCGACGCTTGCCCGTTGGCTGCGCTTGGACATCACCAACAATTGGGGTGCCAGCGATTATGTCGCCTTAAGCGAAGTGGAAGCCTATGGACCGCCCAGCGGGGATCCGCCCCCCGCGCCCACAACGGCGGTGACCGGGTCTTATGCGTCCAACTTCAACGGGCTTTATCTGCATCAAACCGGGACAGACTTGCTGGGCTGCTATGACTGGGACAGCGGCGTTGTGCAAGGGCAGGCCGATGGTCGCATCCTGCGTTTTGAATGGATCCAACCGGAGCTGCGTGGCACGGCGGTCATGGTCCGCTCAGAGGCAGGCGATGTGATCACCGGCCTGTATTACCGAGATGGAGACTTTCAGGGCGGCTGGTGGGCACGCCGGACGGATGCAAACGGCGCCGTTGACTGCGCTGAGGCCTATATCGCCGCCAACGCCCTGCAAACGAACGATAGCCTTGGAGCCCAGAGCCAGCCCAGCCCTGCGGAACCGGATGAGCCGCCGAAGGATTGGCTCGATTTGGCCAATGGGGCAATGGTTTATCGGGTGTCCAACCAATATGACACCGGCATCAACAGTGCCCTGATGACCATCACCGGGGAGATCACGAACAACTGGTACACCAAGGAATATCAGGTCGAACCAGCAGAGATCCTCTATGAGTTAGCCGATCCGATCCTGCTGTCCCAATTCGTCATCGACAATCGCGGCGTCTATTCCGATACGCGGGGTTTGCGGCGCTTCACCCTCTCGGGCTCCAATGTCTCTGCGGAGGGTCCTTTTACGCCGCTTTTGACCGCCGAGGCGGCCTCCTTGGAGCGCAGTGTGTTTGACATCGCCGCCAGCACACCGGTGCAATGGCTGAAGCTTGACGCGCTCAGCAATTGGGGCTCGACCCAATATATGATGATCTCGGAATTGGAGGCCTATGGCACCAAGGCCGGGGATGGAGCGCGGATCTCGGATCTCAGCGGAGTCTATGAGACCAATTGGGATCGGATGTATTTGCGCCAAGACGGCCTGAGCCTGACCGGCTGCTATGACTGGCAATATGGCACCATTGACGGGACTTCCGATGGGCGGTTTTTCCGCTTCCAATGGACGGAACAACCACCGCAAACCGGCACCGCGATTATGGTGATCTCGGCGGATCGCAATCGCCTGAACGGATTGTTCTACGAAAACGGCGTGACATCAGGCGGGTGGTGGGGCCAGCTGGCCCCGGAAGGGGTCTCGACCAAATGCACGGTGGCAGACACGTCGCTGGACAAGGCCTTGGCCGAGGTTGGGCGGGTGGTGCTCTATGGCATCCATTTTGACTTCGATTCAGACCAATTCAGGCCCGAGGCCACCGCGACCTTGGAGGCCTTGCTGGGCACCATAGAGCGCAATCCATCCTGGCGGTTCCTGATCGAGGGCCATACGGATTCCGATGGCAGCGATGACTATAATCTCGATCTATCTCAGAGACGGGCCACCGCCGTGACCCGCTGGCTGGAGACAAGAGGCACGCCCGGTGGCCACGTAAAGCCAGTCGGCTTTGGCGAAACCAAACCGATCAATGACAATGCCACCCCGCAGGGCCGCGCGTTAAACCGACGGGTCGAGGTATCCCTGATCCAAGGCAGATAGAGCTTTTGCCAAAGGTTTAGGGTGGCGGTCTTAGGGTGGCGAAACCCAGGGCTTCAGCGGCACTTTGGTCACCAAGCCCAATAGCCCGGCGGTGCGCCGACAGACCTCCATCGGTGTTGCACCGCTTCTGACGGCATCGGGGTCACCTTGGGCGACACACAGCGCCATGCATTGCTGGCGCTTGGCGATTAGGGCCTCGCTGTTGGGACAGCCATCCGGATCTTGCGCGCCGATTCCTTTGCCCCAGAAGTCTCTAGCCTTGCCGCGCCACGCCGCATGGGCATCTGAGGCGCCAATGGGAGCGGCGGCGGCCGTGGCCTCCCGCTCTTCCTCGGCCTTTTCCAAGGCTGCCAGTGCCTCGGTCAGTTTTTGGCGATTGGCCAGCAGAGCCGCCAAGGCACCAGCCTGCTGGGTAGTGGGACGGCCTTGCATGGAGCCGGTAAACACCAAGGGGGGCTTCGGGTCAAAATAGGGGCCGTCATGGAGCACAACGGCACCGGATTCAGAATGGGTGTAGACCTGGATCCGTCGGCTCGCCACGGCGGATTGGAGTTCCTCCAGCATCGCCTCGGTCTTTTCCAGACGGAGCACCAAATCCTGTTCCAACTGGTCGATCCGGTCGTCTCGGGCGGGATCGGGCGGTGGCGCATTGGCGCGCTCCACCGCCGCCATGGCAGCCTCATAGATCATCAGCCCCAAGGCCGCCTCGGCGGCAAAGGCCGCACATCCCGCTTGGCAATGGGCCACCGTCAGCGGGGTCAGCGCGTCGCTGCGATAAGCCAGACAGGCGCTCTGGGCCGTCTCCGCCGTGGCCCGGCACAGCGCCGGATCAATCCCGGGAATGTCTTTGATCGCCTGGGCACAGGGATCCATGGCCGCCACCGGACATTGCGTGGATGGCTTTGGGCGTTGTCCTCCCGGCGCGGGCGCAGTGGGCAAAACCCCCGCCTCCATGGCTTGGCGCAACTTTTCTAGGACCTCGATCTGCTCTTGGGTCATGGTCGGCGCCACAGCGTCGGGTGCTGGGGCCGGTGCTGGTTCCGGTGCCGGGGCCGGTTCCGGTGCCGGTTCTGGGGCGACTGCAGGCGTGGGTGCCGGATCTCGATCTGCCGGTGGTGCCGGATCCGTTTCCCCAGACCCTGCGACCGGCGGGGGGCTGGCCGGTTGCATCGGGCCGGTTGGGATCATCGGCATCATGGTGAAATCTTCCCCATCCGGATTATTGGGGGGCAAGGGCTGGGCGACAATGCCCGGCATGTCCGGCGGCGCAGCAGGCATCATGGTCACGGGCGGCGCTCCCGCAGAGGGACCCGTGGGCATCGGCGTGCCGAAAAACGGATGCAACGGTGGTTCCGAGAAGGGTGATGGTGGCGTGCCGCTATTGGATGCTGTGTTGCCCTCTGGCTCGGCGCCCGGCACCGGGTTGCCCGGCTGCAGCGGGTTGAGCGGTATCATTGGCAGCATGGTGATCCCGTCCCCATCCGGATTATTGGGGGGCAAGGGCTGGGCGGCAATACTTGGCATGTCCGGCGGCACAGTTGGCATCATGGTCACAGGCGGCGGTCCCGGAGAGGGACCGGTGGGCATCGGCGTGCCAAAAAACGGATGCAAAGGCGGTTCCGAGAAGGGCGAGGCAGGCGCGCCACCATTGGCAACGGCATTGGGTGGCAAGGTGCCGCTATTGGCTTCAACGGCGGCAAAGCCTGCCCAAAAACCCGCAGGGGCTGAGCCGTCTTGATCTGGTCCAGTGGGCGCGGGACCGCCCGCCTCGCCCCCGACCATGTCGCTCCACAGCGCGCCAGCACCGGTTGGGTCGGTGGCCTCTGGCCCGATGTCATCGATATCAATCCAGGGCTCCTCCAGGTCGATTTCCGCCTGCTCTGGTGGGGTGAGCAGCTGGTCCCAGTAATCCCCGAAGCCTGGAGCGGTTCCATCGCCGGTCAGATCGCCCTTCGCCCCATTGGGATGGACCCCGGTTCCGGGGGCTTCAAAATCTTCCGGATCCAAGCCCGCCAATCCGATCTCCGCAGCGTTCGGTCCGGAACAATCGGGCTTAATGGCATGGGCCTGCTCCAGAGCGCGCCGGGCTCCCAAAGCAGTTCGTGCCGCGCGGTCATAGGCCCGCCGCGCCTGGACCGCCTCTGCGGTGGCGTTTTCGAGCGTGCGCCGGGCAATGCGCCCTTCATTTTCGGCTTGCGCCAGGTCAGCTTCGGCTTTTCTGATGTCTTTTTTGAACGTGGCATAATCACTTATGCCCTCCAAACCCGAATCACGGTCCGGCAACTGAATATTGCGCCCAGAGGCCAGTTTGAACTCTTCTGCAATTTGATAGCTTTGAGAGTTTTCCAGAGCTTTATTGATATTATCACGAATATTGCTCTCCAAATTACCGACAGAGAGCTTTATCGCCGTCCGAAGTCCTTGAATGTGAGCGTGAATAGAGCGCTGGTCAGCACGGGCCTTCTGTAAGGCTGTGGATTTTTGGCTGCGGTGCTGCTCGGCCCGATCCCGCTCCTGCGAGGCCTTGTCGAGAAAAGCCTCCAGACGGGACAGCCTGTCCGAATAGGCTTGCCGACACTGATCGGAGGCGTTTGCCGATTGCGCCCAAACCGGCCCCGCAAACAGGGGATGCCCCAAGAGACAAGCAATGAGCAGCAGGAAGCCAGGAGTCCGCATGGTGCATCTCCGGGACGATAATGAGGAGTAGGCGTCAGTCCTCCCAGTGTAGCCGTCCCAAAGGATGTTGTCTGGTTCTAATGCCCCAGAGACCATGCAGTGGACCACCCGACCGGAGCTTTGCGGTGGGGTGGTCCTTGTTTGTGCCCGATTTAGGAGTTGATCAGGGTCGCCAGCTTGCTGGCATCGTCCAGGTCAAGCACCGCCCAACCGGCCTGAATGAGGGCCTGCTGCTGCGCATCGTCCAAAATGCCATCACAGCAAGACCGGACTTTGTCCTCCACCTCACTGTCTTTCAGGGGATTTTCCGGGCCGCCGCGATAGCGCTCATCGGCCCAGCCCGCGATCTGACTGCCATCCTTCAGTTTGATGGTGATCCGGGAGCGCATCTTGTCAAAGCCTTGGGCTTCAATGGCCGGGTCAAGCTCGGTCTCGATCCGGCGCTGCATGGCCTGCATGGCTTCAGAGGCAACAAAGTCATCGGAAAACTCGACCTTCCCAGCCTTGCGGGCGAGCGCGATCATCGACAGGGCGGCAGGCAGGGAGAATTTGGCCTGCAGATGGTTCTTGGCGATGGGGTAGCGGATCGGCTTCAGGATATTGGTGCCCGCATGGACCGTCACGGTCTCAATATCCTCCGGCGCGATATTGGCTTCGGTCACCAGCTTGAGCATCAGATCAATGGTCGGGTGGGTCAGCACGCCGCAGGGATAAGGCTTGATCGACACGCCGGGCTCGACAATGGTCCAGGTTTTGCCGAAGCCTTGTTTGAATTTTTCCTCCGACGCGCCGCCGCCTTGAACGGCAAAGAACCCCCAGGGACCATCCAAGGCCTCCGGATCCGCCGTAAAGCCCCGGGCCGCCAACAAGGCCGCCGTGATGCCATTTTCTGCGGCGCGACCAACATGAAGCGGCTTGGTCATGGTGCCAAAGTTACAGCGAATGCCCGCGGCAAAGCTGGCGGCGATGCCAAAGCCCCAGCGCAGCTGTTCCCCGGTCAGGTTCATCAGCTTTGCCGCCGCCACAAAGGCCCCGAAGGTCCCAACCGTGCCGCTGGAATGCATGCCGGACATGTAATGTTGCGGCAGCAGCCATTCGGAGATTTTGGTTTCAACCTCAAAGCCGGTCAGAAAGGCGAGCATAAAATCCTTACCGCTGACCCCGCCCAGCTTTTGCGCCGTGACCAAAGCCCCGGTCAGGGGCGGAATGGTTGGATGGGTCAACAGGCCATAAATATGGGCCGGATCCACACTAACCTGGCTGTCATCCCAATCATGGGCATGGCCTGCGGTGCCGAGGACCCGGGCCGCCATCGGGGCCGGGACCTTGGTGGATCCGTCAAACACCAGGGCCTCGGGCGTGCCGCCGCTGGCCAGGGCCTCTTCGATCAACATGCGCACCGAATGTTCCCCGGAGCCCGCGACATAGAGCCCAAGGCCATCAAGCAGGCAGCGCTTGCCGATGCGCAGAGCGTCTTCGGGGATGTCGGCAAAGGTTACGGTTTCGACGAAAACAGCTGCCTCTTCCGTGGCTTTGGTGCCAGCAGGCATGGTTGCGAAGGCATTGTTCATGACGGACATGTCCATCATCCTTTCTTATCGGGATTGAAGAGAGAGCGTTTGGACAGCACGGTCCAAAGCGGACCGGCGCAGAGATTGACCAGGAAGGCGCGGGTGACCTGGAAGGCGGCGACCATGGCCGCATTGGCGCCCAAGGTTTTGGCGGTCAGAACCATCTCCGCCATGCCGCCAATGGAAAAGGAAAGCACCAGGGTGGCCAGGGAGGCGCTTGGCAACAGCGCCTGGAACCCACCGCCAATCAGGGCCATGACAAGGATGATTACCGGGAAAATCATCAGGGCACCGATGACGGCCCGGGGGATGGCCGAGAGCTCCTGGCGGCGAAAGCGCGCGCCCAAGGCAAAGCCCAAGACGACTTGCGCTGCCACCAGGAGGCCCTCGGGCAAACCACCCCCGAGCGCGCCATTGGGCGCGCCAGTGGACGACCAAGTGGACACCCCAGTAGACGTCAGCACCCCAACAAAGACCAACGGCCCCAACAGAAAGGCCGCCGGAAGCTGCAGCCGGGCAAACAACAGCCCGCCTGCCAATCCGGTGAGCAAGACAAAGCTCAAGGAGAGCAGGGAAAGCTCTGTTGTGGCCCCGGCGGACAACACATCCCCCGCATGGAGCCAGAACAAACCGAGCGGGATCAGGATCACCAACAGCCCGACCCGGATGGCATGCAGCGCTGCGATCACCGAGCGATTGGCTTGGTGGCCCTCGCCAATGGTCGCCATTTCGATGATCCCACCGGGCAGCAGGGAGAAATAGGCTGTCGCCGGGCTGATCCCGGCCAGTCGGGCCAGGAACGGGGTGGCCAACACGGCACACCCCACCCCCAGAGCCGTGGCCAAGACCATAACCGGTGCTAGGCTGCCCAGGGTCACGGCGGTCTCAGGGGTCATGCTCAGCCCGACCCCGGCCCCGATGACAATCAGCGCCCCGGACTGGCAGGGTTTGGGCACCTTGAGCGAAAAGCCGAGCAAGGCCGCCCCCCCGATCACCAGTGCCGCCCCCATCAGCCACCCCAAGGGGAGGCCCAACTGCGCCCACAGGGCCCCTCCTGCCGTGGCCGGGACCAATGGCAGGAGAAAGCTCCGGGTTAAGGGGGTGAGACCGGGCGCAGACATCTGGCGGTCCCTATTCCGGCCCATGGGAGAGCTTGTCGACCTTCTCGGCGCGGAGCGAGGACACAAACCGGCTCAGCGGAGAAGAGAACATGCTCAGGATGGCCAAGGCGAAGAAGGCCAGGGCGATGGGACGGGTCAGGAACTGGGTGGTGTCCTGATCAAACAAGATCATGGACTGCGCCAGGGAGTTTTCGACCAAATGGCCCAGCACCAAGCCCATGATGATCGGGGCCGGAGAAAAGCCCGCCCGGTTCAGGAAATACCCGACAATCCCGGCAATCAGCATGATGTAAACATCATTCAGGGTTTGCCCGACGCCATAGGCTCCAACCACACAGAGGCAGAACACGGTCGGCCAAAGGAACTGGCGCGGGATCAGGGAGATGCGGGAGAAATATTTCGCCCCTGCCAAACCGAAGACCAGGAACACCAGATTGGCCAACAGCATGGAAAAGAAGATGGCGTAGAGCAGATTGGGCTGGCTTTCGAACAGATAGGGTCCGGGACGCAAACCATGGATCTGCAAGCCCCCCAGAATGACCGCCGCTGTGGCGGATCCGGGAATGCCCAAGGCCAAGGTCGGCACCATAGAGCCCCCGGTCGCCGCATTATTGGCCGCTTCCGGACCGGCAACGCCTTCGATCTCGCCCTTGCCGAAGTTTTCCTTATGCTTGGAAAACCGCTTGGCTTCGTTATAGCCCATCATGGCCGCAACGGTGGCGCCCTCGGCAGGGAGAATGCCGACAAAGGTGCCAATGCCCGAGGAGCGCAGAATGGTTCGCCAAACCCGCTTGAAATCGTCCTTTGAAGGCAGTTTCAGGGCGGAGATGGCGAAGCGTTCCAATTTGGCATCGCCCTGCCCCGCCTGATTGAGCAGTTCGGCCATGGCGAACAGGCCGATCAAGACCGGGATAAAGCTGATGCCCTCGTAAAGCTCCGGCACACCGAAGGTGAAGCGCTCCACCCCGGTGGTCAGATCGACCCCGACGGTGGCCAACAGCACGCCGAACGCCCCGCCGATCAAATTCTTCACCGCCGATTTGCCGCTGATCGAGGCCAACATGGACAGGCCAAACACCGTCAGGGCGAAATATTCCGGCGGACCGAATTGATAGGCGATATTGGCCAACAGAGGGGCGGCCAGGATCAGCACAAACAGGCTGAAAATGCCGCCGCACACACTGGCCGCCGCCGCCATGCCGAGCGCCCGTCCAGCTTGACCATTCTTGGCCAAGGGGTAGCCGTCAAAAGCCGTGGCCGCTGCGGGCGGCGCACCGGGCGCATTGATCAGGATCGCCGTGATCGATCCGCCAAAGGTCCCCGCGCAATAGAGTGCCGCCAGCATGGCAATGGCCGGGATCGGATCGAGGTAAATGGTGAAGGGCAGCAGCAGTGCTACCGCCATGGAGCTGGAAAGCCCCGGAAGCGCCCCGACCAGAACCCCGACAATGGTGCCGGTCATGATCAGAAGCAGGGTTGTCGGCTGCAGGATTTCAAACAGCCCGCCGAGAATGACGTCCATTGTGCAATCCTCCTATATCGCCATGAAGCCGAGCGGACCCAGCGGCAAGCGCAGTCCGAGCAGGCCCTGGAACACCAGGTAAATTGCGATGGGCAGGGAAACGGCGAACAGCCCGACAACGGCGTAGTTCCGCGCGCCCCACAACAGCGGCAAGGCAATGCAGACGCTGAAAAACACCAGGGGCACGCCGACCGGCACAAACAGGATCGCAGCGGTGCCGAGAATGGCGGCCGTGGCCCACATTTTCCAAGGCGGGGCATCGAAGCTGTCGGTCAGCTTGGAGATCACGCCCTGGACCATCATCAAGATGGTCAAAACGGCAATGCAGGTGATCACCAATTGCGGCATATGCGTTGCGGGCATCCCCTGGGCCATGCCCAAGGGGTCGGACTCAAACTGTGTGGTCTCGTAATAGAGCCAGGCACAGATGGCGAGAATGATCCCGCCGGGCATCACATCCCGGGGCAAGGTCATCCGAACCTCCCAATTGTCTTTTTGTTTTTCAGTGCGGGCAGGCCGACGGTCTAAAGCGACTCACCCCTGCGAAGCGGCCATGATCTGAGGCCTATAAGGCCATCACCGGGCCGCAAGATCCCGACTCCGTCGAAACCAACGGCGCGGTTTCGACGGAGGGTGTGGGGAGCTAAGGTGTGTAGTTCTGACTCGGTGGGGATTACTTTTTCAGGCCAAGGTCGGTCAGGGTCTTGTCGATATTGGCGTACATTTCACGGATCTGGGCATCCCATTCCTCGGACCCGGCGATGCTGGAATTGTCCAAACCAATGCCAGAGAGATAGGCCTGATAGGTGCCATGGTTCATGGATTTCAGCAGGCCCTCTTCCAGGATCTTCACCCGGTCATCGGGGACGTCTTTCAAGACGATCACACCGCGCACGGTGGAAAAGTTCACGCCTTCAAAACCGGCTTCTTCCATGGTCGGCGTGTCCGGCAAGGCACCAAGACGCTTTTTCGACATCACCGCCAACGGGACGAATTCCCCAGCTTCGATGCCATCAACGGCCTCGCCATAATTCAGCCCGGCAGCCTGAATATTGCCGCCCATCAGATTGGTGATCATCGCCCCACCGCCATCGAAGGGCACATAGCCGATCTTGGCCCCGGACACGCTGGCAAAGGTCATGGCGGCGATATGGTCGATGCCTCCGGCTTGGGTGCCGCCATATTTGACGGATTTTTCCTGGGATGCGTCGATCAGATCCTGGATGGTTTCAAAGCCGGTCGACTTTTGCGCCACGACGATGATCGGATCATCGGTCGAGCGCACCACACCCCGGACATCATCAATGCCGATGGGAGCCCGGCCTCGGGCCATGGTGATCAAATGGGTCGGGGTGATGGCCATCACCGTGTGGCCGTCGGGTGCCTTGCCATTGGCATAGCTCATGGCAACCGCCCCGCCTCCGCCTTTTTTGATTTGGACAAAGGCATCGGCGTTCAAGGATTTCCGCGCCCGGATCAGCATGGTGCGTGCCGTGGTGTCGGTGCCCCCGCCTGCGGATGCATGGGTTACGACCTCAATCGGTTGCGAGGGGAACGCGTCCTGTGCCTGCAGGGGTCCAGCCGCAAAGGCCAAGACAGCCGCCGCAACGCTGCAGCCCAATAGTTTCTTCATAATGTCCTCCCGGTCAGTCGGTTTTTTTGGTTGTGGCCTTGTTGAAAGGTTGATCGATCATCTGCGGAATTCTGTAAACTGTCAACAGTTTTCTATTTTCAAAATTTCCCACGACTAAGAGCCCCAGAGAGGGGATATCGAGCCGGAACGTTTTAAGGATTACACGCTGGCGGACATCCGCGCCCAACCGCCGCTGACATGCTGGCGCATGGCGGTTTCGGCGGCATTTTCATCCCGGGCGGTGATGGCATCGACAATCGCCCGGTGTTCCGCATTGGAGATTTTCATATTGCCTTTCTGCACCAGCCCCATGCGCCGGAACAGATGCAGTTGCTTGATGATCCAATGATAGGTCTTTTCCAAAGCCGGGTTGTCGGCGGCCTGGACCAAGGCGTCGTGGAATTGAATGTTGAGCTGGTAATAGGCCTGAAAATCCTGATCTTCGGCGACTTTATCCATTTTGTCGACTAGATCGGTCAGCTCATTGACCTGTTTTTGCTTGGCTTTTTGAACAATCAATCGCCCGACAAGACCGGACAAAGCCCCCCGCACCTCATAGAGATCGCGGGCCTCTTCCAAGGTCATCTTGCGCACATAGACGCCGTGATTGACCTCGCTGACCAACAGCCCTGCTTGCTCCAAACCACGACAGGCCTCGCGCACCGGGCCGCGGCTGACTTCGAGCTTCGCCGCCAGACCACTTTCATTGATCCGTTCGCCGGAGCTGAGTTCCCCAGAAACAATCATCTGTTCGATGGCTTCCCGGACAATCGAGTTCAGGGTTTGCGACCGACGATGGCCGATTTTGTCGATGGCGGTTTGGGCAGATGTGTCCATGGATCTGACAGTCACTCAATGCGTGAAACAAGCAACACTCTTAGTTAGGTCTAAAAGTGCGGGATGGAACCTGAAAACCAGCAAAATGATCCATCCCCCACTGATAACTGTCAACAATCTTTATGGGCGCTCCATTTCCTCAAGGGCGGTTTTGGTCAATTTCGATCCGGATCCTCGACCATCACCGCCACCCATTGCCCCAATTGATCGCCCTCATCGCGCAGCTCCAAAGTGAACTCATCCGGCAAGTCATGGGAGAAAAACTCCAAGACACACCAATCCACACAGGGGGGCAGAGCACCGGTCTCCATCCCCTCCTCGGAGGCGATCACATAGGACAGCGCCGTTTCATCCGGACCGGAGCGATAGGGCAGACGCAGCCCCCAATAGCCCTCCAACAGGATCCGGCCCATATCGTGATCCCCGGTGACATAGGACCCGACCACAAGGGCATCGGGCAAGCTGCTGTCGTAATAGTCTCGCCCGCCCATGCTGGCTAAGACAGCGATCTGAGGGGCCTCGAAGGTTACCGGCATATAGTCCTGGACACCGAAGGGATGGGGCAAGGCCACGGAGGCCCGGGCATGCCAGAACAATCCCATTTGCCCCAGCGTCTGAGCCACCAGCAGGCCGACAAGAACGAAACGGACCCTCGATGCCTTGAGGACTGGGAGGCCAAGCAACAGGATCCCCCAGGGCAGCAACTGCAAGACATAGCTGCCCTCATGCACGCCCCGCGCCCCATGAAACGGCAGACCAAACCAGACCAAAAGCGCCACCGCCCAAAGCAGAAGCAGGGTCCAGAGTGTCCGCTTCCTGGCCAGCACACAGACACCGAGCAGTGCGGGCAGCGTTAGGAGCCCCATGCTCAAAGCGGTCTGATAATAGCTGGCGACAACGAACCCTTCGGCCAGCGCCGTGAGGGATCCTGCCCCCTCAAAGGCGAACAGATTGGCATAAGGCGCAACAATTTGCCGGTCGATGGAATAAAGCAGTCGAGCCCACAGGTCGGTCCAGCCAAAGCCCTGATAGGTTTGGGCGGCCAAGTCCGCAAAGCTGAGCGGCGTAACCTCGATCTGCCCGAGGAGATGCCATTTCAGCAAGCGATCCCCAGGCGGCTGGATGAAGGCCTTATAGGCTGACCACGGCAGGCTCACCACCACAAAGCTCAATGCCATCATCGCCCCGGCGCGCCAAGAGCGCCAATCCCTGTTGAGCAGCACAAAGGTGATGGCCGCAGCGATGATCAGAAACGCACTGCCGCCATGGGTCAGGAAGCCCAATGCGAACTGGGTCCCAATGGCAACCGCCCCAACCGGAGACAAGGTCGAGCCTCGGAACAGACCGAAAACCGCCATCAGACAAAACAGAGCGGCGAGAATTTTCGGCCAGAGATAAGAAATATTGTGCAAAAACAGCGGGCTGAACGCCACACAGAGCAACAGGATCAGCAGAACGGGCCAAGCCTTCTTGGTGCCATCCGTTCCCAGCAGCACACAGGCCAGCATCACCGGCAAGATCAACAGCTGGAGCGCCGTGCCGACAAACAAATAGGCCTCCGCAACCTCCATCCATAGCGGCGTCAGAACCAGGATAAAGCCCGACATCAAAGGCGGGCGGTCGCTGCCCAGCCAGTCTTCGAATTCCAGCAGGACCCCGTCGCGCAGGCTCTCGGCAAACATCACCGGAACATAAAAATCGATTGGCCGTCCCAGATAGAAATTATTCGCGGGCGTCGCTGCGGTGAGATTATGGGCCAAGGGAAACTGAAACAGCATCAACAGCAAAAAGCTGGCCGCAAAGATCAGAAACAGCGGGGACAGGATCCATCGGCGCAACTGTGCTCTGGATCGGATCAGACAAACCGCCAGCCCCACCCAGATCACAGCGGGACCCCACCGGGCAGACCCTTCAAGGAACAAAAACAGATAGGTCGCGGTCAGGACAAGGCAGGCAAGCGCAAACACGCCCCGCAGAAAGGTTGACCCGTCTTGTTTGGCGGGATCGCTTTCCCCGGTGACTTTGGAGAAGACAGCCGCCTGATCCCCCAGGGCCATGATCGCAGCGAACAGAAACCCCAGAAATGGTAGCCAAGAGACAAACTGCAGGGCGTTGGATAAAAACACACTCATTTAAACGGCATGACTCTCAAACACAGGCTTGGATGCTTTCGCCCATCGCATCGACCATCTGATCAATATCCGCCGTCGTGCAGATATAGGGCGGGCTGATCGCCAAGACCGTGTTGATGACCCGGAACAAAACACCGCGCTGCTGGGCCGCCAGCCCCACGGCCCGGGTCAGCTCCGCAGCCGGTCGGTCCTCGGGCGCAAATTCGATCCCGGCGATCAGGCCGATGCTGCGGATATCGCCAATGCCAGGCAAGCCCTGCAGATCCGCCAATCGATGGCTCAGATGAGCGCCCAAAGCCCCGATATGCGCCTCCAGGTCCATCTCTTCGTAAATCGCCAAGGTCTCCAAGGCGACGGCGGCCCCGACTGGATGACCGCCATAGGTCACCCCATGACCAAAAGTGCCCAAGCTGTGGGCGTGGGCGGCGATCCCATCATAGATCTCCGGGGTCATGGCGATGGCTGACAGGGGAAAGATGCCGCCGGTCAGTTGCTTGGCCATGGTCATCAGATCCGGGGTGATGCCATAGGTCTCGCAGCCAAACCACCGCCCGGTGCGGCCAAACCCGGTGATGATCTCATCGGCGATCAACAATATATCATGGCGCTTCAAAACCGCCTGGATCGCAGGCCAATAGCCCTCGGGCGGCAAGAACACGCCACCGGAGCCCATCAGGGGCTCGCCAATGAAGGCGCAGATGGTCTCCGCCCCTTCCCGCTCAATCAAGGCCTCCAGCTCCGCAGCCCGGCGGGCGACAAACGCCGTCTCGGTCTCGCCGGGCAAACCATCGCCATAAAAATGCGCCCGCCCGGTGCGCAGCACCTCGGCTTGGGGCAGATGGAAGCCGTCATGGCAATAGGCCATGCCGGTCAAGGCGGCGCTGATATGGCCGGAGCCGTGATAAGCGCCCTCGCGGGCAATGATCCTGACTTTGCCCGGCTTGCCTCGGCTCGCCTGGACATAGCGGGCGAATTTAACCGCCGCTTCGACCGCTTCAGAGCCGGAGGTGCCGAAGAACACATGCTCCAGACCGTCGGGCAGCCGCGCCACCAAACGCTCGGCCAATTGTAGGGTTGGCGAAGACGTCCGGCCCATGAAGCTGTGGTAATAGCCCAAGCGACCAATCTGCTCTTGGGCCGCCTGCTGCAGGCGAGCGGGCGTGAAGCCCAGCGACGCACACCACAGCCCGGCGACCGCATCCAGATAGGTTTTGCCTTGCCTATCCGTGACCCGAGCCCCGTCCCCGGAGACGATTTCCATCGGCGGGCTTTGGGTCAACTGGACCGGGTCGGTGAAGGGAAACAAATGGGCGGTCATGTCGGCAGCCTCGTTTGGCCATCCATGGTCAGGAGCGGCCCATAGAGATCGGGCCTGCGGTCCCGGAACAAGCCCCAATGGGCGCGGAGCTCCCGGATCTCGTCCAAGTCAAAACGATGGGTGATAAAACAGGAGGAGGTTTGATCGGCCCCGGCCACCACCGCCCCCTTGGGATCGGCAATAAAGGATTGGCCGAAATAGGTGACTTCGCCCAGAGACCCCTGCTCCAACCCAACCCGGTTTGAGCAGACCAGCGGCACCAGATTGGCCGCCGCATGGCCGCGCATCACCGTTTGCCAATGGTCATGGCAGTCGGACCCGATGGCCGAGGGGTAAAACAGGATCTCGGCCCCCTTCAACGCCATGATCCGGGCGGCTTCCGGGAACCACTGATCCCAGCAGACCGCCGCGCCAATGCGGCCATAGGCGGTGTCAAAGGCCAAAAAGCCGGTGTCGCCGGGATTGGAATAAACCTTCTCATAGCAGCCCGGCAGACCCAGAGGGATATGGGATTTACGGTAATGGCCCAGCACCGTGCCATCGGCGTCGATGATCACATTGGTGTTGTAATAGGCATTGCTGGCGCGTTCGAACAGATTGACCGGCAGCACCACGGAGAGGTCTTTGGCCAAAGCGCTCATGCGGCGCACGGTTTCGCCTTGCAGCGGCTCGGCCAGTTTGAACTGCTCCGGCCCCATCTCCATGAACTGGAACTGCTTTAAGGCAAAGACTTCTTGCAGCAGGATGATCTGGGCTCCGGCAGCAGCGGCGGCGCGGACAAGGCCTTCTGCGGTGGCCATGTTGGACTCATAATCCGCCGAACACGCCATTTGCGTCGCCGCAACCGTCACCGTCATCCAGTCCACTCCTGAAAGGGTCATCCCGCCAGCTATGGTTAGGCCGGTTGGATCTCAACGGCAATGGATTTGAAGGCCGGGGTTTTGCTTTGCGGATCCACCGCTCTGTCGGTCAGCACATTCGCTTCCGGATAATAGGCCAGCACAGAGCCCTCCGGCAGATCAAAGGGATAGACCTCCACGGACTCCATGACCCCGCCAGCGGACCGGACCGTGGCCCGGGAGCGTCGGGTCAAACCCAAGCGGCGCATATCCGCCAGGCTCATGAGAATGGACCACCGGGTTTTGGTGCCGCGATAGCTGTCCCGCTCCTCATAGATGATCGAGTTGAACTGGCCCTCGCTGCGCATGGTCGACAGCCGGAAGGGCGTATCCGGCAAGGCCGGTAGAGGGTGGACGGCGAACCGCGCCTTGCCATCGGGCGTGTTGAAGCGCGGGCTGTGCAGGACGCGGTTTTTGATGTGGAACTCCCGCTTCGCCACATCGATATGCGCCAGGTCCTCCATGCCCGGAACGATCTTGGCAATGGCTTCCCGCAGGGTTTTGTGCCGGGCGAATTCGGCGAAATTGATCTTGTCGGAGCCCAACAGCCGCTTGGCCAAATCCGCCAGGATCACCGATTCTGGCCGCGCCTTGGGCAGACGCTTGATGCCGCCATCGGACAGGCGGACAAAATTGAACATACTTTCCTGGGTGGTCGGTTCCCATTCCTCATCGCGGGCGGTCACTGGCAGCACCAGCACCTCGCCGCTCTCCACCCCATGAACATGGCCCTGGTTCATGGTGGTGGTCAGGAACAGCTTGAAGCCGATGCGATCCAAGGCCTGTGCGGCAAAAGCGGTGTTCGGGGTGGCGGCGTAGAGATTGCCGCCCATGATCACCGCCGCGTCGATCTCGCCGCGATGCGCCGCCTCCAAGGAGGCCATGGTGTCCAGCCCTTTGGCCTGTGGCAGGGTGATGTCAAAACTCTGCTCCAGCCGGGTCATGACCTCGGCGGGCAGGACCGGCTTGACGCCAATGGTGCCGACGCCCTGGACATTGGAATGACCCCGCAGGGGCAGCAGGCCCGCATTGGGCCGCCCAATCATGCCACGCATAAGGGCCAAAGCGGCGATCAACTCAATATTCTGTACCCCATGGAGATGGTGGGTCATGCCCATGCCCCAGGCGAAGACAGCGCTTTTGGCCCGGGCATAGATCCGGGCAGCCTTCTCGATCTCTCTGCGCGGCACGCCACAGCGGGTGGTGAGGCTGTCCCAGGAGGTCTGCTCAACATCTTGCCGGAAGGCCTCAAAGCCGGTGGTGTGCTCGGCGATGAAGGCGTCCGCCACCGCGCCCGCCTCGATCAAGGCTTTGGTGAGGCCTTTGAACAGGGCGATGTCCTCGCCGATTTTCGGCTGCAAATAGTGGGAGGCGATGGCATCCCCACCTTTAAGCATGGAGGACGGGCTTTTCGGGACGGCGAATTTGACCAGCCCTGGCTCCTTGGCCGGATTGATCATGATCACATGGCCGCCCCGGTCCCGGCAGTCCTTCAGTTTGTGGATAAAGCGCGGGTGGTTGGAGGACGGATTGGCCCCGATGACAAAGATCAGGTCGCAGCCGGTCAGATCAGCCAGTTCCACCGTCGAGGTGCCGGTGCCGATGGTAGAGCCCAGCGCGACCCCGGTGGCTTGGTGGCAGAAATAGGAGCAGTTGGTGACATTGTTGGTGCCATACATCCGCGCCATCAATTGGAACAGGAACCCGGCCTCGTTGGAGGACCGTCCGGAGCTGTAAAAGAAGCTGCGGGACGGATCGGTCGCTTTCAGCCGCGCGGCCGCGATGTCCATCGCCTGCTCCCAGCCTATGGGTGCATAGCACTGCTGGCTAGGAGGTTTGTAGAGGGGCGTGCCCAGCCGTCCAAGCTGCTCCATTTCGCGGCCCGAAAGCTCGCGGAGATCGGACAGACTATGGTCAAACAGGGCCTCGGGGATGGCCGGTTGGATATCGGTGGATTGGGCTTGGACCGACTTGTTGCAGACCGAGGGGTATTCGCCCAGCTCGTTGACCATGCCGCCGGACTGCCCGCCCATGCCAAGGGCGCAGGACTTACAGGTATTCTTGCTGTTCAGCGCTTTGGCAGCCTTGACCACGCCGATTTGGCGCAGGGTCTTTAGGGTATAGAGAACTTTTTTATGGCCGCCGCCAACGATCTGGCGTCCCATTCCGCACTCCTGTCGGCAAAAAATCGGTCATAGGTCCAGAGGAACTGTGACAGTTTTCAGCAGCGTCAAAAAGCGGAAAGACCCAGCAAGAGAGTCAAAAAACCGTTGGAGCAGGCACCCAAAATGTCATCAGTCATCTCTTTCAAGACCACCCGCTTGCGGGTCGAGGATTGGCAAGCGACCTTGCATGCGCCGGAACAAAGACAGCGGCTGGCCGACCAATTGGCCTCGGTGCTGACGCCAAAGGTCTTGGAGCCCTTGCCGCCCGCTCTGCAACTGTCGAGCTCTGAGGGGGCCATCGCGGCCTGGATGGAGGCCAGAGCGGTGGAAAGCGACGTCCTGACGACCCGGACCCAAAGCGAGGATCTTCTGGGGTTGGTGATCCTCGCATCGGTGCCAAGCACCGATAGCCCTCGGACCGTGCATTTTGGCTACCTCTTTGCGGAAGCGGCCTGGGGACAAGGCTATGCCACCGAACTGATCGACGGTCTTGCCTGCTGGTTTCAGCGCGCGGGCGTACCAGTTCATTTGCTGGCGGGTGTGGGCAAGGACAACAGCCCCTCCGCCCGGGTTCTGATCAAAAACGGGTTCGCCTTGGACAAGGCCCTTTCCAGCCCGGAGACATGGATGTTCAGCCGCACCCTATCCGGTCCCGAGACCAGTCCGGAGACCGGTCAAAGCTCGTAATCTGCTGAAAATCTGCACAGCGCCTAAACAGCATGTGCAAAGCGGTGCGGCATATCGGGGCCATGAAACCGCTCGCACCCCGCACCGCCTCGCAGCGCCTGTCGATCCTCGGCTTTGCCACCGCCTCGGCCATCCTGGCCCTTGAGCCGCTGCGCTGGCTGATCCAAACATGGCAGGATCCATCTTACGAGACCTCCGGCTGGATCTACGGGGTGCTGCTGGCGGGTCTGATCCTATGGGCCCTCAGCGCGCCGCGCCTCACACCCAGAAACACCCGCGCCCAGCGCACCGCCGCCCTGCTGTTGCTGGTCGCCGCCCTGTTGCGCCTGATCAGTCAA
Organism: Rhodospirillaceae bacterium; assembly: GCA_049604415.1. Taxonomy (GTDB): domain Bacteria; phylum Pseudomonadota; class Alphaproteobacteria; order Rhodospirillales; family Rhodospirillaceae; genus JBMYTN01. The sequence continues at coordinate 13,925 of JBMYTN010000042.1, read as the reverse complement.
ATCGCTGCCATCAACATCATTGGCGGCATGGCCTTGGCACTGGATGTCTACGCCCTGCTGACCTGGCTCGGCCTGGCGGAGCGCAAGCGGGCCGTCTCGCCCTTTTGGCTTTCGGTGCTGTTCCTGTTCACCTTGCCCTTTGAGCGGGTGGTGCAACGCCTATTGGGCTACCCGATGCAAGAGGTTTCCGCCTTCGGGGCCTGCCAAATGCTCACGCCGTTTTTCTCGGAGCTGCTGTGCGAGGGCGTGCGGCTGAAGGTCGCCGGGATCGATGTGTTGGTCGATTTGCCCTGCTCCGGGACCTCGGGGCTGATGATCACCTTGGCCCTGGTCACGGCCCTGAATGCCCTGTGGCGGCCCAGCCTGATGCGGGCCTTGGGCCTGTTCGGTCTGGCGATCATGCTGGCAATTCTGGGCAATGCGGTGCGGATCGCCCTGCTCGCCACCGGCTTGGTTTATGAACCGCTGACCGGCATCGACGTTATGGCCCCTCTGCCCCATGACCTGCTGGGCTATGCCACCTTATTGCTCTTCTTCGCACCGGTCCTGTGGCTCTACGGGCCGACGCCAGCGCAGGTCCCGCCGGGCCCCTCTGCGCCATCGACACCGGCTGCATCCTGGGCGATCCCCAGCCGCACCCTGCCCATCCTGTCTGTCGGTTTTGTTGGCTTGGCACTGGTGATTGTTTCACTGCCGCGTCAGGCCCTGGATGTCTCCCGCCCCACAACGCCCATCGCACTGCCCCAAGCTTTGAATGGTGTACTCCGCCAGTTTGAGCCCCTAACGGCACGCGAACGGACCTATTTCGAGCAGTTTGGCGGTGGGGCGCAAAAGGCGCTCTATGGCCCGCTGGCCATGACCGTGGTGCAGACGACCTCGCCCTTGCGCCATCTCCATGCCCCGGATGATTGCCTGCGGGGACTGGGATACCGGGTGACCTTTGTCGGCACCCGCTTCGAGCCGATCCCGACCTCCCTTTACAAAGCCGAAGACGCCCAGGGCCAAGCTTGGCTGGTCGCTGTGACCTATGCCAATGGGGCGGGTTTCGCGACCTCTAATGTCGCCGAGGCCATCTGGCAGTGGCTACAGGCCCCAAACATGGCCTGGCACAGCATCCAACGGATCACGCCCTGGACCCTGCCCGACCTCAGCCGCGACCGGTTCGAAAATGCTGCCGTCGCCGCCCTTGATCTTGCACCAAATCCCTAAACCCAAAGGAGCGCCCCATGTCGCCGATCTTTCAATTCGTCCTGCCGCTTGTGCTGTGGGTGGTGTTTGATGCCCCCCTGGCCAATGCCGCCCCGCAAACCACGGCGCCGCCTGATAGCCTTGCCGGAGACGTAGTCGCCGAAACAGGCGGGCAGACTTTGTCTTTGCCGATGCTGAAAAGCGATTATGCGGTGCGCATCGATGGCACGCTGGCCACGGTCACCGTGACCCAAAGCTTTTTCAACACCCACCCAGAGACGCTGAACGCGACCTATCTGTTCCCTTTGAACCAAAAAGCCGCTGTCTATGGCCTGACCTTGCAGGTCGGCGAGGAGCGCGTTGAGGCCGTGATCCAGCGCAAGCAGGAGGCCAAACAGACCTTTGACGCGGCCAAGGCCCAGGGCAAAACAGCGAGCCTGTTGGATCAGCACCGCCCCAACATGTTCAGCCAAAACATCGCCAATCTGCCATCCGGGATGCCGGTCACAGTGACCTTGCGCTATGTCCAAACCATCCCGAAACGAGACGGTGCCTATGAGCTGGTGGTGCCCTTTGTCGTCGGGCCGCGCTATGAGGGGGTATTGCCAATACCGGTCGCCGAGCAACTGGGCCTGGAACCGCGGCTGGTCTCCCAGGACGCCGAGGCTCCCTCATCACCCCCGCCGCTCCCCCCATTGCCGGCGCAGGACAAGCCCTCTCCAGAACAAATCTCCGGCTGGTTGGTGGAGCCGCTGCCAGACTTTCCGCCGGTCTTTGGTCAGGAGGGCTCGGCCCGGATCGATTTTGAGCGGGTCAGCTTTGCCCTGACCCTGCATGCGCCAACGCCATTGCACTCCTTGACCTCAGCCACCCATAGTCTGGCCATCGAGACGACGGAAGATGGTGCCAGTGCTGCATTGTCCAAGGGCCGGGTGATCGGCAATCGGGATCTGGTCTTGCGCTATGAACTGGGCATCGATGAGGCCGTCAGCGCTGGCAGTTCCTACCATGCCGATGAGCGCGGCGGTTTTATTGCCTTGCAAATCGAACCGCCGAAGCTGCCCGCCACGGAGCTCATCACCCCGCGAGAGGTTGTGTTCGTGCTCGACACCTCTGGCTCCATGGCGGGCGAGCCTTTAAGCGCCTCCAAGACCTTTATGCGCGCCGCTTTGGAGGGGCTGCGGCCTAAGGATCACTTCCGCATCGTTCGGTTTTCCGATGCGCCGGAGCAATTTGCCAGCACCCCCTTGCCCGCCACCCCGGAGAATATCCGCGCTGGGCTGCGCTATGTCGCCACCTTGTCAGCCCAAGGCGGGACGGAGATGAACCGGGCCATGCGGACAACCTTTGACCTTCCGCCCCTGCCCAACAGCCTGCGGATCGTGATCTTTTTGACCGATGGCTTTATCGGTGAGGATCGGCAAGTAATCCAAACCGTTTCCCGGCGCATTGGCGATGCCCGGCTCTATGCCTTTGGCATTGGCACGGCGGTGAACCGCTATTTGCTGGAAGGCATGGCTAAGGAAGGGCGCGGCCGGGCCCGGATCGTTGGGATCGGGGAGCAGGCCGACGCCGTCGCCAAGGCTCTGGCCCAGTCCTTGGACGCGCCGCTCCTAACCGATATCACGGTCGATTGGAATGGCTTGGCGGTGGGCGGTCAAAGCCCGGCGCGGATTGGGGATCTGTTCGCGGGCGGAGGTGTCACGGTTCTGGCCCGCACCCCACCCATTGCGGTGCCGCAGCAGATCTTCATCAAGGGTCGGGTCAATGGCCGTCCCGCGACCTTACCCGTCGATCTGACTTTGGCAGGATCCGAGGACGCAGAATCCTCTGCCCCCTCCAGCGCCTTGCCGGTGGTCTGGGCACGGGAGCGGATCTTTGATTTGGAGCGGGACTACACCCTGTCCGGCGGCACCGATGCGACCCTGAAAGAACAAATCACCCAACTTGGTCTGGACTTCTCCTTACAGACCGCTTTCACCTCTTTCGTTGCCGTTTCTGACGTCGAACCAGGAGCGGTGGTCGATGGGACCCCTACCGTCTCTGTCGCCCAGCCGATGGTCCAGGGCACAACGGCAGCGGCCTATCCGAAGCTCAATCTCAGCGGAGCTTCCGGGCCGGAACCAGAGGCTGTTATCGGGTTGTTTGGTGTTTTGCTCTTGGTCCTGGCCCGGTTCCGCAACACAATCAGACAGCGACTTTGGTTTTTGAGGGGCTTGCGGTCCGCGAAATCCGACGCATGAGGACAGGATCCGAGATGAAACAGGTTCTGGTGGTCGATGACGACCCGCATATTCTGGATGTCATCTGCTTTGCCCTAGAGAAGGCAGGCTATGCCCCGGAGCGGGCCGAAGACGGCCACCAAGCCCTGGAGCGGTTCGCCCGGAAACAGCCCGCGCTGATTATCTTGGATGTGGGCTTGCCGGAGCTGGACGGTTTGGAAGTTTGCCGCCAGATCCGTCGGAGCTCCGATGTGCCGATCCTGTTTCTCTCCGCCCGGGCGGACGAGATCGACCGGATCCTGGGCCTGGAGATCGGCGGCGATGACTATGTCACCAAACCCTTCAGCCCGCGGGAACTGGTGACCCGGGTCGGGGTGATCCTGAAACGCCAGCGTGGGGCCTGGACAACCGAAGAGCCATCGGATGAAACCATCCATGGTGCCCTGACTGTCAACAAGGCCGAGTTTTCCGTGACCTTGCAGGGACAACCGGTCGAGTTGACCAAGCTGGAATTCAACATCCTGATCACCCTGTTGGCCCGCCCCCGCATGGTGTTTAGCCGGGCGCAGATTCTCGATCTGGCCTATGCCGACAATATGCATGTCTCTGATCGCACCATTGACAGCCATATCCGCAATCTGCGGGCCAAATTCGCCGCCTTGGGTGGCACGGATGTCATCGAAACCGTCCATGGTCTGGGCTTTCGCATGGGGACCTGCCAATCTCGGCCGCTGCCATGAGAACTGGGAAATGGCGTCCGACCCTGTCCATGGTGGTGGCCGCAATGATCGGCACGGCTTTGCTGTTGCCGCTGTCCGGGGTGTTGTTGTTTCGGCTCTATGAAGACCAGTTGGTGCGCAATACGGAAGCCGAGTTGATCGCCCAATCGGCAGCACTGGCGGCAATGATGAGCACGACGTTGAGCCGAGAGGACGATGGCGCGCTGCCCCTGGGACCGGAGGTCCCGCCGCGCTTCCTGGCAGCAGGGGAGCACTGGTCGCCGATCCTGCCGCAATTGTCTCTCTCCGAGGCGACCATCTTGCCGGAGCGGCCCGATGCGGTCCCGACGGACGCCGCACCATCGCAGGCCTACCAACGCCTGGCAGAGCGCCTCGACCCGATCCTGATGCAAACCCAGCAAGCCACGTTGGCTGGATTTCGCATTCTGGATTTCAAAGGCACGGTGATCGCCGGACGGCCCGATATCGGACTGTCTTTTGCCGATCTGCCCGAGGTGCAAGAGGCGCTGGGAGGCCAGTATCGCAGTGTGTTGCGCGACCGGGCGCCAGAGGACCCGATGCCGATTTACTCCATCAGCCGGGGCACCGGGGTGCGGGTGTTCACGGCCATGCCCGTGGTCGTCCGAGGGCAGCTTGCCGGGGTGGTCTATGCCTCCCGAACGCCCAGCAATGTGGTGAAGGAGTTTTACTTCCTGCGGGATCGACTGGCTTTGGTTGCTGTGGCCCTGCTCGCCCTGGCCGGGGTGATGGTGCTGATCTTCTCCCGGGCCATCGCCGGTCCGATCCTGCTGTTGCGCCGTCGAGCGCGATTGATCGGCCAAGGGGATCGCGCCGCCATTGGTCCCCTGCGCCACCATGGCAGCCGCGAGGTGTTCGAGCTGTCCAACGCCCTGATGGACACGGCGGCCAAGCTGTTCAAGCGCAATGACTACATCAACTCCTTTGCCGCCCATGTCAGCCATGAGCTGAAAAGCCCGCTAACCTCGATCCGGGGCGCGGTCGAGTTGCTCAAGGATGGCGGCATGACCGAGGCTGAACAGGCCAAATTCTTGGACAATATCGAACGGGATGTGGAGCGGGGCAGCCTGTTGTTGGATCGTCTGCGGGCCTTGGCCAAGGCCGACACCATGGAGGTCGGCGGTACCTGCGACCTGATGGATGTCGTCGCAGCGCTGAAGCCGACCCTTCCTACCTTGGCGATCTCCCTGTCCGGTCCCACAGCCCTGCCGCTGTCTGCTGAAGCCGCTAAGATTGTGTTGGGCAATCTGCTGGACAATGCCGCCCAGCAAGGGGCGACGACGGTTGCCTTCACAGTCGTCTCTGCCGACGGAGGGCTGCATATCGATGTCCAGGACAATGGCCCGGGCGTTTCGCCCGGCAATGCGCAGCGGATTTTTGATCTGTTCTTCACCACAAGGCGGGAGACCGGCGGCACCGGCCTCGGCCTGGGCATTGTGCGCTCGCTGCTCGAAGCCCATGGGGCCACCATCGCCCTGCTGGAGCGCGAGGAGGGTGCCCATTTCCGCATCAGCGGATTGGTCGCAGAGCCTGAGGGGAAGGGCGTTTAGCCCTCCCGATGCCGGTTTTTCGGCGTAAAGCCTGACGGCGTGGCCTCGCGAGGATTGCGTACCCAGACCTCCCGGTTGGGATGCAGGCCGCCGCCTCTAATGGCTGGTACGGCGGTGAAACGCGCCCGGTGCAACAGTCGGGTGTCGGCCACACCGCTGTTGGGATGCTGGCCACCATTGTCGGCCACAACCTTGTCCCAGACTGCTTTGCGCGGACCAAAGGTCTCCGCATCATCCAGAACCGGACAGGACAGGGTGTTGCTGTTCAGATCGACGATGATCTCATCGCCATCTTCGACAAAAGCAATGGGACCGCCATGGGCGGCCTCGGGCCCGACATGGCCGATCACCAGACCGACCGAGCCGCCGGAGAAGCGGGCGTCGGTCATCAGTGCGACGACGATGCCGCGCTCCCGGCACAGGGCGGTGATGCGCGAGGTCGGGTCAAGCATTTCCGGCATGCCCGGCGCGCCGCTTGGGCCCTCATAGCGCACGATGATCATGTCATGGTCCTGGAAGCTGCCGGGCTGGCTGTCCAAGGCGGCGATCAGGTCGGCCTCGCCATTAAACACCCGGGCGCGACCGGTGAAGACATTGTCTTCCAAGCCACCTTCGACCCCAGCCAGCTTCAGGATGGCGGAAAAGTCCGGTGACAAATTGCCGCCGAGCATGCGCAGCCCACCGGTGGGCTTATAGGGCGTGGCGACGCTGTGTATCACATCGCCATCCGGGGCGGGCGGGTTCAGATCCGCCACCTGTTGGGCCAGGGTAACGCCGGTGCAGGTCATCATCTCGCCATTGAGCAAGCCGGCATCAAGCAGCTCTTTGACAATGACCTGGACGCCGCCAACCCGGTCGATATCGACCATGGAATAAACCCCGTAGGGCCGAGCATTGGTCAGCACCGGGACCACATGCTGGGAGAGGTGGTTGAACTCTTCCGGGGTCATCACATCGCGCCAAAACTGCGCGTAGCCTGCCGCCCGGGCGATTTCCGGCACATGCAGCACCACATTGGTCGACCCACCAATGGCCATGGCAACGATCACCGCATTGCGCAGCGAGTCCCGTTGGACGATGTCTCGGGGCTTCAGGCCCATGGCCATCATTTTGGCCAAGTAGGATACCAGCTGTTCCGGGAATTCGGTCAGGCGCTTCGGATCATCGGACGCGGCCGAGACCATATGCAGCGGCTGCAGGCCAACCACGGCCAGGAAGGTTTGCATGGTGTTATAGGTGAACATGCCGCCGCAGCTGCCGATGCCCGGGCAGGCATGGAAGGCGATGCGGTCGCGGACCTCCTGGTCCGGATTGCCTGCGACCTGGTAGGCGCTAACGATGTCCAGGGCGTCACCGGTTTGCGGATCTTTGCCCGGGCGGATGGTGCCGTCGGACATGATGATGGCGGGCTCATTATGTTCCAGCAGGGCGGCCAAAGTGCCCACCGGTGGCTTGTCACAGGCGACAACGGCAATGGTGCCCGCAAGACCAGACGCCTCAAGATGCTCACAGAGCGCATCATGGGTCACTTCGCGCCCGAGCAGAGAGTAGCGCATTTCCCGGGTGCCATTGCGGATACCGTCAGAGGTCGCGATGGTGAATTCCGGCTGCACCAAACGGTTCTTCAATTGATCCGGACCGCTGCCAATGCGGGCTTTCAGGTGCTGATGGATCGCCTCAACCTTGGCGGCCACGCCCAGATAGCATTGGCTGTCCCCGCGCGTCCCTACCACCCCGACCGAGGGTTCATGGATCAAGCCCGGATCGGTTTCCAAGACCTTGGCCATGCCAATGGTTTGCGCGGACCGGCCCGGATGGCGGTCAATAAGGACAACATTCGACTGGGACATGGGGGAACTCCGAGGATACGATGAAGGTCGTCAGGTGAGGACTGTCAGGAGACTGCCAGAAGGTTTTCAAGGACATGGGGACCTTATGGGCGCTTGCCAGCCTCCCATGCTGGAATTTTCGCCCGTGGGGTCTATGGTAAGGCTTCCTGTCGCCGCACTGCCCAGAACGCCGCTGATGCCCCCGGTTATGCCCCCATCCTTTGGACGCCGCAGTCTTCACCTCGCCCGCGTGATCTGGTTTGGCGGGTTGACCCGCTATATCCGGCGGTTTGGCTTTAAGCCGCCGCAATCCATCACCCAGGGCTGGTTCAACACGATCTCCCAGATCAGCCAGTCCATTTATGGCGATCAGATCACCTGTTTGAACTATGGCTATGCCCCGACGGATGGCAGCCGGTCGGACTTTGCCGAAAGGGAAAACGGCTACGCCTTGGCACTCTATGCGTCCCTGGTGGAGATGGTTAGCGCAGAGGCCCTCAAGGACCGTGTGGTCTTGGAGGTCGGCAGTGGTCGTGGCGGTGGAGCGAATTTCGTCGCAACGACTTATCACCCGCGCCGGATGCTAGGGGTGGAGCTGTCCACGGATGCCGTCGCCTTTTGCCAGGCGCGCTATGACGCCCCCAATCTCGCCTTTCAACAAGGCGATGCCACTGCGCTGGACCTTCCTGACGAGAGCGTTGATGTGGTGCTGAATGTGGAGAGCGCCCATTGCTACCCGGATCTGGAGGCCTTCATTGGCCATGTGCACCGGGTGCTGAAACCGGGCGGGGTATTTCTGATGACCGACTGCATTGGCCCGAAGCGGCGAGCGGCGTTTCATGCGGCTCTGCACAGCCAGCCCTGGGCAGAACACCGGGAAACCGACATTACCCAAAATGTGGCGGCGGCACTTGTCGCAGACTCTGAGCGGAAACGGATGCTGATTGAACGGACCGGCTATCCCAGGGCCATTCGACGCCAACTCGAAGATTTGTCGGCTTGCGAGGGCAGTAAGACCTTGGCGGATCTGCAAAGCCACACCCTGGTCTATTCCAGCCATTGTTTTGGAAAACATCTCTCCAACCTCTAAAGCGCTTCTTTTATTGTGCTCGTGATCAATTCCATAGCTTGGCAGCCTTTCAAAAGCGTCTTTCATGGCCTGGACCAGATGACATAATTAATTTGAATATAAATTTTCTTTAAATTGATGAGGGTATTTTCTATCTAAAAATGTGTAGTCATGGTGCGTATTTGGGAAATGATATGCTCACAAACATCATCAGCCTTACCGACGCTTGGGGTGTTGCCCATGGCGGCATCAACTCTTTCAACACTGATTTCTGCAAAGCTCTCGGCAGAGGCCACCCTTCGGACTATCGTTTGACCTGTGTCGTGCGATCCGCGTCCCAGGAAGACATCACGGACGCGAAAATCCATGGCGTCCACCTGGTGTCGTCAGACCCGGATCAGACGGAAAAAGGGTTGTCAGTCGAGGGTATTTTAGGGGCTCTGACAGCCCAAGGACGTCGCCCCGATAAAAATGACGTCATTATCGGCCATGACATCATCTCCGGCGAAGTGGCCTGCGCGGTCGCCAAACAGACTGGTGCGCGCTCCGCCGTCATTCGACATATGATCTACCAAGCCTATCACACCGAAAAGTCTGGCAAGGCCGAAAGTACAAATGCCAAACATAATGAACAAAGGCAGCTCTTTAAACAATGTGACTTAGCCTTTGCCGTCGGCCCCTACATGGCGGACCACACCCAAAACTTTTTTGCTCTTGAAGACACCAGGACCGTTGTGACGCTGATTGCTGGGCTCGAGGATATTGAGGTCAATCACAAACCCAAAGTCTCGTTTAATGGGATCACGTTCGGTCGCATCAATGCCCAGGACGACATCATCAAGCAGGGCATCCTGGCAGTGACAGCTTTTGCCAAAGCCGTCCACTCCTATGCAGAGATGACGTCTGCTTCAGTCCAATCGACCTTTCACCTCTATGGGCTGTCAGACACAGAAAAGGAAAAACAACAAGAACTCGACAAAATAAAATCCGCCGTGAAGAGCCAAACCAAAGGTTGGATCAATATTGTACCGGCTCCCTATACCCTGAACAGAAACCAACTCATTCAAGACCTGCAAGAAAAGCATGTCTGCTTGATGCTCTCCATCCATGAGGGGTTTGGCCTAGTAGGATGGGAAGCGATTGCTGCAGGTGTGCCTTTGGTGGTTTCTGAAAACTCCGGACTATACAAATATCTGCATCAGCTTGGTCTGCAGGAAAATGTGGCACACATTCATCTCGGCTTTAACAATGATGACAAATCCCCCAGCGCAGACAATATCGAAGCCGTTGCACAGTGCGTTCGATCCATCAAAGCGGATTGGGAAAACTGGCAAAAACGAGCGATCAATCTTCGTACGGCACTGAAAAATCAACACAACTGTAGCTGGGAGAGCACCGCAGAAACCTTCTTGGACGGGTGTAACATCCAGCGAGAACACACCAGAACCGCCCTTCTTGACGCACCGTCCCTTGGCCCCTTGAATGGGCCGCTCGAGGCTTGGCTCAGCAAAGACACGGAACCGGTTTTGGCTCTGGGCGGTGAGGACACAACCAGCGCACCCTTACAGCACTGGCTGACCATGTGGTGCCGCAGGGCCAGTCGCCTCCTTATTCCAATTTCCTTAACTGACCCCGAAAGCGATCCTCGCGACCTGCTTCTAAATGCGCTTGCTCCGTCAAGGGAACGGTCCAGCATCGGTCTGTCTGAAAGCGTCCGGCAGCATCTTTCTCGCCAGCCGACGGTCGTGGTTCTGCAGCGCTTGACCCGAGCCTCTGCCTCCGACCACCCTGGCCTGTCCCAGCTTCTGACCCTAGCGACATCCGGTGACCTAGGCGCAACCAAGATCCTTCTGTTGGGTCACCCCCCGACAAGCCATAAGAGCGCGATCCCAGTGATCTCGGGGAACAGCCCATCGGGATCTGGCTCGACCTCAGACGATCAAAACAGAGATCGTCTTTCAGATCTTCCGCCGGCGCAAACAACCCTGCTGCAAGCCTTATCCCTGACGCAGCATGGGCTCACCTTGAGCAATCTATCCGCACTGCTTGCCGACAGTGAAGATAAGACCGCACCTTTGCTCAGTGGGTTGAGGGCGCAGAACCTGGTGGAAGAGAGCATGCCCGGACGCTGGCGGGCAGTGGCGCAGACAGCCCAAGCTGTGCTTGAGCCGATCTCCGACAAGCACCGGGCGCAACTGCACCGCAGGCTGGCTGATCACTTGAAGGCAACCGCCTATCAAACGGCCACTGCGGACGCGCATCCGGACACGCTGTGGCCAGCCCTGGAGTGGCTCCACCACAAAAGGGAGGCGGGACATGCCTCAACTGCATTCACCTTTTTCTATAAGCACCTAAAGGAGGCCCTGTATTATCGGCATGGTCGATACGCTCAGTGCCAAGAGCTGTTGTCGCGTTTCTTTTCTTCTACGACACCGCCCGTACCGATCTTGAAGGGCCAGGACGCGCGGGCAAAGCTGCTTTTATATATGGGGCAATGTCTTGGACAGAGCGGACATCCTGACCAAGCCCTGGCCTTTCTCTCGGCCCATAATGCGTTACGCCAAGAAAAAGATCAGCTGTATGAACTGTCGCGTGGACATGGGGCCATGGCCCTATGCCTTTATGCCATGGGCCGCTTCAACCAAGCCTATGCCCACTTGACGCAGCGCCTGAAGGCCTGTCAGGACCTGCTGGCCCGCTTGCCCGACAGCCTGCCGTTTCGGCGAACGGCTCTTCTGAGCATGGCCGTCAGCCATCGCACCATGGCGAAAATCCGCATCGCCGAGGAAGAATGGGACGAAGCGGCAAATCAGCTTGATCAAGCAGAAGCCATTTACACCAAAGCTGGCGCGTCCCACGAGTTGGTCAAATGCTATATCTATCGCGCCCGCATCAGCCTGCATCGAGACAAATCTCCGGAAGAGAGCACTGAACTATGGCAGCAGGCCCGGCGGATCCTGACCCAAGCAAGCGGTCCAACGGGGGCAGGCATTCGCCCCGATGCGCGTGATATCATTGACTTGGATTTGCTGAACGCCGATATCCGCAGGCTGACAAAAGACCTGCCCCGGGCCGAACAAATCGCGCAGCAGGCGCTCAGCCGGTCTCAAAGCATGCGCTGTGCGGATCTGGAGGTCGATGGCTTGCTCAGCGTCGCGCGGGCCCGTGTCGCGCTCACGGATTGGGATCGAGCGGAAGGCACAGCCCAAGAAGCCTTTGAGTTGGCAAAAATGCGCGGCTACATGCTGAAGCAAGGCAGTGCCTTGGTGGTGCTTGCGGAAATCGCGATCGGTCGTGACGATGGTCCGAAGGCCCAGTCGCTCCTGGACGAAGCAACAGGCTATGCGACCCGGGAAGCGCCACCGCATGAACCGATGCAGGTGCTTGATGAGATCACCAGGGTGCGCGGTCGTATTCCTCGGTGACCGCAGAGATTTGGTCGCCCCGGGATGGCATCGCACTTCAAAACGCCCTGGCCCATTTTCTGGCACAGCGGGGCTGGGCAACGGGGGACCCGCGCTGGCTGCTGTCAGACACGGATGCCTTGGTCGCCCTGGCGGGTGCCTATGCGGTCAAGGCATTCGCCCGCAATTTGGGGCAAAACGAGCATCACCGCCTGGTCACCCTTGATCTCTCGCTGACGGAGCGTCTGCCCGTCGGTCGGGCCTTGTCGCTTGGGCGGCTCTATTGGAGCGTTGGTGGAGAAATCCGGCAGACCAGGACTGCGCACCAGGACATTGACCTGTTGCTGATGCGGCGCATGCCCGATGACAGCAATTTGCTCGGCCTGTCCCGCCGCAATGCGGTCACAGAATCCTGTGGAACAGCCATCGGCGCGCTGCTCAAAAGCTTTCACGCCCTGTGCCCTGTTTTGGCACCCAGCCCCGGACAAACTGGCATTGAGCAGGAAGAACAGACCTTGGGCGAGGACCTAGCCGCTTTTGATGGCCTGGAGCGCCTGGTCGCTAAGAACCGCCTGGAGCGCCTGCAAAGCGCGCTAATAGACCGCGCGCCCGAGGCCCATAAAATCCTGAGCGACCGGGCCAAGAACGGCTGCCGGCGAGACATCCATGGCGATGCGCATATGGAGAACATCTGGTTTGTTGGGGAGCACCCCACCTTGCTGGACCCAATGCCGTCAAACCGTCGGCGCCAAGCAGACATTTTGCGGGATATCGCCCGGGTGACGCTGGAGCTGAACTATCTCCAGCAAGACGGTCCGGCGCGAGCCTTCCTGCGTTCCGTGACGGAGCAAACGCCCGAGGAAGAGAGTGTCCTGCGTTACTTTCTGATGCGCCTTTCCTTGGGGGATATCATCGCTTGGTCACACCGGGGGCCCAACAACAGAACCGTCTTTTTCAATCAAGCGCCCCTGCCGTGGCGTTGGCCCTAAGGCATCTGCAGCGAAATTCGGTTCCGTGCGGCGGGCAGAAACGATCCCGCGCCCAAAATCTCAGATCTTGCTGCCAACAATCCGCTCCAGGGTGTTGGCTTTTTCCAGGGTGGATCGCAGACTGCTGTCACTGACCTGGGTGTAGATTTGTGTTGTTGCGATGCTGGCATGGCCGAGCAGTTTTTGCACAAAGCGGATGTCCACGCCCGCTTCAATCAGTTGGGTTGCGGCGGTATGGCGGAGCATATGGGGCGTGACCCGGCGCGAGACATTGGCCCGCTTGGCCAAGGCCCCAAGGCGACGGCGCAATATTTGCGGCGTCCAGACTTCCTTGTCAGATCCAATCAAAAGCTTTTCGGTCATCGGTTGATGTTGGCTGCACATTGTTATCACACAATTTGACAGCAGTAGGAGACAAGATCAGTCCGTAAAATCAATACAATGTTTAAGTGCTAGTGATTTCAATTTTTTCATGCTATTCAGTATGCTCCACATGCCCTTTTTTTATTTTTTCGATCCCAATAAAAGCAGTGCCTATCCTGTTGACCAAATTTTTATAGCTCCTTTGGTTTAACCGTGATCCACCATTTCCTGTAAGGGCACAGCTGTTTACTACTTTTTTTTGTTTTATAATTTCTGGAAACACCTCTAACCCGTATTTTCACGCGATTTCTTCTTTACAAATTTTCTCAGCATTTTCTAATAACTCTACCCTTTTTGTTGCTTTTCGATATATTATTACCACTTAATGTATTTTAACAATCATTAATTTATATTTTTTTCTATTGCTTTTTTTAATTTTTTGCTGTCAAATGAATCAGAAGCAGATGGGGCAACACATTGTTTAGGTCCCGCCCTGAATTGATAACTGATAATTATCTATGCCTTTAGAATTCTCCAATATAAATAATGAAGA
>JBMYTN010000041.1:0-37517 GCA_049604415.1 Rhodospirillaceae bacterium | reverse complement strand
CAATCTGATCAGGGCCTCTATCTCTCCGCCTGATCAGCATTCTTCACGGTCGACGGTTCAAAGATCGCATAAGCGGCAAACGCTCTGCGGTCCTTGGTATCCACTTTCTGAAATCTTTCAATAATTCCCCGTGTATCTTCAATAAGATTTTTAAGCTCTTCTTTACTCAAAGTACAAATCGGATCGTAATCTGCTTTGTGCCGCTTTTCTTGCAGGGACAGAAAGTGGTTGGCGAAATCTTGTATTTCTTTAGGAAATTCCTGCACTGAGCGTTCTTCTTTGCAATTCTGCTTTACTGTCCGATGTTCAATCGCACGATATACCTGTCGCCAAGCATGTCTACTCCGGTCGGATTGACGACCACCGATCAAAAGGTCAGCACATGTCTGGGCCAAACAATGAAACAGCGCATAGTAAGTCGTGCTGACCGCTCTTCGAAGATTGGTCTCCCTCGGGCGCTTTCGGCCTGTGTCCAGCAGGTCTTCAGCGGTATCGAGAAAATCAATGGGCTTCAGAGCTAGTGTATCCTGACTTCGGATCGCGGATCACCGAAATGACCGGAAAAGCGCGTTCATTGATCATCGCCAATTTCGGGCGCATTTTGCGCACCAAGCTCACGGTTTTTTGGGAGTCCGGACGTCGTTTTGGTCCGTCGAACAGTACTTTCACGATCAAAATATCATCGCCATCATGGTCGACATCGGGGCTGACTTCTACCGAAACGATGTCGACGTCATCCAAGCGCTTACGGACAACGCCTTCTATTACTTTTTGAACTTTCGCAATGTGCTCTTGGTCGTGCATCAATCCGCTCCTCATGAGATCGAATCTTAACAGAGTAGAGTCTCGTACGGAATCCTCCTCGTTCAAATCGTTTCCAGTCATGTCATGTTTGGTCATTTAAATCGCAAATGTGTGCAAAAGTCGTATTCTGCTAGAGTGTCTTTGGCTGAAAAACGCATGAGAGGACCATGACCGACCAGGATCCGAAATCCGTACCTGAGAAAAGCACAGGCAGTGAAATCACCGTCAAAGCCAGCGGAACCGATGGCATTGAACTGTCCGGCAAGGGGGCTTGGGTTTCGGATATGCTCAGCGGCCTCAGCACCCATGTGGGTAATGCGTATGGTCTTTTTTTCGGCGATCATGTGGCCCAAGGGCGGTTCGAGCTAGAGCAAATTCTATGCGCGACGGCGGAACCGCTTGATCGAAGCCGCTGCGATCACCGAAGAACATGTTCAGAAGATCCCGGAGGAGCATCGTAAGCGTCCGGGCGATCGCATACTTAGAATCTGCGGAGAAGCCATTGGTGAGGAGGAAAGCGATGAACTGCGCAGCCTATGGGCACGATTGCTGGCCGCCGATATGGATGACCGCACCGATGCAGTGGATCCTTATGTGCTTGAGTGTGTGAAAAGGTTGACCTCATCAGAGGCCCGAGTACTTGACTGGATTTTAGCTGCTGAACACGCCATGCGGGTTCGTGGTATTAACTTTTCCGACAATCGAATTTCAGATATTTACAGTAGAAAAATTGAAAGTTGGGCCGAAGTAATAACTGTTTTTCAAAGAAAATCCATAATCGAAGAACTAGAAAAAACTGTTAGGCATATAAACTTCAAAGACATAGAAAGTAAAATTAAATCTCTGGAAATTAAGGGCCTAGTTTCTTTTAAAAAGATCAAAAAACCAAATATTGACTGGTTTGATTATGACAATGAAATAGATCCAGATGGGTTAAAAAAACAACTCGATATAATCCTAAATAGCTTGCAAGAATATCAAAATGGAAGAACCAATTATGATATTTTTACCTTAACAGAAACTGGATACATTTTATTGGATTTTCTTTACAAGACGTCTGTGGAGAAACCAGATTGGCGCTATATAAATGAAAAATTCATTTGATAAAGTAAAAAATTCACTCGAAATCGAATACAGCATGAATTGTAATTTGCCAACCCTGAGCAAAGAGACTTTATGGTTATTTTATTGGTTGAATAGAACAGATAGATTTTTTTAGATTTTGCAGATTATGGTTGATCCTGCATAAATCAGCGCCTAATTCAAATCCACCGCATGCTCTTTCAGCGCGTCCAGCGGGACGATGGCCAAGGCAGCGCGGTTGGTCGCCTGCAAAGACACCCGGGGCGCTTTGCCCGCATCATAGGCCTCCAGCCAGCGCGCCGCACACAAGCACCAGCGGTCGCCCGGCTGCAATCCGGCAAAGCCATATTCGGGACGCGGCGTCGACAAATCATTGCCCTGGCGCTTGCTATAGGCCAGGAAATCCTCGGTCACCACGGCGCAGACCGTGTGGGAGCCCCGATCCTCCGGCCCGGTTTCGCAACAGCCGGTGCGGTAAAAGCCGGTCTTCGGGTCCAGGCCGCAAATCGCCAGCGGACCACCCAACACATTCTTCTGGCCCTCGGGCTCCGATCCGTCGCGCATCAACCGGTCTCCTCAGGGGCAGCGTCCTGGTCCTGCAGCACCGTGGAACGCAAAGCCGGGCGGTCCTCGCCGCTTTCCAGATCGACCATGCTGCGCTGGAAGGCCTCCTGGTCCTCCAGATAATCCTCCACCGCCTGACGCAAATGCGCCTCCAGGCTCAGATCCGACCCGGAGGCCGCCGCATGGGCGCGCAGGCGCTCCGCAAGATCCTCAGGAAGAAAGAGGCGTTCACTGTCCTCGGCCATAATTTGTCTTTCGCGGTTCGAATTCACAACAGAGAGCGTGCTATACTATATCTAGAGAGAGTCACGGCAATAGAGCCATAAATGCCCAAAGAAGGAAAGCCTCGTCGCAGGCGGGTCGCCCCGCAAGCCTCGAGCGCTGACACAGACACAGCCCAGACACGGCCCAAAAAGCCACGACCGGCAAAGGCGAAACAGGCCCGCCAGGACCCACCGCCCTTGCGGGGCACGCCCGCTGCCGAGGCCACTTCCGCGCCGGACGCCGCGCGTCAGCGCCAACGCCGAGGCCAGGCAAAGGCCAAAACCAGACGCGCCGCAGCCGCTCCCCCCAAACGACCGGCCCGACCTTGGGGACGGCGGCTGTGGGGGGTGACCAAGCTGCTGCTGGTCTTGATCATCTGGACCGGGATCTTAGGAACCGCAACCCTTGCCTGGTTCGCTTATGACCTGCCGGATCCGGATCGGGCCGCCACCATCACCCGGCGGCCCTCCCTGACCGTCATGGCCGCCGATGGTCGAGAGCTGGCCAGTGTCGGCGATCTGCAAGGCGTGGCCGTGCCCATTGCCGAGCTGCCCGCCTTCCTGCCCAAGGCGGTTCTGGCCATTGAGGATAAACGGTTTTTTGACCATTTTGGCGTCGATCCCATCGGCCTGTTGCGCGCGCTTTGGGTCAATGTCACCGCCGGACGGGTCGTCCAGGGCGGCTCCACCATCACCCAGCAGGTGGCGAAAAACCTGTTCCTGACCCCGGAGCGTACCATCCGGCGCAAGGTTCAGGAGGCCCTGCTTGCCCTCTGGCTGGAACAAAAATTCACCAAACCGCAAATCCTGGCGATCTATTTGAACCGGGTTTATCTCGGTGCCGGGACCTATGGCGTTGAAGCCGCCGCCAAGCGGTATTTTGGCCATGGCGCGCGCACGGTTTCGCTCTATGAGGCCGCCGTCCTGGCCGGGCTGCCCAAAGCGCCCTCCCGTCTGAACCCAAACACCAATCCGGACGGCTCCCGGGATCGCGCGGCCTTGGTGCTCCAAGCCATGGTCGATGACGGGGTGATCACGTCCGATCAACAGCAAGCCGCGCTGACCGAGGGCCTGACCGGCCAGACCGCCAGCCCCGCCGGGCTGCGCAGCACCGGGCTGGGCCGGCATTTTTCCGATTGGGTGATCGAGCGGGTCTCGGACTTTGTCGGGCCAGTGGACCGGGATCTGCGAGTCCAAACCACCCTGGACCCGACCCTGCAAGACCGGGCCGAGCGGATCCTGACCCATTATCTCGACACCGAGGGTGCCGCGCTGAACATCGCCCAAGGCGCGGTGGTGATCATGGATCTGGACGGCGCGGTCCGGGCCATGGTCGGCGGCCGGGATCGCGGCCAGTCGGGCTTCAACCGGGCCGTCCAAGCCCGCCGCCAGCCGGGCAGCGCCTTTAAGCCGATCGTGTTTCTGGCCGGGCTGGAGGCTGGCATGACCCCGGAAATGCCGATCATTGACGAACCGATCTCCATCGGCGGCTGGTCACCGGCCAATTATACCGGACGCTATGAGGGCACCATCACCCTGCGCGAGGCCCTGGCCCAATCCATCAACACGGTGGCGGTGAAGGTCTCGGAACGGGTCGGACGCCAGGAGGTGATTCGCACCGCCCGGGATCTGGGCATCACCGCGCCCCTGAGCCCGGCCCCGTCTTTGGCTCTGGGGGTGTTCGAGATGAGCCTGCTGGAGCTGACCAACGCCTATGCGCCCTTCGCCAGCGGCGGTTTTGCCGCCCAGGCTCACGCCATTGTGACCATCACCGATGGCGAGGGCCGGGTGCTCTATCGCCGGGCCGCAGACGCCCCGCGCCGGGTCGCCAGCCAAGCCGCCGCAGACGCCATGGACGATATGCTGCGCGCAACAGCGGCCTGGGGCACAGGACGCCAAGTCGGCGCGGATGGCCTGCCTGCCCGGGGCAAATCCGGCACCAGCCAAGCCCACCGCGATGCGTGGTTTATTGGCTATCTGGGTCAGGATCTGGCCGGGGTCTGGCTGGGCAATGATGATGGCAGCCCGATGGATGCGGTCACCGGCGGCGGGGCACCCGCAGCGTTGTGGCGGCAGATCATGGCCCCGCAAGAATAGCGGTCCGGGTCAACCATCCCCATGTCTTCCAGAGAGCAATTTCAGCCGAACCGAGTATTGGCTCGGCGCTCCAACAAGGCTCTGGAACCAGAACAAGAGGTCCCCATGTCCGTTGCCGCCCATTTCCAGACTCTGGCCCGCTACAATGCCTGGGCCAACGCCAAGATCTATGCCTCCGTCGCCTCTTTGCAGGAAGAGGACATTGCCCGCCCGCGCCATGCCTTTTTCGGCTCGATCCTCGGCACCCTGAACCATTTGCTGGTTGGCGACATCATGTGGCTGAACCGACTGGGCGAACCGGCCAGCGGCGAAAAGAAACCCGCTGGGTTGGATGATGTGCTCTATGAGGACTTCCCGGAGCTGCGCCGCCGCCGCACCGCCATGGACAGCCACATTATCGGTGTGGTCGATGGCATGGACCCCGAGCGCATCAACACCGGGTCAATCCAATATGAAACCCTGTCCCTGCCCGGCGTGAAGCTGGAAACCCCGGTCTCCCTGGTGCTGACCCATTTGTTCAACCATGGCACCCACCATCGGGGCCAGGTCCATGATCAGCTGAGCCAGACCACTGTGGCCCCGCCGCCGCTGGATTTGGTGTTTTTCCTGCGCGACACTCCGGAGCGGAACACCGCCATCGGGGCTTAACCGAGCTGAACCGGGGTACTCGCCTAGATCACGGCACCAGGACGATCTTGCCCGCCACGCAGCGGTCACGCAGTGCTTTGATCGCCTGGGCCGCCTCGGTTAAGGGGAAGGTTCGTCCAATCAGGGGACGGATTTTCCCTTCGGCCCACCAGTCCAAACATTGCTGCAGCGAGGCCGCCAGGGCCTGGGGGCGCAGGGTCCGATAGGGTCCCCATTGGAAGCCGATCACGGAAATATTTTTCACCAGCAGGATATTGGCCGCCGGGCTCGGCACCGTGCCCGAGGCAAAGCCAACCACCAGGATCCGGCCATCGGGTGCGGTGGAGCGCACCGAGGCATCAAAAATCTCTCCGCCCACCGGATCATAGACCACATCGGCCCCCCGCCCCCCGGTCAGACGCTTGACCTCGGCCCGCACATCCTGGGTTTTGTAATCAATGCCGTGATCGGCCCCATGCTCCAAGGCCACGGCCAGCTTTTCTGGCCCGCCTGCGGTGGCGATCACGGTCGCGCCCATGGCCTTACCGCATTCCACCGCCGTCAGGCCAACCCCGCCCGCAGCACCATGGACCACCAGCACCTCGCCCGGCTGTAGATTGCAGCGATCCCACAGGCCGAAATGGCTGGTGCCATGGGTGATCGGGAAGCCCGCAGCGGTCTCGTAATCCATTTTCTCCGGCAAGGGCAGCACATCGGCCCCGGCGGCAATGGCTTCTTCGGCCCAGCCGCCTTGGTCGAGCACCGCCATCACCCGGTCCCCGGGCGCGACATGGGTGACCTCGGCCCCGACCTCAAGCACATCGCCAGCGACCTCAAACCCCGGAACAAAGGGCGGTGTCGGCTTGACCTGATATTTGCCCGCGATGAACAGTCCATCGGCAAAATTCACCCCGGCGGCCTTCACGGCAATCCGCACCGCCTGGGGCGACAGCGCCCCGGCTTTGGAGCCATCGCCGGTCAATCCCGGCCCCACCGGCGTCCAATCGGTGGTCTCTACCAAATCATCCGGGGAGCCGAGGGCATTGCACAACAGGGCGCGCATGGATTACTCCGTTTCTGAGAACGCAAAAAGCAGCGGTGATGGGCCGAAAAACAATCTTCGGTGGGCGGCAAGCGCTGCCAAATCACCATAGAGGTGATGACAGGATCAAGAGTCTTTGACCATGAGAGGATATTTCGGCATCGGGGTGGAGGGCATCACCAAGCCCTATAATGTGGGCACCCTGTTTCGCACCGCCCATGCCTTCGAGGCCTCCTTCGCCTTCACCATCGGCGCGCGCTATGACCGACGCACCGGCCATAAGGTCGACACCTCGGACGCCCTGGGCCAGATGCCGTTTTACCGCTTCCCGGATATCGGATCCCTAATGCTGCCCGAGGGCTGCCGCATGGTTGGGATCGAGCTCTGCGAGGACGCCATTGAACTGCCCAGCTTCCGCCATCCGCAGCAAGCGGCCTATCTGCTGGGGGCCGAGCGCCATGGCCTGTCGGAGCAAACCCTGGAGCTCTGTGACTTTGTCATCAAAATCCCGATGCGGTTTTCGATCAATCTGGGCATTGCCGGGGCTTTGGTGATGTATGACCGCATGCTCTGCCATGGTCGCTTTGCCGAGCGTCCGGTCGGGGCGGGCGGGCCAAAGGAGGCCAAGGCCGAACATGTCCATGGCGGGCCGAAGATCCGCAATCGGGCACGGCGCTTCTCCGCCACCACCGAACCGGCGGCCACGGCCACACCTTTTGCGCTTCCGGATGCCTCCGAGACCTTCCGCGCCGCCACCCCGGAGGCTGAAATCGCCCAATCCCTGGCCCGCAGCGCAGAGAAAGACTGATTTCTGCACGGCTTTGTTGACGGAGTCGCTTTGGTTTGATTCCATGGGGGGCATCATTGCGATTCGGCTTGATGACAGACCATTTGCCCCATCTCTGCCATCAATCTGAGAGATCTTTCGGATCTGCAAGACCCGACGGCCCCCCTGCCGCTCTCCTCCACGGTTTTCAAAGGGTGGTCACTCTGACGGAAGGAATACCCATGATCGCATCCCGCATTGCCCAGGCCGCCGCCGCAGCCACCCTCTTGGTCTGCGCCTTCACTGGGGTTGCCAATGCTCAGTCCGCCAATCTGTTGGGCACGTTCAACAATTGGGCCGCTTACACCCTGCAGGAATCCGACGGCAAGGTGTGCTACATCGCTTCACAGCCCCTGAAGGATGAAGGCGATTACACCCGGCGTGGCGAGATCCACTTCATTGTGACCCACCGGCCCTATCGCGGCCAAGCCAATATGGTCACGGTCTATGCGGGCTATCCCTATAAGGTGGATGCCCCCGTCTCGGTTCGGATCGGCAATCGGCAGTTCAACCTCTACACCAAGGATGAGACCGCCTGGGCCACCAATGAAGCCGACCCGCAAATCGTCACGGCGATGAAACGCGGTCGGGATATGATCGTGAAGGGGACCTCATCGCGCGGCACCGTGACCACGGACACCTATTCCCTGTCCGGCGTCACCGCCGCGATGAACGCCATCGACAAGGCTTGCGCCAGCTAGCGTTTTGACGAAGTCAAAACGTGGACAGCGCGGCAGGCGTTTGCGCAGCAAATGCCGGGAGCGCATAAAGCGTTTTCAGCTGAACCGAACCCGCTCCTGCTGAACACAGCTCATGAGAGATTAGGCCGCTTCCACCACCCGGTTGCGGCCTTTTTCTTTGGCGACATAGAGCGCCCCATCGGCGGCTTTCAGCAAGCCATCGACCGTATCGCCATTCTCGCCAAAACCCGAAGCGCCAATGCTGACCGTCACGGTGATCGGGCCGTTGTCGGTCGGGATCTCAACCGCACTGATCCGGGTGCGGATCCGATTGGCCAGCAAAACCCCTTGGGTGCGGGGCGTTTGCGGCAACAGGGCGGCAAATTCCTCACCCCCCAAGCGCCCAAACAGATCCGTGACCCGCAGGCTGTCATGGACATGTTCGGCGAACAGCTTCAAGGCGACATCCCCCACCGCATGGCCATAGGAGTCGTTGACTTTTTTGAAGTGGTCGATGTCAAACAACAGCATCGACATCGGCTCGCCATAGCGCTTGGCCCGATTGATTTCGTTCTGCGCCCGCTCGACAAAGGCCCGACGGTTCAAGCAGCTGGTCAGAGGATCCGTGGTCGCCAGCCGCCGCAGCTCGTCTTCCAAGCGTTTCTGCTCTGAAATATCGGTGATCACCCCAACCACGCCGGTGGGTTGACCCGTGGTGGTCTCATAGACTGCCTTGCTGATCAACGCGGTGTGCTCAGAGCCATCCTTCAAAGCCAGGGTGCGCTCATACTGCTTGCTGCCGCCCTCGACGATTAGGGCGCCATCCATTTCCTGGGTTTCCCGGTCATAGGCCTCGTTGACATAGTCCCGGGAGGTTTGGCCCACCATCAGGCTGGGCTCGGCAAAGCCATGGAACTGGGCAAAGGCGGTGTTGCACATCAACAGCCGACCGTCCAAATCCTTGTAATAAATCGGGTTTGGAATGGTTTCGAGCAGAGTCTGCAAGAACCGACGCCGCTCTTCGGTCTCCAGGCGGGCTGCTTCGGCAGCGCTATGTTCCTCATGCAGGGATTCCGCCAGCTCCACCAGATTGGCCCCTTGGCGGTCCATTTCCGAACGGTGATATTCCAGCTCCGATTCCCGCTCGACCAGCTCGGTCACATTGGTCATCGCCACCTGGACATAACGCTCCTTGCCCCAGCTGATCGGCCGAATGACCGTGTCCATCCACAGACTGCTATAATCCTGGGCGATCACTTCGAGCCGCAAGCTGCTGTGGTCGACCTCGCCAGCAAAAACCCGACCCAACTCTTCGCTAAAGCTCTGCTTGGCCTGATCAGTGAAAATCTGGGCAAACGGGCCGTCTTCGGCATTGGGTTCGCTGTCCGGCAAATCGGGGCCGTCCGTATCGGGCCAATTGACCAAAGCGCGCAGGGTCTGGTTGACCAAAACCGGCTTATGGGCCGGGTCCAGAACCATGACCCCCATGGAGCCACCTTCGAACAGCTCGCGAAAGCGCCGTTCACTGGCTTCCATCCCGGCCACAGCCTGTTGCAGCCGCCGCCGATACAGCCCCCACATCAAGGCCACCCCGGCAAAAACCGGCAAGATCAGCAACACAATGCCGGTCTGGCGGGCCGCCCCGGTCATATCGGTGGCCAGATCCAGATGCACCTGCTCCAAATGCTGCCGCCATTCATAGGTCAGCGCATCCAGCGTGAAGCGGATGGTGCGGGCTTCCGAAGGCAGCAGGATTTGCAAAGATGTCGGCTCTCTTTGCCCTTCCTCCAGGGCGTCGCGCAAATCGGCCAAACCCACCCGGTATCTGGTCAAAGACGCCCGCAGGACATCGAGTTTGTCCGGTGCCCCATTGCTGGCAATTTCGCCAAGCCCGGCGATATTGGTATCCCGCCACTCCCGATAGCGCTCCAGGATCTCCAGGGCCGCATTGATGCGCTCTTCGGCCTGAATGGCCGGGTCAACCTGTCCGGAGCGAATGGCATTGTTGATATCACTGAAGGCCCCGCCATAGCCCAGCATCCGTTCCAGACGGATCAGATCCCACAGCCGTTCTTGGGCGACGGACTGCTCTGATTGCCAAAGGCTTTCTGCGTTTAGGAGAACGCTTTGGGTGCGCAGGCCGACAAAAAAGATCGCGCCGATGGCCAAAACAATCATCGCGGCGACCACGCCGCCCAGCACGCGTTCGACGCGGCCAAAATCCTTCCAGGGGGACACAGGCTCCCGCCCACCGGGCAGGGATGGCTGATCCATGGTCGCCTGGTCAGGGACTTTCTTTAAGCTTGGTTTTTCGTCCCTCATCCGCATCACCGGCTGCACTGCTCAACAGAGTCGATGCCCTCTGCCAGACATCGGGCTCTTCCAAGCCACGCAAGTCCGGCACGCGAAGGATGTCAACCCAAGCTCCCCGCTGCCCACAACGCTCAGGGTCGGAGGCATGTGAATACAACACGAGACTGGGACAGCCGACAAGAGCAAGTAGATGCATCGGGCCGGTATCATTGCCCACAGCCAGACCGGCCCGCTGGCCCAGAGCGGCCAGACCGGGAATATCGGTCTTGCCAATCAAGGAAACCGCCTGCGGGCAGGCCTCCAGAATATGTCCGGCCGCCTCGGCCTCCGCATGGGTGCCGACCACCACCGGAGCCCAGCCCTCTTGCACCAAACGCTGGGCCAGGGCCCCATAAAGCGGCGCGGGCCAGCGCTTTTCCGGGCGGTGGGCCGCCCCGCCCGGCACGATCAGGGCAAAGGGCTTGGGGGGCAGATCCAGCCCGGACAAATCGGCCTGCACCCAAGTCAGATCCGGAAACGGAGTTTTTGGGATCCCAGCCATGGCCAGCTGTTCCGCCTGCCGGTCCAACGTGTGCATCGGGTCCCGCTGGGGATTGGCATGGGGATGGGAACAGCCCCGAGCAATGCCGGACCATTCCGGCCCGCCATCCCGACGCCGCATCAGACGGAAATAATGCCCGGAGCGGTCAGAGGTCTGCAGGTCATAGACTCGGTTGAAGCGCGGCGCGCGCAGCCTTTGCCGCAGGGACAAAAACCGCCCGACCTGCCAGAGCCGGGGCCGGTCATCGACCCAGATTTGATCGAAATAGGGGCTCTGCGCCGCCAAAGGCGCATAGGGCCGGGTGGTCAGCAAGGTGATATCCGCCCCGGGATGGTGCGCCCGGATTGCCGCACAGGGTCCCAGCGCCTGGATGAAATCCCCCAAGGCGGACAGTTTGATCACCAGGATGCGGTTTTGTTTCGGAAATTTTCCTCGCCCGGGCAAGGTCATGAACTGAAGACCTCAGGGGACGGGGAGCCGCTATCTTCCCAGGGACGCCCGGTTTCCAAGGGCGGGGAGCCATAGAGCAGCTCTTTGTAAACATAGAGCGTGCGTTCGGTCATGACCGCCTTGGAGAACAGGGTTCGCACATGGTCCATCGCCTCCTCGGCCACGGCCTGACGGTCCTCCTCATCCATCGCCAAGGCGGTGCGCAGGGCGGCGGCCAGGGCCTCGGGGTCCTTGGGCGGCACCAGCCAGCCCGTCGCTCCGGCCTTGACCACCTCAGGCGCGGCACCATGGTCCGGCGCGATCACCGGGCGGCCCATGGCCTGACTTTCCGCCACCACCCGGCCAAAGGCTTCCGGATCCGTCGACGCCGACACCACCACATCGGTGACCATATAGGCCGCTGGCATGTCATCGCAGTCTTGGATCAAATGGACTTGGCCTTCCAAGCCGCGCTTCCGGATTAGCTCTTGCAGCTCCTCGGTATAGCCTTCCCGGCCCTGGTCAGAACCAACCAACAGGCAGCGCACATCGGAGCGCTCCAGCCGGGCCAAGGCCTCAATCAACACGATCTGGCCCTTCCAACGGGTCAGACGCCCGGGCAGCATGATCACCGGCGCGCCATCGGGCAGCCGCCAGCGGGTCGCCAGCCGGATCATCCGCTCCGCACTGACCGCGCCCGGATTGAACCGCGCCAGATCAATGCCCCGATGCACCACCCGCAAGCGATCCAAATCCATATCGTAATTTGCCGCCACATGGCGGGCGATAAAGCGGGAGATGGCGATCACTCGATGGCCTTGGGTCATCACCCGATTGTATTTCCGCTTCAGGCCCAACAGGCCGAGGCTATAGGTGCCGTGGAAGGTGGTGACAAAGGGCACGCCGGTCATTTTTGCCGCCCAAAACGCACTCCAGGCCGGAGCCCGACTGCGGGCGTGAATGACACTGACCCCGCGCTCCCGGATCAGCTTGGCCAAACGGCTGGCATTGCTGCGGATGCGAAAGGGGTTTTTGGATTTGACCGCCATTTCGATATGCTCGGCCCCGACCCGGGTCAGCTCCCGGACCATCGGCCCGCCCTCGGAGACCACCAAGGCGGTCCAGCCCTGTTGGACAATGGCTTGGGCCATATCCACGGTGCCTTGCTCAACGCCCCCCGTCACCAGTTCGGGCAGGATTTGCAAAATCACCGGCGCGGCCATGGGTTCCGCCCCGGTCCGGCCCTCCATGGGCGCAGTTTCCGAGACATCCTGGGACTGAGGGGTTCCGTTCAATGGCTGGGAACTGCTACCGTTTTCATCCAAGACGGTGGTCCTGTTCATTAGGAAAGGGAAGGGCATGTCCGACAGCGCATCGGCCCAGACCGCCCAAAGCGGGCACAGCATACTTCAGGCACCGCACGGTGCAAGACTGGCCTATGTTCAGTCTGCAAGTAAAACGAGCGATCAAACCAAGCCCGGCGTGGTTTTCATCCATGGCCTGATGTCAGACATGACCGGCAGCAAGGCGCTCTATCTGGAAGACTGGTGCCAGCAAACCGGACGGGATTTTCTCCGCTTCGATCAAAGCGGCCATGGCGCGTCCTCCGGCGACTTTACCGAAGGCGGCATCAGCGCCTGGAGCGAAGACAGCCTGGCGGTGATTGATGCCCTGACCGACGGCCCGCAAATCCTGGTCGGATCCTCCATGGGCGGCTGGGTGATGCTACACTGCGCCCTGGCCCGCCCGGAGCGTATTGTCGGCTTGGTCGGCATCGCCCCGGCCCCGGATTTTACTGAGGATTTGATGTGGCAAGGCTTCACCCAGGAGCAACAAAAGACCGTTATGGAGCAGGGGCTGCTGGAATTGCCCTCCGAATACAGCGACTCGCCCTATCGGATCTCTCGGCATTTGATCGAGGATGGCCGGAAAAACCTGCTGCTGCGCGAGGCGATCCCACTAGACCTGCCAGTGCGGATCATTCAGGGCCTGCGCGACGACGCGGTGCCCTGGCAACGGGCCTTAACCCTGCAGGACAAGCTGACCAGCGAGGATGTGGCGGTCACCCTGATCAAGGATGGCGAGCACCGCCTGTCTCGGCCTGGCGACCTGAAGGCGCTGACCGATGCCATCGAGGCCGTTACCCTGGCGCTGACCCCGGAGGCTGCGGAGTCTCCGGCAGTTCCTTAAGGATCGCTGCCAAGCCTTCCCGATAGGTCGGGTAGCGCAGCTCAACCTTCAGATCCTCGATCAGGCGGTCATTGCGGACTCGGCGGTTGTCGGCATAGAAGCTGGCCGCCATCGGGGTTAAGAGATCCGCATCAAAGGGTTGCTCCGGCGGCGGCTCAATGCCCAATAGGGCGCAGGCATGGGTGACCACGTCCTGGGGCGGCACCGGCTCGTCATCGCAAACATTGTAAATCGCACCGGGATCGCGGGCGCGCATGGAAGCGAACACCACCCGGGCAATGTCATCGACATGGATTCGGGAAAATACCTGGCCCGGCTTGATCAACCGCTTGGCCCGTCCGGCAGCGATCTGGTCAAAGGCGCTGCGCCCCGGACCATAGATCCCAGCCAAGCGGAACAAATGCACCGGCGCGTCAGTCTCCCGCCACAGATCCAGCCATTTTTCCTCGGCCTCGGCCCGGTCCTTGGAGCGCTGCTGGGTGGGCCGCACCGGGGTGGCCTCATCCACCCAAGCCCCACCGGTATCGCCATACACCCCGGTGGTCGACAGGTAGCCAATCCACTCCAGGCTCGGCAGGGCGGCCAAACGGGGCCCCTCCTGGGTCAAGACCGGGTCAATCCCACCCTTCGGCGGAGCGGAAATCAATATATGGGTCACACCCTCCAGGGCGTCCGGCGGCAGGGGGGCGCTGCCATCAAACAGATGGGCGTTAAACCCCTGGGCGGTCATATGGGCTGCTTTTTCTTCCGTTCGGCTGGTGCCGGAGATCGTCCACCCCAGGATTTTCAGTTTTGGCGCCAGACGGCGTGCTGAAAATCCCATACCAAAGCAAAACAAATGCCCCGGGGCTGTGACCATGGTTGCTCCCTTTTCGCTCTCAGGGTAGGGATGGACGAACGCCCCATCCCCTCCCTTTAGAAAGAAGGCCCGAGGATGCGTCCACGCGGTAAGCCAGAGAAAACGCTGGCCCGGCCCCTGGGCATGTGTGCCGCCCGATGGCTTGGTTCAATGGGGGAGAACCCCGCCACCGCCCCGAGGGCGCTGCTGGCACAAGTCCGAACCTTGGCCCAAACCATGGCCCGAACCTTTGCCCAAACCATGGTCCTGGCTGTCGCAACAGCCTTGGCGCTGAGCGGTCCGGCACAGGCCCAGCTCGACCCCTCGCCGGAAAGCGGGGCGGGCAATTATGCCAATTGCATGGACATGGCCAGCCGCAATCCGGAGCAAGCCTTTGAATTTGCCGGGCGCTGGGAAGGCCTGGGCGGTGGCGATGCGGCAAGGCATTGCGCGGCGGCGGCCTTGATCAATCTGGGGGAGTTGGCCGAGGGGGCGACCCGGTTGGAGGCTTTGGCCGAACCCGCCGGTCTGGCCCGCGAAATCCGCATTGGTCTGCTGGCCCAGGCCGGGCGGGCCTGGATGCAGCTGCCCGACCGGGAGCGCGCGGTGGCCAGCCTGACCTCGGCGATCCAACTGGCCAATCCCGGGCCGGAAACCGTTTTACCGGCTTTGCCCGGCCTGTTGCCCGACCTCTATTTGGACCGCGCCGTGGTTCTGGCCGATGCCGGGGACATCCCGGCCACTCTGAATGACCTGAATGCGGCTTTGGCCCTGGAGCCCGGGCGTCAAGAAGCCCTGATCCTGCGGGCCACGGCCCGGCGGTTGCTCGGCAATCTGCCCGGGGCCTTGGCAGATGCGGATTTGGTCGTCCGTTCTTTCCCGCAAGACCCGGAAGGCCTGCTGGAGCGCGGCGCGGTCCATGCGGCCATGGGCAACACCGACGCCGCGCGGGCTGATTGGCGTCAGGTGCTGGCGGTGGACCCGGATCCAAACGGTCCCTGGCGGGCCAAGGCCCAGGACAACCTCGCCCGGCTGGAGCTGAGCCCACCTTGACACTTGAAATGCTATCATTAAGATTTTTAACTTATCAATTCAATCTATATTTCTGAGACCGCAACATTTGATTTCTGTGGATATCTTCCTAGCATTTTGTGTACCGGAGTATACCAACCTACAACATCTACCTTTCTACTGTGGTTGAACTATGATAGTGTTTTATTTGTCACAGCCCTTAGATTACAGGTTAGCAAGTTTGAAAACTTCTTGTGAAACCTCCTCATAGCCCTTACTGTCTCGTCGCTTTTTCGGTGCCGGTTGAAAGTGTCCATAGCTATCATGATAAAATCATTGAAAAATTATTTAACGCAGCTTCTGCTTTCAGAAATACTGCCGTTACCAGAAGACCCCGAAGTCCGGAAGCGCCGTATCGCAAAGAATGTTGTTGGTCGCATCGCTGAAGGCAACGTGCGGTTAACACAAGGGCGTTACAAAACCAGACGTCAAATGGACGCTGACTACAAAAAAATTTGTAAAACCGGATAAATAAAGTACGATTGAGTACGCTACTATGCCTATAGAGAAAGAGCGAATTCTAGCGCTTAAAAGTCTTTTCTCAAAAGCAGAAGCCGCAATCCATGAGGCTGAAGGGCTTCATGAAGACGTCATTATTCCAAGCATCAATCAGCTTCGGTATGCTGGTTACCACCTCTTGATTGCTTTAACTGACGATGAGCAAATTGAGGTGCAAATGACGAAAGCAGAGAACCATTGCCAAAGAGCCGTATTTGACGCAAATGATTCGATACTAAATTACCTTTTAGCGAACATAGCTCAATTTAGAAGAGATTATAGACTCATTGCACTGGGACCACATTTTCCAGAATACAAAGAAGCATTCCGCATAGAACGAGAGGCACAAGAATTTCTCAAAAAGGCCAAACAAAATCAAAAAAGTAGAGAAAAATTTTATGCAGAATCCCAAGACATGGTAAACAAACTCATACAAGCACATAATGCAATGGAAGAGAGCAGAGAAGAATTAAACAAAGAACTCAAACGCCATAATAGAGATGTAATCATTAAATATGCTACTTTTATTCTTTTGTTTTTAGGTTCAATAATCACAATCATGAAACTCTTCAATTAAGAAGAAAACAGTCAAAGAATGTACTGACCTTCAATCACGATCCAGGAACAGCACTGGCCTCCACAGCCATGGCGATGGTGACGTCGCGCCCAACCACCGCATCGGCGGCCCATTCACCAGTGCCGACCTGGAAGACCGTCCGATCCACCACGATTTCTCCAGCCGCCACGGCACGCCGGTCAGCACCCGCGCCGGACAGCGTTAAGGTGAAGGGAAACGGCACCTGCGCGGTCTGGCCTTTGATGGTCAGCGCGGCCTCAGCCAGAAAACGCCCATCGCCCTGGGGCTGGAAATTCTGGGCCGAAAAGGTCGCCGTCGGGTGGGTCGCAACATCAAACCACACCGCCGTGCCGATCTGCGCATCCCGGTCCTGGCTGCCGGTCGAGGCCGAGGCCATATCGATCACCACCTCGACCACAGCCGCCTCAGGGGCGTCGGGATCAAAGCTGATGTCTGCCTGAAAGCTGGAAAAAGATCCTTCAAAAGCCGCGCCCATTTGGGTGCCCTGAAACGTCAGAGCGCTGGCCCCCGGGTCCAACACCCATTGGGTTTGCGCCCAAGCAGAACTGGGGGCAAAACCGGGGGCGAGGCCTGACGCAACAACAAGTCCGAGGGCGAAACCCAAGACACGCAGAGGACGGAAGCAACCAAGCATGGTTACGTCTCCTTCGACTCAAAAACAGGATTGGTGGTCGGGGTCGGTCGCAACCCGAAGGGCAGCATGCGGCGCAAGGTGACATCCTTGTCGATCACATGATGCTTCAGGGCTCCGGCGATATGCAGGCCCAGGCTGGCGATCAACATCCAACCCAACAGCCAATGGACCACGGTCATCTGATCCTTCAGCGCCGGATCCGCCGCGACCAGATCGGGCAAGGTCACCACACCAAACAGGCTGACGGAAAAGCCCGCCGCCGAGGACGCGATCCAACCGGCAATGGGCAGCCCGAGCAGCGCCGCATAAAGCAGGCCATGGACCAGCTTGGAAAGCCGTTTTTCCCAAGGCGCATGGCTGGTCAACGGGGCCGGTTTGGTGGCAAAACGCCAATAGACCAGCCGGGCCACGGTCAGACCAAAGATCAGGACACCGATTTCCTTGTGCCACATATAGAGCTGGAATTTCAGCGGGCTCAGCGGCAAATCGGTCATATACCAGCCAAGCAGGATCAGGCCGATCACACCGACCGCAGTGAGCCAGTGGATCGCTTTGGCGAGGCGGGGGAAGCCCCCCGCCACACCGGAAGCGTCGGGTTGGCTCACTGTTTGTGGCCTTCCAGCTCAATGATCAGGGTGACCTCTTCCCCCACCGCCGGGGAATAGGCCGATACGCCCCAGTCAGAGCGCTTGATCACGGTTTCCGCTGAGAAACCGGCCACATAGACATCGGCGAAGGGATGCTTGCCCGCGCCGTTCAAGGTGGCGTCCAAGGTCACCGGCTTGGTCACACCCTTCATGGTCAAGTCGCCGGTGATCTTGCCGGTGTTTTCGCCGGTGACTTCGATGGCGGTGCTTTTGAAGGTCGCGGTCGGGAATTGGGCAGCATCAAAGAAATCCGGGCCGATCAGATGCTCGTCCAGCTTCGGCACATCGGTCGACACGCCGGAAATCTCGATGGTGAATTCCACCGAGGACTTAGCCGGGTCGTCAGCATCGAACTGGATCGCGCCGTCAAAGGCGGTGAATTCACCAATGAAGGTGGAAAAGCCGAGATGGTCGATCTCGAACAGGATGTTGGTGTGGGCCGCATCAATGCTGTAGGCGTCGGCGGCTTGGGCCGTGGCAGAGGCCCCGGTCATCAGACCAGCCCCCAGCATCAGGGCGGCGAGGGACAAAGACGGCTTGCGCAGGGCGGCATCAAAAGAGCGGGTCATGGTCAAAAGAACCTTTGCATCTGGGAGGAGAGTGACATCCGGCTCCTGGGACAGGCCCCGCCGTCGTCTGCCCCTGATGTCTCAATTCTCAGATCAATTCTCAATCCCCGGACTCAGGAACTCTTTGTCCACAAATTATGAACAATAAACCGGCTATGCGCCCCAAAACCGCCTTAAAACCCAATCTGTGAATAAAAAACCGCAGACCTCGCTGCCGAGATCTGCGGTTTTGTCGTGGGGCGTGGGCTAGAGTAGCTCCAGTCGCGCGCGTGGACCTTATTTCGGTGCCACGACCATGATCATTTGCCGGCCTTCCATTTTCGGGGCCTGCTCAATCTTGGCCATTTCGCTGAGCGCAGCGGTCACCCGGTTGAGCACATTCATGCCCAAATCTTGGTGGGCCATTTCCCGGCCCCGGAAGCGCATGGTGACCTTGACCTTATCGCCATCATTCAGGAAGCGCATGCAATTGCGCAGCTTCACATCATAGTCATGCTGGTCGATGTTCGGGCGGAGTTTGATCTCCTTCACATCGATGGTCTTTTGCCGCTTGCGGGCTTCGTTCTTTTTCTTCTGGGCTTCGTACTTAAACTTTCCGTAGTCCAGGATTTTGCACACCGGTGGATCGGCGTTCGGCGAGATTTCGACCAAATCCAAGCCAACCGAGTCGGCCCGCATCTGCGCATCCCTGGTCGGGACAACGCCCACATTTTCGCCGGTTTCGTCGATCAAACGCACCGAAGGCACGTTGATATCGGTGTTGACGCGCGGTCCATCTTTGGACGGCGGCGTCGTCATAGGTCCACGAGCTATGTTCCCAATCTCCCAATTGTTTCAGATCGATGACAGGGCCAAGAGGCAAAAACAGGATGGGGATCCTGGCCTTCACCACCCCAGCCCATCATCAGAAGGTCTCGATTGCCCGGTTAAGAAGCAGCACGTGCCAAATCCGGAGGCAATCCATCTGTCTTTAGTGTAGCAACCGCTTGCTCCAGCGCAAGGACTTCCTGTTGCTTGGAGCCCAAGTAACGCAGTGCAACAGTGCCGTTTTCGGCCTCTTTGCGCCCAACAACTGCGATCACCGGGATCTTGCCCACAGAGTGTTCGCGGACTTTATAGTTAATCTTTTCATTGCGCAGATCTGTGCTGACCCTCAGGCCCGCCTTGCGCAAGGCTTGGGCAACGCTGTTGGCATAGTCATCGCCTTCGCTGGTGATGGTGGCGACCATCACCTGCACCGGGGCCAGCCAGAGCGGGAATTTCCCGGCGCAGTTTTCGATCAGAATCCCCATAAAGCGCTCAAAGGTGCCCAGAATCGCCCGGTGCAGCATCACCGGCACATGTTTGGCCCCGTCTTCGCCGACATATTCCGCGCCCAAGCGTTCCGGCAGTACAAAGTCCGCCTGCAAGGTGCCGCATTGCCAATCCCGGCCAATGGCATCGCGCAGGACGAATTCCAGCTTCGGCCCATAGAACGCCCCTTCACCGGGGTTCAGGGTCCATTCCAGACCGGCGGCCTCGGTGGCCTCTTTCAACGCGGCTTCGGCCTTATCCCAGGTGCTGTCGCTGCCCGCCCGGACCTCGGGCCGGTCAGAGAATTTCACCACCACCGAGTCGAAGCCCAGATCCTGGTAAACACTCTTCAGCAGATCACAAAACGCCTTGGTCTCATCGACGATCTGGTCTTCGGTACAGAAAATATGGGCATCGTCCTGGACAAAGGCCCGCACCCGCATCAGACCATGCAGCGCACCGGAGCTTTCATTGCGGTGGCAGCTGCCAAATTCCGCCATCCGCAGCGGCAGATCGCGATAGCTTTTGATGCCCTGACGGAAGATCTGGATGTGACAGGGGCAATTCATCGGCTTGAGCGCATGGATGCGGTCATCGTCGGTCTGGCTGGTGAACATGTTCTCGCGGAACTTTTCCCAGTGACCGGAGGCCTCCCACAGCGCCCGGTCGACCATCATCGGGGTGTTGACCTCCTGATAATTGGCCTCCTCCAGGCGGCGGCGGATATAGCTTTGCAGATTGCGATAGACCGTCCAGCCCTTGGGGTGCCAGAAAACCGCGCCCTGGGCCTCCTCCTGCAGGTGGAACAGGTCCAATTCGGTGCCCAAACGCCGGTGGTCGCGCTTTTCCGCCTCCTCCAGCATGGTCAAATGGGCTTTAAGCTGCTTTTCATCGGCCCAACAAGTGCCATAGACCCGCTGCAGCATGGGATTGCGGCTGTCGCCCCGCCAATAGGCCCCGGCCAGCTTGGTCAGCTTGAACGCCTTGCCCAACTTGCCGGTGGTTGGCAAATGGGGGCCTAAGCACAAATCCAGCCACTCGCCCTGGCGATAAACGCTGATGACTTCGTCCTCGGGCAAATCGGCAATCAGCTCGGCCTTATATTCTTCGCCGATGGATTTGAAAAAGGCGATGGCCTCATTGCGGTCCCAGACCTCCCGATCGATGGACAGATCCCGATCGACGATCTCCTTCATCCGGGTTTCGATGGCGGCAAAGTCATCGGGCGTGAAGGCCTCGTCACGGGCGAAGTCATAGTAAAAGCCGTTTTCGATCGCCGGACCGATGGTGACCTGGGTGCCCGGGAACAGCTCCTGCACCGCTTGCGCCAGCACATGGGCGCAGTCATGGCGCAACAGCGGCAAAGCCAGATCCGCATCCTTGCGGGTCACCAGAGCCACGGTAGCATCGGTGGTCAAAGTCGCCTTCAGATCCTTTAAATCGCCGTCCACAGTCATGGCCAGCGCCGCCTTATACAGGCCCGGGCCGATATCTTTGGCGAGATCCTCGCCCGTCACGGACCCGTCGTAAGAGCGGACCGATCCGTCAGGCAGGGTGATGGCGACCATTTGTCCTCCAAATTCTAGCTAGCAAAAGGGGAAAATCCCGAAAAACGGGAGCAGAGACCTTAGGCAAAGGCGACGGACTGTCAAGCCACAGTCGTTTCCAGGCCCCAGGGCAATCAGATCTGGGTGGCGGCTTTGCCACGCAAGCCGATCCAGGTCAGGGCCGCAAACAAGGCCGAGAGCGCAATGGCGGTCATCATCACCCGGGTGGTGCCATCATGCAGCAGGCCGACCATGGCCCCGATCAGCGCCCCGGTGCCCATCTGAATAAATCCCATCAGAGAGGACGCTGCCCCGGCCATTTTCGGATAAGGCCCAATGGCCCCGCCCATCCCCGCCGGGATCACCAAGGCACAGGCGGCGAAATGGGCACAGACAAAGGGCATCACCACCCAAAGCGACTGCACCCCGGTCCAGGCAAGGCCCGCACCAATCAGTCCGGTCACGGCACTGACGCCAACGCCAATGGCAATCAGGCCGTGACCACCGCCAAGAGCCTTCATCAGCCGTCCGCCCAAGAGGGCACAGCTGGCATAGCTGCAAGCTGCAAACATAAAGACGAAGCCGAAATTGGCCTCCGACACGCCGAGCACATCAATCACCACAAAGGAGGAGCCGGAGATGAAGGAAAACAAGCCCGCAAAAATAAAGGCGTTGGTCAAGCAATGGCGCAAAAACACCCGATCCTGAACCAGGGTCCCATAGGCGCGCAGCATAGAAAGCGGCGCCCCGGCCCGGGGGTCGCGATGGGCATTGGTTTCCCGCAGCAACAACCAGACCCCGACAAGAATGACCAAGCCGAAGACCAGCAAAGCAACAAAATTAGCCCGAAAGCCAAAGGCCACATGCAAGGCCCCGCCCAGGATCGGGGCCACCGCCGGAGCAAAAGCCATGGCCCCGGAGATATAGCTGAACATCCGCGCCGCGCCGTCCTGGCCATAGACATCCCGGACCACCGCCCGGCAGACCACAATCCCTGCCGAGGCCCCTAAGGCCTGGATGAACCGACCGGCCAACAACAGGTCAATGCTCTGGGCAGAGACACAGACCACGCTGCCGACCACATAGATCAACGCCCCGATCAACAGGATGGGCCGCCGACCCCAACGATCCGACAGCGGACCATGGATCAACATCCCAAAGGAGAATCCCAAGGTGAAAATCGACAGGGTCAGCTGGACATAGGAGACACTGACCGAAAAATGCCGGGTCATTTCCGGCAGAGAGGGCAGATAGAGATCGGTGCTGACCGGGCCATAGGCGGCCAAGGCAACCAACAGAACGGTAACAGCCCAATGGGTTGGTGCGGGCCGGTTGGTCTCAGCCATACCGATGCAGATCCGCGCCATGGGCCGAGAGCCAAGCCCGCGCCGGGGCTGCATCGCCCACCAAACTGTCCACCAGCCGCCAAAAGGCCGGGGAGTGATTGAACTCGCGCCGATGGGCCACCTCATGGGCGCTCACATAGCGCACGACCTCGGATGGCGCCAGGATCAGCCGCCAGGAATAGGACAGATTGCCCTTGGCCGAACAGCTGCCCCAACGAGACCGGGTGTCTCGCACGGTCACTTTGCCGATGCTCACACCTAAGGTCTCCGCATGACGCCGGGATTCTTTGGCCAGAACCTGGCGGGCCTCCTGACGCAAATAGTCGCTGACTCGCCGGGAGAGATGCTCAACCGGGCCACTGACGCAGAGCCGATGGCCACTGCGCCAAACGCCGCGCCGGGCCTCGGGCTGGTGGGCAATGGTCAACACATCATCCAGGAACGGCACCGCGCTGCCATCGCCAAAGGCGATCCGGTCCGGCAAGCCCTTAAGGCGGCTGGAAATCCACTCGGATTGGGCACGCAAAAAGCCCCCCACCAATGCATCGGCACGGGGTCCACTCAGCGAGGCGGGAACAACAACCAGGAGACGGTCTTGCAAAGGGTCTACGCGCAAGGACATCCGCTTGGCACGGGGATGGGGTCGGACGGTGACGGGCAACACCCGCGATCCGACACGAAAATCACTCACAAATCCTCCCAGGTCACAATATGGTCTTCGAGCCATTCGGCATCTTCATCCGCAATACTGCGGCCACGCACACTCATACCCGCTTTATGGACGCTTTCCGGGTCCCCGGTGATCAGGGGATGCCAATCGGGCAGCGGCTGCTTCTCGGACAACAGCCGATAGGCGCAGGTTTTGGGCATCCATTTCAAGCGATGCAACAACAAAGGCGTCAGCTTAACGCAATCGGGCACATAGTCCCATCGGGTCTCGTAACTGCGGCAATGGGCCCCATGGGTGTCCAGCAGGGAACAGGCCACATTGGTGAAGTGAATGCGGCCGGTGTCCTCTTCCTGCAGCTTATGCAAGCAGCATTTGCCACACCCGTCGCACAAGCTCTCCCACTCCGGCCTCGTCATTTCGTGCAGCGCCTTGGTCTCCCAAAAGGGCTTGGGGGAGGCGTTTGGGGCTTTGGCGGTTTTCGGCATGGACCCGGTGATCCTGTTCACGGAGAAAGGCCCGGACCAAGGGCTGAATCTCTTCCCGCCAGCGGCGGCCATTGAAAATTCCGTAATGCCCGACTTTGGGCGCAAGATGGTGCTTGCGCAGGGCCTCAGGCAGGGCGGTACACAGGCGATGGGCCGCTTCGGTCTGACCCATGCCGGTGATATCGTCCTTTTCCCCCTCGATGGTCAAGAGGCCGCAATCACGGACTTTGGACAGATCCACCCGGCGGTTGCGGATCACCAGGGTTCCTTCAGGCAATTGGTGTTGATGGAAGACCTTCTCGATGGTTTCCAAGTAAAACTCCGCCGGAAGATCCATCACCGAGAGATATTCATCGTAAAAATCCCGGTGTTGCTCAGCGCTGTCGCCATCTCCGGCAACCAAATTGTTGAAATACTTAAAATGGGCCGAGACATGGCGGTCCATGTTCATCGCCATAAAGCCGGACAACTGCAAAAAGCCGGGGTAAACGGAACGCCCGGTCCCGACATGTCCGGCCGGAACCTTGTGGATTAGATTTTTTGCAAACCATTCCAGCGGCTTGGAGGCTGCGAACTGATTGACCTCGGTCGGGCTGATCCGGGTGTCAATCGGCCCGCCCATCAACACCAGCGAGGCCGGGCGGCAGGGATGCTCATCGGCGCACATCAGCGCCGTGGCCGCCAGCACCGGAACTGAGGGCTGACAAACCGCCATCACATGGGTGCCCGGGCCGAGAAAACGCAAAAACGCCTGCAAATACTCCACATAGTCGTCCAGCGAGAACGGCCCTTCCGCCAGACCCACATCCTTCGCATTGATCCAGTCGGTGATGTAAACGTCGTGGGAGGGCAGCAAGGCCTCGACGGTGCCGCGCAGCAAGGTGGCGTAATGGCCGGACATCGGGGCGACCAGCAGCAACCGGGGGTCATCGGGGCTGCGATCCCCCCGATTGAAATGCACCAGATCGCAAAAGGGCAGATCATAGACCGTGGTTTCTTCGACCCAGGTCCGACGGCCCTCGACCTCCGTGTAGTCCAGGCCAAAGCGTGGCTTGGCATACCGCCGGGTGACGCGCTCAAACAGATTGGCGCTGGCGGCAATGGACCGCCCCATTCGGGTGTAAGAGGCCGGAACCCAGGGATTGGTATAAAGGCCATGGACGGAACGGGCCGCCAACCGCATCGGCGACATGGCAGCATGGTGGTATTCGTGCATCTTGTAGAGCATCGGTCGCACCCCTCTCTTCACTTCACATCATCAAAGCGACACGGCACCTCCCCGCGATTCACGTGTCGCGGACTGCGCTCTGGTTGGCCGGAGCGTTCTGTCGTCCCATGTCGATGCTGTTCGGTGCCGTCTTCAAAAAGCCTGCGGCGTGCCGTCCCCAAGGGCCTGATGATGACCCAACGGCGTGTTCCGAATCTTTACCCCAAGTACAAAGGCCCCAAAGAGGGCCAGCTTAAATGATTTGAGAGTCACTCCAGCGACCGCGACAGGTGATCTGGGGGTCGTTGGATCTCGATAGATTTTTTCTTGGACGGGCGGGAGAGTGATACGCAGAGCCGAGCCTGTAAAGCCCCAAAGTGGTTAACAGCGATTTCTTATTCTTTTGCAATCAGATGCAGGAAGGAGCCCGCCACCGATCCGACCCGCTGTCCGACCGGATCCAGACCAATTCCGGCGGCATCGGTCACCGCAAACACCGGCTCGGCGATGGCACCGCCGCCCGAAACGGTCCCGCTGAGCGCGCCCATCCAAGAGATCCCGGCATAGTGAAATTCATGGGCGTTAAAGCGATCCCCGGCCTTGCCCAGCCCCGGCACATCGCCCAGCAACCGTGCGCGGCGATAGCCCAGGCGCAACCGTCGGCCCGCCGGGCTGAAATCGGTCTCCAGGGGCAACAGATCGGCCATGGCGTGAGAATGGCCATCGGCATCGATGATGCCGCGCCCCAGCAGCATATAGCCGCCGCATTCGCCAAAAACCGGCAGGCCATGGGCCGCAGCAGCGCGCAGGGAGCGCAAAAACCGTTCCGCCCCCGCCAGCCGACCGGCATGCAGCTCCGGATAGCCGCCGGGCAGCCAAACCGCATCAGCCCGCTTCGGGATCGGCTCATCA
Source organism: Rhodospirillaceae bacterium (assembly GCA_049604415.1). GTDB lineage: Bacteria > Pseudomonadota > Alphaproteobacteria > Rhodospirillales > Rhodospirillaceae > JBMYTN01. The sequence continues at coordinate 11,743 of JBMYTN010000041.1, read as the reverse complement.
TTCAACGGCGAAAAGAAGGAAATCTCCACCCCATCGCGCCGCCAATCCTCCAGCACGCCATCATAGGTGAAAGCAAAGGCCTCATCCCGGGCCAAGGCGACCCGCTGGCCCGGCGGAAGCAGCAAAGCCGCGCCAAGAGCCTGGACTGAGGATTGTGCGGCTGGCAGGGGCTCGGCCAGGCTTTGTAGGCGGGAGAGATCCACCGATTTGGCCACCACACCGGCGGCCTTATCGAGGAAGGCCTCCAGATCCGGCGCTTCTCCTGCTTGAACCAGGCCCAAATGCCGCGCGGGCAACTCCAAGTCCGGACTGCGCGGCACTTTGCCCAGGATCTCCACATCGGGCACCGTGGCCCGCACCGCTTTGGCGATGGCTGTGCCATGGCGGGAGGAGCCAATGCGGTTCAGGATCACACCGACAATCCGGACCTCCGGATGGTGGTCCACAAAGCCCCGGATCAAGGCCGCTGTGGAGGCCAGCATCGAGCGGCAATCGACCACCAGCACCACCGGCAAACCCATTTGCAGGGCCAAAGCGGCGCAGGAGCCATCCCGAGGCCCCGGCACCGGGCCAATGGCACCGTCAAACAGCCCCATGGCCCCTTCCAGCAGGAACAAATCCGCCTCGGTGGCCGCCCGATGGACCAGCCGCCGGATCTGCATCGGATGCATGGCCCAACTGTCTAAGGAGACGCAGGACCGGCCCCCGGCCGCACTATGAAACGCCGGATCGATATAATCCGGACCGCTTTTGGCCGAAGCCACCCGAACCCCTCGGCGGCGAAAGGCCCGCAACAGGGACAGGGTCAGAACGGTTTTGCCACTGCCCGACGCTGGTGCCGCAATCAGGAGGCCCGGTGGCCCAGCGGAGCGCGTCGGGGGCATGGCCTCAACTCACCCCAAGATATTTTTTGATCGTACTGGCCATATCCTCCGGCGTCGCGCCATGGGAGAAGTGGGTCAGGAAGCGCCCTTCCTCATCCATAAAATACAGCACCGAGGAATGGTCCATGGTGTAGTCGCCGCCATCCTCATCTTCGACCTTGGCGTAATAGACCCGGAAGGTTTTGGCGACCTCGGCGATCTGGTCCGGGCTGCCGGACAGCCCAATGAACGCGGGATGGAAATGCCCGACATATTCGCCGACCAGCTCTGGCGTATCGCGCTCCGGATCGATGGTGACAAAGATCGGGGCAATGTCCTCCAAGGCAGCCTCGGGCAGCAGATCCAGCGCCGTGGCCAGGGACGCCAAGCTGGTCGGGCAGACATCCGGGCAATAGGTGAAGCCGAAATAGAACAGCTGATAGCGGCCCTCATAATTCTCTTCGGTCACCGTCTGACCGCTGGCATCCACCAGGGTGAAAGGACCGCCAATGGCCGCCTCGCCGCCGGTGGTCGAGGTCAAATCGGGCAGGAACCGCGCCCCGATGCCTACGACCAGGACCACGACAATCGCAACAAGGGGACCAAGAATTTTCATGGACATGGGAAGGCAGGTCCTTTTACGGGAAACAATATCGAAGGAAACAACCGAATATGGCTGACCCTATATAGGGATGGGACTCAGTGTCCCGAAACAGACGTTCGCAAATCTAGGCTGCGGCCACCGTATTCACCGCCAAGGCGGCCAGCACCCCGGCATTGATCGCCATCAGCACCGGCGCGGCGACCCCCATGGCCTGACGCCAGCGCCCGGCGGCGAATTGGCCCAACACGCCAACCCCGACCAAGACCGGGATGGTGCCCAAAGTGAAGGCGGCCAAGGCGAAGCCCCCGGCCAGCCAGTCGCCGGTGGCGGTCGCTGCGGCCAAAGCGCCATAGAGCAGGCCACAGGGAATAAACCCCAGCATCAGCCCCAAGCCATAGCCACGCCAGCCAAAGGGGGCGGCGAACAATGGTCCGGCCAGTCTGGCGGTCCGGTCCGCATGGCGGCTTTCCCAGCGCGCCAGGAGGGGGATATGGGGCTTCAGGCGGGGAATCGCCTGCATTAGAAACAACACCGCAGCCAAGGCCAGCAGCCCTGCGGAAATCCAGCGGAAGGCCGCCATATGCGCCGCTGCCGAGGCCACACCGCCCGCGATGATGCCCAGGCCCACATAAGTGGTCATCCGCCCGAAGTGATAGGGCAGCAGCACCGCGGCCCCGTAGCGGTCCCGCTCCTTCATTTTGCTGGCTGGAATGCTCTCCAGCCGCGCCGCCGTCTGGCTGAGGACAAAGGGGCCGCACATGCCAGTGCAATGGGTCAGGGAGCCGATCAACCCGGTGATCAGCAAGGTCAGGAGCAATCCGCCCTCGCCGGTGATGACCTCGTGGCAGCGGGCCAAACCACTTTCCAACAAGGCAACGGCGAAGGTGGCTTCGTTCATCGGTTTGATCCGTTGGCGAGGATTTTCCCGGGCAGCGCGCCGTCGCCCGTGGCCTGCTCCGGCAGAAACCAGGACAGGCGGTCGGACAGACCCACCACCGAGCCGACCACAAACAGGGCCGGAGCCTTCACAGCATGCCGGTCCCGGTCCTTCACCGCATTGACAATCGTCGTCTTGATCACCCGTTGGGTCGGCAAAGAGCCATCGGCAACAAAGGCCGCCGGGCGGTTCGGTTCCGCTCCGCCCTGGACCAGTTTCTCGGTGATCACCGGCAGATGCTTCAGCGCCATGTAGAACACCAGCACCGGATTGCGCGCCAAGGCCTGCCAATCCAGGGTGTCAGGCACATCGCCCGACGCCGCATGGCCGGTCACAAAGGTCACCGCCGCATTGACCTCCCGCGCCGTGGCCGGGATCCCGGCATAGGCCAGACCGCCAACCCCGGCAGTAATGCCCGGGACAATGCGAAACGGGATGCCTTCCCGGGCCAGAACCTGGGCTTCTTCTGCACCCCGGCCAAACACAAACGGATCGCCGCCCTTCAGGCGCACCACCCGGCGGCCCAGGCGGGCCTCCGCCACCAAGCGGTTGGAAATATCGGGCTGGCTGGGCGAGGGCCTGCCGCCGCGCTTGCCCGCAAAGATGATCTCCGCCTCTGGATTGGCCAGCGACAGCAGATGCGGGTCGACCAGGGCGTCATGGATCACCACATCGGCCTGCTCCAGCGCTTTGGCCCCGAGCAAGGTGATCAGCCCCGGGTCTCCGGGCCCGGCACCGACGAGCCAGACCCAGCCCGGTTCCGGCACGGGCAGGCTGAAGGTGGGGCGTGGCCAGGACGGACCACCCTTCGCAGGATCTGGACGATGTCTCATAAGCCGGACGCTACTCTAAGATTTCGCGCTTTTCCAGCCTCTCCACAGGTCGGTTTGGTCTTTTCCCTGCGGATGAAGCGGCTTACCTAACGAAAAGGGCGCGACAGAGAGGGCGCGCTCTGACCTTGGCCGCGTCTGCGCCCGGACTCCAAGGCCCGCCCCCCAAGCCGCTCCTGGCGAAGACTTTCGAAGAAAATCGTGAAATCAAAAAAGCTCGAATGACCCAAGACGCTGCTTCCACGCCAGACTCAGATGATCTCCCCCCCAAGCCAGACGGTCCCTTGCGCCGGGGCTGGACCACGGGCTGTTGTGCGGCGGCAGCGGCGCGGGCGGCCCTGATCGCTTTGCATAATGGCGGGCGGTTCCCGGACCAGATCTCGGTGCGCCTGCCCCGGGGGGAGCAGCCAAGCTTTGCCCTCTCCCGCGCCATTTGGGACCCGGAGACCGGCAGCGCCGAGGCCGGGATCATCAAAGATGCCGGTGATGATCCGGATGTGACCCATGGCGCGGAGATCCGGGCCTGCGTCCGGTCCTTAAGCCCCGGTTCCGGCCTGCACTGGCGGGCGGGGGAGGGCGTGGGCACGGTCACCCGCCCCGGCCTGGCCCTGGAGCCCGGGCAACCGGCGATCAATCCAAAGCCTCGGGCGATCATTGAAGACAATCTGCTGCTGGCCGATGGCTCCCGCCCGGCCCCGGATCTGGAAATCACGGTTTCGATCCCCGGTGGGGAGGCTCTGGCGGAAAAGACCCTAAACGGGCGGCTCGGGATCCTCGGCGGGTTGTCGATCCTGGGCACCACCGGGATTGTGGAGCCGTTTTCCTGCTCGGCCTGGATCCATTCCATCCATCGCGGCATTGACGTGGCCCGGGCCCTGGCCCTGCCGCATCTGGCCGGGGCGACCGGGCGAACCTCGGAGGCCGCCATACGCGCCCTCCATGACCTGCCGGACCCGGCCATTGTCGATATGGGGGATTTTGCCGGGGCGGTGCTAACCTATTTGCGCCGCAACCCGGTGCCGCACTTCACCATCGCCGGGGGCTTTGCCAAGATCAGCAAACTGGCTGATGGCCATATGGACCTGCATTCCCGGCGCTCAGCGGTCGATTTCACCCGTCTCGCCGCCCGCTTGGAGGCCGCAGGGGCCGATGACACCGCCATTGCGCTGGCCAAGCAGGCCTCGGCCACCGGCACGGTTTTGGAGCAAGCCAAGCGCTGCCGGATCGACCTGCCCGCCGTGATCGCCACCGAAGCGCTCAATGTGGCCCGCAAGCGGGTCACCCCTGCGGACGGACCGTCGCAAACCCAAATCAGCGTGGCGATTTTCGACCGGGCTGGAAAGATCCTGGCCCATGCCGCCTAATCGCCGCCCAATCCTGATCCTGGGGGGCACGCCAGAGGCCCGGGCGCTGGCCCTGACCCTGGAGGCCCGCCGCCCCGGCCCGGTCTGGTACTCCCTGGCCGGGGTCGCCGAGACCACTGGGCCGGTGCCGCGCCTGACCCGGTCGGGCGGTTTTGGCGGGCCGCAGGGCTTCAGCCGCTTCCTGGCAGAACAGGGCATTGGCGTGGTGATTGATGCGACCCATCCCTATGCAGCGGTGATGCCACAAACCGCCGCCGAGATCTGCGCCGCCCGGGGTCTGCCCCGGCTGCGCTTTGTCCGCCCGGCCTGGATGCCGGAAAAGGGTGACCGTTGGATCACGGTCCGGGACGCCGCCGAGGCCGCAAGCTGGGTCCGGGCGGCCAAGCTGTCGGCGATGTTTCTGGCCGCCGGTCCTCGGGAATCGGAAACCCTCGCCCTGCAACTGCCGGAAACCCAATGCTTTGCCCGGGTTCTGAGCAATGGTGCTGCACCACGCGGCTGCGAGGTCATCGTCGCCAAGCCGCCCTATACCCAGATCGGCGACCGGGCCCTGTTGGGTCGCATTGGTGCCAAAGCGGTTTATGCAAAGAATGCGGGCGGCATGGGGGCCTATGGCAAGATCGCCGCAGCCCGGGATCTGGGCCTGCCGGTGATCTTATTGAGCCGCCCGGAGTCCCCACCCGGACCCCTGGTGGACAACCGCGACGCCGCTCAGGCCTGGTTGGCGGGTTTGGGACAGACTTGAGGGCTTTGCTGATCTTTGCCCTCTTTCCACACAAAACCCGCCCCAACCCCATTGATTGGGTTACACACAGTATTCAGGCGCACAACGCCCCAAATAGAAAAGACTGTCTATGGGTTTAACAGTGAACTCTCTCCCCTAAATCCTGGCAAATCGATATATTGAAGGCCTACAATTGTTGCGACAAGCGTAATGCCGATCACAACACCAAGAAACCACTGTTCAAAAGATGATGGCCGAAGTCTCGGAATTTTTGACTCTGGCTTTCGAGCGACCAAAACCATAACCACTTCAGAAAAGGGTATTAAAATGAGAAAGGCCCATTTTGTGGATCCAAAGGCGTCCAAAAATCTCCTTCTAGCAATAATAGACAGATAATATCCATAGGCAAAATATAGCCCGCCGAGCACACTCATAATGAATATCGGGGAGGCGATATACATACGCATCGCAAACAAAAAGAATAAGAAGCGAATCAAGGCGACACTTATAAATAAAAAAGATAGAGAAACAAGAAATTGGACTCTTCCAATGCTCTTAGAGACCGACCTCTTTCGGACAGCAAAGAAAAATCCGATCACCCAAAAACTGTAAATCAGAAGAAGAGGCAGACTACTGAAGGGGAATAACGGGAAGATACCAATCAGGTCAAGCACGCCGATCTCCCTTTCAATTTAAAGTGTGTACTGCCCCTCACAGAAGAACAGCTGTCAGATCTGGAGTATTTTCGAATCGCCGAACCGGCCCCACTTCGGCTGAAAATGCACTCCGTCAGAATGACTCAATTTGATCAGGCAGGTCTCCAGAGATCCACGTCATTTGTTGGATTCACAGGTCGTCGCACTGACAACAGCAGTCGCATAGGATTGCCCGTCAGGCGTGCGATAGTCATGCACAAAAACTGCACCCATTTCGGCCAGTTTCTCAACATGCTCGTCCGCGCAAAGAGTCCGAACGGTTTGCGCGGCAAAGCCACTGGGGTCCGGATCACCCGACCCTTTGAGCGTGTAGCGATAGGTTAGTGTCGTGCCGGTCGCTGAGGTGGACTCCAGCCTAGCTGTTTGATCAAACAGAGGGAGCGTTATGGTCCCTTGCGCCATGCGAGATAAGACAGTTGGAAGATCGATGGTTGGGAGATCAGGTGCGGAGGATCGTGCCTCAGAGGCTCCGCTTCGGTCATTGGGGGAGCTGTTCTCATAGTCTTCCACCATGCTCTCGACAAAGACTATAGCCAGTGGGGTTGCAAACGCTATGGACCCGATGAAGATGCCACCGAGCCCTTGAGAAAAGATCGATTGATGTATTCTTGGTATTTTTAAGTTTTTCTTCCGAGGCACAAACAACATGACACATTGAGCAAGCGGAATTAGCAGAACAATCGACCATTCCGGTCTTCCGAAAGCGTCAATAAACCGCATTCTTCCGACGATGGCGCCTACATAGCCAATGAAAAAAGCTGAGACCAGCATTATTGCGAGAAAAATACTGATGTTATCGCTGCCCCCGCTATACAGCGCATACCCGTAAGCAAAAAAAGCAAGAAACCCCCAAAGAAATAAGAAAGACAAATATATAAAATAATTCACCCTCCCAATACTCTGGAATGTTTTACTTTTAAAATACCCAACCAAAAAACCAAGAGCCGTCAGCACCCAGTAGAGGTGCGTGTGATCAAGCTGGTGGAAGTCGCGATGTGTGAAACCAAGCACATCATCCATGACGGTCTGCGCAATTCCAATCCGGAAGAAAAATCAAATGCTCAGCAGGGAGCTTACCGGAGCGGCGGGACGATTTAAACGATTGATACTCGCTTATTGTGCACCAGGGCTAGGGCCAGGGGCCCGCAGGCGTTCTTGCCCGCAGCCGTCATCGATTTAGAAATCGGGACCCCCGTTTCACCCGGTGAGGCCGAAATGGGCGAGGGCCCGTTCAGCGATCAGCGGACCCCCGGACTCTTGAACAAAATGGCCGCCTTGGGCGATCTCAAGCGGCTCCGGGCAGCCCTGGATTATGGTGCGCATGTAATGCATCACTTCCGGCCCCAGCATCTTATCCGTCATGCCAATGGCCATGAAACTTTCGCCCTGCCACGCTTCCGACCAGAATTGGGCCGCCCGCTGGGACGTCGCCACCCCGGGCGCATCCATCGTTTTGGCGATCAGTTTGGGGAACATGCGGACCCCGGCCTTATAAGTCTGGTCCGGGAAAGGGGCGACATAGGCGGCGGCCTCGGCATCATTGATGATCGGCTCGTTCTTCTGCATCACATAGGCCACCGGAACATCGGGGTTGGAGACAATATCGGCCTTCCATTCCTCAAAGGCCGGGCTGTTCACCGGACCGGCCATCAGACCGGTGTTCATGATCAAGAGCCGCTTAAAGCGCTCGGGCATCTCCATGGGCAGGGTCAGGCCCAGCACCCCTCCCCAGTCCTGGCAGACCAAAGTGATGTTCTTCAGGTCGAGATGGCGAATGAGACCCAGCATATATTCACGATGGAAATCAAATGAATAAACCCCGTCATCGACGGGCTTGTCAGACCGCCCAAAGCCCAACCAGTCCGGCGCGATGACCCGAACCCCAGCGGCGGTAAAGACCGGGATCATTTTCCGATAGAGGTAGCACCAGCTCGGCTCGCCATGCAGGCAAAGGAACACCTCCTGCGCGTTCGGATCGCCTTCATCCAAATAGTGGCCCCTCAGGCCCTCATATCCAGGCACCGCATCGACATAGTGGGGGGTGAACGCAAAGCCGGGCAAATCCTGGAAACGGTCATCTGGCGTGCGAAGGGTCTCGATCATGCTGCGCTCTTTCTTGAATTAGGTCGTTTGACCTAATTTAGTAGGTCACTTGACCTAGGTCGTCAAGCCTCTATTCTGGGGCGCTGTAACGGATCCAGAAGGGTGATGATGGCGGGCGGAGCAACGGAGAGATCCCAAAAGGAGCAACTGATCCTGGAGTGCGCCTTGGATCTGTTGAAAGAAACCGGCCATGCGGGGCTGAGCATGCGCAAATTGGCCGAGCGGGCGGGCATGCGGCTCAGCAACCTGCAATATTATTTCAAGTCCCAAGACGATGTGCTCAAAGCGATGGCCAGCCAGTATTTCGCGGCCTGCACCCAGCAGATCATCCAGCTGACCGAAGACAGCCCCGGCGCGACGCCCCGCGCGCGCTGTCACCTGTTGATCCTAACGGGACTGCAGCATGGTGATGGACTGTCCGATATGTGCCGGATTTTCCGCGAACTTTGGGCGATCTCGTCGCGCAATGCTGCGATCCGGGACCATATGGCCGCCTATTACCGCAGCTTTGCGGCGTTGATTTCGGGGTTTGTGCTCGGCGATGACGCTGACCAGACCCGTCGCGACCGGCTGGCCAGCCTCCTGCTGCCGTTTTTCGAAGGCTATTCGGTGACCGCCTCTGCGGTGCCCCTGCCAACAGCGGAGCTGGCAGAGATGCTCACCGACCTCGCCATGTCCGTCGCCGCCAGCGCCGATCCTCCCACCAACGTGTGAGCAGGGCATGCGGGCTTAAACCAGCTCCCAAGCTGCCCAGTTTTGCTCCAGATGCGCCATCGAGGTCGTGCCGGGAATCACCACGATATTGGGCGAGCGGGCCAACAGCCAGGCAATGGCCGTTTGGGGGTCCAGGGTCGCACCGGGGCGCATGGGGTGAGCCCCCAGCGGTCCGTAAGGGATAAATGCGATGCCCTTGGCCGCCGTGTAATCAACCAACCCGTCCCCATCGCCTTCGGCCTGATTGAAACGGTTCTGCACGCTGGCAATGGGGGCCACCGCCAGGGCCCGATCCAATTGCGCCTTCGTCACATTGGACAAGCCGATATGCCCGATACGGCCATCGGCTTGGGCCTCCGCCAGCGCCTCCAGGGAGATCTCAATCGGGGTTTGTGGATCGACCCGATGCAGTTGGAACAGGTCGATCCGGTCCCGGCGCAGATGAGCCAAGCTCTGATCGATTTGGCGCATCAGCGCATCGCGGCGGCCATCGACGATAATTTTGCCGGGCTCCGGCTTATCGACCCCGCCTTTGGTGGCGATCACCACATCGCGCCCCTCCAGGGCTTCCCCGAGCAGACGATCCACGTGACCCGGCCCATAGGCCCAGGCGCTGTCAAAAAAGGTCACGCCCAAATCGGCGGCCCGACGGACCAGGGCCAGCCCATCCTGCCACTGGGGATAGGGACCAAAATTGCCCGGCTGTCCAGTCAGGCGCATGGCGCCATAGCCCAGGCGGTTCACAACAAGACCATTGGCGATGGCATAGCTGTTCTCAGTCATCTTTAAGCTCCAAAGCATGGGTGATGCTTAGCAAAGTGACCTATGAACCGGACATTCTGTAGACGGCTTAGAGGGCTTTCTGTTATTTGTATTACGCATGAGCAAACCCTTAGATCGCCTTGCCCTGCTGGAAACCTTTGTCCGCATTGCCGAGCGGGGCAGCATCAGCGCCGCCGCACGGGATCTGGGCTTGTCCCAAGGCTCCGCCAGCCGCCAATTGGCGGCGCTGGAAGACCGCTTGGCGGTGCAGTTGATCCGTCGGACCACCCATTCCCTCGCCCTGACCGAAGCCGGCTTGGAGGTCTTGGCCGATGCCCGCGCCCTGATTGGCCGCTGGGAGGCCCTGGAGGAGCGCCATGCGGCAGACGCCCAGACCCTGAAAGGACCGCTGCGGGTGGTCGCCCCGGTCGCGCTGGGCCAGATGCATCTCGCCGACATCGCTGTGGGGTTTCAGGCCACCCATCCCGAGGTCTCGATCCACTGGCGTTTGGAGGATGAGCCGATCCGCTTTGCGGAAATCGGCTGTGATTGTTGGATCAAAATCGGCCCGATCCCCGATGAGAGCCTGATTGTCCGGCATTTGGGTCGGGTCGAGCGGCTGCTGGTGGCCTCCCCGGCCCTCGCCGGGCGCTGCCAGACAGCGCAAAACCGACAACAAGCCCAACCCGAGGACGTCCAGCACCTGCCCTTCGTCACGCTGACACCGTTTGAGGGCAGCAAAATCGGCTTGTTCGGACCGGAGGGGGCGCGGATGGAATGGGCGGTCTCCCCGACCTTATCGACCAACAATATTTTCTCGCTGAAGCGGGCGGTCCTAAGCGGCCTTGGGGCGGCGATCCTGCCACGCTGGTTTGTTGCCGAGGATCTGGCGGCTGGCAGTTTGGTGGATCTGTTGCCGGATTGGCGGGCCAAGACCTTGAACATCACCCTGGCCTATCTGCCCGCCCGCCAACAACCGCGCCGCCTGTCCGCCTTTATCGCCGCCCTGGAGGCCGGATGCCGTGCCATCCCGGGGATCGAACGCTGATTTCCGGGGTATTTGCACCTGACGCGGTCATGATAGAGTAGTGCTCGAATAAGAAAGGCACCTCTTTTGGCTCGGAATCCTTCAGGGGAGGAGCCAAACTGGCCTTCTGACTTCGTTAGCCTAAAAAAGGCCCTGCAATGACCGAAGACCCTGAGAACCTCACATTGCGCTATTTGCGCCGGATCGATGAAAAGATTGATCGGGTCATCGACGACATTCGCGAATTGAAACAGCGCACTGGAGCACTTGAGGAGGGTCAAGCCTCCCTCTCGCGCCGCATTGACCGCATGGAAGATCGGCTCGACCGGATCGAAAAACGCTTGGATCTGGTGCATCAATAGAGCCATGGCCCCACGCGGTCATGATAGAGTGTTAACCTGTGAAGCCTTTGATTTCAAAAGGATCGAGCGTCATGAGTATTCACCGCATAACAACATAGTTAAGCGAGCCTCTTGCTCGTCATGTTGAAAAAATGGTGGGTGAAACCGGGCTCTATCAAACAGCTGACGAATACTTACGCGCATTAATTCGGCGTGACATGGCTGTCGGCGATGATATTTCCGCGTTACGCGAAGATATTCAGGCCGGTTATCAGGATATAAAAGCAGGCCGTTACTTCAAATCGAGCGGTAATTTTTTCAAGGATCTGGAGCTTTATGAACAGAAACAAGAAGTATGGGGTTGATGGGTGAATAGTTTTTGCCCGACTGCACGAGCTATTGAAGCCTTGGTTGGCCGTCTTGGTCCTGCGCTCGCAAACGAGATTTTGGACGTCCGCCGCTCCCTTGCCTGAGACCGTTTCCCATCGGTCCAGGAGAGGGTTCCATGGCCCCGCCCCACGCGGCCATGCTAGAGTAAATCTCTTGGCTTCCATAGAGCGAGCCAAGTTCCATGGCCCCGCCCCACGCGGCCATGCTAGAGTGTGTTTTCCAAGCCTATGGCGATGTTTTGGGTTCCATGGCCCCGCCCCACGCGGCCATGCTAGAGTGCACAGTGCATTCTTCACGGCGGAGGCGTAGTTCCATGGCCCCGCCCCACGCGGCCATGCTAGAGTTGAATTTGCGGCGACATTCCCGCC
>JBMYTN010000040.1:0-37545 GCA_049604415.1 Rhodospirillaceae bacterium | reverse complement strand
ACTTCTAGTGTCCTGACCTTCTGCTAATGGCTCATCAGGACCGGGACGGTCATATGCTTGACCAGATGCCGGGTGGCCCCGCCAAGCACCAGCTCCCTGAGGCGGGAGCGGCCATAGGCCCCCATGACGATCAGATCCGCATCCACATCCGCAGCCCGAGACAGCAGCACACTGCCCGGATCCATCCGATCGGCATGGATGGCATGGGCTTCCGCATTGACGCCATGGCGGGCGAGGTGTTGGCAAATATCGGCCCCAGGCACATCGCCATGGCCATAGCGGCCAATGGTCGGGTTGATCACCACGACCTCAACCTTCTCCGCCCGCTCCAGAAACGGTAGGGCGTCATTGACCGCCCGGGTGGCTTCTCGGGAGCCATTCCAAGCCACCAAGACGCGCTTGCCGATGCCTTGGAAGGTGCCGGAATAGGGCACGACCAAAACCGGGCGTCCCACATCCAAGATCAGATGGTCGACAATGCCGCCTTCGCCATCGCCGAAATCTTCGGAGTCGTCGCGTTGCCCGACTACGACAACGTCGGTGTAGCGGGCGTGCTGGCAAAAGCTTTCGATCAGATCGCCTTGGGTGACGCGAAATTCATGGCCGATGTTGAAGTGTTCGACCACTTCATCAAAGACCGCCTTCTCCCGCTCGGTCGCTTCGGCGAGCATTTTTTTCTGGGTTTCCTCCAGCGCCGGACCGATCTGGGCGCTGACATATTGCGGGATGCGCGGCAGATAGCGGATCCCCAATCCAGTCAAAGACGCACCGAAGCTTTCGGCCAAACCGGCGGCCATTTCCAGCCGCGTTTTGCAGCGGGGCCGGTCATCCACATGCACCAGGAAATTCTTGTAGGACATTGAACCGCTCCTATCCCATTGGGGGTTTCTTTAAGCCATCGGTCCTCCGGATAAGCCGAACCTGCCTGCCGGTGGGCGCGCTTTTTTTGATCTTTTCGAGCACGGATCACGCCTATAGTTGTACCGCGCTCACCCCTTGAAAACAAACAGTTTTCCCCACATTGGAGCCTTGAATTCCCTGCATATCAGGGGGTGGCCAGCCCAATGCTGCACAGCACTCGGCTCAATAGTTGCGGGGGCGAAAATTTCCCCAACCATTGCTTTCTGGAACAAGGCGACGCGCACCACCACATGTGACATCCAACAGCGATGTGGCCAGTTCAGGGGGGTCCATCCGATCCAAAAAGCCCTCCGTTCAGGACCGCACAAATAGGGGACCGCCAAACCGGCAAAACCCCGAAAAAATGGCTCGAAGGATCCGGTTATGTTCGGTTTGATCCGCGCACCCGAACTGGACCACCCCAGCCTTACATGGGTTGGTGGACAAGCCCCGTTGCGGTTGCAGGACCTGATGGGGCGGATCGTGCTGTTGGATTTCTTCACACCCTGCTGCATCAATTGCCGCCACACCCAAGCAGCCCTGAGCCTGGTCAAATCCCGCCATGGGGATCGCTTGACCATCATCGGCATCCACAGCCCGAAATATGACTGGGAACGCCATGGGGCTGGCTTGCCCTATGCGCTGCAGGATTTGGGCATCACCCATCCGGTGGTCCATGATCCGGAAGGCGTGCTCTGGGAGCTCTACACCATTAAAGCCTGGCCGAGCTTGGTGCTGATCGGCCCCAATGGCCGCATCGCCGGAACCCTGCGCGGCGAGCCGGACCCGGAGCGGCTGGCCCAGGGCTTGGAGGGCATGATCCGGCAATCGGTCGCCCTGAAAGAAATGCCCTCAACCCCGCAACCGCTCCAATCCCATGGCAGCGACGCCGCAGCGGGATCGACGGCAGAGCCACCGCCGGATCTGGGTCCCAGTCCCTGCCACACACCAGAAGACAAAGTCACCGAAACGTCTGATACCAATGCGGATATGTTCCGCGCCCCGCAAGCGCTGAAGCCGGGACCGTGGCCAGGGTCCATTGTCGTCGCAGACACCGGCCATGACCGGATCCTGGTTTTTGACCGCGAGGGGGCGTTGCTGGCGCGCTATGGCGGTCTCTGTGGCCCGGGGTTCCGAGATGGGCCTTCGGAACAAGCACAATTCCGCCGCCCCCGCTCGGTGGTGAGCACGCCGGAGGCCTTGTGGGTGGCCGATACCGGCAATCATGCCCTGCGCCGGATCGATTTGCGCCAGGACCGAGTCGATACGGTGATTGGCGACCGGGTCCGGGGCCTGCCACTGCTGCTGCCGCAACCGGTGGAAGACACCCGGCTGGCCTCGCCCTGGGATCTGGCCGGACCTTGGGGGGATCGCCTGCTGATCGCCAATGCGGGCACCCATCAGATCCTGGCCTATGACATGGCCCGGGATCGGGTTTTGCCCTTGGCGGGCAGTGGCATTGAGGCCATGGAAGATGGCCCCGGGGACGAAGCCCTGCTGGCTCAACCCTCGGGCCTTGCCCTCTCCCCTTCAGAGGCCTGCCTTTATTTCACAGATGCGGAAAGCTCCTCCCTGCGCCGCATGGAGCTGGCTCGGCCCTATGGGGTGAAAACATTGATCGGAACAGGCCTGTTCGGCTTTGGTTGTGCCGATGGCAGCGCTGCCGAGGCGAAAATGCAATTCCCCCAAGGTCTGTGTCTGGCCGCAGATGGCGATGGCGTTTGGGTGGCGGACCGCTATAACCACCGGCTGTGCCATTGGTCCGCAAAGGCGCAGACGCTGACGGGTCTGGATGCGCCCTGGAACACGGTTTTGCACCATGGCGAGGTCTCGGGCTTGCTCGCCCTGCCCGGCAACCGCTTGCTGACCGCCGTGTCAGCCCAGCATCGTGTCCTGCTATTGGATCTGGCCCAACGCACCGCCCGGCCTTGGGGACATCACCAGGAGATCCCAGCGCGCAGGCCTGCACCGGTGGAAGACGAAGCTCTTGCCAGCCGTCCCGGAAGCGGATTTAACTGATCCGGTCCATAGATCGAGCAAGGGCTCCGCCATGAACAGCCTCCCCCTTGGTGCGCGGGATATCGCCGGTATCCTGCACCCCTATACCAATGCTGTCCGCCATGAGCAGGACGGGCCATTGGTCATAACCTCCGGCTCGGGCATTCGCGTGACCGATGATCAGGGACGCGAATATATTGATTCCATGGCTGGCCTCTGGTGCGCCTCGCTGGGGTTTTCCCAGCCGCGTTTGGCCGCCGCTGCCGCCCGGCAGATGGAGCAATTGGGCTTCTACCACCTGTTCAGCCATAAGAGCCATGAACCGGCGATCAAACTGGCGGAGCGCCTAATCGACATTGCCCCCTTCCCGGCGGGCAAAGTGTTCTTTTGCAATTCAGGCAGCGAGGCCAATGACACGGCGGTCAAGCTGATCCGGTTTTTGAACAATGCCCGGGGTCGACCGGGGAAAAAGAAAATCATCGCCCGGACCAAGGGCTATCACGGCGTCACCATGATGTCGGCCAGCTTGACCGGCTTGCCGCTGAACCACGCCTCCTTCGACCTGCCGCTGCCGGGCGTGCTGCATGTCAGCTGCCCGCATTATTATCGCTTCGGCCAGGAGGGCGAGAGCGAAGAGGCGTTTTCCGCCCGCATGGCCCAAGAGCTGGAAGATCTGATCCTGCGAGAGGGTCCAGAGACCGTTGCGGCCTTTTTTGCTGAACCGGTGATGGGGGCTGGCGGGGTGATCACGCCGCCCAAGGGGTATTTCCAGGCCATCCAAGAAGTTCTTAAGCGCTATGACGTGTTGTTTGTTGCTGATGAGGTGATCTGTGGCTTTGGCCGCACCGGATCGATGTGGGGCTGTCAAACCTATAACCTGCAGCCTGATATTCTCAGCTGTGCCAAGGCCTTAACCGGTGGTTTTATTCCCTTGTCGGCCCTGTTGGTGAGCGATGAACTGTATCAGGACGTGAAAACGGAGACCGGACGGCTGGGCAGTTTCGGCCATGGCTACACGTATTCCGGACATCCCGTGGCCGCAACTATCGCATTGGAAACCTTGGATATTTATCAGGAATTGGATATTGTCGGTCATGTAGGTGAGATTGCACCTGTGTTGCAACAAGGTTTGGCCGCCCTCAAAGACCATCCATTGGTTGGCGAAATCCGGGGAGTGGGATTGATCGCCGCCGTTGAACTGGTCCAGGACCGGACGACCAAAGCGCCCTTCGACCCCGTCGGTCGGATCGGCGGCAAACTCACCGCCTTGGCCCAGCAGGAGGGCTTAATCCTGCGGAATCTGGGGGATTCCATCGCGTTCTCGCCCTCCTTGATCCTGACACAACAGGATGCAGAGGAGATTGTGGCTCGGTTTACCCGTGCCCTTAACAATCTTGGCGAGGATAAGGAATTCCTTGCAGCTTAACCTTACAATGTTTAAGTGATTGCATTGTGGGGGCTGCGCTGAAGCGGCGTGGGATTCGGTTGAAACCAAAGCGGCGCGACACCGGTTCGAGGGGCTGACAAAAAGACCCACTGTCTATGATCGCGTGAGGGGAGTTGCGGAACGATGGATTACGACGCTTTTTTTGCCGAGAAGCTTGGGGATCTGAGGACCGAAGGGCGCTATCGGGTGTTTGCCGATTTGGAACGCCAAGTCGGAACCTTCCCCGTCGCCCGCAATTATCGCGACGGTGCAGTCCATGAGGTCGTGATCTGGTGTTCCAACGACTATTTGGGCATGGGCCATAATCCCAGCGTGATCGTCGCCATGACCGAGGCGATTCACAAGACCGGGGCCGGAGCCGGGGGCACCCGGAACATCAGCGGCACCAACCATTATCACGTGATGCTGGAGCAGGAACTGGCGCGTTGGAACAACAAGGAAGCCGCGCTGCTGTTCACCTCGGGCTATGTGGCCAATCTGACCACCTTGATGACCTTGGGCGCCCAAATCCCGGATCTGGTGATCATCTCCGATTCCGAAAACCACAATTCCATGATTGAGGGCATCCGCCATTCCCGGGCACCGAAGCGGATCTTCCAGCATAATGATCTGGCGGATCTGGAACGGATCCTGAAAGAATATCCCAAGGACCACCCCAAGCTGATCGCCTTTGAGAGCGTCTACTCCATGGATGGGGATATCGCTCCGATCAAGGAAATCTGCGATCTGGCCGAGCAATACAACGCCATGACCTTCTTGGACGAGGTCCATGCGGTGGGCATGTATGGGGCCACCGGGTCCGGCGTGGCCGAACGGGATGGCCAGCGTGATCGCATCACCATCATCCAAGCCACCATGGGCAAGGCAATCGGCGTGATTGGCGGCTATATCTGTGCCTCCGCCAATTTGGTCGATTTTGTCCGCAGCTATGGGGCTGGCTTCATTTTCACCACCAGCCTGCCGCCGTCCGTGGCCGCAGGTGCCCTGGCCAGTGTGCAATGGCTGCAAGCCCATCCGGAAATCCGGGAGCGACATCAGGAACGCGCCGCCACCGCCAAACGCCGTTTGCGCGAGGCTGGCCTGCCGGTGATGGACTCCGTCTCCCATATCGTCCCGGTTTTGGTTGGCGATCCGGCCCAGTGCAAGGCGGCCTCGGACCTGTTGCTGACCCGGCATGGGATTTACGTCCAGCCGATCAACTTCCCGACCGTGCCGCGCGGGACCGAACGACTGCGCATCACCCCGACCCCACTCCATGACGATCAGCGCATGGATCATCTGGTGCGATCCCTGGTCGATGTCTGGCATTCGCTGAACATTTCCAAGCGCGCCGCATAACCTGGAAGCGAACACTCCAGGGCGACTCTCATCCGCCGACTCCAGACCTCTGGAGTCGGCCTTTTTGTTTTTAGGGGCGTTCTCCCCAAAAGCGCAAAACCCAGGATAAGATATCGCGCAGTGCAGCAAAAGACGCACACTGTGCGTAAGGCCTTCAAAATAAACAGTTTTCCCACCAGTATTTCTGGACAGAGTCAAAACCGACTGTCATTGTTCTGCAAGATTTCTCTCTTCTTTGGCTATGTGGATGGGCGTCATACATCCTTTATGGGAGTTTTCGGCATGACTCTGCGCACTGCTCAGCCGTTAAAGGGCCGCCGTCCCATGCAGGACGATCCCGCGACGGATCTGTGGGATGCTTTGTGGCGCCGCCACTCTCCGCCTCGGCCCTGGCAGCGTCGTCTGCGCAAAGGCGATCACGCCCTGGCCCGCTTGGGCCAGACCTCCATTTTGGTCGAGATCCTGGAAGATCCCGAGGGTGACCCGGGTTTAAGCGAAAAGCGTCGCTTGGTGCGGGCGTTCTCGACCCTCTATCCGCAAGGGGCGACCGGCTTGATGTCGATCACCGATATGGTCCGCCCGCTGGAGCCGGAAGATTTCCAGAAACAGCGGGATCAAGTCTCCCCTTAAAGCGTGCCAAGCGCCAACGACTCACTCCTAAAAAGTTGTATGTGCACTGCCCAAAGCGCGCACCCTGGACGGGGCGCGCTTTTTTCCTTATCTTATCTAATGAAGAGCCGTTTTCAGGGAACGCCCCGACCATGTTTGCTGACAACACATTGACCCCGCGTGAAGCCGTAAGGCTCTGTGCCCTTGGGCTGGTCGCCGAAGGGCCGCTGCGCTACAGCGATCTGGCAGGTGGCGTGCGCCATTTCATCACGCGGATCAGCGGCCCCTCCCTGGATCTGTTGGGCAGTTCCATAGAATTGCTGCGCCATGAGGGTTTGGTTGAGGCTCTGGATGGTGAGGGCATGGAAGACAACGCCCTGCTGCGCTTGTCCGAAGCCGGCCAACAGGAACTGCAAACCCTGCTAACGGCCAATATGCGTGCGGCCTCCGATTTATCCCGGCTGGTCACTGCCCTGAAGTTCCGTTTCTTGCATATGCTCCCCGCCCGCGCCCAAGCCGAACAAGCCGATTTGTTGTTGGATGTGTGCGAGACCGAGCTGGCCCGGCTGTGCGATTTGCGCACCGCCAGCCAAGGGGAGTCCGGGTTCTTAGATCAGTGGCTGCAGACGGAAATTGCTTTGACGGAGCAACGCCGGGCTTGGCTGTCTGATCTCACAGACCGCCTCAGCGCCGCCCTCTAAGCGCTTCTCAAACAAGAAGATTTGTCACTCGCCGGGAAGAGCCATGGCCCCGGTCGGCTGGGATTCTTCTGTCACCGTGACATCGCAACACTCAAGCCATTCCAAAGTGCGGGCCGGATCCAAAAATAGGCCCTGTTGCCAGAGACCGAAACGCTCTTGGCGCTGGGCGGCTTCAAACAGCTGGACCACGCAGGCGGTCACGCAGGCGGCGGAAAACACCATCGGGTCTTCATGGCGGATCGCCAAAGTCTGCGCCACCGGCCAGCCATCCTTGATGCCTTCGACCTCCATGCGCAGTTCCATGGCACTGCCCCCCCGATTGCTCCTGGCAAATGCCTTGGCCAGAACCGTATCGGCCAAGCTGGAGAGCCGCAGCCCATCGAGCAGCGCCGCTGTCGGCACGGCCAGGTAATCCACCAGACTGCCAAAGCCGCAGAGGTAAAACCCGGCCCGATCCAAAGTAGGCATCCAGTCTTTCAGGGAGCGTAACTCGCCCAGGAACACCGGATAGGCCACCCGCCGCCCAATGGGTTCCGGGAATACCGCGACCGGGTAATAGCGGGCATTGAGCTTCACCCACCGCCCCTCGCTCATGGACAGAGCAAGGCCGCGCCGGGCAATGGCCAAATGGTCTTTGATCATGCGCGGCGAGACAATGCCCGGGTCGGCGCCCAGGGCCATGGCCAGATAAACCTCGGCCCGACTGACATCCTTTAGCTGCGCGGCCGCATGACGCAGCAAGATCGCGGGCATGCCAGGGCGAATCCCGCAATCGGTGATAAAGCACAGATGGCTTTCCCGCGCCCGATCGGTAAAGGCTTGCAGACCTTTTAGTTTTTTCAGATCAGAGAACTGACAATCCATGTAGTGGGCCCCGCAGCGCAGGGCGGCAGCGGCCACCATGGGTGCTGGGACCTCTGGACCCGCCGCCAATATCACCAGGCGGGAGCCCCCTAGGGCGGAATCCAACGAGGACGGGTCGCGCCAATCGGCACAAAGCGCGGTGACCGCGTGAGCCCCCTCCTCGACCAAATGGTTCATGGCCCGTTCGGCCCGCTCCACCCGATGTTCCACCACCCGGACCGGCAAGCCAGCCCGGGCCAGTTGCGAGGCCACGGCGAGGCCCAACCGACCCCCACCGCCCAGCAAGGCGACGGGCCGGCCATCTTCGCCAATGCTTTCGGCCCAGTCCGGCAGATCCAGCGGGGTGCGATGTCCGTTGACCACCGTCAAACCAAATGCTGCCCGCCGGTGGCAAAAACCTCGCTGCCGGTCACATAGGTGAAATCATCGGAACACAGCTGGAAAACAATCCCGGCCACATCGGCGGTGGAGCCCATGCGGTCCAAAGGGATCCGGGGGATCAGAGCTTCATATTCGGGCTGTATCATCGAGGTTGAAATCTCCCCTGGGGCGACCGCATTCACCCGAACGCCAAGCTGGGCGAACTCCACGGCCATTTCCCGGGTCAGGCCGGACAACGCCGCCTTGCTGGTGGAATAGGCCGACCCAGCAAAAGGATGGACATAATGCCCGGCAATGGAGGTGATGTTGATGATGCTGCCCTTGGCGCGGCCCAGCGGTCCGGCGAAAGCGCGGGCCAACCGCAAAGGCGCGAAAAAGTTCAGCTCATAAACCTTTTTCCACTCGTCAATGCCGCCATTGAGCACGCCCAAGCGTTCCTTAAACGCGGTCTTGGGCGAGACCCCGGCATTGTTGATCAAAGCATGCAGCGGCTTGCCGTCCAGATGGTCCAAAACCTGTTTGGCAAAGCCGTCTAGGGCGGACGGATCAGACAGATCGACGGGAAAATGAGCTGACCAGGCCGTGTCCCGGCGACATTCCGGCGGCACCTCGCGACGGGCGCAGGTGATGATCCGCCAGCCCTCCGTTAAAAAGCGGCTGGCAATGGCGTGACCAATGCCCTGGCTGGCACCGGTGATGATCACAGTCTTTTCCGGAGTTGCCTTCGCCTCTGCAGGGAGGGAAGACCCATTTGCATCAGTCATGGGGCGTACTGTGACGCCAAATCCCCGCCCCGTCCAGAGGCGTTAAAGCCTAGGCAGAAAAGCAAATCAGACTGTGACCTTGCCTGCAAACCGGGCAACGGCCACATTCTCCCCATGTGCGCCCGCTATGACCTCTCCTCGCCGCCATACTGGCTGATTGAACGCTTCGGCCTGACCGTGCCTCCAATGGATGCTGCCTCCGGCAAGCCAGACCTGCCCGGTTTGGGCATGTTGCCCCGGGAAGTCCGCCCGACGGACGCCGCCCCAGTCATTGATCCCCTATCGCGCGCCCACGCCCTGCGCTGGGGACTACAGGTGTCCTGGTCCGCACGCCCGGTCATCAATGCACGCTCGGAGACCTTGGCAGACAAGCCGACTTTCCGACATTTGCTGGGCAATCGGGCGTTGGTGCCGGTCGATGGCTGGTATGAATGGTCAACGGACTACACCGCCTCACCGACAGAGAAGAGCCCAGAGCCCAAAACATCTGGCCGCAAAACAAAGGTGCGGATCTCGGCTGAGACGGGTTTGGTTGCCCTGGCGGCTCTGGTGGATGCGAAGGCCGGACGGTTTGTCATCCTGACCTGCTCCCCGGCCCCGTCCATTGCTGGGATCCACAGCCGGATGCCGGTGGTCCTCAACGGAAAAGACGCCGAAGCGGCCTGGATGGCCGGGCGTGGTTTAACCGAGGATTTGGCAGAGCTTCTGGTGCCCTATCCGGGCGCGCTGCGTCATGGGGCGGCAGACCCGCCCGCTTCGGCCAGCCCCGAAAAACCCGGGGCTGATCCGGCGCAGGGATCGTTATTTTGACTCGCTGAGATGGTCTAAGAAGCGCTGGCAGAGATCGGATTCTGTGGCTGTGCCCGGGTGATGCAGGATCTCTTCAATCAGCTCTTCGCCACCGGGCAGTTCAGAGATGGTTTCAGCCCATTCCGCGATGATCACTGCCGGACGGTGGAGTTTGGCACTTAATTGGTCAATCTGCTCCGCATCCAGTCCGGAGAACCCAATACAGTCGTCCATTCCAAGCATGTCAGCCTCCCATTGGTCCTGGTGCAGCCCCCGATGCGCCTTCCACTCTGTGTCGCTTCTTCGGTCGAGCCGGAGATTCAGGTGGTGCCCAAGGCCCTGGAGAGGACCGGGCACCACCTAGGCTCGTCCGTTCCTGACCAGATCTCTGGGTATGGCCGAGGTCGATTTGGTGGTCGACATCAGGAGATCCGAGGGAGACACCATGTGATGATGGTGCGATCGGATCGGCGGTCCCAGGCTGTGGTCAGGATCAGGTCGGCGCGGTCTTTATGCCGCGTCTGCCTCCCTGACAGATGTCCACCTTCGTTCTCGCCGGTGGTTGTCTGTCGTCACAAAGTGTAACAAAGCCCGGCTCTATCACTTAGAGGTTTTGGTGGGTGCAATGCGGAAATTGCGTTTTTGATCAGCGACTTATTGCGCAATTGCGAAACGCAGGTGCGGTAATGCCTTTGAAACAAACAGGAGTGAAATGCCGCGTTGCGATAAAAACCGAAAACTCACACCCCCGTGGAATGCCGTTCTATCGCAGGAGTAAAATCGCCTTCGCAACAAACAACCCGAATCGGGGCCGGTCTGTCACAAAGCTTCTGATCCATATCAATGGGCAAACAGCACCGGCAAGGTCGCCCGTTCCAGCACATAGCGGGTCACGCCGCCTAGGATCAATTGCCGCAACCGGCTATGGGTATAGGCCCCCATCACCAACAAATCAGCGGAGACTTCTTCGGCGGCCTTCAGCAGCGCTTCTCCGGTCCGCGACCCGGGCGGGGCGACCAGGATCCGGGTCTGGGCCTGGATGCCATGCCAGGCCAAATGCTCCATCAAGGCCGTGGGTTCGCTGGTGGCTTCGCTTTCCTCGGCCAGCAAAATTGTGACCTGCTTGGCTTGGGCCATGAAGGGAATGGCATCAACAATGGCCCGCGCGGCTTCAGCACTGCCATTCCAGCCAACGACAATAGAGGATCCAACGGCATCAACCGGTTGCGGCGGGGCAACTAACACCGGGCGACCGCTTTCCATCAGCGCAGCGTTTAAGGTCATCAGCGAGGGCGGCGCGCCCTTTTGGCCCGGGCGTCCCATGACGATCAGATCGGCCACCCGCCCGCGCAAGGCAACGGAATCGCATTCCACCCCGGGCTCTTCGACCCAGCGGGCTCCGGTGGCCCCCGGGGCTGGGGTAATCGGATCCTGGCTTAGGCCCGCTTCCGCCACTTTGGCGTCGAACAAGGCCCGGGTCTGCTTGGCCAGATCATGGGCTTCCTTATCGGCTGAGCTGACCATGTCTTCGACCATGGAGCCGCCCATGGCCTCGCCCACATAGGGCACCGCTTGGGAGGGGTCGGCCCGGACGTGATAGGCTTCCAGGAAACAGTCCAAGGATTGCGCGACCTGCAGAGCCACGCGCAACGGGGCTTCGCCGGATTGGGCATCCGACATGATGGCCATAACCGTCCGAATTCCGGGCATGATGGGTGACCCTCAGATTGTTTCAGCTTTGTGTATATTACACCAATCCGTGCGAAACCGCACGCGGATCACCGGGGCCAGGGCCTTAAACAGTCCGCATGCCCGCCAAAGCCTCCAAACCGGCGGAGACCGTGTCTTCCTTCGGCCCGGAGCTGTCAATCCGCACCCAGGTGATCTCCCCCAGATCAAAGCCTTCCTGCTTTTGCCGCACCTCGCGGGTGACATCAGAGGGATTGCGGATCCGGGTGGCGATCCGATCCTGGGCCACATCCACCGGCGCTTCGACCCATAGACCGGTAAAGGGCACCCCTTCTTGCCGGGCGAGGTCCTCTGCAGCCTGACGTTCCAGCGGGTTGGCGAAGACACCGTCCAGGACCACGGTGCGACCAATATCCAAGGCCCGCTTGGCCTCGGCATAGAGCAGCTCATAGGTCTTGCGCGACATATCCGCCGTGTAGCCCTCCGGCCCCAGGCCATCATAGGGGTCCTGACCAACCAGGCGTTTGCGCAACACATCGGTGCGCAACACCAAGGCTCCTGGCACGTCCAAATAGGGTGCGACCTCCCGGGCGAGGCGCGACTTGCCGCTGCCGGACAAGCCACCCACAGCGATCACGCCCGGCGGGGCTGGCAGAAGGTAGTCTTCTGCCGCTTCCATATAGCGCTTGGCTTCGGCCTCCAGCTCCCGGCGCAGACTGTCATCGCTCTGCTCCCCGGCGGCCGTGGCGGCGACCAAGGCGCGGACTGAGGCCCGGGTCGAGAGATAGAGCGGCAGGAGGGCCATGCCCTCGGTGTCGCCGGAATATTCCATATAGTGGTTCAAGACGATGGAGGCCAAACGACGCTCGCCGCGAAAATCCAGATCCATCAGCAAGAAGGACAGGTCATAAAGCCGGTCGATCACCGCGAACAGATCATTAAAGGCCATGGCATCGAACAGGGCCGGTTTGTCTTCGAACTGGACAATATTGGAGAGATGCAAATCCCCATGGCAGCGTCCGACAAACCCCTCATAGCCGCGCTCTTCCAGGCGCAGGCTGATTTGGGAGATGTTCTGGAACACCGCATTGAAATAAAATGAAATCCTGGGTGTGGAAAACAGCGTTGGGCTGAACGCAGCAAAGGATTGTTGGTTGTTTTCAACAATGTTTTTGAAGCTGCCGAGCCAGCCCGGCCCCGCCGCTTTGGGGGAATGGCGGTGCACGGCCCAGACCCGCTCGGCCACGTCGCACATGATATGGCGTTCCAGCACCCCGCGCTCGAGCAGGCGATCAAAGCGTTCGGCTTGATCAAAGCGGCGCATCACCACCAGCCAATCCACCGGATCACCGGTGCCGCCAATGGAGAGATGCCCTGCCCGGTTCAGGGTGACCGGTTCCATGCCTTCATACAGGCCCGGCGCGCCAAGCTCATTGAGCTTGAGTTCCCGGGCGCAATCCTCGCGGCGGGCTTCCAGGCTGGTGAAATCCACATAGGGCAGGCTGACGGCCCGGCGCAGCTTATAGGCCCGCTCTCCGGCCAAAAACACCACCGAGATATGGGTGTCGATGCGCTCGACGGTCTCTACGGACGGGCCATGGCTGGCCGGATCGGCCAAAAAGGCGATGACGGCGTCTTGAGACGGAGAAAACGCTGAGGGAGACACGACCGAGGGGAACTCCTGAAACGGGGCGCAATGGATCGCTGAACAACACCCGGACCACCACGCGCTACCTTAGCGGATCACGCGTCGGTGGGAAGCCTATTTGGACCCATCCTGTTTTTCCGAGCTCTCATAAGCGAAATCCGGGTGGCGGCTTTCCTTAATGCCCTTGGGGTCCTGGTGAATGATGATATCCGCATCGGGGAAGGCTTTCAGCAGGCGGTTTTCCACTTGATCGGCCACCGCATGGGCGCGGGACAGCGGCATGGTGCCATCGATTTCCAGATGCAATTGAATGAACACCGTGGACCCAGATGACCGGGTGCGCAGGTCATGGACCGACCAGACTTGGGGCTGGTCCCGAGCGATGCGCAAAATCGTTTCCCGGTCCTCCTCCGGCAGTTCTCGATCCATCAGAATGTCAAAGGCTTCGGTGGCAATGCCCCAGGCGGTCCAACAGAGATAGCCGGCAATGCCGACGGCAAACAGCGGATCGGCCCACAACAGACCAAGCTGGGACGCCAGCACCAGGGAGACGATCACCGAGAGATTGATCAACACATCCCCGGTGTAATGGGCCGAATCCGCGCCGATGGCCAAGGAACCGGTGCTGCGGACCACATGGCGTTGGAACAAAACCAGCAGGCCGGTGATGACAATGGAGATCACCATCACCACCATGCCAATGCCCTCCTCCTGCACCGGCACCGGGCGTAGGAAGCGGGGCACAGCCTCGATCATCAGGAACACGGCGGACCCGGCGATGAAAGCGCTTTGGGCCAGTCCGGCCAAGGGTTCCGCTTTGCCATGGCCGAAGCGGTGGTCCTGGTCTGCGGGCACCAAGGATTGGCGCACCGCAAGCAAGGTAACAATGGAGGCCCCGGCATCGAGCAAGCTGTCGATCATGGTCGAGAGCAGCGCGACGGAATCCGTGATCAACCAAGCTGCCAGCTTAATGCCGATCAAAAAGGTGGCCACCGCGACCGAGGCATAGGTCGCCAGCTTCATCAAGCTGCCGCGCTCCGTGGGCAAAGCAGCGCTGTGGGCTCCCGGTTCGGTCTGACTGTGGGCCTGGGTCTGAGAGTCTGTCGTCATCGGTGGGATCCGCCATAGGCGTTAGGGATAGAGCCGCGTCCAAGCAAAGCTTTCAGACCCCGCCGGGCGTTCATAGACGATGCGGTCATGCAGGCGGTAGGGCCGATCATGCCAAAACTCGATGCTGTGGGGATGCAGACGGAAGCCCACCCAATAGGGCGGACGGGGCACCTTACCCAAAGCATATTTGGCGGTAAACTCTGCGACCCGTTTCTCCAAGGCCCATTTGCCTTCAAGCGGGCGCGATTGTTGCGAGGCCCAGGCCCCGATCCGGCTTTGCAGCGGGCGGCTGTCAAAATAGGCATCGGCCACCTCATCGGCGACGGGCAGCACGGGGCCTTCAACCCGGATTTGGCGGCGCAGGCTCTTCCAATGGAAGCACAAAGCGGCTTTGGGATTGGCAGTCAGGTCCTGGCCCTTGTGGCTTTCTTTATTCGAGTAGAACACAAAGCCGTCTTCGCCGGGGGCCTCTTGTGGCGTCACCACCCCTTTGAGCAGGACCATCCGCACAGCGGGCCAGCCATCTTTATCCGCAGTCGCCAAGGCCATGGCATTGGCGTCATTGGCTTCGCTGGCTTCCGCATCGGACATCCAGGCGGCAAACAGGGCGTAAGGGTCTTGATCTTCCATAGAGGACATAACGGACTTCCAACACTGACCGGACGAGGGAAAAAAGCGACGCAGATTTTTTGGAACAACTGACAGACCGGGTTGCTTTCTTGCCAGCTTTTTCCTGATGCTCTTATATAAGATATGTTGCCCATGCGAACAGTGTGCAGGGCGGCCATCCACCATAGTCCTTTCCCAATAATGGTTTCGGACCAAACCATGTCTCTGCGTGATCCTTACAGCGTGCTCGGCCTGGGCAAAACCGCCTCGGAGTCTGATATCAAATCGGCCTATCGCAAGCTGGCCAAGCAATGGCATCCCGACAAAAACGCCAATGATCCGAAGGCCGCGCAAAAGTTCAACGAGGCCACGGCGGCCTATGAGCTGCTGTCCGATCCGGACAAACGCCAGCGCTTTGATCGCGGCGAAATCGATGCCGAGGGCAAGGAGAAGCACTTCCGCTATGGCGGCGGTGGGCCGGGACGCCGTTCGGGGGGTGGAGCTGGGCCAGGAGGCATGGGCGCCGGAGCTGGGGGCCAGCATTTCCGGTTCGACTTTGGAGGCGGCAAATTCTTCGATGAGGATGACATCTTCGGCAATATGTTTCGCCAGGCGGGCATGGGCGGCGCGGGCGGTGGCCGTGGTGGTCCCGGCGGGGCTGGGGGCCCGGGGGCCAACCCGGGGGCCTATGGCAAGCAAAAAGGCCAGGACGCGCAATACAAACTCAATGTTGCGTTTGAGGAGGCCGCCCTGGGGGCCACTCAGGAAATCACCCTGTCAAACCGCAAAACCTTGAGCGTCAAAATCCCACCGGGCACCGAAAATGGCCGGGTGTTGCGGCTCAAGGGCCAAGGCAGTGCCGGGGTCAATGGCGGTCCCGCCGGGGATGCGCTGGTGGAAATTGCGGTCAAACCGCACCCGTTTTTCCGGGTCGAGGGCCAAACTCTGCTGGCCGATGTGCCGATTTCGCTGAAGGAAGCGGTTGAAGGAGCCAAGATCACCGTGCCGACCCTGGAAGGCAAGGTGGCGGTCACGGTCCAACCCGGAGCGGACACCGGCCAAACCCTGCGCCTGCGCGGCAAAGGCCTGCCTGGACCCAAGGATGGCAGTGCACGCGGAGACCTGCTGCTGCGGCTGCTGGTGACCTTGGGGCAGCCGAAAGACCCAGCCTTTGTGGCGGCAGCCAAAAAGCTCCCTGCTGAGGATGGTCCGTCTTTGCGAGAAAAAGCCGGTCTGGTTTAACCGCTCAAGGGTTCTGGGTCGGGGTAACAGGGTCCCGACCAAACAGGCCATTGGAATAGAGCGCCCAGAAATCGATCGCACCGCCGGGACGGGCAGAGCGCAGCCGGTCCGGCAAGCCCTCCACAGTGCCATCGGCCAGCACGGTGGCCTCCAGCCCCCAAAAGGATTGATCGGCCCCTTCGGCCCAATAGCGCAAATCCAGGCCTTCGACCTGCCATGGCCCCTCGGCCCCCGGCTCCGCAGGGGTGACCCGCCACAAAGCGCGGCCATCAACAAACCAATGGAAGACAAAGCCGCGCCAAGTCTCCATCACTGCGCTGACGGCGGGGTGGTCCTCCGGCACCGAGCGGCGATAGACCCAGGCCTCCGCTGGCAGGCTATCCGGTCGGGTCACGGCGGAAAGATGGGTTTCCCAAGACTGGCCATCGACTCCATAGGCCACCACCCGACGCCAATAGGGCTGGAACAAGGTTGGATAGGCATGGATCGCCCGGACCGGCACCTCTGGCGGCAGCAGGGTTTCAGCGGCCCGGATGGCGCGGTTTTCCATCTGCCAGCCAAACAGCGTGTAAAGTGCGGCAAAAAACACCACGCCAATAGCCGCCTTTTGCGCCTTCACCGCCGAGACCCAACGGGTTGGCAACAGTCCGGCAATCATCACCACGATCAAGGGCAAGGTATAGACCGGGTCGACAATGGGCAGAGCATCGATGGCGAAGCGATGGTCGCTTAAGGGGTAGAGCAGCTGGGTGCCATAGGAAGTAAACAGATCCAAAAAGGGATGGCTGATCAGGACAAAGAACCAGAGGCACCACCAGATCCGGCGACGCTCCTTCAAAGCCTCCGCATCCATAATATCGTCGTTTCGTTTGCGCCATTTGCGCCAGTGGTTTTCGCTCGCCGCACAGACCCAGGCCATCAAGGGGGCGACCAAGGGCGCAAACAGCAAGGAGTGGGTCATGCCGCGATGGTGACGCCAATAGGCGAAGTCACCGAACAGGGTCCCGATCAAAAAATCCATATCGGGCAACAGGCCAGCGGCCAATCCTACGACAACCGCACGCCGGCCCAATTTGGCGCGGAACCCGGCTTGGCCAACAACAGCGCCAAACACGCCTTGGGTGATCAGATCCAAGCCTACTCTCCCTTAAAACAACTCAAACCGCTTCACTCAACGGGCTCACCTTTGCCGGTGTTTCCTCCAGGGCAAAAAACGCCGGCAAGGTCATGCCCAACACCATTCCTTCGGCGGCGGAGGCTTGGCAGATCACTTCAACAAAGCGAGCCCGGAGAGCTGGATCAGCGGTGCGGCCTTGCAAAACGCCCTGGGCGTCTTCCACCTTTTCCAAGCTGTCCACCGGCGGCAGGCCGATCTGCACCGCCTGGGCGACCTCGCCCAAGGTGATCAAATCGTAGGATCGACCCGGCATCCACGGCCCTGAATCCGAACGGACCACGATCCCGCCCTGCTCAAGGATTGTCAAAATGTCGCTGAGCAATTGGTCGGGCACCGCCAGATCTTTGGCCAGACGCCGCCTGGAGACCCCATGGACCCCAGCTTTGCCCCGCCCTGCCCTGGCGGGTTCCGGATGGGTGAAGCGTTCATGGATCATCCGCAAGACCCGGATGGCCAGAAAGAACCGATCCAGGCTTTGCAGATTGCGGGTTTCTTCGACTCCGCGCGCGGCGAGCCAATCGGGCAAACGTGCCGCCGTCACCGCGCCGACCAAGACCACGATCCAGGACAAATAGGTCCAGACCAGGAAAATCGGCAACACCGCCAAGGCACCATAGATGGTTTCGTAGGCCCGGGCTGAAGTCAGATAGAGCAAAAACCCTTCTTGGAGGACATTGGCCAGCAAGGTGGCGACCACCGCACCGATAAGGGCATGCAACAGGCGCACCGGTCGGTTCGGCACCAGATAATAGAGCAAGGCCAACGCCAGACAGAACATGACCTGCGGTCCCAAAACCGGGATCAAGCCGGTCACCGGGGTGGCAAGGCCGCCCTCCTCCGCCCAATGGATCAGGGTGGTCAGATTGCCCGACATGGAAAAACCAACGCCCAACAGCAAGGGGCCAACGGTCACGACGGTCCAATACAGCAACACCCGGGCCACCGCCCGGCGTGGGGTGTGGACTTCAAAGATGCTGTTAAACGCCCCTTCAATGGTGATCAGCAACAGCACCGCCGTCAGCCCCAAACCGGCCACCCCCATGGCGGTCAAGCCCCCGGCCGCAGAGACAAACCGGCTGACATAATCTTGGACAGCGGCCTGCTGATAGGGAAACAACACCGAGATCACTTGGCTGATGATCTCCTCGCGCACCTGATCAAACGCCGGGAAGGCGGCCAGCATGGCCAGCCCGATGGCGGCCAAGGGCACAATGGCCAGCAGCGAGGTATAGGCCAGGGATGCCCCCATGCGCGGGATGTTCACATCCATCATGCTTTCGGTGATCGCCCAAACAAAGGCCCGGAACCATTTCCACGCCCGTGCCGCCCTTTGCAGCGCCTGATCGCGCCAGGCATCAGCCGGATCACCGCCCGAAGGACTGTCCTGTGTGATCGGGCTATTGCTGTCCATAGGAACACGGTCCATGTGGGTTTGACCCTTTGAGGCTTTGGTGTAGGATGCCGCCGTCGATCCAGGGGGACCGCGACAGCTGAGCTTCCCAGTGGCGCATCATCTTAATGGATGGCGTGCCGTCCCGGCACCCTGATTGGATCACCCCAACGCAACCCCGCACGCCCCGGCACCTGTCCGGTCGTGCCTTCTTGTTTTCATTGTACAAAAAGGGTTTCCGCATGGCCTCTCCTGACGCGCTCATGGCCGGCAAAAAAGGATTGGTGCTTGGCGTCGCAAATGACCGTTCCATCGGTTACGCCATCGCCAAGGCCGCCGCTGCCCACGGTGCCGAATTGGCATTTACCTATCATTTCGACGGTTTGCTCAAGCGGGTCCAGCCTTTGATTGAGGATTTGGGCTCCAAGATCCTCCTGCCCTGTGATGTGGCGGAGCAAGACCAAGTCGAAAAGGTGTTTGAAACCCTGAAATCCGAATGGGGTGAGCTCGACTTTGTGGTCCATGCCCTGGCTTTTTCCGACAAGGAGGAACTCAGAGGCAAATACATGGCCACGTCGCGGGAAAATTTCCAGCAAAGCATGATGATCTCCTGCTTCTCCTTTACGGAAATCTGCCGCTACGCTCAGCCGATCATGAAAGAAGGCGGGTCACTGTTGACCCTGTCCTATCTGGGCGCCGAGCGGGTGATGCCACATTACAATGTCATGGGGGTGGCCAAAGCGGCCCTGGAAGCCAGCGTGCGCTATCTGGCCACCGATCTGGGTGAATATGGCATCCGGGTCAACGGCATCTCCGCAGGCCCGATCAAAACCCTGGCCGCCATGGGCATTGGCGATTTCCGCTATATCCTGAAGTGGAATGAATATAATTCACCGCTGCGCCGGGGCACGACCGGAGAAGATGTCGGCGGCACTGGTGTCTACCTGCTCAGCGATCTGGCCTCCGGTGTGACCGGCGAGATCATGCATGTGGACAGCGGCTACCATACGGTGGGCATGCTGGCCCCCCATGCGGCCCCGCAAGTGGCCCATATGCTGCGCAATTTTAAAGCGTCCGAGTAGGCAGCCTTCCATCCGGTTGGCATGAACATAAAGGATATCGGGTCTCCATGGCCGGTAACAGTTTTGGCACGATGTTCACCTTCTCCAGTTTTGGGGAAAGCCATGGCCCGGCCATCGGATGTGTGATTGACGGCGTCCCGCCCGGGATCCCGCTGGAGGAAGCCGACCTGCAGCGGGATTTGGATCGGCGGCGTCCGGGACAATCTAAATTCACCACCCAACGACAGGAACCGGACCAAGCCCGGATCCTGTCTGGCGTGTTTGAGGGGGTGACCACGGGCACTCCCATTGGCGTGCTGATCGAGAACACCGACCAGCGCTCCCGCGACTATTCGGACATCGCCAAGCGCTATCGCCCCGGCCATGCGGATTACACCTATGACGCCAAATATGGCGTGCGGGATTATCGCGGCGGTGGGCGCTCCAGCGCCCGGGAAACCGCCATGCGGGTCGCCGCCGGGGCGGTGGCAAAAAAGATCCTGTCCCATTGCCTGCAAAGCCCAGTGTTGATCCAGGGCGCAATGATCGCCTTGGGCAAGGAACAGATCGATCGCAGCCGTTGGGATTGGGATCAGGTCGGCCAAAACCCGTTCTTCTGTCCCGATGCGGCGTCTGTCCCGGTTTGGGAGCAGTCCCTGGCCCGGATCCGCAAAGCCGGATCCAGCATTGGGGCCTTGATCGAAGTGGTTGCCCAGGGCATCCCGGCTGGTCTTGGCGAACCGGTTTATGATCGGCTGGATGCGGATCTGGCCAAAGCCATGATGAGCATTAATGCGGTCAAAGGGGTCGAGATCGGCGCAGGCTTTGCCGCAGCGGGTCTAACCGGCGAGGAAAACGCCGATGAGATGGACCCGGACCCCAACAGCGCGCCCAATGCCCCACCCCTGTTCCGCTCCAACAATGCCGGAGGAGTCCTGGGCGGCATTTCCACCGGTCAGGACATTGTGGTGCGTATGGCAATCAAGCCGACCTCTTCGATCCTAACACCCAAACACAGCATCGATTCAGATGGACAGGCGGTCAGCGTCTCGACCAAAGGCCGCCACGACCCCTGCGTCGGCATCCGAGCCGTCCCTGTGGCCGAAGCCATGATGGCCTGCACCTTGGCTGATCATCTGTTGCGCCATCGGGGCCAAACCGGACGGCTGTGATCCACTGCCAGGGCACCCCTGCCTGCCTTCCTGAAGCGGGAAATGCTCCCCGCCCCTTGAAATCACTGTCTGCGCGTCTCACCCTCTGGGGGCAATGGGTTAAACACGCCATCTACCCCGGTTAAGATTCCAAGCCATAAAGGTCGATTGAATGCGTTTTATCAGTGCGGTGTTCCTCTGGATCTTTGCAGCGGTTGGTCTGTTTACGGTGATTTTGGGCGGCATCGGTGCCAGCTTGGTGATGAGCCATATGGATGACGGGGCAGAAGATAGCCTGCCCGACCGCATGATCCTGACCCTGTCTTTGGATGGCACTTGGCCGGAGCAGGAATTGGGCGGAGATCCCTTGCGGGATTTGGTGCAAGGCGGCCCCCCGGCTCTGACGCTGCGCCAACTTTCCGATACCCTGACCCAAGCGGCCACAGATCCGGAAGTGGTTGGCGTGCTGGCCTATGTCAGCAGTGGTCCGACCTCGCTGTCCCAAGCCCAGGAACTGCGGGACGCGATCTCCGCCTTTCGCCTGTCCGGCAAACCGGCCTGGGTCTATTCCGATAGCATTGGCGAATTGGGCGGTGGGCTGATCGGCTATTACACCGCCTCAGCCTTTGACCGGATCGCCTTGCAGCCCACCGGCGGCGTCGGCATTACGGGCCTGTCCATCCAAGCCCCCTATGCCCGGGGCCTGTTGGATCGTTTGGGCGTGTTGCCGCAATTCGAAACCCGGGAAGAATTCAAAACCGGGGTGGCCAATTTCACCGATTACACCCTGTCGGGCCCGCAATATCGGATGTGGGACACCCTGGTTGGCGACTTTTATGATGCCACGGTGATGGACATTGCCCAGTCGCGCAATATCAGCCCCGAGGATGTGCGCGCTGCCGTCGATGCGGCCCCGCTGCAAGCCGCCGAAGCCCAGGAACGCCGCCTGATTGATATTCTGACCTATCGGGATGTGCTGGAAGACCGGTTCCGCAAGCAAACCGATGCCGATGAGCTGGTGCCGCTGTCCCATTATGCCGCCACGGTCCCTGCAGCAGCCCCCACCGAGGAACCTGGCGATGTGCCCGCACAACGGCAAAAAATCGCTGTTCTGTTCTTAACCGGCGGCATTCATCGCGACAGCACCGCCCCAGAGGGTGGTGACCTGCCGGTTTTTGGTGCCGAGCCGACGGGCATCATCCCGTCCGAAGTGATCGCCGCCTTGGATGCGGCGGTGGACGACCCGGATGTGGCGGCCGTGATATTGCGCATTGAGAGCCCCGGTGGCAGCTATTTGGGGTCCGATGCCATCCATGCCGCCATCCTGCGCGCCCGGGAAAAGGGCATGCCGGTGATCGCCTCCTTGGGTCAAGTGGCGGCCTCGGGCGGGTATTTTATCGCCATGGCTTCGGATAGCATCATCGCCCAACCGGGCAGCATCACCGGCTCTATCGGGGTGATTGCCGGTAAATTCGTGCTTGATGGCCTGTGGCGCGAGCTGGAGGTGTCCTGGGATGGGGTCTCCCGGGGCAAGAACGCCAATTTCATGAACCCCAACACCCCCTTTGTTGGCGAGTCTCAAGCCAAAATCGACAGTCTGACTGATGCGATCTATGCCGACTTCCTGGCCAAGCTGCGGGAAAACCGCAATCTGTCAGCCAGTGAAGCCGATGCGGTCGCCGGGGGCCGTGTGGTCTCCGGCGCGCGGGCCTTGTCCTTGGGCCTTGTCGATGCCAATGGCGGTTGGACCCAAACCCTGTCAACGGTGCGCGAGGCGGCCAAAATCCCCCCAGAAACCGAGCTGCATCTGGTCCGCTTCCCGGAACAAAGCGATGTCAGCCTGCTGGAACGCCTGGCCGATTTGCCGCTGATGACCATGGAACTGGCCGCTGGCCTTCAGCGCATGGACCAGACCCGGGCGACCCTGGAGCCGGTCCTCGCGCCTTGGGTCGAGCAGTTGGGCGCGGCCCAAATGCTGGGCCAAGAGCCCGCCTTGCTGCTGGCCCCACCGGTGCGACCCGAGGGTTAAGGCCTGAGACCTAAAGGACCAGGAGCGCCAAGCCTATTCGCCGGTAAAGACCGGCTTGCGCTTCTCATCAAACGCGGTCAAGCCTTCCTGGTAATCGGCGCTGTCATAGACCACCCGACGCAGGCCTTGGATCCGTTCAAACATGCGCGGCGTCATCGAACTGGCACTGGCGAGAATGCGCAATTGCTCCTTGGCCACCGCAATGCTCAAAGGGGCGTTTTGCGCGATCTGCTGCGCCATATTGGCGGCATAGGCTTCAATCTCGTCCTTGTCCCGGACATGGTTGACGATCCCCAGTTCATGGGCCCGCTTGGCCGAAATCGGCGCTGCGGTGAAAATCAACTCTTTCAGGGCTGGCATCGGGACCACGGTTTTGAAGGTGATCAAGCCCGTGGCGTTATAGGGCACACCAAGCTTGGCCGGTGTGACCGCAAAGGTGGACTCCGTGGTCGACAGAGTCACGTCGCATACCAGAGCCAGTTCACAGGCCCCACCCCAGACGCCGCCTTCGATCAAAGCGATGACCGGGATCGGCAATTCCTCGATGGCCCGGATCACTTGGCGCAAGGGATCATCCCAACCGAGCGGGTCTCTTTTTCCTCTGGGTAGTTCGCTGACGTCATGGCCAGCAGACCAGACCTTAACCCCTGGGCGGGCGCGCAGGATCACCACCCGGGCCTTCCGTGCCCGGCAGTCTTCCAACGCTTCGATGATCTCTTCGATCATCGGCTCGCTGAGGGCGTTGAGTTTTTTCGGCTGATCGAATTGAACGGTTGCCACATGGTCGACAAGCGTGGTCGTGACATAGTGCATTTCCGAACCCCCCCTTTTGGTTTTTATCGCGAAGCGTCCCCGTTATGGCTCGGTGATCTCTCGCGCTTGAGTCCAAGAGTAACAGTGCCGGGTCTGCTCTTGAACCGGGGATATTGCTTGGCCTCGGATCGCGGACCTTAGAGATGGGGGGACGGTTGGTCTGCTTCTGGGAGCACTGAACCGGTTTCGGTCCGCTCGGCCCCGATCAGGAACTCGATATTGCCTTCCGGGCCTTTGATCGGACTTTCCGTCAGCCCCAACAGCTTCCAGGCTCCGGGCTGCGCCGCGACCCAGGCGGTGATCCGTTCGCAGACTTCCTCATGCAAGGCCGGATCGCGGACCACACCGCCTTTGCCGACCCGGCCCCGTCCGACCTCGAATTGCGGTTTGATCAGGGCGAGCAATTTGGCCCCTGCGGACCGAGCCAAAGCCATCGGGGCTGGCAAGACGGTTTCCAAACCAATAAAGCTGGCGTCACACACCACCATATCGATGGGATCGGGGATCAAAGCAGGGGTGAGGTGACGGGCATTGGTGCGTTCCAGGATCACCACCCGGTCGTCCTGGCGCAGCTTATTGGCCAACTGGCCATAGCCCACATCGACGGCGTAGACCTTGGACGCCCCATGGGTCAGCAACACATCGGTGAAGCCTCCGGTGGAGGCCCCGACATCCAGACAGGTCGAACCGGTCGGCGCGATCCCGAATGTGTCCAAGCCCTTGACCAGTTTGAGACCCCCGCGCGAGACCCACGGGTGGTCCTTGGCCCGCACCGTCAGGGCCACATCATCGCGCAGCTGCGCACCGGCTTTGGTGAGTTTTTGCTCGCCGGAATAAACCGCTCCGGCCAGCACTAGGGCCTGGGCTTTGGAGCGGCTTTCCACCAAGCCCCGGTCGACCAAAAGCTGGTCGAGCCGGTATTTTTTGCTGGCCATGAAGGGCGGCCCCGGTCAGGCAAAGTCTGACGATTAGGCTTTGGCAGCCGTATCCGCAGCGGCGGGCTTGGCTTCGGCGATTCCGAGCGCGGTCAACACGCTTTGGGCAATCCCAGCCGCGTCCAAACCGGCGCGCTGCAGCTGAACCGCAGGCTTGTCATGCTCGAACAGGTGATCGGGCACGGTCAAGCAACGCAGCTTCAGATCCCCGTCCATCAGACCTTCATTGATCAAGAAGTGGCTGACCTGGGCACCAAAGCCCCCGGCAGCGCCCTCTTCAATGGTGATCAACACATCATGGTCGGCGGCCAAGCGCCGGATCAGATCGGTGTCCAGCGGCTTCACAAAGCGAGCATCGGCCACGGTCGGGGTAATGCCCTTCGCTGCCAGGGATTCCGCCGCTTCCAGAGCCTGGTGCAAGGCGGTGCCGATGGTCAGCAGGGCCACGCCCCGGCCTTCTTGCATCACCCGCCCGGTGCCAATGGGAATGGGCACACCGCGTTCGGGCAGATCAACACCGACCCCTTCGCCGCGCGGATAGCGCAGCACAATCGGACCGCTGTCATGGGCGGCGGCGGTGGCAACCATATGGACCAGCTCGCCTTCATCGGCAGCGCTCATGATGGTCATATTCGGGATACAGCCCAGATAGGCCATGTCATAGAGGCCCTGGTGGGTCGCGCCATCGGCCCCGACAAACCCGGCCCGGTCAACGGCAAAGCGGACCGGCAGGTTTTGGATCGCCACATCATGGACGACCTGGTCAAAGCCGCGCTGCAGGAAGGTGGAATAAATCGCGGCAAAGGGCTTCATGCCCTCATGGGCCATGCCCGCGGCGAAGGTGACCGCATGCTGTTCGGCAATGCCAACATCGAAACAGCGATCCGGGAATTCCTGGCCAAATTTGTCCAAGCCAGTGCCAGACGGCATCGCCGCATTAATCCCGGCAATGCGATGGTCGCGCTTGGCTTCATCGATCAAAGCCTTGGCAAACACGCTGGTATAGCTTGGCGCTTGCGGCTTGGGTTTGGACTGCACGCCAGTGACCACATCGAATTTGGTCACGCCGTGATATTTGTCCGCCGCCTTTTCCGCCGGTCCATAGCCCTTGCCCTTTTGGGTGACCACATGGATCAGCACCGGACCATCGGTGTCGGCATCGCGGACATTGCGCAGCACCGGCACCAAATGATCAATGCGGTGACCATCCACCGGACCGACATAATAAAAGCCCATTTCCTCGAACAAGGTGCCGCCGCCGGTGACAATGCCCCGGGCATATTCTTCGGCCCGCTTGGCGGTGCGTTCCAGGGCGTCGGGCAAGTGGGAAGCGACTTCTTTGGCGATATGGCGGATCGAGCGGAAGCTCTTGGAAGACAACAGGCGGGACAAATAGGCGCTCATCGCCCCAACCGGGGTGGCGATGGACATGTCATTGTCATTCAGGATGACAATCAGCCGTGCCTTCATGGCCCCGGCATTGTTCATGGCCTCATAGGCCATGCCCGCGCTGATCGCGCCATCGCCGATCACGCTGACCACATGGCGTTCTTTGTCCTGGAGCGCAGTGCCCACGGCCATGCCCAGACCGGCAGAAATCGAGGTCGATGAGTGGCCCGCACCAAACGGGTCATAATCACTTTCGGTGCGCAGGGTAAAGCCGGACAGACCCTCGCCCTGGCGGATGGTGCGCATCCGGTCCCGACGCCCGGTCAGGATCTTATGCGGATAGCATTGGTGGCCCACATCCCAGATCAGGCGATCCTGGGGGGTTTCAAACACGTGATGCAAAGCAACCGTCAGCTCAACGACGCCGAGGCCAGCCCCAAGGTGGCCCCCGGTATGGGACACCGACCGGATCAAATCCTGGCGCACATCGTCCGACAAACGACGCAAATCTTCTAGGCTGAGCCCGCGCAGATCCTTGGGATCGCTGATCCTGTCCAGCAAAGGCGTTGCCATTTCGTCCGCCACACTACCCTCCTTTGTACCGAGCCAGTCCAGTGCTTGGCCCGATCATCATCTTCTCAGTCCCGCTCTTCATTGCCGCCAATCCAGGCTTTTCCGAGGCAGTCATTGCCTCGGTCCCCGGGCCCGGTTGCGCCATTCCTCAGGACTTTCGTTCCACCATATATTGGGCCACGGCCCGCAACAAATCCGCTTCGTCTTCGAAAGGATCAAGATGCCGCTTGGCTTGATCGGCCAGCAACAAAGCCTGCTCCCGCGCCCGGTCCAGCCCCATCAGACTGACAAAGGTGGTTTTACCCGCCGCTTCGTCCTTGCCAGGGGTTTTGCCGAGCGTTTCCGCATCGCCTTCCACATCCAACACGTCATCCCAAATCTGGAATGCCAGCCCCAGATCATGGGAAAAATTGGACAATGCCAAGCGCATGGCCGCCGGGGCCTTGCCCATGATCGGTCCAGCCACGCAGGAGAAGGTAAACAAGCGACCGGTCTTCATCCGGTGCATCCGGGTGATCGCCGCCACATCGCGGTGGGTTTCGATCAGGCCGCGCTCAACGGCCAAATCAACCATCTGACCGCCAACCATGCCATGGGCCCCGGCCCCTTCGGCCAGTTCGGTGATCAGCTCGCAGCGGACCGCCGGATCGGAATGGGTGTCTTCGCTGGCCACCACCTCAAAAGCCCGGGTCAGCAAGGCGTCCCCGGCCAGGATCGCGGTGGCATCGTCGAATTGCTTGTGACAGGTCGGACGGCCCCGGCGCAGATCATCATCATCCATGGCCGGAAGG
This sequence comes from Rhodospirillaceae bacterium, assembly GCA_049604415.1. Lineage (GTDB taxonomy): Bacteria > Pseudomonadota > Alphaproteobacteria > Rhodospirillales > Rhodospirillaceae > JBMYTN01. The sequence continues at coordinate 10,147 of JBMYTN010000040.1, read as the reverse complement.
TCATCATGGATCAGAGAATAGCAATGCACCATTTCAATGGCCGCAGCGACCCGCAGCGCGCAGGTGGGGGATACATTAAACAGGCCAGCGGACTGCATGACCAAAAACGGACGCAGGCGCTTGCCACCTTCCAACGAGGAATAGCGCATGGCCTCGATCAAACGGGCTTCCGGGGCATCCGTCGCCGGGATCAGCCGATCAATCTCGGCATTAACGGCCTCCGCACCGGCGGCCAGGGACTCTTTCAGAGTGACCACTATCCACTACCTTCATACCAACCGCATCCGCAGGACGGCGCGTTCCAGTCCAGCGCGCTCCGTCCCTGCGCCACAGCACAGATCTCAGCCCTTAACCCTCAGGATCCAAGGGCGCTGTTGAGGCTGTTCCATCCGGACCAATCGTGATCCGCTCCACCTTTGCTTTTGCTTCGGCCAATTTTGCCTCGCAATGCCTTTTGAGCAGCACACCCCGTTCATAGGCTTCCACGGACCGGTCCAGATCCACCCGTCCCCCTTCCAGGGAGCGCACGATATCCTCAAGGGCCGTGAGCGCCTGTTCAAAGGACATCTTTGCAATATCGGCATGGGCCGCCGGGTCCGCCAAAGGCGGTGTAGAGCCGGGTTCTGACATGGACTAAGGGGCTCGTCTCATAAAAAAGGCGCCGGATAGTAGCTGGAGGATAGCCCCGGTGCAACCCGTTCACGGTGTAGTTTTGCAGTTGCGAAGATGACCGATGCAGACGGACCACACTCTCTTATTTTTTCAAGGGGTATTGCCCTGTCTGCAAGGGGTTACGGCGCGACCTCAATGTTCCATCAAGGTCCGCACATGGGCCGAGACACAACCAGCCAGAGCCATGATGTCATAGCCGCCTTCCAGCACTGAAATCAGACGGTCGTCACAAAGCTCATTGGCCACATCCATCAACTGCTGGGTGGCCCAGACATAGTCTTTGACCTGCAAGTTCAAGCTGGCCATCGGATCCATCTGGTGACCGTCAAACCCGGCGGAGATGATGATCATATCCGGCTTGAACTCCCGAAGCCCGGGGATCAGGCGTTCGGTCATGGCTTCGCGGAAGTCATCGGATCCAGTCCCCGGATTGAGCGGGCAGTTCAGGATGTTCTTCTTCACCCCGGTTTCGTTGACAAAACCGGTGTTCGGGAAGGAATGGGCTTCATGGGTGGAGGCATAGAACATCCCCGGGTCATCCCAGAAAATGTGCTGGGTGCCATTGCCATGATGGACATCCCAATCCACCACGGCGATCCGCTCCATGCCGTATTTGCTGCGGGCGTGATAGGCGCCAATGGCGGCATTGTTAAACAGGCAGAAACCCATGGCGGTGTGCAGTTCCGCATGGTGGCCCGGGGGCCGCACGCCGATAAAGGCGTTGCGGGCAAGTTTTGACATCACTTCATCAATGCCCAAAATGACCCCACCGGCGGCGCGCAAGGCGGCCTCACCGGAATCCGGCGACAGCACCGTATCGCCATCCATGTGGTGATGGCCTTCTCGGGGCACGTGATCCATGATCGAGTCAATATGCGACATCGGGTGAACCCGGAGGATTTCCTCCCGGGTCGCGTGGGGCGCATCGGCCCGATGCAGCATCATAAATTCTTCGGTCTGCAGGATGCGTTGCACCGCCCGCAACCGATCCGGTGATTCCGGGTGCCACGTCCCCGTATCATGGTCGATACACGCATGATGGGTGATAAACACAGTCGACATGCAAAACCTCCCCTGACGTCCTCGCCCACCCCCGAGATCCTCTGTGGGACCTTGTTCTGATCAGGGTCATTTTTGCATCTGGGGCGAAGAACCATAGTTCTCGTAAGGATTACCATAGTCCGAATGTGCTTACCCATGCAATCGGTCTGAGCCCTTTTCGCCACAGCCAGAGCGCTTTTCAAGGTTCAAAGCGTAGCACTCTCATTACGGGCCTTGAGGTGGGGTTCTTCGCCCCACACCTGTTGGTGGTCAGGCTCGTCACAAGAGCCACAGGATCCAAACAAAAAAACACACCGTATCTATGGGTAAACAGGCGGCGGCAGCGATGGGACCGGAGCGCATGGCATTCACTTTTGTGGAACGGCAGAGACATAACGAGCGGCGTGCCCGCCCGGTCACGGCTTTGGTCCGAACCTTAACCTTTGCAACGCTGCTGGTGGGCGGTCTCGCCCTTGTCAGCCCGGCCACAGCGCAACAAGGCGGCGGACCGCCCCGAGCGACTCCGGTCGGAGCAGATTACGTCCGTCTGGATGACAGCCGCCCCTTGGCCCCACTGATTGGCCGTCTGGTGGCCCGCCAGGCTGGCACCGTGGCCGCACAGATCTCCGGCCCGGTGACCGAGGTCATGGTCGAGGTCGGCGACCGGGTTGCCCAAAGCGACATTCTCGCCCGCTTGGACACGGAAACCTTAGACCTCGAGCGCAGCTTGGCCGCCGCTGAGGTGGATGCGGATCAAGCCTCTTTGGAAGAAGCCATCGCAAGACGGATTTTGGCGGAGCAGGAATTGGCCCGCCTCAGCCAATTGCGGACCTCGGCGGCCTTTTCCGCCGCCCGCTATGAGGATCAAAGCCAAAATGTCGCGGCGGCGCTGAGTTTTGAACGGCGCGCTCAAGCGGATCTCGCCCGGGCTCAAGCCAATCTGGGCCTGACCGAGACCCGGTTGATGGATGCGGTGATCCGCGCCCCCTATCCCGGCGTTGTCACCCGACGCCATACCGAGATTGGTGCCTATGTTGCCGCCGGGTCTCCGGTGGCCGATCTGGTCAATGATCTGGAGCTGGAAATCGAGGCCGACGTGCCCACCGTCCTGTTGCCGGGCCTGTTGCCCGGAACGGAAATCCTGGTGGATCTGCCGAAAATCCCCAAAGCCACGGTCCGGGCCATTGTGCCCAATGAAAATCCGCGCACCCGGACCCGGGTGGTGCGGTTCACTGCCCTGGATGCCGAGGGCAATCCGCTGCAGCGTGGTGCGTTGGCGGATGTGGAAAACCCCATCGCCACCCTGGCCCTGGCCGCCAACCAAAGTGTCTCGCTCCAAGTGCCCTCCGGCGCGCCGGGCGCGGTGCTCACCGTGGCCAAGGACGCCATTGTTGCGGGCTCGCGCGGCACCATGGTTTTTGTCGCCAAGGACGGTGTCGCGGAGTCCCGCCCGGTTCGGATCGGGCGGGCCATTGGCGACCGTTTCGTGGTGCTGGACGGCTTGGCCGATGGCGATATCGCCGTGGTGCGCGGCAATGAGCGCCTGCGCCCCGGCCAAGCGGTGGTGCCAATGATCAATGGCCAACCCGTGACGCCGCCTGCCGAAGACACGCCGGAACCGCCTGCTGCAGCGCCGCCCGCAGCAGAAAGCAGCGAAGACGCCACCCAAACGGAAAAGAGTTAGGCCATGGATCTGATCCGCGCCTCGATCACCCGCCCCATTGCCGTCATCGCCGCCGTTTTGATGGTGGTGATGTTTGGGGCCGTCGGTCTGACCACCATTCCGATCCAGCTGATCCCCGATGTCCGCCAGCCGGTGATCAACATCACCACCAATTGGGGCGGGGCTGCCCCGGCCGAGGTGGAACGGGAGATCATCAACCGCCAGGAAGAGGTACTGAAGGGGCTGGAAGGCGTCGAAAAGATGACCAGCAGCTCCACCCGGGGCGAAGGCGAGATCACCCTAGAATTCCTGCCCGACCAGAACATGGATCGGGCTTTGCTGTTGGTGGCCAACCGGCTGGACCGGGTGACCAGCTATCCGGAAGAAGCCGACGAGCCGACCCTGTCGACCTCCGGCTCCGAAGACCAGCCCATCGCCTGGTTCGTCTTGCGCCGGTTGGACAAACAGCCCTGGCCGATGAACGAATATGGCGACTTCGCCGAGGATGTGATCCAGGACCGGCTGGAACGGGTGCCCGGTGTCTCGCGGATCAATGTGTTTGGTGGCACCGAACAGGAATTGCGGGTCATTGTCGATCCGGAGCTGCTGGCGGCCTACCGCCTGACTGTGCCCCAAGTGGTCGATGCTCTGCGCGCGGCCAATATCTCAATCTCTGCGGGCAATGTGGATGAGGGCAAGCGGCGCTATACGGTCCGGGTCGAAGGCCAGTTCGCCACCCCGGATGAGGTCCGCGCCGTGGTGATTCGCTCCGACAGCGAAGCCAATGGCAATGGCACCGGGGCGGAAGCCCCGGGCGGCGTGGCCCGGGTGCTGCTGGGCGATATCGCCACGGTGGACTTTGCCTTTAAGGACGAACGCGCCCGGATCCGGTTCCTCGGCGAACGCTCCTTGGCCTTGAATGCGATCCGGGAAACCGGAGCCAATGTCATCGAGACCATGGAAGGCGTGCGCGAGGCCGTGGCCCAGCTGAATGACGGGGTGCTGGCCGATGAGGGGCTCTATCTGCGCCAAGTCTATGACGAGACGATTTATATCGAATCCGCCATTGATCTGGTGATCCAGAATATCTGGATCGGCGGTCTGCTAGCCGCCGGGATCCTGATCCTGTTTTTGCGTGCCTTTGGCCCGACCCTGGTGATCTCCTTGGGCATTCCGGTGTCCGTCATCGGTGCCTTTGTCGGCATGGCCCTGATGGGCCGGTCCCTGAATGTGATTTCTCTGGCTGGGATTGCCTTCGCCGTGGGCATGGTGGTCGACGCCGCCATTGTGGTGCTGGAAAATATTTACCGGCTGCGCGAGCGCGGCTATTCCCGGGTCCAGGCTGCTTGGCATGGCGCGCGTCAGGTTTGGGGCGCGATTTTGGTCTCCGCCCTGACCACGGTCATGGTGTTTATCCCGATCCTGACCCTGAATTTGGAGGTCGGACAGCTGTTCCGCGATATCGCCGTGGCCATTAGCGTCTCGGTGATGCTGTCCCTGGTGGTCGCCGTCACGGTGATCCCGGCTTTGTCCCGACGCTTGCTTGGCCGGGTGGACCGCAAAGTCATCGCTGAGGGTCCCAAAGGCACGGCGAAATCCCGCAGCGGTCCGAAGATCCCCATCGTCGATGACATCGCCAAGCTGGTGCATCGGGCCTTTGTCGGCCTGGCCAAATTGTCGGTGGCCAAAAAATCCTTTGCCGCCTTGCTCGTCGCCGTGGTGGTCGGCTCCACGGGCACGGCAACTTATATGCTGATGCCGAAACTGGAATATCTGCCCGAGGGCAATCGGAACTTCATCTTCGGCATTATCCTGCCGCCACCGGGCTACAATCTGGACACCACCTCGAGCATTGGCCAAGGCATCGAGCAGGCGGTCAGCAATCTCTGGTCCATCAATAGTGGCGAGGAACGGGATCCCGGCGGCCCACCCAAAATCGAAAACTTTTTCTTCGTCTCCCTGAATGAACAAGCCTTTGTCGGGGCAACGGCGGTCGAGGACCAAGCTGCTGCTGAGCTGATCCCGGTCATGACCGGGCCAGTGTTCCGGGAACCGGGCACCTTTGGCTTTATCAGCCAGCCCTCTTTGTTCGGGCGGACCATTGGCGGCGGTCGGGCGGTGGATCTGAACATCACCGGCGAGAACCTGGAAAGCATCCTGCAAACCGCGCAAATGGTCGCCGGTCGGGTCGGCGGGGTCCTGCCCCGCTCCGAAGGCAATCAACTGCGCCCGATCCCAGGCCTGGAGCTGGGCGCACCGGAAGTCCGGGTGCTGCCTGATCCGGTGCGACTGGCGGATAATGGCGTCACCGTGCGGACCTTTGGCGAGACCGTCGATGCGTTCAATGACGGCTTGCGGGTTGATGAAATCACCGTCGGGGCCAAGCGCATCGACTTGACCCTACGCGGCGTCGAGGACCACATCACCCGCACCCAGGGCATCGACACCCTGCCGGTGGTCACGGAAAGCGGACGGATCCTGCCAGTGTCCTCCTTGGGAACGGTGCAGATCACCGCCGGACCGACGGAAATCCAGCATCTCGAGCGGGTGCGGACCGTAACCCTACAAATCCGGCCTGCGGCCCAGATCCCGCTGGAATCCGCCATGGAGATCCTGGAAACCCAGGTCATCGCGCCAATGGAAGCCGAAGGCCTGCCGCCGGGGGTCAGCCTGTCCCTGTCCGGGACCGCCGATAAGCTGACCCAAACTTGGAATGTGATTGTCTTCGATCTGTTGCTGGCCTTGGTGATCGTCTATCTGGTGATGGCGGTGCTGTTTGAAAGCTTCGCCTATCCGCTGATCATCCTGGTCACCGTGCCGACGGCCTCTGCCGGGGCGGTGCTCGGCCTCGCCCTGCTCAATCTTTACAAGTTCCAGCCCTTGGACATGTTGACCATGTTAGGCTTCATCATCCTAGTCGGGATTGTGGTCAACAATGCGATCTTGTTGGTGCACCAGACCTTGCACCATATCCGCCATGAGGCAATGGAGGCCGGTCAGGCGATCGTCGAGGCAACTTCGAACCGGATCCGTCCGATCTTCATGTCCACCCTGACCAGCCTGTTTGGCATGATGCCGCTGGTGCTGGTGCCCGGGGCCGGGTCGGAGCTGTATCGGGGTCTCGGCGCAGTGATCCTGGGTGGTTTGGCCCTGTCAGCCGTGCTGACCCTGATCATCATCCCGCCGCTGCTGTCCCTGTTCTCCTCGGCCCTGATGGCTCGGCGGGGGCGGAATTTGGGCCTGGGCTTGGGACGGCGCGGCAAAAAGGCCAAACCCAAAGCCGCTGAACCAGACCCAACACCGCCTGCTGGCCCCGCAGCCACCCCGGCCCCTGCAGCGGAATAGGACCCAACAGCGTGGGAATGCGGATCGGGGTTGATCTGGGCGGGACCAAGATCGAAATCCTGGCCCTGATGGCCGATGGGTCGGTCGGTCCGCGTTTCCGGGAGGCGACCCCGCAAGGGGACTATGACGCGGAAGTCGCTTTGGTCACGGCCATGGTCCAACGGGTCGAGAGGGAAACCGGCCAGCACGGCACCGTCGGCCTGGGCATTCCCGGCACCCTCAGCCCCAAAACCGGTCTGGTGAAAAACGCCAATTCCACTTGGCTGAATGACAAACCCCTGGACAAGGATTTAGCAACGGCCCTCGGTCGGCCGGTACGTTTGGCCAATGATGCGGACTGCTTTGCGCTGTCCGAAGCTTCAGACGGGGCAGCCGCTGGGGCCGAAAGTGTTTTCGGCGTCATCCTCGGCACCGGAGTTGGTGCCGGTGTAACGGTGCGGGGCCAGATTTTGCGCGGCCCCAATGCGGTCACCGGTGAGTGGGGCCATAATCCCCTGCCCTGGATGACCCCGGAAGAGTTTCCCGGACCGCTTTGCTGGTGCGGCCTAAAGGGCTGCACCGAGACCTGGCTGAGCGGCCCGGCCCTGTTGCGGGATCATGCGGCGTCTGTTGGCAACTTTGAAATGGGACAGCCGTTTACGCGCGGTGCGGATCTTCTCGCTGCGGCCCAAGCTGGCGATCGCCTCGCCCAGGCCAGTTTAGACCGGCACAGCCACCGATTGGCCCGGGCCTTGGCCGGGGTGATCAATCTGCTGGATCCGGACGTGATTGTGCTGGGCGGCGGGTTGTCGAATATGGACCACCTCTATGCCCAAGTGCCCCTGCTGTGGGAGCAATGGGTGTTTGGCGATGGGGTGGACACCAGACTGGTTCCGGCCCGCCATGGCGACAGCAGCGGTGTCAGGGGGGCGGCCTGGCTGTGGAGCCCAGAAGAAGCCGCACGCGCCTCCGCAGGCTGATCAGCACTCCGGGACTTCCAGGACTTCGATCTCCAAAAGCTCCGAGCGCAGCGAGAACGAGCCGAAATCCTGCAACATGTTCTGCGCCACGCCGTTTTCGTGATAGCGCAGTCGGACTTCGTAGGTCGGGGTGGCATCGTCACTGGTCGGGTCAAAAAAGGCCAGGGACATTGGCCAGGACGGGGTCTTCAGCAAGGGATCATCCAACTCACCGGGCATATCAGCCTCAACCCGTTTGCCAATGGAGGCGACAACCGGCACCGCCCCGTCTTCGCCGCCGTCATAGACCATTTCCGAGGCAAAAACTTTGCCCTCAACGGCAGCCTTGAGCAGAGCCAAGGAATGGGCGTTGGGGAACAGGGTTCCCACCGGCAGAGTTTGGTCTTCCATATCATCGGGCTGGGCAAAGCTGACCGTGCCGCTGCCATCGGGCTGCATCAGCGCTGTGCCTTCCACCCGCTTGATCTCATCGCCGTCATAAATATCCCGAGTGAAGAAAGAATAGACCCCGTTTTCCCGGGTTTCTTCGGCCTCTAGGATCCATTCCCGTTCCACGGCCCGACCATCGGCGAAGGACAGCACCACCGTGTTGACCATATTGGTGGTCCAGCCGGAGCAGCTTTCCGCCATCCGATAGGACAAATAGCCATCGGCCCCGACAATGCTGTCATCCCGGGCCTTGTCCAAAGTCATGCGATAAACCGCCTGATGCGGGGTCAGGGTCACCTCCGCTTGTGCCGGGGCGGCGGCCAAGGGCGAAAATGCCCCGGCGGCAATCGTCAGGGTCACCAATGCACAGAGGGGGGTGGAAGCCGAAATGGACATAATGTCTCCCAACAGGACCACATGGGGGGATCAGAGATGCTTGATTTCAGTCTCTCTCGCAATCACGGCGAAGGCAAGGCGTTGAAAAGGCTTGGCCTGCCCTTAAAATGGGGCTTATGGCCAAGACCAAAACCCTTTTGCTGCTCAATGATTGCGGCTTTCGCTTTGGTGCCGGGATCGCCACCCTGCGCCAGGCCCAATCCCTGTTGCATGCCGGGCATCGGGTCGCCTTGGTCTGTGGCGAGGCCATGCTGCCCCACCACGCGCTGTCCGAATTTCCCGAACTCACCCCCTGGGCCGACCGATTTCTGGGCGTTTTTGGCCTGCCGATGATTGAGGAGGGCCTGCCCGAGGACGCCCGGATCGCTGCCGAGACCGAAGGGGCGATGCGCTGGGCGGCGCTGCGGATGCGACTGCGCCCGGACCTGATCATTGCCGGAACCCTACATGGCGCGCGCTGGCCGACCCATTATTTACTGGAAGCTGCCGACGATCCCGCCACCCGCCTGCTGCTTTATCCCCATGATCTGCATCTGCTGACCGGGCGCTGTGCCCATCCCCAAAGCTGTGGCTTTTATCCGGACGCTACCTGCAGCTCCGAGTGTCCCAGCGCCCAAGATTACCCGAGCCTGTCCCCAGCCAGCCGGGTGCCTGCAGTCTGGGCCGAGCGCCAAGCCCTGGCGGCCCGGCCCGAGGTGCTGTTTGGGGCCAATTCCGCCTGGACGGCGGATCAAATCCGGCTGCGCTTTGGCGCACAAGTTGACGAGGCGCGGATCCAGGATCTGCGTCTTGGGCTCGATCCGCTGACCATGGGGCCGCATTTGCCGGAAGTGGCGCGCAACATCCTTGGCCTGCCCGCCCCCGGAACCGACTCCCGCCCGGTGATCTTGCTGCCCGCCACCAATTTTGACAGCCCGTTCAAAGGCGCGTCCTATCGCCGGGATGCGGTAACCTCCTTGCTGGCGTTGCCCGCTAAGCCCAGGCTGTTGGTGGTCGGGCAATTTGGGGCGGATACCGACTGGCTGACCGCCCTGGCCGATGTGGTGCACAAACCGGCCTTGCATCCGCGGATGATGGCCTTGGCCTATTCCGCCGCCGATCTGGTGGTCTTGGTGTCCTCCGCAGAAACCTTCGGCCAGAGTGCGATGGAGGCTGCCGCCTGCGCCACCCCCATCGCCGCCTTTGTCGCGGGCGGGTTGGGAGAGATATGCCGTCCGGATCACACCGCGCTGTGTGTCCCACCCGGGGATTTGGCCGGGCTGTGTGAGGCTGCACAAAGGCTCTGTGAGGATCCGCGGCTGCGCCATCGGCTTGGGCGTGCCGGACGGGCTTTGGTAGACCAAGAATTCAGCCTGGAGGCCCAAGCAGCCCGGTGGTCTTCGGTTTTGTCAGAGGTTTAAGGGGCCGAGAAGTGCGGGGTTTCCGGGTCCGCCAAGCTGACCACCAGCCGAAACAGCCGGGCCGGATCAATCCGGCTGGAGGGCATCGGCCCAACCCGCAGGTCATTGGGGGCAATCAACTCGGCCTCGAGCATGGGCACACCCGACTTCAAGGCATTCCAACGCTTTAATCTTTGTTCGCGGTCCATCGTCCGTCTCTTTGTCGCCGGGTTCTCCCGTCTAAGAACAATGAAACCAGAGTC
>JBMYTN010000039.1:0-37947 GCA_049604415.1 Rhodospirillaceae bacterium | reverse complement strand
ACCCAGCCCAGCGCCAGCCAATGGATCTGGCCATAAAGGGCGAAGCGCAGCGCCTCAACCGCATGGGTGAAGGGGCTGGCAAGGCAGATGTAATAGAGGATCTCGCTGCTTTCGCGCATTTTCCACAGCGGATAAAGCGCAGACGAGCAAAAGAAGAGCGGGAAGACAACGAAGTTCATCACCCCGGCGAAGTTTTCCAGCTGTTTGATCCGTGAGGACAGCAACAGCCCCAACGCGCCGAGCATCAGGCCGGTGGGGATCAGGGCGACGAAGACCAGGACATAGCCCTCCCAGGGCATGGTGATGCCCCAGGCCGCCGTGATGGCTAAGAAGGCGGCGACCTGGACCATGGAAACCACCACCCCAGCGAGCAGGCGGCAGATCAACAGCCACCAGCGCGGCAAGGGCGAGGTCAGGAGCAAGCGCATCGAGCCCATCTCCCGGTCATAGACCATGGACAGGCTGTTCTGCATGCCGTTGAACAGCTGGATCATCCCCACCAGCCCCGGGATGATATAGACGTCATAGGGGATGTAGGTCTGGTAGGGCGGCATGATGGCAATGCCCAGGGCGGCGCGAAACCCGGCAGCAAACACCAAGAGCCAGATCAAGGGCCGGACCAAGGCCCCGAAGAACCGGCCTTTTTGGGCAAAAAACCGCAGCAGTTCCCGACGGATGATCCCGGCCAGCGCAATCAGATAGGCCGAAAGCGGCAGCCCTGGGCTGTCCGCGTTTTTGGGCGCATCGGGGGGCATCGGGGTCATGCGGGCAGCCCTCCGCTGGGCACCACCGCATCGCCGGTCAGGCTGGCAAAGGCCGCGCCTAGATCCTGCGCCCCGGTATCGGCCAGCACGGCAGAGGCATCGCCTTCGGCCATCACTGCCCCATGATGCAAGATCACCACCCGGTCAGTCTCCGGGTCGATCTCGTCAATCAAATGGGTCGCCCAGAGCACGGCGACATTCTGTTCCCGGGCCAAGGCGTGGAGGTCTGCCACCAGCTTGCGCCGGGTTGGGATGTCGAGCCCCACAGTCGGTTCATCCAACAGCAGCAGGTCCGGGTCATGCAACAGGGCCCGGGCCAGCTCAACACGGCGTCGATGGCCGCCATTGAGCTTACGCGGCGGGATCTTGCGGGTTTCCGGCACGCCCAAGGCCTCCAGGCGTTCGGTGATCTTGGCCTTCACCCGGGCCGGGGGCAGGCCGTGTAGTGCGCCGAGATAGCGCAGATTTTCCTCCACCGACATGTCCAGATCCAGGGCCGAGCTTTGGAACACCAGCCCCATCCGAGCCAGCACGGCGCGCGGGTCTTGGGCAATGTCGATGCCAAAGCCGAACAGATGGCTGGGCGGGGCGGGCAACAGGCCCGAGGCCAGGCCGAACAGGGTTGATTTGCCCGCGCCATTGGGGCCAAGCAACGCTGTGACCCGGCCCGCAGGCACTTGGAAAGACACGTCGGACAGGGCCGGGGGCTTGGCGGGTGGCGCCCCGGCATAGCGATAGGTCATGCCCGCCACCCGCAAAGGCGGCGGGTCTTGCTGTGGGCCCGGTGTATCGCTCACGGTGTGACGGCAAGCCCCCAAGGATAGCGTCCGACGGTGATGGTGTTTTCGACCTCCAGGGCGGCGACATCAATAACGGAGATGTCACCGGAAACCCCATTGGCGACAAAGACTTTGCTCTGATCGCCATTGAAGGTCAAATGCCAGGGCCGCTCCCCGACCAACAAATAGTCCAGGATTTCCAGGCTCTGGGCATCGACCACAGCGACATGATTGGCCGGACCCAGCGAGATGAAGCCATATTTGCCATCATCGGTCAGCTCCATGCCGACGGGCTGGATGTCATCGCGGTGCACATTGGGGATTTCGAAGCTCAAGGTCTCGGTGACCTGTTTGCTCTCCACATCGATGATCGAGACCGTGCCGCCGATTTCCGAGGACACCCACAGCACGCTGCCATCTATCGTAAACACCGCATGGCGGGGCCGCTGACCGACTAGCGTGTTGGCGGCCAAGGTGTTGGTCGAGGTGTCAATCCAGTGCGCCATATTGGTGGTTTCGCTGGTGTTGATCACCCAGGCTCCGTCCGGGGACGTCGCCATGCCTTCCGGCTCGACCCCGACATCGATTTGCGCCACCACGGTGCGGGATTGGACATCCACCACGGTGACAATCGCATCATCTTCATTGGCGATGTAGAGATGCTGGCCATCCGGATGCAGGATGAACTGTTCCGGATCTTCGCCCGACGGCAGATTGTGCAACACGGTTTTGGTCGCCAGGTCGAACACCTGGACCGTGTCATCATCACTGGCGCAGATATAAAGTTGGCTGCCATCTTTGCTGAGCGTGATGCCCCGGGGCCGGTCACCCACATCCACCGTTTCCGTCACCGTTAAGGTGGCCAGATCGATGATCGAGACCGTGTCGTCCTTCTCATTGCTGACATAGAGCGTTTCCGCCAGCGCCGGGCTGGCCAGCAGCAGTGGTGCGGCGATCAGGGCGGAGGCGGCAAACAGAGCGGAACGGCTCATTCTTGGATCTCCCACTTGCAGCTGACTTCGGCTTCGTCCTGTCCGAGGCTGTCCGTTGGATTGACCGGATGCAAAAAGCCCTCAATCGGGGCCATGGCGACAAGGGCGCGCTCCCAAACCACCGGGATCGGCTGGCGGACTTGGCCGTTCCAGGCCCGGATCGAGAGCGGCTTGCCCTTAAACCCGGCGAAGGAAAAGCCCGGGTCGCGGATTTTGGCGATGACGGTGGCCGGGTCGGTTCCGGCCAATGTGGCGGCCTCGCCGACAATGCGCGCTCCAAGCCAAGCGGCATAATCCCGGTCGGTCATCGGGCGGTTTGCCTGCTCCCGAAAGCGCTGCTGCAGTTGGATCCCGGCCCAGGCCTCGACCACCTTATGCCAGGTGCGTGGCGTCAGGCCGGTGGTGCCGCCCACCGGACGCGGACGCCAGGTTTGATAGGGGAAAAAGTCGCCGTAATCGCCGACTTCATCGGCCATCAGCAGGATGTCGTAATCCTCACCCTGGGTGAAGACCGGGATTTCCCGTCGGGCAGAGCGGCGGATATCGGCGGCCTCATCGCTCCAGGGTTTTTCTTCGACAATCTCGGCCCCGAAGCGATTGGCGGTGCGTTTGATCGCCTCGGCATAGAGCGCATCGCCGGGACGTGGACCGACAACCAGGAACCATTCCCGCCAGCGTTTGGAGATCAGCAATTGGCCCAACGCATCGGCCAACATGGCCCGGGACGCGCTGGTGTGGATGATGGCGGGGGCACAATCGGCATTGCGGAACCGACTGTCGGCGGCCCCAGCATTGAACAGCAGCACATCGCCTGACTGGGCCGCAGGGTGGGCACGGACCGCATCCAGAGCATCGGCTTCAAGATCCAAGACAATGAAGGTCAGGCCCTGGTCCAGCAGCGCTTGCAAGGCCGGAACCGGATCCTCGCCCAAGCCCAGGAGTGCCTCTTCCAACATATAGGCCTGCTTCATAAAGCGCCCGGTGGTGTTGTTGTCGGCGATGGCCAGGCGTGCGCCTTGCAGGCCCTCATCCTCTGGGGGCACTTCCAGATTGGCCAGCAGGGCCGGGCGATCCCGCTCCTGGCCCAAATAGCCGATGCGGATTTCAACCGCATCCTGGGCCCGCGCCGCACCGGTAAAAGATAAAAGAACCAGAGACAGCCCAAGCCAAAGCCTGCCCAAACCTCGCATTCTCTGGTCCCCCCTGACCGTTTAGCGCGCGCCATTATTAAGAACGCTTATGTTTAGAGCGCTTCGCAGCTGTTTGGCATGCTGCCGAGTGGTCCTCCACCGTGCAACCCGACGAAAGTCGCATGGTCGAGAGCCCGCGCCCGTGTTGTCCTGGGGCTTGAGAAAGACGCGCGGGGACAGAAAGCGTCGGGGGCGTGCGCTGCAACCAAAGTCGCAAGACCAAAGTCCAATCGACCGGTTTTTTCGGATCGGGTTCACTGATGGTCGATGTCGATGGGCCGGTTTTGGCAGCGGGCGGAAAGTGATCCTCCGAAGACCGAAATCTGTCCGAAAGACCTGCAGAAGAGACCCAGCAGGAGCAGAGAGGAACAACCAGGATCATGAAACAGACCCTTTTCCCCCGGCTGGCCACCCTGGGCGCCATTGCCTTGTTCGGCCTCAGCGCCTCCGTCTTCGGGTCCCAAGCCGCCTTGGCCCATGGTGATGTGTCCCCGCAGCCGGTGGACACCTCCGGCCTGGAGGAGCTGGGCGAAGAATGGCGCGAAACCAATCCCTATCGAGGCAATCCCCGGGCCGAGGAGATCGGCTCCAGCGCCTATAACCAGAACTGTGCCCGCTGCCATGGCTTGGAAGTGGTGTCCGGCGGCATCGCCCCGGATTTGCGCTATCTGGCCCCCGATTTCGATGGCGATGAGTGGTATGTGATGCGGGTGCGCAATGGCGCGATCCGCAATGGCATCACCTATATGCCGAAATTTGAGGGGATCTTGAGCCAGGAAGCCCTCTGGGCGATCCGGGCCTATATCGATACCAAATACGAAGAGTAGGACCCAAAACGGCGGCGGGCACGCTCGCAGAAACAAAACCAAAAACTATGGCGGCATCGGAGCCAATCCGGTGCCGCCCTTGGCGTCTTTAAGGGAAAAAGCAGGGGGCTTTTCAGATGGGGTTGCGCAAGCTGGCTTTGGGACTTCTGGGGGGGATTGGTCTGTGCGCGCTGGGGGTCAGTGACCAAGCCGATGCCCGACCGCTGGATACGGTGATGGAGAGCGGCACCATCACCATTGGCGTTTATCGCGACCTGCCACCCTATTCGACCAATGATGGCTCCGGGGTGAAGGGCATCGATGTGGAGGTCGGGGCCGAGCTGGCCCGGCGGATGGGGCTGAAGGTGGCCTATCTGGAACTGACCGCCGATGAAAATCTGGATGATGATTTGCGCAATGGGGTCTGGAAGGGCTCGGTGGTTGGTGGCGGTGTAGCCGATGTGATGTTGCATATGCCCGCCGACCGCCAGGTTGATGCCCGCAATGAGCTGGCGGTGCTGTTCGGGGCCTATCACCGGGAGCGCTTCATGCTGGCCTATGATGCCCAGGTCGCAGGTGAGCAACCAACCCTGCCGCTGTTTGCCCATGACCTGAAGATCGGGGCCGAGCTGGACACCTTGCCCGATATTTTCCTCTCCGGGGCCATGGGTGGGCGGTTGCTATCCAATGTGCGCCGGGATGCTTCGGTGGAAGGGGCCGTGGCGCGGATGATCGATGGCGAACTGGCCGCCGTGATGGGCGAGGAAACCCGCCTGCGCGCGGCCCTGAAGGATCAGGACCCGGAGCGCTACAAAGTCGGCTCCATGCCGATGCCCGGCTTTGCCGTCACCGGATGGGATTTGGGCACGGCGGTGAAGTCGGATTCCCGGGACCTTGGCTATAAGGTGCGCCGCCTGCTGGATGACATGGAAGAAGACGGCACCTTGGAGCGGATCTTTGCGGCGCATGGAGCGATCTGGCGCAAGCCGGAGCGGTAGGAAGGACCCGGTTTGGTCCCATGCGACCAAGGTCGCATGGCTCGCTTGCCGGTCTCGGCATAGGATGAATTTGGTTAAAAGCACGCACCAAGAAGTCATCAGGGAGAACAATCATGCGCACTTGGAAAAAACCCCGTTTTGTTGAAATTGCCGTTGGCATGGAAATCAACAGCTACGCTTGCGCTGAGCTGGCCTAATCAGTCTGACCCTTTCAGACTGTTCGGAATGACCCGTCCCCAGTGCCGCGCATATTCATGACTATTTGGCCCCGGGACGGGTTTTCTATTTAAAACACAAGGATTTGGTGGATGCTGATCAAGGTTCTTGGATCGGCGGCGGGGGGCGGCTTTCCGCAATGGAACTGCGGATGCGTCCAATGCACCCGGGCACGGGCCGGGGATCCGGCGGTGCGACCGCGCACCCAATCCTCGATCATGGCCACCGCCGACGGCAAACGCTGGGTGCTGGTCAATGCCTCGCCCGATCTGGGCAAGCAAATCAACGACACCCCGGCCTTGCACCCCCGCACCAGGACGACAAATGGAGATGGTCGGCCCCGGCATTCGCCCATCGCCGCCGTTTTGGTCACCAATGCGGATGTGGACCATGTTGCCGGGCTGTTGACCCTGCGGGAAAGCCAAGCCTTTTCCCTGTACGCCACGGCGCGGGTCCAGGGGATCCTGGGGCGGAACTCCATTTTCAATGTGCTCAACCCGGCCCATGTGGAACGCCGAGAAGTCTCCTTAAGCAGCCCGATCGATTTGGTCGACGCGACCGGAGAGCCCTTGGGCCTAGAAGCCGAGATCTTCGCCGTGCCGGGCAAAATCGCCCTATGGCTGGAGGATCCGACCAAAGCCAATCTTGGCTCCCAGCCCGAAGATACGGTGGGTCTGCGCCTGCGCGACCAGGCTTCCGGCCAAGAGGTGTTTTACATTCCGGGCTGTGCCGATCTGCCCCCGGCGCTGGCCGATCGGATCAATGGGGCCAAGGTGGTGCTGTTCGACGGCACCACCTTCACCAATGCGGAAATGCATGAACAGGGCGTCGGCGAAAAAACGGCGCAGCGGATGGGGCATCTGGCCATGCACGGCCCCGAGGGCTCCATGGCCGCCTTTTCGTCCCTGGATGTGGGGCGACGGATTTATGTGCACATCAACAACACCAATCCGGTGCTGTGCGAAGACAGCCCCGAGCGGGCCGCCGTGGTCGCCGCCGGATGGGAAGTTGCCTTTGACGGTATGGAGATAACGCCATGACAGCCATCAGACCCTTGCGGGCAACCTTCGACCCGTCTCAGGACCGCCTGACCGAGGCCGTGTCGCCGGACGCCCTGCACGCCATCCTGATGGATGTGGGCGCGGTGCGGTATCACAATCTGCACCCCTTCCACCGCATGCTCCATGGCGGCATGTGCTCCTTAGATCAGGTTCGGGCCTGGGCGCTGAACCGCTATTGCTATCAGGCCACCATCCCGCGCAAGGACGCTGCGGTGCTGGAAGGGCTCCAGGATCGGGATCTACGCCGGATCTGGATCCAGCGCATCCATGACCATGATGGCCTAGGCGCCGATGAGGGCGGCATTGAGCGCTGGCTGAAGCTGACCGACGCCCTGGATCTGGACCGGGAGGAGGTGACCTCGATGCGGGCGGCTTTGCCCGCCACCCGCTTTGCCGTCGAGGCCTATGTCCGCTTTGTCCGCGACAATCCGGGGCTGATTGCCATCAGTTCCTGCTTGACCGAGCTGTTTGCGCCGAAAATCCATGCGGAGCGGATTTCGGGCATGTTGGAAAGCTATGACTTCATCGATGAAACCGTCATGGGCTATTTCCGCAAGCGTCTGGTCCAGGCCCCCCGGGATGTGGATTTCGCCCTGACCTATGTGCTGGAACATGCCACCACCGTCGAGCAGCAACAGGCGGTGATCGATGCCCTGATCTTTAAGACCGATGTGCTCTGGGTTCAGCTGGACGCGCTCTACGCGGCCTATGTCGCCCCGGCACAAATTCCGCCTGGGGCCTGGCAGCCCCAAAGCGGGAGGACTCTGCGGTGACCCCGCACAGCGTGCCCAGCTTCGCACCCGGCGTGCGGCTGCAGGACGACCCGACCCGGGGCCAAACCATCCTCCAGGGTCCGGAACGGCTGTTGGTGCCCGATGAGATCGCCTTGGAAGTCTTGGCCGAGGTCGACGGCAAGACCTCCTTGGCTGGGATCACAGAGGCTTTGGCCGCCCGGTTCCAGGCCGATCCGGCAGAGGTCGGGGCCGACGTCTCCGAGCTGCTGGACAGCTTGGTCACCCGAGGTTTCTTGCGCGAGAGCCAGCCATGAACTCAGTCGGTCCGAAACCTACGCTCGATGCTGTTCAGGCCGAACAGTCGGTGGCCCCCACACCCGCACCGTCACCTGTCCAGCCGCCCATGGCACTGCTGGCGGAGTTGACCCACCGCTGTCCGATGCGCTGCGCCTATTGCTCCAATCCCCTGGCGCTGGATCCGGTAGCCGGGGAGCTGGATACCGAGGCCTGGAAATCCGTCCTGGACCAGGCGGCGAAGATGGGGGTTTTGCAGGCCAATTTTTCCGGCGGCGAACCGGCTCTGCGCCCTGATTTGGAACAGCTGGTCGCCCATGCCCGCTCGGTTGGGCTTTATGTCAATCTGATCACCTCGGGTCTGCCCTTGACCCAGGAGCGGGTCACAGCCCTGGCTGAGGCCGGGTTGGACCATGTCCAATTGGCCCTGCAGGACATCACCGATGACGGCATTGCCGCCATTGCCAAGGTGCCCGCAGCGCTTAGCCATAAACAGGCCGTGGCGTCTTGGGTGCAAGAGACTGGCATGGCCTTGACCTTGAACTTGGTCATCACCCGGCTGAACGCGACCCGGGTTGGCGAGATGATGGATATGGCCGCTGCCATGGGGGCGGGGCGTTGCGAAGTGGCCAATGTCCAATATTACGGCTGGGGTTTGCGCAATCGGGCGGCCTTGCTGCCGGACCGGGACACCTTGGAGGGCATGATCAGCGTGGTCGAAGCCCGCCGGGCCCAATATCAGGGCCAGATGGTGGTCGATTTTGTCCTGCCCGATTATCACGCTGGACGACCGAAATCCTGCATGAGCGGCTGGGGTCAGCGTTTCCTCAATGTCACCCCGACCGGCAAGGTACTGCCCTGCCATGCCGCCGAAACGGTACCGGATTTGGGGGTTGAGACTGTCTTGGAGCGTCCCTTGGCCGAGATCTGGCGTGATGGCCCGGCCTTCACTTTATTTCGCGGCGAGGCGGCTTTGCCCACGGGCTGCAAAAGCTGTGACCGGCGGACTCTGGATTGGGGCGGTTGTCGCTGTCAGGCCCTGGCCCTGACCGGGTCTGCGGAGAATATGGATCCGGTTTGCAAACAGTCTCCGCACCATGACGCCATGCGCAGCTTGGTGGCCCAGGAAACCCAAGCGATTGCGCCCTCTGCGCGCCCGGCCCTGCACTACCGGGGGGCACCGCCGAAAGCCTAACAAATGCCCTGCTGGTGGGGCTGGCGGTAGTACTTTTTGCCAATAGTAATGCAGTGCAATATGCGTAGGATTAACCGTAGCAGAGTGATCGGCCATAGGGAGATTTGTCCATTATTTGGGCAAGGCCGATATTTTCTTGTTCAATCTAAATGAAAATCTCGGGGAGGAACCGAATGTCTGGAAAAACGAAAGCCTTGTCGCGCTCTTTGTTGGGCGGCGCAGCGCTTGCTTTGGTGCTAAGCGGACCCGCTTGGGCCGAAGGCGTTACCAATGACATGATCCTGAATGATGCCACGACCACCGGCGACATCGTCACCTATGGTCTGGGCACCCAGGCGCAACGGTATAGCCCGCTGGACATGGTCAATACGGAAACCGCCCGCAATCTGGTGCCGGTGTGGTCCTTCTCCTTTGGGGGTGAAAAGCAGCGCGGCCAGGAATCCCAGCCGCTGATCCATGATGGCGTGATGTATGTTTCGGCCTCCTATTCCCGGGTCTACGCCCTGGATGCCATGACCGGCGAAGAGCTGTGGGAATATAATGCCCGCCTGCCCGATGGCATCATGCCCTGCTGTGATGTGATCAACCGGGGTGTCGCCCTGTGGGGTGACAAGGTCTATTTCGGCACCTTGGATGCCAAGCTGGTGGCCTTGGACGCCAAAACCGGCAAGGTGGTCTGGCGTAAGACCGTTGGCGACTACAAGGCTGGCTTCTCGATCACCGCTGCTCCGCTCATCGTCGATGGCAAGGTGTTCACCGGCGTGTCCGGCGGTGAATTCGGCATTGTCGGCAAGGTCGAAGCCTATGATGCCGAAACCGGCGATGTGGTCTGGTCCCGCCCGACCATTGAAGGCCATATGGGCACCTTGAACGGTGAAGAGTCGACCATGACCGGCGTGAAGAACGCCACGTGGGAAGGCGACATGTGGCAATGGGGTGGCGGTGCCACCTGGAACGGCGGTCAATATGACCCAGAAACCAACACCCTGTTCTTTGGCACCGGCAATCCGGCACCGTGGAACAGCCATTTGCGTCCGGGGTTGAACCTCTACACCTCCTCGACCATCGCTCTGGATCCGGATACCGGCGACATCAAATGGCACCTGCAAACCACGCCCGATGACGGCTGGGATTATGACGGTGTGAACGAGTTCGTCAGTTTCGATCTGGAAATGGACGGCAAGGTCATTAAGGCTGGCGGTAAGGCCGACCGGAATGGCTATTTCTTTGTCGCCGATCGGACCAATGGCGATCTGCTTGGTGCCTATCCCTTCGTCTCCCAAATCACTTGGGCCGATGGCTGGGATCTGGAAACCAAGATGCCGAACTATGTCGACGCCAACCGCCCGGGCAAGCCTGCGGAAGGCAAAGGCGAGCAGGTGTTCTCTGCCCCGTCCTTCCTGGGCGGCAAAAACTGGATGCCGATTGCCTATAGCCCGAAAACCAAGCTGTTCTATGTGCCGTCCAATGAATGGGGCATGGACATCTGGAACGAGCCGGTCTCCTACAAAAAGGGTGCCGCCTATCTGGGTGCGGGCTTCACCATCAAGCCGCTCTATGACGACCATATCGGCGTGATGCGGGCTTTGGATCCGGCCACCGGCGAGATCAAGTGGGAAGTCAAAAACAACGCGCCGCTCTGGGGCGGGGTGCTGACCACCGCTGGCGATCTGGTGTTCTACGGCACGCCGGAAGGCTTCCTGAAGGCGGTCCACAGTGAAACCGGCGAAGAGATCTGGCAGTTCCAAACCGGCTCCGGTGTGGTCTCCAGCCCTGTGACCTGGGAAAGCGGTGGCGAGCAATATGTTGCCGTGGTCTCCGGTTGGGGTGGTGCGGTGCCGCTCTGGGGCGGCGAGGTCGCCAAGACCGTGAAATATCTGAACCAAGGTGGTTCGGTCTGGGTCTTCAAGCTGCACAAGCCGAGCTAAGTCTGAAGACCTAACAGTACCTTTCGGGAAGTTGCCGTCGGTCCTCCCAGTATGCTTGTCACCGGCGGTCTTCCTTGGACGGACCCCCATATTCCGTCCTTCCTTGTGGCGGGGGTGATTGTCACCCCTGCCACTTTTTTGCCTAGGCTCTCGCGCAATAATGGAATGGCGCGACGCGAAATGTTAATATTGGGAGCGCTACCTTATGCTATGCGTCGAAAGTCGAACTTGTCCGACCGTGCTGAGAGCCTGTAGCTTTCTACTGTTGGGAGAGTTCAAAAACGGGAGCCCTGGCCAAATCCCAAAGGGATGCAATGAGCCAAGAAGGGGCACCGTCACATGGGGGGACGGGTCTCATGACCTATGTTGGTGCCGTGACTGAAGCGGACCAAACCACAATACTGGTCGTTGACGACCATCCATTGTTCCGGGAAGCCCTGTTTCAGGTGGTGAAGGAAGCCTTCACCGGCTATCGGGTGGTGGATTTGCCGGACTGGGACAGCACCGTCAATTGGCTCCGCGAAGACGACAGTGTTGAGCTGGTGTTGATGGATCTGAACATGCCGGGGGTCACCGGTTTTTCCGGTCTGACGACTCTGCGCCAGGACCAACCCGCTTTGCCGGTGGTGATCATTTCCTCCACCGAAGACCGGGCCGTGGCCTCCCAAGCTCTGTCCTTGGGGGCGGCTGGTTTTTTGCCCAAATCCCTGCCGCGCGCGGCGCTGACCGAAGCCCTAAACCGGATCATGGATGGCGAGGTTGTCGCCCCGGAAGGCCTCTATGGCGATGGTGCGGAGGACGGCAGTGCGCGTTCTGCCCCCGCCGGATCGGCCGCAGCCGCATCCCATGGCAGCCAAGCCGGGCGACCCACGGGTTTGCCGCCGGGCCTGGATAAGGGCGATCAGCAAATTCTGACCGGTATTGCCGAATTGACCGGCCAGCAGCGCCGGGTGCTGGAAATGCTGGTGGAAGGCAAATCCAATAAGATCATTGCCTATGAGCTTGATATCGCGGAAAGCACGGTGAAGGCCCATGTCTCGGCCATTTTGCGCAAGCTGCAAGTGCACAGCCGGACCCAAGCGGTGATCAAAGCCGGACCGTTGTTGCCCTACGTTTAGGTCTCAGCCTTTCTGGCCTCAATTTTTAAGTCTGCTTGGCCAGCAAATGGGCCAACATGGCCCGCAATCTTGCGGGCCGCACCGGTTTGGTCATCAGCTCTGCCCCCCGGGCGGCCACATCCTGGGCCACTTCCGGGGTGTGATCGGCGGTCACGATCAGGCTGGGCACGGTGCCAGCCCCCCAGCGCGTCTCCAAGATCTCCAGGGCCTGTAAGCCGATCTGACCCTCGTCCAGATGGTAATCGGCGATGACCAGATCCGGCGGGGTCGCGGTGTTCTTGCAATAGATCTCAATGGCCTGCAACGAGGTCGCGGTGACCACCTGACAGCCCCAGCCTTCCAGCAAGACCCGCATGCCAGCGACAATGGTGGTTTCATTGTCCAGCACCAGGATGTTTGAGCCCTGCACCGCGCTGCTGCGCGGCGGGGCCGGTTGCGGGCTGGGCTCCGGGATGTCTGGGCTGTCGATGATCGGCAGGCGCAGGCCGAAAAAGGAGCCTTTGCCCAACTTGGAGCGCACCTTCAAATCCTGATCCAGGCCTTGGGCGATGCGCTCGACAATGGCCAGCCCCAGCCCGACCCCATTGTCGGTCATGCCGCCCCGGTCGGCTTTTAAGCGGCGGAATTCTTCGAAAATCTCCGTCAGCTTGTCTTCCGGGATGCCTTGCCCGGTGTCCCACACCCCGATGATCAGAGAGTCCTTCTGCCGCCGACAGCCGAGCAAGATGCCGCCCTGATCGGTGTAGCGCAGGGCGTTGGAGAGGAAATTGCGCAGCACCCGCCCCACCAGTTTCGGGTCGGAATGGCTATAGACCGGCGGGCTGAAAACTTTGAAGCGCAGGCCCTTGGAGATCGCCAGCGGGGCATGTTCAGCGGCGAGGGATTGCAGCAGCGGACCGACGGCAAAATCCCGGAACTCCGGATGCAGGACCCCGGCCTCCAGGCGGGAGATTTCCAGCAAGGAAGACAGCAGGTCATCCACCGCCTCCAGGGAGGTGGTCAAATGACCCAGGATCCGTTGCTCCTTATCAGGCAGATCGCGCTCGGCCAAAGCACCAGCGAACACCCGGGCGGCATTGAGGGGCTGCAGCAGGTCATGGCTGGCGGCGGCCAAAAATTTGGTTTTGGACAGATTGGCGTTTTCCGCCTCGCCCTTGGCCCGGCGCAGGGCCTCGTTCAAATCCAACAGGGCGGCTGTGCGCTCCTCGACCCGGCGTTCTAGGTTTTCTTTGGCTTCCTGCAGATTGCGTGCGGCCCGCTTGCGTTCCGTGGCGTCCTGGATCAGGGCGAAAAAGCCCAACACCCGCCCATCCTCGTCGAAATGGGGCACATAGGTGGCGTGGGCATATTCAATGCTGCTCTTGCCGGTCGGCAGGCGCATCTCAAAGGTCACGAACTCGCCGCGCAGGGCCAGATCGACAAAGGCGCGGCGCTTTTCATACAGATCCGGGGCCAGGGCCTCGGCCATGGTTTTGCCGTTGATCTCGCTCCGGGGGCGGCCAAACCAATCCTCATAGGCGCGGTTGGTGAAGCGATAGCGCCGCTCCCGATCCACATAGGCGATCAGGGCCGGCATGGCATCGGTGATCAGGCGCAGCCGCTGTTCGGAATCCCGCAAGGCCTCGGCAGCCCGGGTCCGCTCAGTGATGTCCGTATAGGTGCTGACAAAGCCGCCATCGGGCATCGGGTTGCGTCGGATCTCCAGGGTGCGGCCTTCGGAGCCCGCATATTCGATCACGGCGGGACGGCGCAGATGATCGGTCAGGCTGGAGCCATGCAGCCGGGTCGGGCTGTCGGGCTTCAACGGCAAGGGCGAGGGGGCCAGCTCGGTCACCGCCTCCATGCCTTGCTGGTCAGCCTCAGCGGAGAGTTGGTGATGCAGCGCCGGATGATCGGCTAGGCTTTTCAGCTCCGTGCCCAGTGGCACAGCGGACTCATCAATGTCCAGCAACTCAGTGAACTGCCGGTTGGTGGCCACCAGCGTGTGGTCCTTGTCGAACACGCTGATGCCCTGGGTGATGTTGTCAAGGGTGGCTTGCAGGATGGCGGATTTTTCCGCCAGTGCGGCCTCTCTCTGGCGTTGTTCGGCCAGTTTGATCTCGGTGATGTCGGCATAGATGCCAACCAAGCCGCCATCCCGGGTCGGGCGTTCGCTGATCCGCAACCAAGTGCCATTGGTCATTTGGATCACCAGCGGTTCGTGATCGGTGCCGCCCTTGGCCGGATTGCTGGTTTCGCGCAGGCGGGCCACATCTTCCGGACGCACCAGACCGGCCTCATCCATGGCGTCCAGCACATCGGCAAAGGCCGTGCCCGGCTGGATCAGGCCAGCCAAGGGGGGCCACAGAGCCTTAAACTTGGTGTTGAACACCACGATGGAGCCCTTGGCGTTGCACAGCAGGAAGCCGTCGGAAATCGCCTCGATGGCTTCCGTCAACCGCATCCGGGCGGTGTCAGCCTCGATCTTGGCATGGGTCTGCTCGCGGTTGGATTTCTCCAGATCCCGCATGGCTTGGCCCAATGCCTGGGTCCGCTCCCGCACTCGGTTTTCCAAGGCAATGGCGGTTTGGAACAGGGTATAGGCATTGCCCTGGTGGTCCATGCTGCGTTCGACCCGGTCCATCAGGACCTGATTGATTTTGCGCAGCTTGGCGTTTTCCCGCTGCAAGGCCTCCACCGAGGACGGCTGAGGCGTGTTGGCCATCACCCCGCCTTTCGCCCCACCCAGCCCGGCTTTGGTGGCCGAGGAGTCAGGATAGCTATAGCCCGGATTGGCGTTGGGCATGGACAGCGGCGGCGTTTGGCTCATTCTTTTTGGTCCTCGGAAGGAGGGCTCAGGGGCTGAGGCGCGTTGTCTTCAGCCGGGGGGTCGGGCAGGCGGCCAATGGCCACACCGGTGAAGGTCTGGTTCACATGCATGGCCTGGAACTGCTCGCCATAGGTGGAAAAGCCCACCACATTGTTCTGCACCAGCAAGGTGGAGATCCGGTCTTCCAAGCCCTTGGCTTTCAGCTCCAACCTCCGCAGCACACAATCGCAGCCCAAAACCAATTGTGGCTGACCGATTTGATCGCGGATCCGGATGAAGGCGTCCTGCAGGTTTTCCTGGATATCCAGGCCGATGGCATTGGTCAGGACAATGCCCTCATCAATGGCGCAGAAAAAGGTCAGGCTGCCATCGGGATTGACCTTCTGGATCGAGCGCACATAGGGCTGGCCGCCAACCTTGACCACCACCGGATGGCTGGCAAAGGCCATCGGGTCCAGATGGGCGGTGTTCAAACCCAGCAGCCTGGCGAATTCAGCGGCGGCGGGCTCCGCATTGATCTCGGTCACCATGCGGGTGGTCGGATCGGCTTCGGTCACCACCATCTTGGTGTTGCCCGCCATGAAATGTTCCGTCTTAAAGACAATGAAGGGCGCGCGCGTCGCGATGAACAACAGCACGGCGCAATTTTGCGTGACCTCCTCGCCAAACAAAATCGCGGTGCGATCAAAGGTCAGACCATCGCCCGCAGAGCCACCAAACAGCGGGATTTCGTCCAAAGCCGCATGGATGGCGCTGACCACGGAGTCCTCGGCCATGGACAAGCCGTCGATCAGCAGCAGGGAAAAGATTTGGTCCCGGCTCATGCTCGGGGCAGTTTCCAGCAGCTCTGCCACCGCGTCCTGGACCAGCTCGATGCCATCATCAACGCGAAAATCGGGCAGGGAGTCGATTTTGCGCGCCACCACATGGAAGTCCGGCCAGCCAAAGCTGACCCCGGTGATGCAGTTTTCGCGATAGCCTTCCGGGGTTAATTCGCCCGATGTCGAGCAGCCCGCAATGGTGACCTCGGATCCGAACACCTTGGTCATGGCGGTGCTCAGAGCCTCTAAGTCGTATTCAGGGCTAAAGAAAATCAGCACCAAGGACAAATTGTCCTGATAAAGCGCGTCATAAAGCTCCCGAGCGATTTGCTCAGGATCCAAGGCAGCAGTGACAGCGGTTCTAATCGCCGTTTCGGTGCTCATGTCGGGCTTCCAGTGATGGGCCGAGATTTTTTTACTTCCCCTGACATCAGTGTGGTCTGGAACCGATGCCTTATTCAAATGTTTTCGGAATTTGTTGAGATGTCGTGGGTCTCGTCCAAGGCGGCCCCCGTGGCGATCCAGGCCCGATGGGCCCCGGCTTGGTGCAGCAGGGGTGCGGCCTTGTCGACCGGCAGGAGGGCCAGCGCCGTGGACAGGCCATCGGCCAAACAGGCGGTGGAGGCGGCGACGGTGACCCGACAGGGGGTGGCGGAGGATCGCCCGGTGCTGGGGTCGAACAGATGATGCACCCCTTGGCCCGGCAGCAAAGGCGTGCCATCTGTGGCGGAGGTTGCCAAAGCGCGATAGTCGCCCAGCGCGCCCAGGGTCAACGGATCGGTCCAGCCGGGCAGGGCAATGCGCCAGGGGCGATCCAGGCTGGGGGCTCCTGCACCGCGCATTTCGCCCAGATCAAGCAGCAGGTCACCAAAGCCGCGAGTGGCCAGCAGATCGGCCAAGCGGTCGGTGATTGCGCCTTGGGCAATGCCGTTCAAACTCACCGCCATGCCGAGCCGTTGGAACCGGATCTCCGCTTCGGAGACCTCCACCGCCCGCCAATTCACCAGGGCGCGGGCGGCCTTGATGTCCTCAGCGCTGGCCTGGCGACCTTGCTGGGCGGCGGCGGCGTGAAGCTGCCAGAGCGGTTGTACGCTGGGATCAAACTGCCCGCCGGTCCAGGACGCCATCTCCAGGGCCTGGCGCAGGACCTCGACCAGTTCCGACGGCGGATCGGTCAAGACACCGGCCCGGTTCAAGCGACTTAGAGAGGAGTCCCGTTGGAACAGGCTGAAGACCGCCTCCAGGCGGCGCAATTCGCTTTCCAGGGCGGCCAAGGCGGCATGGCCTTCGGCGCGGTCTGCGGCCAATAGGGTCGCACTGGCCTGGGCCCCTAAAGCCCAACCTTGCCAGCTCAGACGATGGACCCGGGGAGCCGTGGCACGGACGGCTCGGGGCACAGCGAGCAAGGTTCCGGCGCTGGCACCGATCTGCAGCACCCGCCGCCTGGATAAGGGCCGGGAGAGCGGGTTTGGCTGGGTATGGTCAGACATGGGCCGGGGCCTCCTTGTCGGAGCGGGGCTCGGCTGAGGCATCACCCCCTCGAGCGTCTTTTTGGGCCTCGGTGCGGGCGGTCTTGCGGTTGTCCAGGATCAGGGCGACGCATTGCTGTTCGTCGTCATGGATGGCGACACAATCCAAGCATTGGAAGCATTCGCTATAGGTGACATTGCCCTGGCGCGAGATCGCCTGATAGCGGCAGCGCACGGTGCACAGCTTGCAGGGGCTGCCACAGGCTTCCCGCCGGGGCACCCATTCCAGACGTCGCGCCCGGCCAATCAGGGCCATGGCCGCGCCCAGGGGGCAGAGATAGCGGCAGAAGCCCTTATAGAGCACCAAGGAGAGCAGCAGCAGACCCACCGCCCAAGCAACAAAGGGCCAGGCGCGGTCAAAGCCAAGGGTGATGGCGGTTTTAAACGGCTCGACCTCGACCATGGCATCGGTTTGGCTCGGGATCAGGAACACCGAGGCACAGAGCCCGGCCAGCACCACATATTTTAAGCCTTTTAGCCGCTGGTCCCAGGGATCGGGCAGTTGACGCTCCTTCAGGCCAAAGCGTTTGCCGATGGAGGAGACCAGCTCCTGGAACGCTCCGAAGGGGCAGAGCCAACCGCAGAAAAAGCCTCGACCCCAGAGCACCGCACCGATGAAGGCGGCGGCCCAAACCAGCAAACTGGCCGGGTCATACAGCAACCACATCAAGGTGCCGCCCACACCGCTGACCATGTCGCGCAGGCTGGCGAGAATGCCCAGCGGGGTGACAATGCTCAGTTGGGCCTGCATCCACCAGCCAATAAAGCCCAAGGTGATGGCGGGCACGATCACCCGGGAGACCGCCAAGGGGGCCAGATGGGCCGCCAGGGTCCGCTGCATCGAGGCACCAACAAAGATGGTGACCAGCAATCCGGCCAACAGGCCCAGCTCAAACGAGCGGTCGATCCAGCCTTGCAGCCAGGGCGGTGTCTTTTCCGCTTTGACGGCGGTGCCATAAAACCGGTCATCCGGGTCCATGGCAAACATGACCTGATGCTCGCCGATCTCAGGCATGAACATGCCTTTCTCCCGCTGAACGCGCAGGGTCAGGTTCCAAGGGCTGGCCGGGTCAAAGCCTAGGCGGCGGTCTGCGCGCAGGATAATGGCCTGTTCCGGCTCCACATCCGGAGGCAAAACCCCGCTGTTCAAGTTGATCGGATCCACATCGGCATCGCGCACCGCCATGGGGAACTCGCCCTGCAGCAGGGCCAGACGTTCAAGGGCACTGTTGCGCACGAAGTCCGGGTTGGTCAGTGGCGCGCGTCCGGTGGCCATGACCAGCAGGCCTTCCTCATGGGGCAGCACATAACGCCGGGTTTGTTCCAGGGTGTCCGGGGCGAGCAGGGCTTCGGCAACTGTGGGCACGGACAGGTCCGCGACCCAGAGATCTAAGAACACGCCCTCCGGATCGTCTTCGGCTTCCGGGTCTGTGCCCGCAAAGGGGGTTCCGGCGAAGGCGGCTTCCATATCTGCATTGCTCAGCCGGTGATGGGCCACGATCCCGGCCTCCAGCAACCCGGCCCAATCCAGATCCTCCTTGTAGTCCAACCGAGGCGGTGCCACCGGTCGCGGCGCAATGGCGGCCAGATGCTCCCGGGCGACTTTCAGGGCAGCGGCCAGGACGGTTTCATTGATGATCCGGACCGAGGCCGTGGCTTTGGCCACCCCATCCAGTTCCACCGGTCCGCCGGTCGATGCCGCAGCAGCGGAGGACGAGGAGGTTTCCTCATCGCCCTCATCTGCAGCGGCGGCGCGGTCGGAGAGGGTGCGCCGCCCGACCTGGATTGGATCGGACAGGGACAGACCGCGATATTGTCCGACAAAGGCAAACATCGGTTCTTCGCCCAAACCGGAGACAAAGACCGGCTCATTATGCTGCAGCACCCGGACTTCCAAGAACCGACCGGCATTGTCCAAGGTGATCAGCAGATTGAACGGGGCTCCGGCAAAACCGGGCAGGGGGGCAAGGGGCAGGGTCTCAAAGACATAGCCTGCGGGCGCGCCGCCACCATCCAACAGGCGATAGACCGGCAGTCCGGGTTCCATGGGCCCCAAGGCATAGGGCGCCATGATCATGTCGGCTAAGGTTTCCTCATCCAGGGTTTGGGCCTGCGGGCTGTGTGGCTGCAGCAGAACGCCCAGCATCAGCAAGGCGGCACAAAGCCCCCATCGCAAGGCGGAAAAACCCCTGGGCCAGGCCCGGGATGGACGGATGTGGAGGGTCCCCTGACCCCACCTGCTGTTTGGCATTTTTTTGTGTCAGGCTTGGAGCGGTCCCCTGATGCTGCGCGTCCCCAGACCGCCAGGGAGGATCGCGAGCCAGGGCTCAAAGTGCCTGGGTCTTCCTAGGGCGGCAATTGCACCTAAGTCTCATTCATCTCGATATAAAAAGTTGAGCAGTGGCGTTGGCCCCACAAGCAAAACGGTGCCTTGGTCAGGGACCAAGGCACCGTTTTCTAAATACGGACAAAAATTTAGGTTTTTTACGAGGCCTTCATCTCGAGGATGTAGCGCTGCACCCGGTCGCGCAGCTGCACCACATTGTCGTTGGTGGTGGTCACGGCGACGCTCATCACCGAGGTCTGCTCCTGGGTGCTCCGGGCCATATCCGCAACCTGCTTGACCTTATTGGCCACCGCTTCGGTGCCCTGGGCCGCATAATCGCTGGACTGGCTGATCTCGCTGGTGGTCGCCGATTGTTGGTTCATCGCGCTGGAGACGGCGGTGACCATTTCGGTGATGGTGTTGATCTCCTCGCTGATCGCCGTCATGGCATCCACCGAGGACTTGGCGGTTTGCTGAACGGAGCGGACCTGTTCGGCGATTTGCTGGGTCGCCTTGGAGGTCTCTCCGGCCAAGCTCTTCACCTCATGGGCCACCACCGCAAAGCCTTTGCCGCTTTCCCCGGCGCGGGCGGCTTCGATGGTCGCGTTCAGTGCCAGCAGATTGGTCTGATCGGCGATTTCATCAATGACCGTGACAATGTCACCGATGCGTTGCGAGGAGTTGGACATGGTCTTGACGATCTCGTCCGTGGCCCCGACCCGGTCGCTGGCTTCGGAAATCGCGGACATGGCTCGCTGCATGCTGTGATTGATCTCGGAAATGGAGACATTCATTTCCGTTGCCGCAGCAGCCACCAGCTGGACGCTGGAGGAAGCCTGTTCGGTGGACCCGGCGATTTCGGTGGTTTCCACCGTGGTGTTTTCAATCGCGTTGGACATGGCGGAGCGAGCCGAGTTCATGGACTGCAGGGCATCATTCACCTGCCCGACCATGCGATCCATTTCCATTTGGAACTCTTCGGTCAGTTGCTCCTGGCGCTTGACCCGTTCCTTCTCCTTGGCGTCAGCCTCGGCCTGGATCGCCCGCATGCGTTCGGTTTCGGACAGATCCTGCTTAAAGGTTTCCAGCGCCCGGGCAATATCGCCGACTTCGTCCTTGCGGGCTTGGCCCTCAATGGCGATTTCCAGATCGCCATCGGCCAGGGCGGTGGTGTCCTTGGCAATGGCGGTCAGGGAGCGGACCAGATTGCGGGCGATGACCACGGCCAAGAAGACGCTGAGGATCACCGCGATCACGGTCAGGATGGCCACCAGGTTTTCAATGAAGCTGGCCTGGGCCTGGGCTGCCGGACCCAGGGTGTCCTGGCGGGCAATGGATTGATCGGTGATGTTTTCCAGCGCCGCATTGACCTGGGGTCCAATGCGATCCAGCCCGTCAATCAGGAAGGTGTTGCGCTGCTGAATGACGGTGACGACGTCTGCGAAGGTCTCCTTATAGGCCTCAATATTCGCAGAGATCGCATCGATCTGGCCTTGGACCGCCAGGCTTGGATTGGTGCTGCGCAGCTGCTCCAAGGCCGCAATGGATTTGTCTAGCTCTTCCACACCCCGGGTGGCGTCCAGCTCGACATTGTTGAGCAGGAACTTGGCCGCATAGATCCGACCGAGCAGGAAGGGCTCCTGGGCCTTGCCGGCATAGTTCGAGGTCTCAATGTCATTATTGGCGTAGGACTGTTCGCGGATATCGGTTAGGGCGGTCCGGATCTCCGGGCCCAGTTGATCCAGCCGTCCCACCAGGTCATTGCGCTGATCCTGCAAGGCAACGGCCTGCAAGAAAGTCGTCTTGTAGTCATTGGCCGAGCTTTGCAGTCGATCAAAGGTCGCCACGGTCTGGGCATCGGGCTCTAGCGCCATGAAGGTGGATTTGGTTTCCAGCACTTCATCGATATTGCCCGCGACCTCGTCGATCACCGCCTCGTCGCCAGTGACCCGGAATTTCATCACCGAGAGACGGGCTTCGAGCATGTCTTCAAGCATGGCGTTGGAGACATTGCTCAAGCGCGCGGTGCCGCGATAATCGGTGAAGATGTCTTTCAATTGCGCCACGCCGAGAATGGCAGCGCCGGAGACAATCAGCAAAAACAGCAAGAGGGAGCCAAACCCAAGGCCGAGCTTGGAGCGAATGCGCAGGGAGTCGAGGAGTGTAGACATTTTGAGGCCTATAAGTCCGAGTATGATTGTCAGGTTTAGATAATCCACGCAGTCAGCGCTTCAACTTTTCATTGAATATATCGGTTGGGAAATCAATTTCGTCACAATTTTGCCACAAGGCAGCGGCCCATAGCCTAGCAAAAAGACTAGGTTTTGGCTCCGGCTGAATAAATCCGGTGATCATCCAGCTGAGCCATGCTCATCTCAGTTGTGCACTTGGGTTTTTGCTGGCGCGGTGGTGCTGCGTCGCACCAGATCAAATGGTTAATTCCTACTGCCCCGATCCAGGCACCGGATCGGGGCTTTTCTCATTTGGGATAGGCGGTCGCGCTACCCGTTTTGACGCAGCGCCGCCGCATCCTTGGTCAAGGCGGCCATGCGGTAAAAGCCATGGGCCATTTTCGAAAATGGGGTCAGCAGGAAGAAGGTCATCACCGTGGCCAGGTGGATGATCAGCATCGGCTTGACCGCATCGGTGCCGGTGACCGCATAGAGCAGCAGGCCGGTGGCAGAGACGCTGAACAGCAGCAGGACAAAGGCCATTTCCCCGCCCCAGACTGACGGGGCACCAAGGTTCTTATCGGCCTTGGTCTTGTAATAGGCCAGCGCGCCGGTGCCCAAGCAGAGCAGGATCCCGCCGGGAAGTCCCAGCAGTTTGGGCAGGCTGAACAGGCCGTAAGGGGCGGGCATGTTGAGCAGGTAATGCATCAGGGTCGCCACCGAGGTCGCGGCAAAGCACATCAGAAAGCCATAAAGCGTGGCTTGATGGGCCCAGCGCCGGGCATTGGAATAGCGGTCCTCTTCTTCAAAATTGCAGCCATCGCCATGGCCGCCGCTTAGGTTTTTCATCTGTCCGGCAGAGCGGGCTGCGGCCCAAATATCGGCCAGATGCAAGCTGCCGCCGCCAACGGATCGCCAATAGGAGCGGAGCGAAAAGCCCAGCGCCACCAGCGGGGCCAGAAAGGCTGGCGCGAAGATCGCCACCAAAAGATTGTGCGACAGATAGGCATAAAAGCCATCGCCGCTTTCCGGGCGCATGGTTTGGGCCAGCCCGAACAGCAGGCAGAGCAGGACGATCAAACCACCGGCCATGGCCACGCCGGAGCGGTCGAACAAATGCGCCAGACCCTTGGGCCAAGCGTGATCCTTCCAGCTTTCATGGCGGACCTCCGCCAGGGCCTTGGGTAGGTTCAGGTCGAATTCGTGGGGCGCGGTATATTGGCAGGCATAATAGCAGCCCCGGCAGTTGTGGCAGAGATTGGCCAGCTGGGCGATGTCTCCATCGGAAAACATCCGCGACCGGGTGATGGCGGGAAACACCGAGCAATAGCCCTCGCAATAGCGACAGGCATTGCAGATCTCCACCTGACGGCGGGCTTCCTGGGTGATTTCAGCGATGGCGGTTTCAGTGGACATAAGCGGCAGCCTCCTTGCCTGCGATCCGGCCGAAGACGGTTCCGATGGTCATGCCGAACCCGGCGAGATAACCCTGACCCAGAATGGATCCGGCCATGATCTCGCCCGCAGCCCAGAGATTTTCCACGGGCTTGTCGGCGGTTTGGACTTGGGCGGTGGGATCGACCCGCAGGCCGAGATAGGTGAAGGTCACGCCCGGGCGCAGTTCATAGCCATAGAACGGCGGTTCGATGATCGGGCGGGCCCAATTGGTTTTGGGTGGTTCCAGGCCGCTGGTGGACAGGCCATCCAGCTCGGTGGGATGGAAGGTGCCTTCGCCGCAGGCGGCGTTAAAGGCATCGATGGTCTCCCGAACCTTTTGTGTCGGCAGACCCATGCGCTGGGCCAGGCCTTCCAAGGTGTCAGCCTGCTCAGGCGGAAAGACCGAGGGCATGAACAGCTCCAGGGAGCGGCTGTCGATGATGGCATAGCCAACCTGGTCGGGCTGAGCGGCCACCAAGCGGCCCCAGATGGCATAGCGCTTCGGCCAGACATCTTCGCCCTCGTCGTAAAACCGCTCGCCATGACGATTGACCACCACGGAGAACGGCACACAGTCCAGCCGGGTGACAATGCCGCCATCATATTTCGGCGCCCGGCCATCAATGGCCACCGCATGGCATTGGGTCGGATCGCCAACGGACTCCGCACCCTGATCGAGCAGGTCTTTCAGCACCACGCCCCGGTTATAGGGGGTGCCCCGGATCAGGAAATTCCGCGCCGCCGGACCCCAGGCCTTGGCCAGCCAATCGATATCGGCCTGGAAGCCGCCGGAGGCGACCACCACGGCCCGGGGCTCGATGCTTTGCGCCTGGCCCGCAATCTCGACATCGATCCTTTGGATCTTGCTGCCGTCAAAATCCAGATGGGTGACCTTGGCCTCATAGGCGATGTCGATCCCCAGATCCTGCGCCCGCAAATAATAGGCGTTGACCAGGGCCTTGCCGCCGCCGAGGAAAAACGCATTGGTCCGCGACAGCGACAGGGTGCCCGATAAGGAGGGTTGGAAGCGCACGCCATGGCCTTCCATCCAATGATAGCACTCCTCGGAGGCGCGAATGGCCATTCGGGCCAGGCCTTCATCGGTCTTGCCCTTGGTCACCTTCAGCAGGTCGTCGAAATACTCGTCCTCGCCATAGGCCCCGGTCAGGACCCCTTGCGGTCCGGCATGCATGCAGCGGAAATTTCGGGTATGGCGGCTGTTGCCGCCGCGATAGGGTTTGGGCGCGGCCTCTAAAATCAGGACTTTGGCCCCGGTCTCGGCGGCGGTGATGGCCGCACAGAGGGCCGCATTGCCGCCGCCAATAATCGCAATGTCATATTTTTTCGGTGTCATCTGTCTCTCTTCCTCCAGATGCGCCCAGTGTAAGGCTCTGGTTTCATAAGACAAATGAGCAAGTAATCTGTATTGATAATCTTAACGCATTAAAAGTGGATTTTTGAGATGTGAGCGGGACGCGGTCAGGTGGACCCGGTCTCGCGCCCGGCAAGGACCAGCAGAGCATTCTTGATCTCCGCCCTTACCGCGCCGACCAAGCGCTCCGTGAGCCGGTCCTTCGCCCAGAGCGCCGATATTTGCACGGGCGTCGGCTCCCAGTCGGGCAGCACCCGAACCAGGCGTCCCGCATCCAGGTCATCTTTGATCAGGAACACAGGAAGGTTGGCGATACCAAGTCCGGCCCGCGCAGCTTCCAGCAAGATTGATTGTCGGTTCGCCGCGAAGGCTGGTCGTGGACCCACCCGCGTGCTGCGACCATCGGGGCCATCCAGCGTCCATTGCAGCAAGTCCCGACGAATGCCCATCCCAGGAAGCCCGTCCAGGTCTCCGGGCTCGAGGGGCGCGGCATGGGTCGAGAGGAACGCCGGTCCCACGACCAGCGCCCGTGGCAGGGAGCCCAGGCGTTGGAACCGCAGCGTGCTGTCCTCCAAGGCCCCCGCACGAACAACCAGATCGAAGCCTTCCTCCACCAGGGACACCCGGCGGTCGGACAAGGTGATGTCCAACCGAACGCCGGGATTGTCCGCCTGAAAGCGCACCAAAGGCCCCGCCAGCACCGTCGTTGCGAGATCCGGCGGCAGGGACAGGCGACAGGTGCCGGACAGAGCCATTGCCTCGCCCTGGGCCACCCGGAGGCCCTCCACCGCGATGCCCAACCCGGTTCGGGCCTGGATGACCAGCGCCTCCCCAGGCTCTGTCAGCACGATGCCCTTGCGGGTCCGCCGCACCAGACGGGTGCCCAGGCGGTCCTCCAGTGCCGCGAGCCGTCGAGACAAAGTGGCTTTGGGAACGCCGGTGGCGCGCTCCGCTGCCGCCAAGCCTCCCGCGTCGGCGATCGCGACGAAAAGGGCGAGGCCATCGAAATCTTCAAACCGTTCCATGTTCGATTTATGGAACGAAATGTCGGTATTTTTCAAGTCTGCCGGGGAAAGCGGTCCAAGAGTAAAACGTATTCATCGAAACACGGGGCACGCCCCACCACACGGAGATCAAACCCATGACCGCTCGTTTCACCCCGGAGAACACCGCGCTTCTGCTGATCGACCACCAAGTTGGTACCATGCAGTTGATCAAGAATATCGACATGGAGCAGGCCAAGCGGATGTCCCTCGCCCTTGCCAAGGCGGCTCGGATCCTAGGCATTCCGACCGTCCTCACCTCCAGCCAGGAAGACAGGGTTCAGGGACCGCTTCTGCCGGAATTGGCCGAGATCCTGCCCGAGGCTTTTGAGAACCGCATCCAACGGGAGGGCATCGTCAATGCTTGGGCCGATCCCGCCTTTAAGGCAGCGGTTGAGGCGACCGGGCGCAAGAACCTGATCATGGCCGGTGTGACCACCGATGTCTGCCTGGTTTTCCCCGCCATCGACGCGGTCACCGAGGGCTATGGCGTGCAAGCGGTCATGGACGCCTCGGGCTCGCCCTTCGATCTGTCCGAGGACATGTCCCGCCGTCGGATGGAAAAGGCCGGTGTCACCTTGACGGCGACCAACACCATGATCGCCGAGCTCGCCCAGGACTGGAGCACGCCGGAAGGCCAACAGCTCATCCAATTGCTGTTCACCGACGTGATCCCGCCAATCGGGGCGTAACTGGTGCGCCCAAGCGGGCGCGGCCAAGCGGGCTGAGTTAAGCAGGCTGGGGCCGCGCCCGGCGAGGGCTGAAAATACTCAAGAGCGGGGTGTGCCAACCATGGTGCGCCCCGCTCCAGCACCCATTGCGGGCTGGTTTAAGCGGGTTGGGGCAAGCGGGCTCCGCCCGCGCCCGGCGAGGGCCGATAGATCTAGCTCGTGCGAATGACGTGGGCTTCCATTTCCTCACCAATCTGGCGGCGCATTTCCATCAGCCGGATCGCTGAGTCATGCAGATGCTTGTCCTCGTCGGTTTCCGGAACCCATTGCGGGACATTGGTCGGGCGGCCATCGCGGTCAATGGCGACCATGATGACAATGCAATGGGTGGTCAGGGTGCGCTGATCCTCTTTGGGATCCCGGGCCTCCACGGTGATGCCCACATGCATCGAGGTCTTGCCGGTATAGACTACCCGGGCGGTGACCTCGACCAAATGGCCGACATGGATCGGGCGGACAAAGCGGATCCCACCGGCATAGGCGGTGATGCAATATTGGCCGCTCCAGCCGGTGGCGCAGGCATAGGCGGCCAAATCGATCCATTTCATCACGGCCCCGCCATGGACCTTGCCGCCGAAATTCTGATCCGTGGGTTCGGCGAGAAACCGCAAAATGATGTCGCGTTGTGTTCCGGCCACGAAGACCTCTCCTCTCTCTCAAATTGAACACCCGGGCCCCTCGCCGCGTAAGGGGATCGAAGGGAGGCAAGGGACCCGGGCAGCCTGTCACGCTGGATCTGTTATACGACAAATCCGCAGCGTGACGCGGGCGTTCTGGTGTCCATATTGCGCCCTCGGTTCAGATGGTCGTCGATCTCGGCGGCGGCCCCGATCATCCGGCCATAAAGGAAGAC
Source organism: Rhodospirillaceae bacterium (assembly GCA_049604415.1). Taxonomy (GTDB): domain Bacteria; phylum Pseudomonadota; class Alphaproteobacteria; order Rhodospirillales; family Rhodospirillaceae; genus JBMYTN01. Next base: position 10,780 of record JBMYTN010000039.1, on the reverse strand, counting down.
GGTGAAGGCGGCGTTTTCCAGCTCCGCCTCGCCAATATCCCCGGCGCGATATTCCTGCCAGAGCACGCCGAGCAGCAGGGCGGCGATCACCGCATCCACATTGACGCAGAACACATAGCGCGATGCGCCGACATCGAACAAAGCCTGGACCAGCTCGCGGTAGAAGGCATGGAAGATGTTGTATTCGCCGCGCTTTTCCAGGAACTCGGCGATAAAGCGCTCGCGCGGATCATAATTGACCGCCTTGCCCTTAAACACCGGGTGGTGGACGCCGGGCAGGGCACGGACTTCGGTGCCCAATTCCTTCGCCTCGGCTTTTTCCGCCTTGTATTGCTTGGCAAAGGCCGTGGCCATGGCCTTCAGATCCAGACCATGGTTCGGGTCAGAGGGGTCTTGCAGATCCGCATCCTTGAACTGGTCGAGCAGGAAGGCGATGCCCTCAAAGCCATTGCCGCCATGGCTGTAGCCACAATGGGTCAGGAAGCCGAGCATGCCTTTATTGATTTGGACCCGGCTCGGGGTTTGCGGACCATCCGCAGCCACGGCCCCCTTGGCCCCTTGGGCGGTGATGGCCCCCGGCCCGTTGGAGATCAATAGCCCGATCAGGATTTGCAGCGGTAGAGCCTCATTGGCGGTTGGGCGTTTGCCGGTCATGGCCAGGAAGCACAGATCGGCCATGGTCCATTCGCCAAAGCGTTCCTCCCGGGGGATGCCCCAGAGCACCCCATGGCCATGATGCTTGGCCGGAATGGTCGAGCCGATCATCACCCCATAGAGCCGCAGATACCAAGGCAAGGTCTCGGCGGTCAGGCGGCTGATCCGTTTGCGCATCAGCGGCCCCCAGGCGATGGTCGCCGCGATGGCGGCCAGGACCGCATCCCGGGACGGGCGTTGCTCTAGGCTGGCCAGGAACCGTAGGAACACAGATTGGCCGCCCCGGTCCTCCACCGCCTTCAACATGGCTTCCGGGCGGGGATCATTGCTTTCATCATTGCGTGCGGCAAACAGGGCGCGGGTCTGCGCATCCACGGTGATGGTCGAGACATCAAACTGCTCATCCCGGCCATCCCGGAGCCCGGTCTGGGCGAACAGGTCGATCAGGGCGCGGGAGCAGGCCAAAGCGCGCTCAACCCGCTTCGGCCCAATGATGGCAGCAGCCGACGCCATCACCAGGTTTGGCGCATTGCCCGCCTCCCGGGCGGCTTCCGCAGCGATCAAAGCCGGATCGTCGATCAGATTGACCTCAGCCGCCACGGCCACGTCGAGCATGGCCCGGTCATTCTTATTGGCGATTTCATGGACCAGCGGCAGGGCGAACACCGCCTCCAGGGGTTCCAGGGCCAGATCCAACACCGTATGGCCATGGACCCGGGTGACCTGGGTCTTCGGATCCATGATCGAGGCCCCGGAACAATCCTTCATGTTCTGCCGCGCAATCACCGCCCCGATCTGCTTGGACAGCACCGCGATCTGATCCCGATAGGGCGCCATGGCGGAAACCGGCGGCAAGGCCACGGTCTGGGGCAGGCTCAAGCCCTGATCATTGGCGATCCAGGGTTTCAGCGACAGGCTGCCGGTGGGGGCAAAGTCAGGCTCCACTGCATTTTGCGCCATCACGGCTGTCAGAGCCGCTGGGATATGGGCAATATTGGTCACCACCGCGCCCTTGGCCGAGGCGATCGGGGTGTCCGGGGTGAAGATGCCGTCAACCCCGAAGCTTTCCATGAACCAGCGTTCTTTGTCCTCAGCGGAATCGCCGGAGCCCGCCATGGCCCCCGCATGGCCGACGGCCCGGGTCAGCTTGGACTTCCAGCGCCCAACCACACAGGCGACCACCGGCTTGTTGAAGTCCAACTGATGTTCATAGTAGCCGCCGGGCTCCGCATAGAGCACCGCCGCCTTGGACCGGTCATCATTGCCAAAGGCATGGGCAAAATCCTGGGCGCTGTAATGGATATACACATCCTTGCCCGAGGAAATCAGGGTGGTGGTGCCCCAGCCCGCCGTGGCCAGATATTGGGCAATGGTGGTGGTGAAGCCGCCGGAATTGGAGAAGATCGAGACTGATCCCTTCAGCAGGGCCTCTTCCGGATGGTCACCCCCCAGGGCACCGCCAATGCGGACCCGCTCCCAGCTGTCGGCCACGCCCAGGCAATTGCCGCCAATCACGTCAACGCCATTGGCTTGAGCCATGGCGCGAATTTCCCGAGCGTCATGGACGGCGATTTTTTCGGTGATGATGACAATCTTGCGCAGATCGGGATTTACCCGGATCAGCTCGGCGACGCCATCGCGGACACCGGACGGCGGCAGATAAACCACCCCGGTGTTGAAGCGATGGCCGTCATCCAGGCCCTCGCGGACATTGTTGTAAATCGGGATGCCGCCAATGGGGGTGGCCAGCTTTTGTCCCCGGCGTCCGGGGGAGACCCCGAACACCACATTGCCGCCGGAAAAGGCGTGGGAGGCCGGGGTCACCTGACGGCTTTCGCCGCCCATGGCGTTGAGCACCACAACCCGGTCGTCCCGGGTGGCGATATCGGCAAGGGAGTTGATGCCCAAATAATAGGGGATGCCTTGGATCTGCTGGCTATGCATGGATCGGATCTCTTTGCGTTGGTCTTGTCTGGTCTGGGAAGGCGGGACGGCAGCCGAAGCGACGCCCTGTTCAAGCGGCTTCTTGTTCAGGCGGCGTCTTGAGCACCGATCAGGCGGGCGACTTCGGCGCGCCCACCGGCCCGCATCCAGGCGTCCACATCCTTGGCGTAATTGACGACTTCGGAAATTGCGCTGTCGAAGCCGAAGAACCGATAAGGCAGGTTCAAGGCGTCACAGGTTTCCGCCAGATTGCCCATGCCCCGGACCAGATTGGGGCCGCCGCGTCCGACCACGACATAAAGCGGCGTCGGGCCATGTTCGGAGAAATGCTCCCGCAGGGCGTCGCCCATGCCTCGGAAGGTTTCGAAAATGTCGGTGTTGTTCGATTTGCCGCCAATGATGAACAACACATTGGATTGCTTCAGGAAATGCCGATAGCAGATCGAGGCCACCGCTTTCATTTTTTCATAGGGCGGGTTACCGCCGAAATCAGACGAGATGATCGCCGCCTCGCCCAGCACTTCGGTGACCAGGCTGTTGGCCCCGCCACCAAAGGTCGGGGCTAAGATGGTGCCCTTCTCATTGATGACAAACACATCCGACTGGCCCTGATGGGTACGCAGCTGGTTGACCTCCTGCTCAAAGTCGGAAATGTCAGACGCAAAAACATGGGCAGGCAGGTTCAGGCGTCCGACCCGGGGGTCATCCCGGTCAAAGCCGCATTTGAAGTCACAGGCCACCGGGGTTAAGCGACCGCCCGGCCCGGGCTGCATGCGGATCGGGTTCAGCTCCAGAGTGGTCATGCCGTAATGGTGCACCAGCTCCCAAAGCTTCGGCAGATGCTGAACCAAGGGGGAGATGATCTCCTTCGGCGCGCCCAGATCGGACAGGGCGTTGGCGACGACAAAGGCCTTCAGACCGGTCAGGGAGTCAAAGGGGATGGTCGCGATTTTGTCCTTTGGTAGCTCTTCAATATCGACCCCGCCCATATGGGTCAGGGTCATAGTCGGAGCGCGAAAATGGGTGTCATCGGAAATGGAAAAATAAACTTCATGTTCGGCGGGCACCCCGGCTTCAAAGGTGACGCCATTGGCTTTGGCCACCGAGCTGCCATGGCGATGCTCGACAAAATACAGCCGCTCCTTTTCCGCCAGGGCCTCTTTTAAAGTCCGGGCCTTGCCGATCAGTCCGGCCTTGCCCTTTTTGCCGACGCCGCCTTTGAACAGCGGCTTGATAAAGATCAGGCCATGGCGGTTGATCAACTCCTGGATCTCGTCTTCCGACGCCGATGGCCCCAACACTTCGGATGTGGGGAAGTCCACATGCCGCAGCAGTTGGGATCCGTGAAGCATACCTGTAATATTCATCTTGGTGCCCTCCTTGGAGATGTCCTTGTTGGTTTTGGGTACAGAAAAGGAGATCCGGTTTGGAACAGGCACAGAAAGCCCCTGTCTTCGGGTGACTCGGTCTAGTCGGCCCAAAGTGTGAAGACGGGAATGCTGTTAGGGATCGGTTGCCTGTCCTGCCGTTTCTTCTTTTTTTGAGGCCGGAGCCTCCCTGTTGGGTACAGCTTTTACCTTTGTGATGAGTGCAGAGTAGCGACCCAACCTTGCGCCATGCTTGCGTTGCAGCAAAAAAGACAGAGTTTTTTGCCCGGCTATTGGGACCGAGGGTATTGGGTTTTGATTTGACAGACCCGGCCTGGCGCTCTTTTGATGTGCCATGCGCATCAATTACGATTTCGGTGATCTGGAAGCCTTTGTCGCCTTGATGGAAACCCGGTCGTTCCATCTGGCCGCAGAGCGCGTCAGCCTGTCCCAGCCAGCGGTGACCCGGCGGATCCGCAAGCTGGAAGAGACCTTGGATGCGGTCTTGTTCGAACGCACCACCCGGTCGGTGGAGCCGACCTTAGCGGCGAAGCGGTTTTACGAACGGGCCTTGGCATTGCTGGCAGATGCGCAGGAGGCCACCCTGGCGATCCGCGATGAAAGCGTGCTCTACGCCCATCAGCGCAATGCGGTGGTTACCGTCGCGACCGTGCCAACCGTCCTTGCCGGGTGGCTGGCCCCGGCCATCAACCGGTTCCGGGCACAAGGGCACCAAGCGCGGATCCGACTGTTGGACCGCTCCGCCAATGATGTGGCCGATGCCGTCGCCAAGGGGGATGCGGATTTTGGCTTATGTTCGATGCCAGCGGCCCCGGATCCGACCGTGTCCTTCCGCATGTTGTTTCAAGACCGGCTGGCGGCCATGCTGCTGGCGGACCACCCTTTGGCCGCAAGAGAGAGTCTTCGTTGGTCTGATCTGGACGGGGCTGACCTCATCGTGCCGGCCCGGGGCACCGGCAACCGTCTGGTGATTGATGATGCCATGGCCGGGTCGCGTCTGCCCCTGTTCTGGGCCTATGAGGCCCGGCGCTCGACCACGGCCCTGGGATTGGTGCGGGCCGGTCTGGGCGTGGCGATCCTGCCCAGTTCTGCCTTCTTGCCCCCGGAGGATAAGGCAGGCGGGCCGATCTGTGCCCGTCCGCTGTCCGATCCAGAGATCTTGCGCCCGATGGGCATTCTGACCCGGGTCGGTCAGGTCGATGCCCCAGCCACCGCCCAACTCCTAGCGGAACTGGTCTTGGGTGCGCAGGGTTTGGTGGGAAAAACGCCCGCTTGATTGCCTTCGCTTGATCCGTACTCTTAATCGCCATGTCTGGGCGGTAAACAAGTCAACAACATGTTTCCCCTCACGAATTCTCTTATTTTTTCCCGGATCGAGGTCGCGTAGGGTGGCGCCGGTTTAGACGTCTCGATAGCGGATCAATTCGATGGAGTTTCAGATACAAGGCGCAAGGCGGTCCCTGACCTTTTTGATTTGGGTCGGCTTTGGACTGTTCTTGGTCAGCTTGGGCGGGCTGTGGCTGCTGGACCGGGGGGAGAAATTCACTCTGGTGCTGGCGGCGGGCCAACGCGATGCGCCGTCCTATCGCCTGGCCACGGCGATCCGCGATGTCGCCGAAGCCCAATATCCGGCCCTGCAGGTCAAGGTGCAGGAAACCCGGGACGAGCGGCAAAGCGCAACTCTGTTTGCCCAAGGCCGGGTCGATCTGGCCATCGCCGATCAGGATCTGATCCTGGGCAATGACGTTCGGCTGGTTGCCGCGCTCTATCGGGACATGTTCCACCTGTTTGTGCGCTCGGATGTTCCCGCGCGAACGATTTCCGGCCTCAAAAACCTGCGGGTGGCCATCCCCATAGAGGGCACGGCTGGCTTTGATGCCTTCTGGTTTTTGGCCAAGCATTTCGGCATTGAGCCCGGCGATATCCAAATGTTCAGCGGCACTAATTCTGCAACCCAATGGCTGTTTGAAGATGGCACGGTGGATGCGGTGTTTCGGGTCAGCCCGGCAGGCGATCCGCGTTTGCGCAGCTTGGTCGCCAGCCAACAAGCCCGTCAGATCCCAATCCCACAAAGCGATGCCTTGGCGCTGCAATGGCCCTCCTTACAACATGTCATCATTCCACAAGGGGCCTATCAGGGCCTGCCCGCCGTTCCTCTGACAGATACGGAAACCGTCGGCATTGGCCGCTTGCTGCTGGCCCATAGCGACGCACCGACCGAAGCGGTGTTTATGCTGACTTCGGCGATTTTTGAAAACCGCCGCGAGCTGATTGACCGCACGCCGCTGGCCGGGTTCATCGCCCCGCCAGACCAACTCGCCGTCTATGCCCCGATCCATGATGGGGCGCGGGAGTATTTTGAGCGGGATGCGCCGGGCTTCTTGCAGGAATATGCTGAGCCTTTGGCGCTCTTCGTCTCCCTGATCATTTTGATCGGCACCATCGTGGTGCATTTCTCCGGGCGGGCTGCGCGGCGGCGGATCGAACGCTATAACCGCAAGCTTTTGGACCTGTCTCACCGGGCCAGATCGGCGGACAGCTTTGAGCAATTGGATGACTGCGACACCCAGCTCGGCCAGTTTGTCGATCACATCATCCTGGATTTTGAATTGGGGTTGATCAGTCCAAACGACTTCACCGTCTTCCAATTCACCTTCACCGCTGCCGAAGACGCGATCCGAGATCGGGCCAGCCAGTTGAAACGGGCGGCTAAGGGCGATCTGTCAGCCTTTTTGTCCTCCGCTGCCAATCCGCTCGGGGTCGGCAGTGATGTGGCCTTTGACCTGACCAAGGACTTTAGCGATGACACTGACGCGGAGGGGCGGCGATGACAGACGCACTGATGCACCGCTTGGAATTGGTGCCCCGCTGGGCCTGGAGCTTGGGCGGCGGGCTGCTGGTGGCGGCTCTGGTGGTCGGCTTTGCCTATGGACAGCGCTTGGCCGAGGTCAATGACGGCCATTTGCGGGCGGCAACCTTGTTCCATGAAACCCGCAAGGCGACCCTGGAAGACTATATCGCCTCAGCCGCCTTCAACATTATTGCGGTTAGTCAAAAACCCGATTTGGCCGAAGAGTTGCTCTATCTGACCTATGCGACCAGAGCCGGAGCCGAACAAGGCGGTATTGAACGCATTCGCGAAGTTTCTCGAGCACGCCAAAGGCTGCGGGGCTGGATGGCCAAGGTGGTCGAGCTGTTTGACTTCCGGGATGCGATGTTAATTTCCGCTGAGGGAACCGTCGTCTACGCCACGGTGGAAGAAACCATCCAGGGCCGCGATTTGATGGGCACCCTGCATCGGGACAGCGCCCTATCCGAAGCCTATCAGAGGGCGGTGCGCTACCAGAGCCGGATTGTGGTTGCCGATCTGCCCGAAACCTTTCCGACCGATGGCAGCCTGTTCATTGTCGCCGCTTTGGCGATCCGCGATCAGGACGGCAAACTGTCCGGCGTCATGGCCGTGAAGCTGGATGTCCGCAAGGTCGCCAAAATGTTGCAGGCCGATGCGGCGGATACAGGGCTGATCGATGCCTACCTGCTGGATCGCGACGGGCGGCTGCTCACTCGCTCCAGGCCCTGGCTGTCCGAACCGCCCTTAGGCGTTTACTTGGAAACTCCCGCCGCGCAGCAGGCCAATATGTGGTTCACCGGTGAAATGCAGGATACAGAAGGGCTGTTTGGCGAGCAGGTCCAGGTCGTTTATGGCCCGGTGCGCTCTGGAACCCTGCAGCTGTCGCTGATGACCGAGGGGCCGCTGGTCGAGACCCTGTCTCCGGATCAATTGATTTGGGAGCTTTATTTTGCCGCGCTGGCCGGGTTCTTTACCTTCGGCCTGCTCCACGCCTTCATGCCCCGGACCTCAGACTCTGATCGATCCCGGCGGGCCCAGTTCCGGGCCGCCCTGCGCGGCGAGGACTCAGCGGACTACCAAATATAAAAAGCCACCCGGGGCCCGATATCGGCGGGGGCCGGGTGGCTTGTAAGCAGGCACCTTGTGCCTTAGCAGCCCGCAGAGCCGTTTTGGTACAGGGTGAAGGCGGTTTCGGAGGCCGCAACGCAGGTGTTGGCTGGATCGAAGGTGTTGCTATAGGCGGTCATGGACGCGCCGATGCTGGGCAGGACCACGGGCGCTTGCCCGTCGCTCGGCACGGCCAAATGGGCGACCCCGATCAGGTCTGTCACGATATCGGTGGCGGAAACGGCGGTATGCTGCATGGGGGCTGCCTTCTGAGATGAGGGAAAGAATCAACCTTAACCTGTCAGAAATGCCCCTTCATTTCAACCATTTGACCGATGATAATTTGGCTAAACCTTGGTAATTAAAACATATTTCAGTTTCGAAACTTTATCGACCATTTGAACTTTGTTCTAGTTCTCCTCAAATGCCCTCTCAAAATCTGGAAAACCAAGCCCCATACTCAAGGTTGGTAAGCAGTGACGTGCTTTCAATTCAAGCGGGATGCGCTCCTGTGGACCATTCCTAAGACGAGAATGAGGCTGACTGATGGTTGGATCCACTCAGAAGGGACTGTCGATCAAGCAAAGACTGATCCTGTCCTTATTGTTGATCGCGACAATCATTTTGGGATTGTCGAGCGTCCTGATTTACCGGGAAGTCCGCAGCTATCAGTCCCTTTCCGCAGCCTCGGAAGCGGTCAATGTGGTCACCTTGCTCTCCCAAGCGACCATCGAGCTGTCCTTGGAACGCTCCCTGACCCAGGTCGCGCTCAATCTGGATGGACCCATCGCGCCGGAGATCAATGGCCTGCTGCAAGATCAGCGGCAGAAATCCAACGCCTTGTTTGCCGAAACCCGTCAGGCCCTACAGGCCAGTGGCCAGATCGCCCAGCGGACCGTCTTGATCCAACGCCTCGATCAATATCTGGGTGACATCCGCGCCCTGCGCCAACAGGCCGACCCCCTGCTGAACAGCCCTATCGCCAAACGCTCCGGCCAGCAGATTGTCTCCATCCCCATCGACATCAAAAAGCGGGTCTCGGATCTCGACAAGCTTGGCTACACCTTGCGGACCCTGATGAAAGAGGCTCCGGAACAGGTGCGGGTTACGGACGCGGTGATCCAAAATGCCTGGGCGATCCGGGAATATGGCGGTCGGGAGCGGACTTTGTTCGCCATCGCCACCGCCCGCCAGGAACCGATCATCCGTGCCGATCTGGCCTACATGTTCGAAAACCATGGCCGGGCGCTGGCTGCCTGGGATCGGATCAATGCGGAAGCGGCCAACCCGGATCTCTCCGACGCCGTCCGGCAAGGCATTGCCACTGTCGGGCGGACCTATTTCCAGAGCTATGACGCCTTGCGCAAGGATCTGCTCGGCACGGCAGAAACCGGAGCCTATAGCGCCGACTTCCAGACCCTGTTTACCCAATCCGAAGCCGCTTTGCAGACCGCCATCGCTCTGTTGAACACGGCGGCACAGAGCAATCAGGCGGAGATCAGCCAGACCCTGACGGCCTCCCTCAGCGCCTTGGTGATCGAGCTGATTATTGTCGCCCTGGTGGTTGGGGTGCTGATCTATGTCTCGACCTTCACCATGGGTCAGGTGGTGCGTCCGCTCGGTGAGATGACCGGGGCCATGGAGACCCTGTCGAACAATGATTTGACCGTCGACATCCCTGGACTGGAGCGCCGCGATGAAATAGGGGCCATGGCCGGGGCGGTGCATGTGTTTAAGGAAAACATGATCCTGGCGGAAAGCCTGAAGCAGGAGCAGGCCGCTGAGGCCGAACGCAAAGCCGTCCGTCAAGCCAATATCGACCAGGCGGTGATGCGGTTCCGGACCTCCGCCGAGCAGGCCATGGCCACCGTGCTCGGGGCCGTTGAGCGGGTTCAGGACATCGCCAATTCCATGAAGGACACCGCCCAAGAAACCTCAGGGCAGATGGTCTCGGTGTCTTCCTCCTCCAGCGATGCCTCACAGAATGTCCAGCATGTGGCGGTATCCTCGGAACAACTGGCCAGCTCGATCCGCGACATCGCCAATCAGGTCACGGATTCCGCCGATCTGTCTCGGAAGGCAGTGTCCAATGTGGATGTCACCTCCGGCAAAGTGCAGACCTTGGCCGAGTCCGCCAGCCGGATCAGCGATGTCATCAGCATCATCTCCGACATCGCAGAGCAGACCAACTTGCTGGCCTTAAACGCCACCATCGAAGCGGCCCGGGCGGGCGAGGCGGGCAAGGGCTTCGCCGTCGTGGCGTCTGAGGTCAAAAACCTGGCCAATCAGACCTCCAAGGCCACAGGGGATATTGTCGAGCAGGTCGGCACCATCCAAAGCTCAACCGATGATGCGGTCAAAGCCATCCAGTCGATCACCGATCTGATCAAATCCATGGACGGCATTTCCAACACCATTTCGCTTTCGGTGGAGCAGCAGGAAAGTGCGACCTCGGAGATCGCCTCGAACATTGCCCAGGCCTCAGAAGGCACGGCCAATGTGGCCAACTCCATCACCTATGTTGCCGAAAGTGCCGAGCGCACCGGCACCGCTTCCACCGAGGTCATGCGCGCTGCCGATGAATTGAGCAAAGAGGCCGACACCCTGCAGGAAGACATCAACCGCTTCCTCCGCGAAATCCAAATGGCCTAGCTGGGCGGGGGCCCAGTGCCCCGATGCTTCCCAGCAGGGGGGGTGTTGTGCGGCTTGAAGCCAAGGCTCGCGACTGCGAGCCCGGCGCCCCATGGCGCCGAAAGCCAAGGCCGGAGGCCGCCCGGCGACTGAGGGCACAGTGAGGGCGCAGCCCGAACGAAACAAAAACAAGACCCGCGACTGC
>JBMYTN010000038.1:0-38678 GCA_049604415.1 Rhodospirillaceae bacterium | reverse complement strand
ATCGCTCCGCGACCGACTGACCACTGGATCGCACACCCCAATCGAGAAACAGAATCGATCCTATTTGATCGGATAGGGCTCTAGAGCCCTGTCCGCCGCAGGATCCGGCCCCAAAGCGACTTTCCCGAGGTAAAAGTGTTTTATTTTTTCTTAAATGCACTGATACAATCTTCCACATATTGGCATTTCACTTTTCCATCCAACAGTTTTGATTCTTCCAAATTACAAATGATATCGATATCATATGCATATTTTCAGATAAATCATTATTCTAATTGAACTGATACACTTATGATATTGAAGCGATATCATTTTATTTGATGCCCCTTCCAATCTTGACTTCCTCGATCCAACGGGGCAGATCTGGCGCATCCCTGACCACCACAGGATTGCGCCCGATGCCTTGGAAATTCTCTGTCCTTGCAGCCGTTTTGGTCCTTCTGATCGGGGTGGTCACTGCCCCGAATCAACCCTCCGCCCATGCAGGCGCCACGGGGATCGTGAAGGAGCGCATGGACGCCATGGAGGTGATCAAGGACGCGGCCAAGGCGCTGAAGGGCGGGCTGGTCGATGGCAATGGGGCAGCGCCGGAGGCGATGCGGGCCGAGGCGCAAAAGATCTCCGACCGCGCGGGCGAGGCGCTGCTGCGGCTTTATCCGGAAGGCAGCCGGACCGGGGTCACCGAGGCCAAAGCCGAAATCTGGACCGATTGGGAGCGCTTTGCTGAGCTGGCCCATTTGTTCAAAGCCCGGGCCGACGCGGTGGTTGCGGAGCCGACCAAGGCAACCTTTGTCCCCTTGGCCCAGACCTGCAAAACCTGCCATGAGGACTTCAAGGCTGAAGATTAAGCCTGGGGAATAGCGGCCAGAAGCGCTCTAATGCCGGACCACAACCAGCCAGAACCCGATGGCCAAAACGGCAAATCCCATCAGGCGCCGCAGCGTGATTTGATATTGCTCGACCCCAAACAGGCCGAAATGGTCGATCAGGGCCGCACAGATCACCTGGCCGATCAAGACCATCAACACCGCATTGGCCAAGCCGATTTTCGGGGCTGAATAGGTGATCGCTCCGATATAGAGGATAAAGAAAAACCCGGCCAGGAAGGACAGTTTCGGCGCATCCGCCAAACGGGAAAAATTGGCTGGTTGTGGCAGCAGCAACAGCAAGACCACCGCTGCGCAGGTGGCCACGACGCACAGCAGGACCACCGCTGCAATGGGGTTGCTTAGATGCTGACCCATGCTGGCGTTCAAAGCCGCCATGATCGGAATGCCAACCCCGGCGAACAGCATCAAAACAAATAGAAGCGCCTGGTTCATGCGGAAGTCCTCTAGGTCCATTCCACAGAACAGCTAAGCCTTTTACCGCTCAGATCCAGGGTTTACGGGCAAAATGATTCAGAGAGCACCGCGTTGTGATTGGGGGAGGTCGCCCCAAAAGATGCCCCTTAGGCCTTTGGCGTTGCCGGTTTGACCGCCCCGGTCCGCGCCCGCACCACCCGTCTTGGGGTAACCCGTTGCGCCGGACGACCCGCCTTGGCACTCGCCTTCGGGGCCTTTGCCGTCGGCTGCTGGGGCGGTGCCTGTTTGACAGCAGGGGCCTGTGCCGCGCTTGGGGTGGCCGCAGGCGCTTTGGCAGGCTGAGTTGAGGCAGGCTTGGCTGGGGCCGTTGGCGGTTTCGAAGCCGCCTGAGTCCGCGCCACAGGGCGCGAAACAGGGCGGACCACGGGACGCGCCACGGAAGTCGCCGGGGCCTTTTGCGGGGTCCCTTGCGCCGGTTGGGCCGGTGCAGCAGCAGCTTTTGTCGGTGCCGTCGCCACCACAGGCGGCACCGAACGGGCCTTCGGCGCTGGCGGGGCGGCCTGTTTGGCCGCAGCGGCCGGTGGCTTGGCCGAAGCCGCTGGGGCTTGCGGAGCCGGTTGGACAGCCGGAGACGGTTGGACCACCGGAGCAGGTGCCGGTGCCGGTGCCGGAGCAGGGGCCGGTGTCGGAGTCTGTCGCGGGCGGGCGGGCGGGGCGGATGCCCCAGCCTTACCCAGAACCGCAGCTTCGGCGGCTTTCCAGGCTGGTTGACCGACCAAAGCCCGGCAGCGTCCCAGCGCCCCCTTGGCCCGGCGCAAGCCGACCTCGTCGCTGACACCGTCTTCACCCAGCGCCCCGGCGATCAAGCGCAAGGTTCGCACATATTGCTCCACCAGCCGCAGCAGACGGATCCGATGCTCCTGGGCCGGATTGGCCCCGCCGACATAGGCCGCAATCAGGGCCGCTTCCGGCTCGGGGCCCAAAGACGCCGCATTGATCGCGGCGGCTACATCCAAAGCCGGATCGCCCTTGGCCGCCAAGGACCATTCGGCAACAAACACAGTCTGCCCGGTATCGGCCAGAGCCGAGGGTTCCTCAATGCCCAAACAAGGCGTGGCGGGTTGTTCGGGCAGCGCCCGCAGGACTGTCCGGACCCGGCGTCCAACATCTTTCAGGCTGGCAAACTGTTCTTCGACCAAGCTTTCCGGAATGCGGCGCTCCAAGCCTTCCATGGTGCCAAGGATGGATTGATCGCTTAAACCCTCCAGCGTCGAAGCACGATGCAGTTTTTGCAACGCTTGGGCCACCCGCTCCGTGGCCGACCGATTGGCCAAATTGGCCCGAACCAGGGAGCCACCCGGAAGCATCAAGGTGACCAAGGCCCGGCTGGTGCTGTCCGCATAGACCAAAGGAGCCGTTAGCCCCATGGCCCCGGCCTTTCCCACCAGACCAGCCATGGCCGCCCAACGTTTCAGGCTGCCTTGGGGGTCGGAGGGCTGCACCATCTGCAAATCCAGCGCGCCAATGGTGACCCGCCAGCAGCGAACCCCAAGCCCATTGAGGCTCTCGATCGGCTGTTGCAGCCAATGGATGGTTTCTGGCAACGGACGGCTGCCATCCTTGCCAGCCAAAACCGGGATCTTGCCAATCACGGCGGCCACCGGCTCGGGCATCGGCTCGGTGCTCATGCCCGCCGTATCCGGCATCTGGTCGGACCGCAGAGGGGCGGCCAAATCCTCGAATCCTCGGGCAGCCAGCAACTCAGCCAAACCCCGGCGGGCGGCCAGGGCGTCCGGCGCATGCATCAACACGCCGGTGAAATGGGCCACCGCTTCGGCCCAGCGCCCGGCCCGACCAAGCACAGCAGCCAAGGTGGTGCGCGCATCCACATGGCCCGCATCCCGGCGTAAGGCGTTTTGCAACGCCGCAACGGCCCGGTCCGGGCGTCCGGCCCGGGCATGCAGGTCTCCGGCCATGGCATGGGGCCAGGGGTCATCCGGCAGGTCCCGCGCGGTACGAGCCAGATGGGTCAGGGCCTCTTCAATGTCGCCCTCGCCCGCCAAAGCGACGATCAAATCCCGCCGCGCCTCCCGATCCCCGGGCTCCAGGCGCAACACCCGAGCAAACAGGGTTGCCGCCGCTCGGCTTTGACCCGCAGACAACATCGCCTTGCCGACGCGCATCAAATCCGCCGGTTCCCGGGCCGCCAGGCCAGCGGCTTCGCGCAGCACATCGGCAACGCCGGTTTGCTTCTGGCTTTGTTTGAGGGTGGCGAGGGCCAGACAGGCCTCAACCGTATCCCGGCCCGCATCCATCGCCCGGCGATAGAGGGTTTCAGCCTCCTCCGGCTTGCCCAGGGCTTCGCGCTGCTGGCCCAGCCCAACCAAGGCGGCCCCACAGGCCCCATCGCCCATCAAAGCCAGGCGGAACAGCCGCTCCGCTTCGCCCCTTTGCCCGGCTTCCGCCTGGGCCACGCCCAAATCCGCCAAAGCCCGGGACAGCCCGGTTGGCGCGGCCATGCGATCCAGCGCCCCAGAAGAGGACGCTAAAGAGGCCGCAGAAGATGGGCCCGTTTCAGATCCGGTTGCGCCGTCCATGGCTTGCATGGCCAGGGCTCCGGCCAAGCCTTCGCGCAAATGGGCAATGGCGTCCTCGGGGCGGCCTTCGCGCTCGGCCACCTCGGCTAGTCCGGCCAGGGCCACCATTGCGCCGGGGTCCCGAAGCCCCGCCATGCGCTGGGCTGCGGCAAAGGCGGTGCGGGCCAAAGTCAAATCGCCATTGGCCAAATGCACGGACCCGAGGGTTACCGCCGCTTCCAAGGCCATGGTGCCGGATTTGCGCATGTCTTCCAGCAAGCCAGCGGCACTTTCAGACCGCCCTTGAGCCAGGGCGATCCGGGCCATCAGGTTGCGCACCGCCGGAGCGGCGGCGGTTTTGCCCCCCGTGCCGGACTTGCCCACCCCGCCCGGTGCGGCCTCCAGAGCATCCATTGCGTCTTCAGGCCGCCCTTCGGACAGCAGCTGACGCGCCCTGGCCAGCACAGCGTCCAGCGCCGCTGCAGACCGATCAGGATCAGCAGTGGGCGGAGCGGACGGATTGGGCGCAGGAGATCCGGAAGACGCGGAACGGGAAGAGGGAGAAGCCATGGAAAGCACACCCGACTGAGGGAATTGCCGATACCCCCACTACATACCAAGTCGGAGCCGGAATGGACAGGACCTCAACCGGCAAATCGTTTCAAAGCCAACACAGCGTTGAGCCCACCAAAGGCAAAGCTGTTGGAAATCGCTGCATCGACGGTGGTTTGCCGTCCCTCATTGGGAACGTAATCCAGGTCACATTCCGGATCGGCTTCCGTGAAATTAATCGTCGGAGCGACAAAGCCATCCCGGACCGCCATCACGGCAGCAACCAGTTCGACGGCCCCGGAAGAGCCCAGGCTGTGGCCATGGAACGATTTGGTCGACGACACCATCAAGGATTTGGCATGCGCGCCGAAAACCTGATGCAAGCATTGGGTTTCGGTGACGTCATTGGCCGCCGTTCCGGTGCCGTGGGCGTTCACATATTGGATTTGGTTCGGGGCCAAACCGGCATCCTTTAGGGCACTCTTGACCGCCCGCGCCGCACCCTCTGCGGACGGAGCGAGCAGATCGCCCGCATCGGCGCTCATGCCAAAGCCGACTATTTCGGCATGGATGGTCGCGCCCCGGGCTTGGGCCCGCTCCAGACTTTCCAGGACAAAAATCCCAGCCCCCTCGCCAAGCACCATGCCGCTGCGGTCTTTGCAAAACGGACGGCAGGTGTCCTTGGACATAACCCGCAGCGCTTCCCAAGCCTTGATTGAACCAATGTTCAAAAAAGCATCCGTACCGCCGACAACAGCCACATCGGAACTGCCGTTTTTGACCATTTGATAACCCAAGCCAATGGAATGGGTCGCCGTGGCGCAGGCCGAACTGACCGAGAAGGCCGGGCCGCGCAGACCAAATTCCATCGACACATGGCTGGTGCAGGCATTGCCCATAAATTTGGGCACCATGAAGGGGAAGACGCGCTTTTTGTTTTCTTCGTAAATGCGCCGATAGCCTTCCTCGATGGTCTGCAGACCACCGCCACCGGTCCCGATCACACAGGCAGTGCTGTAGCTTTCTTCCTCGGTCAGCTCCAGCCCTGCATCCGCAACAGCCTCGCGGGCGGCCACCAATCCGATCTGGGAAAACCGATCCAGCAAAGGCAATTGATCAGAGCCGAAATGCTCGGTGGCTTCAAAGCCTTGGATCTCGGCGGCAACCGGCTGGGAAATCCGATCCGGTGGAACAGAGGTGATCGGACCAATACCACTTTGCCCAGCCTGCAAGGACGCCCCATAGGCGGCAACCGATGTGCCAATAGCGGACATCACGCCCATACCGGTGATAACAACGCGACTCATGTCAAACGATCCTGGCGGGAGGAAAGGTATGGGGCCAATTTTGGCGGCAGGGGCCTTGTACAGCCCCGGTTCGGTCCGCCAACAGTCTTGCTGCGGGATTTGGCCGTGAGATTTGGCTGTGGGATTTAGCCGTGGGTTTCCGCAATCAGGCGTTCGACTTCGGAAATAATATCGCCCAAGGTTTGGAAATCCTGGTCTTGGGTGTTCGCATTATAAGGAATTTCGATATCGAATTCCTCTTCCACTGCGAAAACGATTTCCACGAAGTCGAGGGAGGCAATTTCCAATTCGCTCAAGACCGCTTCGGGTTGAAGCTTGTCGCGGTCGACTGAGGTCTTCTTGACGATGATGTCGTAAATTTTATCTGCTACGTCGCTCATTTCTGCGGAAACCATGTGAAGTTGGTCGAAAGGAACACCCGGAAGAGCCCCGCTAGGGCCGAGACCCTAGGATGACGGAGAGTCTAACGCCTTTTTCAAGTCTGCAACATCCTTGTAGAGGCGTCCCAGGCGTTTAAGGTTCAAGATTTGTTTCAGCCAATCGCTGCGGGGCTGAGCCGGATAGCCAACATACACGCTGCGCGGGGGAATGTCCGTCCCGACACCAGAGCGCATGCCTACAATACTGTCATCGCCGATTTTGCGGTGGTCGGCGACCCCGACACAGCCGGCCAAAACAACGCGGTTGCCCACTTCGACGCTGCCCGCTAGGCCCACTTGGCCGCAGAGCAGGCAATTTTCGCCGATCTGGCAGTTGTGGCCAACCATCACCAGATCATCCAGCTTGGTGCCATGGCCAATGCGGGTGTTGTCCAAGGTGCCGCGATCAATGGTAGAATTGGCCCCAATTTCCACATCATCGCCCAACTCCACGGAGCCTAAGCTGTGGATCCGGGTCAGGCTGGTGGTCAAAGCATCCACCCGCCCCGAGGCCTTGGCACTTTCCACACTGCCCAGTTCCGGAGTGACAAAGCTAAAGCCGTCCGGGCCAATACAGGCATTGAAATGCAAGATCACCCGGGCCCCGATCTGCACATCATCCCCAATCTTGACACCCGCATGCAGCAGGCCGTCCGGCCCGATCGAGGTCCGGGCCCCGACATGTCCATTCGGTCCGATCACACAGCGGTCTCCGATCTTGGCACCGGTGCCAATAAAGACAAACGGTCCGACAGAGACATCCGCTCCCAGCTCGACGCCGTCTTCAATCACGGCGGAGGGGTGAACACCCGGGGCAAATTCCAGCGGTTTGGCGAAAGTTTTGGTGATCCCAGCCAGCACGGTACGCGATTTGCGCACGGCAACCCAGCCCTCCAGCGCGCCTTCAGGGATATCGGCCCCAGACGCCACCACGGCGGCCTTGGCCGCAGAGCCCGCCAGGAGCGGCAATAACCGCTCATCTATGGCCACAGCAAGATCGGTTTCAGCGCGCGCCTGTGCCGGATGGCAAGGCGCGATCACTTCCAGGGATCCATCCCCGTGAAGCTCTCCGTCCAGGGCTGCGGCAATATCCTTGAGTTTCATAAGCGCTGCGGGGTTATCTAACCAAGACATACAGGGGTGGTGGAATTGTGCGCGCTTCTGCAGGAGGGTCAAAGGGACCGCAAATCAAGCAAACGCGGGGGGACAATAGAGCCTTCCGCCAGGGGGATCAATCTTCACCGTCCAGGTTTCGACCAAAACCCAGCCGAAGGACGGTCTCACCCAGCCTTTCGGACCCGGAACGCCTTCTTCAGATTGCGGACCTCGTCAAAAATCCCGTCCAAACGGCGCATATGCATGTGGATCTGCATGCCAATATTCCGTTCCAAGGCCGGATAGGCCATGAACACGCTGCGGGGTTCGATATCGGCGATGACGCAAGACTTGGCCGCCACCACACTATCAGACCCGATGGAGCGATGATCGGCCACGGTCACGCCTCCCGCCAGCACCACCCGGTCTCCGACCTTGACGCTGCCCGCGATGCCGACCTGGGCGCAGAGCATACAGGTCGAGCCAATCTGCACATTATGGCCCAGCATCACGAGATCATCGATCTTGGTGCCATCCCCAACCCGGGTGTGGTCCAAGGTGCCGCGATCAATGCAAGTCCGCCCGCCAATTTCCACATCATCTCCCAGTTCCACCGCCGCCAAGGAGTGGATCCGGGCCAGTCGGAGAGGGTGAACCGCCTTGTCCCCTGCAGCCATGTCGTCCAGATCCGGGGCAACAAAGCTAAAGCCATCGGCCCCGATCGACGCACCAAAATGCAAGATCACCCGGGCCCCAATGCGGACCCGGTCACCGATCCGCACCCCGGACATGACCAGACCATCCGGACCAATGCTGGCCTCGGTGCCGATATAGACATCGGATTGGATCCGAGTGCCCGCCCCGATCCGAGCCCCACGGCCGACATAACAAAACGGACCGATGGAAACGTTTTCCCCAATCTCCGCATCGGGATGGATCACCGCTTGGGGATGGATGCCCTGGGGCACATGGTGGGGGATGGCAAACCGCCCGGTGATCCCGGCCATGGCATAGCGCGGGCGCGGGATCTCGATCCAGCCATCCAGCGCGCCTTCCGGGATCCGGGCCCCCTTGGAGACCACGGCGGAGCGCGCCGGGCTGTCCGGCAACAACGCCAGCAGAGACCGATCCATGGCAACGGCGAGGTCAGCGGCGGTTTCGGCTTTGGCCGGATGGCAGGGACGAGAAACCTGCACCGACCCGTCGCCATGCAAGACGCCGTTTAAGGACAGAGCCAAATCGGACAGGGAATAGAGGGACGCGGAGGACATCAGGAACCACCAATGGACTTGGGATGGCGCGCAGCCTAAAGCCCTCGGCGGGCAGGTGCAACATTAGGCCTTGGATTTACAAACGGGACGATTTTGTCTGTTAAACTTAGGTTTCTTCAACCCAGTCCCGTGTTGAATCATAGGACGGTGCCGACGCTTGGCCATCGGCTGCTTCGCCGCGCAGTTCCCGGGCAAAATCATCCCGCTTGCTGCCGCCACCATAAGACTCGCCCACCGTCCAGGCATCGCCCTGGGGGCTGCCCAGCGAGAATTCTTCATTCCATTTGCGCAGCACATCGAAGGTGCCGTCAAAATCGGCCCATTGCAGCGGCCCCTTGCTGCGGCCCTCGGCCAGGAAGGTTTTACCCTCTTGAATGCCCATGGAGCGCTTGCGTTCCCGGGAGAGAAACTCCACGGCGAAATGCAAATGCGCCCGGGCCGCCGAGGATCCCGGATCGTACAGGCAAACCGGAGCGTCCGCCACGGCGGCATCGATCACCCGCTGGTCCCGGGGGATATCGGTGTTGAACACCGCAGCGCCAAATTCATTGTGGATGGTGTCGACCAATCCGGTGCGTGCACCCTCCTGATCGGTCATGGTCACCAGCAATTCGGGCTTGGCGAGGCTCGGGTTGAGATGCGCTTTGACCCGCTTGATGTTGGTCCAGGCCTTTTGCAGACCGTGATGAGCCAGGGGTTCAGCGGTGACCGGCATGATCGCCCGGCTCGCCGCCGTCAGGGCGTTGATCGGCAACATGCCAAAAGCCGGCGGGCAGTCGATGACAATGAAGCGATAGGGCAAGGGCCGTTCCGCCAGCCGCCGCTTTAAGGTCATATGCGGTTCCGGCTTGGTCGATAGCTCGATTTCCGCAGTGGCCAGCAGGTCGTTGGAGGGGCAAACCGAAAGCCGGGGATAGAGCGTCGGGTGGAACAGGGCCGACGGGTCATTCTTGGTGAACAGCAGCTGATGGGCACCCTCCGGTGGGGCGGGCACCACGCCGAGGCTGCTGGTGGCGTTGCCTTGGCTGTCTAGGTCAATCACGGCGGTTTCAAAGCCCATCGCCGCCAGACAGACCGCCAGATTGGTGCTGGTGGTGGTTTTGCCGATACCGCCTTTCTGGTTAAAGACCGCAATCACCGTTGTGGCTTCCGGTTTCCCGGACCGCGCCCCAGCTTCGGCTCCAGCTCCACGACCTTCCGGCATCCAGAAACTTCCGTGCCGTCTTCCGCCCATACCCAGCGTCATCCGCCTATAACCTTTTTGCCAAACCGATCCTTTTCGGAAGTCTAACAAGCAAAAGGCCGCTCCGATAGCACGGAACGGCCTTTTGCTTCAGATGTTTCCGATAAATCCGCAGATTACGCTGCGATTTTACCAATCAAACCGATCAATGTCGGTGAAGTTGACTTTGTTGTCATCGTCGATCATCAGGATACCGGTGGTATCGGTTAGATCGAAGCTGCCGCTGGCCGCAGCCTGACCGGCATTCAGAACTTCGGTCATCGTACCGCTGCCATCATCAACATAGAGCGTCCAGTCGGCCCCGGACAGATTGTCACCCAGGGTCAAGGTGTCAGCGGTGTCATCGACCCAACCCCCGCCATCGACGGTGTCATTGCCACCGCTGAAGATGAACAGGTCATTGCCCGCGCCACCATTCAAGGTGTCATCGCCCAGACCACCGTCCAGGGTGTCATCCCCTTGGCCGCCATTCAGCTCGTCACTGCCTTCGCCACCGAACAGAATGTCCGCTCCGGCATTGCCGAACAGGACATCATCGCCAATGCCGCCCAGAAGCGTATCGGCCCCAGTGCCACCCATGGCAGTGTCATTGCCATCGCCCAGGTCGATGGTGACATCGGAGTAGCTGGTCAGGAAGGTGGCAAAGTCGACCACATCATTGCCATCGCCAGCATCAACCTCAGAGACGGTGCCGTGTTCTGCGGAGAACCGCATCACATCATCGCCCGCAGAGCCGGTGATGATCCCGTTGCCGTCCTGATCGTTGAGCACGGTCAGGCTCAGATTACCGCTGACCGCATCACCATCGCCATCCACCGCCGTGTAGGTCACGACCTCAGTGCCCGGCAGATTGCCTTGCTCGGCAGACAGGCTGTAATCGCCCGAGGAGAAGTCGAAGGTCAGATCAGCCCCGGTTTCGGTTTTGACCTCGATGACACCATTGTTGCTGGTGACAACATTGTTGCTGTCATCGGTGACCACCCCGGTTCCGGCGTCATAGCTGTAGACGATCCCGGCAACGGTCAGGGTTTGGATGGACCCAAAGCCATCCTGACCAAAGTTGTCGTTTTCGACCACATTGCCCGTACCGGTGACTTCCACGGTTTCGGCCAGTTGCAGGGCCAGATCCGCCGCGTCTTCCACCTGGATCCGGTATTCGCCATCAGGCTGAACCTTCACAAAGTTGGCGCTGTCTTCACTGACACCGTCGCCGATCGCAACCGCATAAACCGTCTGCGGATCGCCATCCAGATAGTCTTCCCAATCGCTGTTGTCGAAGGTGCCCTGGTTGTGGGCGCCGTCGGACAGGAAGTAGCTGACCTGGACCAGATCTTCACTGGCGGGCTGGGTGGCATCATCCATCAGGCCATCCATGGCCGCATTATAGTTGGTGCCGCCCGTATTGACCCCAAAGCCGGTGATGGCAGATTGGACTTGGTTGATATAAGCCCCCTCGCCATTCGCGCCGGAGCTGGTCGACAAGTCGAAACCGTCAGTGTCGGAATTCAACTGCGCCAAAGCCGTCTTGAGGTCATCCACATTGGTGAAGGTGCCCAGGATTGCCGGGTCGCCGCTCTTGGCGAACAGGCTGACGGAGATCGCCGTATCCGGACCGCTATTGGCGAAATATTCCGCCGCCATGTCCTCGATGGCTTCCACCGCCAGATCCAGGCGGGTGGTCAGACCACCATTGCCGTCATCGACAACACCGCCATGCTGGCCTTTGAACATGGAACCGGAGACGTCCAAGCTGACATTGACATGGTAGCTCGGGATGCCGCCCGGGGTGATGACCATGGTGTCTTCACCGGTCGCCGTCGGGCCATCGTCCAGAACCTCAACAGTCAAGGTCGCTTGGGCGGTGTCGCCATCGGCATCTTCGACTTCATAGACAAACGGGATCGGCAGAGCGCCATCCAGATTGCCGCCGGGTTGACCGTGATCCAACGGCGCTTCCAGGGTGAAGTCCCAGCTGCCATTGTCCGGATCCAGGGTCAAGGTGAACACCGTCGTGCTGCCACCATCAATGGTCCCGGTCATGGTCTGACCATCCGGAGAGATCGCAACATCCACGGTCTCACCGCCGCTGACCAGGGCCGGTGCGCCATTGTCCAGGCCGACCAGCTTGATCGTCGCCCCGACGGAGTCATCACCGAAGTCAAAGTCCAGGGTGCCGGTATCGGTGATCGGACCATTGGCGAGGTCATCCTCGTCCATGGTCATGGAATCACCGCTGGCTTCCGGATTGTCATCCAGCGGAACCGGATTGCCATTGGGGTCAACGATCTCGACCAGTTCCCAGTTGCCCACGGTGATGCCCAGATTTTCAAATTCCTGGGTGGCACCGGAGCCGGAGACCGAGCTTGGGTCGTTGTTGGCGTCGATGAACTCCACCAGAGCCTTCAACTCAGCGACAATGTTCGGGTCTTGCAGCTGCTCGGCAGTCACGGTGACGCGCAGGGTGTCGACCCCTTCGCCGCCATCGTAGAAATCGCCGTTTTCACCGCTCTCGCCGATGGTGAACAGGCCGGTGTCACGGCCAGACCCGCCATCGACAAAGTCATCGCCTTCATTGCCGTCCATGACGTCATCGCCAGCTTCACCATAAATGGTGTCATTGCCATCAGCCGGGGCCGGGCCTTCGAAGGTGATCTCGGTCAGGAAGTAATCCGAGGAATCCCGGGTGATGCTGCCCTGACCGCCCTCATATTCGGTGGCAGAGAAGATCACTTGGTCGAACAGAACGCCGCCACCCAAGGAGATGGTGAAACTACCGGTGTTCTTGCCATCGTCGGCTGCGAAAGTGCCGCTCCCGACCAGTTGACCGTTGGAATAGGCTTCCCAGGCCCCGACTTCGCCGCCAGTGCCGCTTTCGCCATCGAACAGGCGAGAGTAGCCCGCCGACAATGTCTCGACCGGTGAGTCGAAGTCGACAATGATCTGCTCAGAGGTTTGGGATTCAGGATTGTAGCCCAGTTGGTTGTCCGGCTCGCCATCAGAGGCGCTGCCTTTCACACCCATACCACTGCCGTCGATCTTGACACTGTTAACCGAAGCGTCCTGCAGCTCGCCATTGGCGTTCATGCTGCGGGCCACCATGGTGAAGCCCTGATCGGTGCTGGAATAGTTACCAGTGTTGATCACACCGGAGAAGCTATCGCCGCCCGTATCGCCGCCACCGGACAAAGTGTCATTGCCCGCATTGCCGTAGATGGTGTCGGAGCCCAGACCGCCGGAGATGACATCATCGCCTGCGATTTCATCGGCAGCCGTCACCGTCATGCTGCCCTGCATGGTGAAGACATCGAGGTCATAGGAGGACGGATCGGTCGGGTCGTAACCGTCTTGATCTTTGTCGAGAACAGAAACCTGGAATTCCAGATCCACCGGCAGATCGCTGCGGTTGGCCGTGATGGTCAAGCCGCTGAGATCGGCTTCCGCAACACTCCAATCGCCATTCTGCAGCTTGGTGCCCGCTGACAAAATGGCATCATCGGGGATGTTGCTGATGATGACATGGACATCGGCTTCAGACCCGTCGATGTCGGTGTCATTGGCCGAAATGTTCAGGGCCGCCGTCACCACCGGGCTGGATTGGTCGCCAATCAAGACATCATCGCCAGCCAAGCCGGAGATGGTGTCATCGCCGCCACCGCCAATGATGCGATCAACACCGGAGGTGCCAGTAAGAGTGTCATCCCCAGCCAGATCGCCGGTCGCCGAAGCGGAAGAGGCCGCGTTGAATTCGGGCTCGTCGGCGTCCGGGGTCACCTTCACATCAATGGTGTCGGTTACCGTGGCGGTATCGCCAGTGATTTCCGTCGCAACCGCTTCCACAGTCAGGGAGAAATCAACAGAGCTGTCCTTCGGCGGCTGAACTTCCAAACCATCCAATTGACCCGGATCCAGGGTGATGGAGCCGCCGGTCAGGGTCAGTTCATTGCCATTGGCGTCAAACAGGGTCGCACCCGCCGGGAAGCCGGAGATGGTGATCTCCAGGGTTTCCGCCCCACCGTCATTGTCATTCAGGTTGGCATTAATATCCAACGGGATGCGAGTGTCTTCCACGCCGACTGCATCGCCTTCCAGATCCAAGGTCGGATCTTGGGCTTGCGGCTGGCTCACGGTCACCGTCAGAGTGCTGGAGACCGGATCGCCATCGCCGTCCACGGCCGTGTAGTTGAAGACCTCTTCGCCCAGCTCGGTCCCGCCTTCCACTTCCGGCGGCGTGAACGGGGTGTCCGCTCCGGTTGCCTTGGTGCCAGCGGTGCCGCCCGCGATTTGCTCGCCTTCATCAAAGACGCGCTCAATGTACTGACCGCTTTGACGGGCAATAACGGTGGTGTCATCCGCATTGGAGAACATCACCACGGTGCCGCGATCGGTGCCGACATTGAAGAAGACTTCCGTGTTCGCCGGGACAGTGATTTCGGTGAACTCGTTGGAGCCATAGATCTTCCACTTCAGATCCATGTCTTCATCGGACGGGTTACGGTAGCGCATCCAGCCATCACCGCTGGAGTCAGCCCCCATCCAGGTCATCCGGGTCACGTCGGTGCCGTTGAACTCATTGCTCGGCAAGCTGCCTTCGTCTTCCGGGGTCGCCGTGTAGGAATATTCCCCAGTGGTGAAGTCGAAGGTCAGATCCGCGCCATGGGGGGTTTCCACAGTGATTTCGCCATTGTTGGCGGTCACCGGAGAATTGTCCGAAGCGCTGACATCGCCGGTATTCGGGTCATAGGTGTAGGTCACATCGCCCACCGTCAGGGTGGTGACATGGCCGAACCCATCGGCCCCGAAGGAGTCATTGTCGATCACAGACCCATCAACGGTCACCGGACCATCGATCAGGGTGATGCTTTCGGTATCCGCAATGGCGAATTCCGGCGCGTCATCCAGGACCGTAACGGTCAGGGTGCCTTCGGCGGTGTCGCCATCGCCATCTTCGACGGTGTAACCGAACTCAATCGGCACCGCCGTGTCGGTGGCCCCACCCTTTTCGTGGTCCAGCACGCCTTCTTGGGTGAAGGTGAAGCTGCGATTGTCCGGATCCAGGGTCAGGGTGAACACCGGCTCGCCATTGGCGGTCCCAGTCAGGGTCAAGCCATCCGGGGACAGCGCAACGTCAACCTCAACCCCTTCGCTGGTCAGACCGCTGACCGGCATTTCATCCAGGGTGATGGTCGCCCCGGTGACATCGTGACCGAAGTCGAAATGCACGGTGGAGCTGGTGTCGACGCTGCTGCTGGTGTCCAGACCGCCTTCATCGATGATGGCTTCACCGCCCTTGGCTTCCGGCTTGGATTCCACATCCTTCGGATTGCCATCCGGATCGACGAATTCCACCGTCTCCCAGTTCCGCACCGTAAGGCCGAGATTGTCCAGGGTCAGGGTTTCGCCATTGCCGGTGGTAGAGGACGGATCGCTGTTATCAGCGATGAAGTCGCGCAGGATTTCCAGCTCCCGAACCACATCCGGGTTTTGCAGATCCTCATCGGTGACCACCACCCGCAGGGTGTCGGTGCCTTCACCGCCGTCATACAGATCCTTACCGGCCTGACCGGCATTGGCGACAAATTCCAGGATGGAAACGTCGTTATAATCTTCGTCCGGCGTTTGGACGGTGACGTCTTCCCAGTTCTGGTTGCCCGGCAGGGCATTGTCGATCATCTGGACCGCGCCATTCAGGTTCAGCGAAGAGTCGCTGAACAGGATCTGACCTTCCGCAGAGCTCAGAGTCTGGCCGTTATCATTGTCGATCACCGCCCAGGAACCATCGGGTTTCTGCTCGAAGGACACATCCAAGCCGCTGAACAGGCCGGTGTTTTGCTCGCCGCCATCGGGGATGATGAAGAAGCCGATCTGATCGGGGTGATAGCCCTCGATCTGTGCGGTATCGCCCACAGTCAGCTCGGTCACGTCGGACCAGATCAGGCGCCCGAAGGTCGGATCACCATTATCGTCCATGACATAGTAACCATAGCTGTTGTGGTAGCCCGCGCTGCTGCCCTGATAGGTCAGCTCGATCAGGCTTTCATTGTCGTCGCCCAGGTCGAAGATGCCAAGATCGTCGCCTTGTTCGGCGTAGACCTCATCAACGCCTTCACCGCCATCAACGGTGTCTTCGCCTTGGTTGCCGTAGATTTTGTCATCCCCGGCCCCGCCATCAATGATGTCGTCGCCAAAGGGCTCGTCGCCCACGGTGATGCTGATGGTCTTGGACACCGGGGTGGTGTCGACATCGGTCGTGTTGTCATTGACGTCTTCGTCGGTGTCGGTGACCACCACATCAATGGTGATGTCCGCCGGGAAGGAGGTTCGCGGCGCGGTGATTTCCAGACCCGCCAGATCGCTTTCGGCAACGATCCAGTTGCCATTGCCATCGGGGGCTCCGGCATTCAGGGTCGCCCCAGCAGGCAGGTTGCTGATGACCACGGAGACATCGGCTTCGGAGCCGTCAATGTCGGTGTCGTTGGCGGTGATGTTCAGGGCCGCCGTCACATTCGGGCTGCCTTGGTCACCGATCAGGACGTCATCACCCGCATTGCCGGAAATGGTGTCATTGCCGCCGCCACCAATGATGGTGTCGTCTTGGGCCGTGCCGTTCAGCACATCATCACTACCCAAGGCGCTCGTCGCGGTCGCGGTATCGGTGACTTGGAACACCGGCACATCGGCATCCGGAGCCACACCGACCTCGATGGTGCCGGTGACCGTCGCGGTTTCACCGGTAACCTCGGTCGCGGTGGCTTCCACGGTCAGGGTGAAGTCCAAGGAGCTGTCTTGCGGCGGCAGCACTTCCAGACCGTCCAACTGGTTGGCGGTCAGGGTGATGGCTCCACCGGACAGGGTCAGTTCAACCCCATTGCCGTCGAATAGCTTGGCACCCGCCGGGAAGCCGCTGATTTCGATTTCCAGGGTTTCGGCACCGTCGGTATCGTTCAGATTGGCCGCGATATCCAGCGGGATGCGCGTATCTTCGATCCCGTTGGCTTCGCCTTCCAGATCCAAGGTCGGGTTTTGCACATCCGGCAGATCAACGGTCACAGTCAGGGTGCTGGAGATCGCATCGCCATCGCCATCCACCGCCGTGTAGTCAAAGACTTCGCTGCCTTCAGCGGTCTGACCCGGGGTGCCGGTATATTCATATTCACCAGTGGTGAAATCGAACACCAGGGAAGCACCGCCCGCCGTGCCAACGGTCAGCACGCCGCTGGTCGCAGTAACCGGGCTGCCGTTGGAAGAGGTGACCGTGTTGTTGTCCGGATCGTAGCTGAAGGTCACCCCATCAACGGTGATGGAGGCGACATGGCCAAATTCATCCGCGCCGTAATCGTCATTGTCGGTGACATTGCCGGTCACGGTGATCGGGCTGTCGACCAGCAACATGGAATTGCCATCGGCATCGGCGGATTCCGGGCCTTCATCGGTCACGGTGACCGTGATGGTGCCGGTGGCCGCATCGCCCTCACCATCGGTGACCACATAATCGATGGGGATCGGCAGATTGTTGTCCGTCGCCCCGCCAAGCTCATGATCCAGCGGCTCATTTTGCGTGAAGGTGAAGCTACGATTGTCCGGATCCAGGGTCAGTTCGAAAACAATGTCCCCATCTGGATTGCGCGCAATCAGGGTAAGGCCATCGGGGGACACCGCATCATAGGTGACCGGCTGGCCTTCGCTGGTGATCGGATCGCCATTGGAGTCCAGGGCGGGCGAGCCTTGCACAACCTCTTCGAGCACAACCGAAGATCCGGCTTGGTCATAGCCAATGTCGAAATGGAAGCTGGCGGTCTTGGACACCGGACCGGTTTCATCCAGCGGCGCTTCGGACAGGACGGTCTCGCCACCCAGCGCCTTCGGAATGGTGTCCGGATCCAGCGGGTTACCATCGGGATCGACGATCTCCAGGGTTTCCCAGTTCCGAACCGTGATGCCCAAATTCGGGAAGGTCTGCACCGCACCCTGATCGGTGACCGAAGTCGGATCGGTATTGGCGGCAATAAAGTCTTGTAAAGCCTGCAGTTCCCAGACGATGTCCGGGTTTTGCAGATCTGCCGGGGTCACGACAACACGCAGGGTATCCCACTCCACACCACCATCGTAATAATCGGTGTGGGCGTTCTCACCATTCTGCCAAGTGGTGTCGATATTGACATCGTTATAGTCGCTGTCGCTGACCGCGATGTTGATGTCTTCCCAGTTCAGCGCCCCCGGGCTGGCATTATCCTCGACGTGAGAATTGCCGTTTTCATTCAGAGCCGGGTCATTGAAATGCACGTTTTGCGGGCTATTCAGCGGCTGCCCGGTGTCATTGTCGATCACCGACCAGGTGCCATCGCCATTGGCCTGGAAGCTGACATCCAGGCCGTTATACAGGCCCGGGTTTTGATTGGCGCCATCGGGCAGCAGGAAGAAGCCGATCTGGCTCGGGTCATAGCCTTCAATGGTTTCGCTGGTGCCGATCTGGGTGCCATGCAGCTCGGACCACACCAAACGACCGAAGGTCGGCTCGCCATTGGCGTCTTTGACATAGTAGCCGAAGGAGCTGTTATAGCCCGCATCGCCGCCCTGATAAGTGAAGGTCACGGAAGGCTGCGGACCGTGATCGGGCAGTTCATAGATGCCCAGATCCTCACCCTCTTGACCATAGACGCGGTCAGAGTCGGCACCGCCATTCAGGGTGTCGTTTTCTTCGTTACCATAGATAACGTCATCGCCAGCCCCACCATGGATGTAGTCTTCACCCGGGGTCTCTTCGACGATTTCAACTTCAATGGTGGCCGCATTGGTGGTCAGGGTATCGGTCGTGTTGTCGTTAACGTCCTGATCCAGGTCGACAATGGTCGCGGTCAGATTAAGCTCAAAATTGCCGGTGATCGCGGACCGGGGGATCTCCATTGAGAAGGTGCCCAGATCGGCTTCGGCCACGGTGACCGAACCACCGGTCACGGTCAGTTGGTTGCCATTGCCATCAAAGACCACCGCCCCTGCCGGGATGCCAGAGATCTGCACCGTGGCATCGGCTTCGGAGCCATCAATGTCGATGTCATTGGCGGTCACAGTGAATTGGGTCAGCAAGGTATCGCTGACGCCATCCCCGATCAGCAGGTCATCGCCGTCATTGCCGGTGATAGTGTCATCACCACCAAAGCCTTGCAGCGTGTCATCGCCAGCGCCACCAGTCAGGGTGTCATCGCCAGAGAATTCGCCAACGGCCTGGGCCGTATCCGAAACTTCGAATTCCGGGGTGTCGGCGACCGGCAGGACTTCCACTTCCAGCACTTGAGTCACGGAGGCGGTATCGCCTTGGCCCAAGCTCTCGGTGGCGGTCGCGGTGACCGTCAGGAACATGTCCAAGGAGGAATCCTTGGGCGGCAGAATTTCCAGACCATCCAGTTCTGCAGCGGTAAAGCTCCAGGTGTTGGCATCAATCTGGGTGCCTTGGTTGAACATCGCACCGGTGGGCACGTCTTCAACCAAAACCGACAGGCTTTCGACACCGCCATCGAAGTTGTTCAGAGAGGCAATGATGTCGATGCCAATCCAGTTATCCTCAAAACCGCCATCGGTTTGCAGGTCCAGATTGGGCGGATCAGCATTATAGCCCGGCTCTTCATAGTCGATGATCAGCTGCGCGGAGGAGGTGTCGCCATCCACATCGCTGATGGTGTAGTCGAAATCTTCCGGCGGCGCGGTGTTGCGATCCAGGCCCGGAGCCGGGGTATAGGTGTAAGACCCGTCACCATTCAGGATCAGGGTCGAGCCATTTTCGGTAATGAAGGGCTGGCCAAGTGTGATCGGCACACCATTTTGCGATGCGCCCACCAAAGTCAGAGCGCCATCGCCACCAGTGTCCTGCTGACCGGCTCCGCCAGTCCCGGCGGAAACCAGACCATCGATGACATTCCCGCTGACTTCGTTTTCAGTCAGATTGACGAAATCGGTATCGGTCAAAGCCTGCGGCACCAGATTTTCCGGCTGCGGCGGCTCAGCAGGGGGCTCTTCAAAGCCAATGGTCAGGGTGGTGGACGCCTGATCCCCGTCGGCATCTTCGATGGTGTATTCAAACACTTCCGGATCGGTGGAGGTGTCGTTCGGGTCCCGCTCGTAGGTGTAGGTCCCGTCCGAATTCAATGTGAAGGTCGCGCCACGCGGCGTAATGAAGGGCTGGCCAATGGTCACGGCCTGACCGGCGATGGTCGCACCGACCACCGTCAAAGTGCCGTCACCGCCAAAGTCAGCCTGACCCGTCCCACCAGGACCGGCGGAGACCAGACCGGACAGCACGTTCCCTTCCAGGATTCCTTCGCCAATGCTTTGGAAATCCACATCGGCCTGGGCCGTCGGCACCAAGTTTTCAGCCGGAGGAGTCTGGGTCGGCGTCGGATCAGTCGGGGTGGTAACCGCTGGGGCTTCAGGGGTCGGGTTGGCCGTCTGCTCCTGAACCGCAGCCAGCTCCTCGTCGGTGATTTCCAGCTCGGTGACTTCTTCCACCACCGGGGCTTCAGCGGCCTCGGGCTCAGCCGGAGCCGGTGCAGCTGGGGCTGGCGCTTCCGCTTCCGGATCGCCGGGATCGGCCCCCTCGGGATCCGGAGCTTCAGGGAATTCGAATTCAAAGAACGGATCGTCGACCGCAGGCTGAATGGCCGGCGGGTTGTCGGTCGGCGGCAGAGCATTTTCAATCGGATCGCGGCGCACTTCCGGATCGTCGAGCTCCAGATCGGGATTGTCGATCGGATCGACTTCCACCGACGGAATGAAGCCTTCTTCTTC
Source organism: Rhodospirillaceae bacterium (assembly GCA_049604415.1). Classification (GTDB taxonomy): domain Bacteria; phylum Pseudomonadota; class Alphaproteobacteria; order Rhodospirillales; family Rhodospirillaceae; genus JBMYTN01. The sequence goes on along the minus strand of JBMYTN010000038.1, from coordinate 18,135 downwards.
GATGGTGCCGCCTTCCTGGACCGTACCGCCTTCAGCAATATCGATCCGGACCGCATCACCTTGGTGCACGGTGGACATGAACAGCGGATCGTCGAGTTCCGAGGCCGGCGGCGGTCCGCCATTGTCCTCTTCCTCGTCATCAGGCATGCGCTGGTCTTCGACGTCAGACAGAACGGTATCCAGGTCAAACTGGATTTCTGCGTCCTCGTCCTCGTCTACCACCACCTCGTTACCGGGCAGCTGGTCGTCCTGACCTCCAAACAGGGTTCCGTCTTCCGGGGGGACACCGTCGGGAGTGTTGGTTTCGTCGGCCATCGTCTCTGATCCTCAGTAACGCCTGTGTCTGCTAACGGGGCGGTCAGTCATTGAACCGGCCCTTTGACAGCTGTTTTGTTGCTGTAAACCTAACTTGGCTTGGCGTCCGCAACTACGTGGACGAAAGGCCGATATGAAACGCCGTTTTGAAGGCGTTTTTTCTGTTTAAAAACAAAGCCTTACAGAGGCTATACAGACGTTCTATGACCTATGAAATATCGTGAAAAATCAAGCCTCTGCGCGAATCGGGTCAAAATTGGATTCGTTCAGGTCCCAAAATGAACTTTGGGCAGGGCAGACACCAAAAGCATGACCATTGTCCATTCTTAGAAACAAAAAAGACCCGAGTCTTGGAGGACCCGGGTCTTCTTCGAACGGAGTGGAAACGGGCTTATCGCTCCGTAAAGGCCTGCTCGGCGGCCCGCTCGATCGGCTTGAGCAGATACTCGATCAGTTTCTTTTCACCGGTCACCACATCGGCCTGGACAGTCATACCGGCCAAAATGCGGTTGGTATCCTCATTATTGCCGACATAAAGCTGATCAAGCTCGACAATGCCCCGGTAATAGGGATCTTCGTTCTCATCGACAAAGGTGGTCGCAGAGATTTCCGCCAGAGTGCCGCCGACGCTGCCATAGCGGGCAAAGTCATAGGCTGAGACCTTCACATCCACCGGTTGGCCGATGCTGACATGGCCGATGTCCCGGGTAGAGATCTGGGCTTCCACCCGCAGAGCCTCGTCGGGCACCACATTGAGGACAATGCCCCCTGCCGGGATCACGGCCCCGATGGTCTTGACCTTGATGTCTTGAACAGTGCCAGACACCGGGGCGACCACTTCCAGACGCTCAAAGCGGTCGCGCAGCTTCAGCAAGCTTTCCCGGACCTGAGCCAATTCGGAGGTCACGGTACCCATTTCCCGCAATGCATCCTGCTTTAGGGTGTTGTCCAAGTCCAACTGGCGGGTGAAAAGCTCGTTCTTTTCTTCCTGAACGGCTGCCTGTCGGCCCAGCACGCGGGCAATGTCGCCCTTAATGGAGGCTGCGGCCCGCTTGGTGTCCAGATAGGTCACCCGAGAGGTCAGGCCTCGGGACACCAGCTCCTCGCGCATCACCAGTTCTTCATCCACCAAGGCCAGCTGTTCGCGCAAAGCGATTTCTTCTTTGCGCAGGATGCTGATTTCCTCGTCTTTCTGGGCCACCTGACGGCGCAGAATCTCTTCCGAGGTCCGCATGGTGTTGATCTGGGTCAGGTAAATGTCGGCCTGGTCGTCGATCAGGTCTTTCATCACGGCCTTATCGGCGAAGCCTTGGACCTTGTCAGCCGCCGTGCGGAAGTCGGGATCCCGATCCCCGGCAAAGGCCCGCAACCGTTCCGCCTGGAAGGTGAGCGCCGCATAACGGGCCTGCACTGTTTCCAATTCCGATTGCGCCGCGTCTTTGGCCATCTTGACCAATAGCTCGCCGGCGACGACCCGGTCGCCTTCCTGGACATTGATCTGCTCGATGATGCCGCCTTCCAAATGCTGCACCACCCGGACGGAGCCCTTCGGCACCACCTGGCCTAGGGCCGAGGATACCTCGTCGACCGGCGTGACAAAGGTCCAGGCGATGAAGCCCACCACCACCACACTGATCATGATCATGGCCAGCCGGACATAGAGGGACATGCCCACCTCTTCCAACTGAACCGATTGACCAAGATAGCGAATTTGGCGGCTGCCCTTGATCATGCGGCCCCCATTGCCGCCGTCTTGTGCTGTCGTCGTCATAGCATATCCTTCGGAATGCGATCCCGGACCTCTTCCTGGGCACCGGACAGACGCAGATAGCCGTCTTCCAGCAACAGGATTTGATCCACAAGTTTCAAGTGACTGGGCCGGTGGGTGACCAGGAAGACCGTCGCATGCTCCCGCACCCGCTCCAGAACCTTCTGGAAGGCACGGTCCCCGGCATCATCCAGGCCATTGACCGGCTCATCCAGCAACATAATCGGCGCTCTCTGTACGAAAGCCCGGGCCAAAGAGATCCGTTGCAACAAACTGTCCGGCAAGCGCCCGGCCTGACCATCGCCAACCCGATAGGACAAACCGCCGGGCAGGGCTTCGACTTCTTCCAAGCAACCCGCTTGGTCCAAAGCCCAGCGCATTTCCTCGTCCTTGGCGGTCGGTTGGGCCAGTCGGAGGTTCTGGGCAATGGTGCCAAAGAACATTTGGCAAGTTTGCGGGACATACGCAATGGATTGTCGCAGCTCGATCGGGTCGATCTGACGGATATCGATATTGTCGATCCGCACATTGCCCGCCTGCGGGTGGTACAGCCCCATCAGCAGCTTCAACAAAGTTGACTTACCGGCCCCGTTTGGCCCGACCACGGCGACAATTTCGCCCGGCTTGGCCTCGAAGGTGATCCCGACCAAAGCCGGGTCGGCTTCAGAGGAATAGCGCAAGGACACCCGGGAAAAACTGACCCGGCCATTGAAGCGTTTGATGATCCGAGGCGTGGTGCCGGATTCCCGTTCCGGCTTCAGGTTCATCAAATTGTCGATATGCCGGATGGCGGAGCGTACCTGCTCCAACTGGGTCATCGCCAAGAAACCGGTTTGCAACGGACCCAACACCCGCCAGACCAGGATCATGGAGGCGATCAGACCCCCAACGGTCATGCTTTGATCAATGACCTTCAGCACCCCATACGCCATGGTGCCCAAACCGGCAGAGATCACCGCGATATGGGACAGGGTCCCAGCCAGGGAGGACAGCTGTGCCGCATCAAAACCAGCCATCACGGACTTGGCCGACATGTCCCGGAACCGATCCCGCCAAATATCCTGCGCGCCACTGAATTTCAGGGTTTGGATCTTGGAGACGGACTCAACCAGAAACTCCTGGCGTCGGCTTTCCGCCCGGGCCGCCGCAGCGACCGCTTCCCGGATCCGACCAAACAGGATGATCCCGATCACCGTGAACAGGATCACTGCGGCGATCGGCACAAACACCAGAGAGCCGCCGAGATAGAAGATCACGAACAGATACAGGAAGATAAAGGGCAGCTCCAAGGCCACCGTGGCCAAAGCGCCGGTGAAGAACTCCCGCACTGTATCGAAGTTTTTGATCCGCGCCACCTGCGCACCCAGGGTCGCCCGCTCCGTAAAGCCCGGTGCCAAGGTCAAAATCCGCTCAAAGATCGCATTGGCGACAATATTGTCCAGCCTGGCCCCGACATAGGCGATCATGCGGGCGCGCAAGCTGCGCAAAACCAAATCACTCACCAGCGCCAGCAGCACGCCGAGCAGGAGGAATTCCAGAGTTTCTATAGACCCCGTGCCAATCACTTTGTCATAGACCGACATGACGAACAGCGGCATGGCCAGGGCTAGCAGGTTGGAAATGAAGCTGGTGCCCAACATCTGCCACAGCAGGGGCCGGAAGCGGCCTACGGTGTTGTTAAACCAGCTGCGCGACACCCCCGGACCGGCCCGATCATCGGCATCGAGCATCTGGAACACATAGGCGGTGCCCGCCACATCGGACAGTTTCACCCGGGAGATCCCGCCGGTACCGGAACGGAACACCTCCATCACCGGGCCAGCGCCATCGCCATCCCGGCCCAACACGACAAAGGCTGGGCCTTTATCGGGCAGGAACAGGCAGGGCATCAGACGCGGATCAATGTCCGAAGCCTTGATCCGCAGACCATGGCTGCGATAGCCCAGATTCGACATGGAATTGCGGAAGGCGGTCAAATCCATGCTGTCGGCAAAGTGCGGCATGGATTCCGCCACATGGCGCGGATTGCCTTTCCATTTCAGCGCCTTCAACAGCGGCAGGAAACAGGCCCCCAGGTCGGTTTCCGCACGGAAGCCCCCCAAGCCGCCTTTCATGGCCGCTTCGGTGGAAATCCCTTCTTCCTTGATCGGTGGCATGGTCCAGGAAATCGTGCCGCCCTCGCCATCGGGCCAAGCCGAGCTGTCCATCCCTGGCCCGGAGCCCATGCCAAAACCCCCGGCACCAAACGCACCCATCGGCGCCGGTGCGGGCGGCGGCGTGGAGACGGGGCCAGACCCACCCGGCGCTGCGCCCGGCATCCCAGGCGGTTGACCGCCCGGCGCAGGCGGTGCCGTATCGGGCATCGGAGCGGCTTGATTTGGAACAGCTTGACCGGGAGCCCCATGTCCCGGAACGCCCTGTCCTGGTACGCCCTGCCCCGGTACGCCTTGTCCGGGGGCCCCTTGCGGCGGCGCTTGGAGCGGTGTGGCGCGCATAAAGGCGTCGAGCCCGGTTCCCCCACCCCCTTGTCCGCCAGGCGCAGGCGCGCCTTGACCACCGGCTGGGCGCGGCTGTTGGGCGGGGAAGGGCGCGTTATCCTTGTGACTATCCATGAGTCCCACTGCAACGTTCGGCTTCCGGCTCAAAACCCCAAGGCTGTTCCCACCCCGGAGCCATTTGAACCATCAGGCTTGGTCCCAATGCATCAGATCATACCATCTGCCGCAAAGGTTTGGTCGGCGATACATTCGAAGTCGCCACGGGGGTTTCTTCCTGGGTTTCCACCAGGGTCCCCATGGCCAATTGGAAGGTGCGATGGGTCAGCCGCAGCAAGGACGGGCGGTGCGACACCAAAATCATGGTGTGACCATCTTCCTTCATCCGCTGCAGGGCAGCCCGCAAATATTTATCCCCGGCGCTGTCGACGGCGGAGTTGGCCTCGTCAAACAGGATCACCCGGGGCGTGTGGACCAAGGCCCGGGCAATGGCGACCCGTTGGCGCAAGCCGGTCGGTAGGGTGTCGTAGGCCCCATCGCCAACCACGGTTTCAAAACCCAGCGGCAGGGAGGCCACGACCTCGGTCAGCCCCAGATCATCGGCCACTTCCAGGGCCTCACCATAATAATCCGGGTCGAACATGGTGATGTTTTCCAAGATCGTGCCTTTGAACAGCACCCCGTTCTGCGGCAAATAGCCCAGCTGGAATTTGTAGGTCAGCGGGTCATAATTGGACAGGGACTGGCTGTCATAGAGCACATCGCCTTGCGAAGGCGGCAGCACCCCGGCCAGCACCGATAACAAGGTCGATTTGCCCGACCCGTTCGACGCCTTAATACCGATACATTCCCCAGCAGCCACATCCAAATCGACGCCACGCAGAATATCCTGACCGGAATCACCATAGCGGAAATGCACATTGCGCATGGTCACTCGGCCTTGCACATCGGGCATCGGCGGCAGGTTGCGGGTTTCCCGGGCTGGCAGGTCCATGATTTCTTTGATCCGGCCCCGGCCGATCTCGATGGTCTGATAGCGGGTCCACAGGCCGACAAAGCGCTGCAAGGGCTGCAAGGTCCGCCCGGCCAACAGGGTGCAGGCCGCGAGCTGGCCGACCGTAAGCTCCTGGTTGATCACCAGATAGGCCCCCGCCGAAGACACCAGCACCATGGTCAGCTGAGAGAAAAACGTACTGGTCGACAAGGATGCCGCATTGCGCTTGGCGACATCGAAATTGTTTTGCGCCGCCGTTTCCTGCAAGCGCTCGAACCGGCGCATCAGCAGGGATTCCATCGCCATCGATTTGACGGTGTGGATGTTCTGCAAAACCTCGATGATGAAATTCAGCCGCCGGTCATTGGCCACGGAATGGGCTTCAACCGAAGTCCGCAAACCCCGACCAATCACAATGGCCAGCACTGCGAAGACACCGAGCACCACCAACGGCACCACAACAATAATGCCGCCCAAGAACCAGATCGCGCCAAGGAAAACAAAAACAAATGGCAAGTCGATCAGATTGGTCGCCGCCTGGCCGCCATAGAATTCTTTGATCCCGCGCAGGGCGCTCATACGCTCCAGCAACACGCCGGACCCTTCCTTCTGCACATCCATCACGCCGCTGCGCAGCACGCGGGAGAAGGCGCTGTTGCCCATGCTGTGCTCAAATTTTGCGCTGGACCAACCGGTTGCATAGGACCGGGTCAGACGCAGAACCGCTTCTAGGATAAGGGCGGTCAACACCCCCAGCACCAGCAGCGCCAGCGTTTCCAACGAGGAATTCGGCACGATGCGGTCATAGATCTGCAGCAAGGACAGCGGCAGCGCCAGGGACAACACATTCAGAAACAAGGATCCGAGGATCAGGTCAGGAGAGGTCTTTGGCCAGGGCGAAAGCGCTTTAACCGCTTCCGCATCATCCATCTCCAGCGATCTGTTTTTTCGGCGCATTTTGCCCGTGCCCATCTCAATCAAAACTGCTTGCTGTCGATTCTAATTCAGATGGAACCGGCTCGCTAGCCATTTTCCACTTTATTTCGACATCATAACATTTTTATGCAAATGAACGATAAATATTGGCGTTAACCTCATTTACCCGTTCAGCCCTGATGGCGGCCAAGATACTTAGGATTTGCTCCCGATCCCAATCACGAAAAGGGGAATGGCTCTGTCGCCCGCTTTAAACAAATCTATTTTTCATTCGAACAAACGTTAACAAAACCATGCTTGCAGAATTCCGCCAGACGGAGAATGCTCTGCCCTCATCGAGTTTATCCCCCAACTTATCCAATAAATAGTATAGATGAGACTGCAATGCGCGCTGTGCTTGGTTGGTTACCCGTTGTCGCCGGGGTCTTAGTAACGCTGGTACTGATCACCCTGGTCTGGAGCGAGGGCTTTGATATTCAAATCAGCACCGGCGGCTGGTGGGCGCTCGGCTTGGGGGTCAGCGTCTCCGTGGCGTTGATGATCCTGTTTGTGCGCCTAATGTATATCAGCAATGCCCGGGGCATTGACGTCACCGGAACCGACCACGCCCATGCCATCCGCCCGGATACCGGCGAAACTGCAGACACCGGGTCTCAAAGCAACTCTCCACCTTAAGCCGCGCCCCGGTTGTCCAATATTTTATCTCTGACCCGAACTCACCTCCGAATTCGCAAATTCTCGCCACATTGTCCTGGCTAGATCAGGACAGTACGGTTCGGACGGTTGACGTCACAACACCCCGGACATCGCGCCACCGAACCTCTCCGCCGTCGTCCAACGTGCCCCCGGACGGCGGCGGAGACTCCCATACCAGACCTTGGCCCCACCGCCTCCCTTGGGGTCAGGACCAACTTTACAGGGCGGTCGATGCGCAAATTCCTCCATCACCATGGCGCATCGACCGTTTTTTTTGCTGTCATCGTCGATCTTTAGCGCTTCAGGCTACCGAGGGCCGGGGGAATGCAGTATGTCATCCCCCCATGAGCCCGTCGCCAGAGACCCCAGACCCAACAGATCAGACCGCTTCGGAGCCAACGCCCCTTTTGGCGGCGCGGGGCTTGGGCTGCATTCGGGGCGAGCGGCGGATATTCGCCAATCTGAGTTTCAGTCTGCATCCCGGCGAGGCCCGACTGTTGATCGGCCCCAATGGCAGCGGCAAAACCTCGCTGCTCCGGGTGCTTGCTCTGCTCTCTCCCCCGGCCACTGGCGAGATCTTGCTCAAAGGCGAACCGGCCCAGGACGACCCGGAAGAGTATGCAGGCGCGGTGCGGTATCTCGGCCATGCCGATGCCATCAAGCCGGTGCTTTCAGTGCGGGAGAATGTCAGCTTCTGGGCCAGACTGCTCAACGGCACCGAGGCCCATGTGGAGGACGCCCTAGAGCGCTTCGACCTGAAGGCCTTGGCCGATCTGCCAGGCCGGATGCTCTCAGCCGGGCAAAAGCGCCGGACCAATCTGGCCCGTCTGGTCGCAGCCCCAGCCCCGATCTGGCTGCTCGATGAGCCGACCACGGCGCTGGACCGCAAATCCATTGGCCTGCTGGAAGGCGAACTGGCCCGGCATCGGGCGGAGGGCGGCTGCGTGATGCTCTCGACCCACCAAGCGGTCGCGCTGCCCGGAGCCGAGGATCTGGATATGAGCCTCTACAGCCTGACCGGGGAAGCGGCCTATGCGGTGCTGTCCGATCTGGACGGCCCCAGCCGCGAACCCAGCCGAGACGATGGTTTCGATGACCAAGACGACGACGAAGATGCACAGGGCTGGGAGGCGTTGCGATGATGGCGTTCCTGACCTTGCTGCGCCGGGATCTCCGCCTGGCTCTGCGGCAAAGTGCCGACAGCCTGATGGTGGTGGCCTTTTTCGTCCTCACCGTCGTGCTGTTCCCCTTCGGTGTCGGCCCCGAATCGGAGATCCTGGAGCGGATTTCCGCTGGCGTGCTCTGGGTCACCGCCCTGTTGGCGGCCATGCTGTCCTTGGACCGGCTGTTCCAACAAGATTATGACGACGGCTCCCTGGACCTGTTGATCCGCACTCCGGCCCCCTTGGTGGCCTTGGTCGCGGCCAAAACCATGGCCCATTGGCTGACCACCGGCGTGCCATTGATCCTGGTCTCACCCCTGCTGGCGGTGCTGCTCAATCTGCATGAAACCGGTTTTCTGATTTTGGTCACCGCCATGCTGCTGGGCACGCCAACCCTGTCTTTGATCGGAGCGGTCGGGGCCGCCCTGGTGCTCGGCGCGCGGCGCGGCGGCGTTTTGCTGTCGCTGTTGGTTCTGCCGCTCTATATCCCGGTGCTGATATTTGGCGTCTCCGCCGTCGATGCCGCCGTGATGGACTTTGAGTATATGGCGCAGTTGCAGATCTTAGGAGCCTTCCTGCTCGGCTCCCTGGGTCTGGCCCCACTGGCCGCCGCTGCCGCCCTGCGTCAGGCCATGGAATAGTCGCATTCTTCCGTATTTTGATGACGGCCCTTAGGAGACATGATCTAAGGAAGCCAGAGGGGACAAAGACAAAACGCTTGGAGAGGGGTCCATGCACGCCTTTGCCAACCCGGCCCGGTTTGGCCGGATCAGCAAAATCATCCAGCCTTGGGTCATCGGCCTTGCGGTGATCCTGTTGGGGATCGGGTTTTATTGGGGCCTGGTGGTCGCGCCGCCGGACTACCAGCAAGGGGATTCGGTGCGGATCATGTATCTGCATGTGCCCGCCGCCTGGATGGGGCTGTTCTGCTACACCTTCATCGCCGGGGCCAGCGCGGTGTTTCTGATCTGGAAACACCCCCTGGCCGATCTGGCCGCCCGCTCTGCGGCCCCGCTGGGCGCGGCCTTCACCCTGATCTGCCTGATCAGCGGCTCGCTCTGGGGCAAACCCATGTGGGGCACCTTCTGGGTTTGGGACGCCCGGCTGACCTCCATGCTGGTGCTGCTGTTCCTCTATGTGGGCTATATGGCCCTGGCCAGCGCCTTTGATGATCCGACCCGGGGCTCCAAAGCGGCCTCGGTCCTGGCCCTGGTGGGCGTGGTCAATATCCCGATCATCAAGTTTTCGGTGGATTGGTGGAACACCTTGCACCAGCCCACCAGTGTGATGCGCTTGGATGGCCCGACCATTGATCCGGCCCTGCTCTGGCCCCTGCTGGTCACGGCCCTGGGCTTCAAGGCGTTTTTTATCGCCCTGGTCCTGATCCGGATTGATGGCGAAATCGCCGCCACCAAGATCCGCGCCATGCGGATGGTGGAGGCCGGGCGATAACCAAGCCAAGAGCGCTAGCGCTCTAGAATCACGAGAAAAAGTGGCTTGCGTTTTCCTGTTCCCCTTGGCCCGCGCTTATGGTCAACCTGAGGGCTCACAGGACCGAGGCAAATGAAAGCCATAGGGAATGTCTAAAGGAATGTTGGGGACTTCGTCTTGATGGGAGAATACGGCGCTTATGTCTGGCCCGCTTATGGGATCGCAGCGCTGCTGTTCATTGGCCTGATCATCGACAGCGTCCATCGCCGCCGGACCAATCTGAAGCGGCTGGACCAGATGAAGGCCATGCGCGGTGACCGTCGGCGTCGGGAACCTCCCGCCGCTTCGGCACCAGAAAACCCGTCGGTGGGAGCCCCACAGAAGGCCGAAGGGGAGCCTTTGTCGTGAAACGCAAACATCGCCGCTTGTCGATTGTCGTGCTGGCCCTCTGTGCCCTTGGCGGCGCAGTGGCATTGGTGTTGGCCAATTTGGAAGACAATCTGACCTTCTTCCTCAGCCCAACCGAGATCGCAGAAAAGACCGTGGAAGAGGGCCGCCGGATCCGCCTGGGCGGCCTGGTGGTCGAGGGCTCCGTCCAGCGCACCGGAGATACGGTCAACTTTGCCGTCACCGACCATGCCCATACGGTTCAGATCGCCTATACGGGCATCCTGCCCGACCTGTTTCGGGAGGGCCAAGGCATCGTCGCCGAGGGCAAGCTGGTCGGCAATCAGTTCCAAGCCGCCACCGTGCTGGCCAAGCATGACGAGCAATATATGCCCGCAGAAGTGGCCGAGGCCCTGAAGGCCTCCGGCCATTGGGAAGAGGGTGCCGATCTGAAAGCCCAATAGCGGGTCTGATCACACAGGCCCCCAAAAAGACTGCCAAACGGCAAACCATGGCGCACAGGGAAAGGGGATCTCCCGATGATCGCTGAGTTGGGACATTTTTGTCTGGTGCTGACCCTGGGGCTGGCCTTGGTGCAAGGCAGCCTGCCGGTGATCGGCGCGGCACGCAATCGCAAGGACTGGATGGAGCTGGCCGACAGCTCCGCCACCGCCATGTTCATCTTGGTTTCCCTGTCCTTTGCCGCCCTGACCTATTCCTTCGTCACCAGCGATTTCTCGGTTGTGAATGTCTATGAGAACAGCCATTCGCAAAAGCCGATGCTCTATAAGATCTCCGGCGTGTGGGGCAATCACGAGGGCTCCCTGCTGCTCTGGATCCTGATCCTAGCCCTGTTCAGCTATCTGGTCCGGATCTTTGGCGGCAATCTGCCCCCCAGCCTGAAAGCCCGGGTGCTGGGCGTGCAGGCCTGGATCATCACCGGCTTTTGCCTGTTCATCCTGTTCACCTCCAACCCGTTTGAGCGCATTCCGCTCGACAGCCTGCCGATTGATGGCCGGGGCTTAAACCCCTTGCTGCAGGATCCGGGTTTGGCCTTCCACCCGCCCATGCTTTATGCGGGCTATGTTGGCCTGTCGATGGCGTTCTCCTTCGCCGTGGCCGCCTTGCTGGAAGGCCGGGTTGATGCGGCCTGGGCGCGCTGGGTCCGGCCCTGGACCCTGCTGGCCTGGGTGTTCCTGACCCTGGGCATCGCTTTGGGCAGCTGGTGGGCCTATTACGAACTTGGCTGGGGCGGCTATTGGTATTGGGATCCGGTGGAGAACGCCTCCTTCATGCCCTGGCTCATCGGCACGGCGCTGTTGCACTCGGCCATCGTGGCGGAAAAACGCGACGCCCTGAAAGCCTGGACCATCCTGCTGGCGATCATCGCCTTCTCCATGTCCCTGCTGGGCACCTTCCTGGTCCGCTCCGGGGTGATCACCTCGGTCCATGCCTTTGCCACCGACCCGACCCGGGGCGTGTTCATCCTGATCTTGCTCTGCGTCGCCATTGGCGGGTCGCTAACACTCTATGCCATCCGCGCCCCGGCCCTGAAGGGTGGCGGCCTGTTCGCCCCGGTGTCCCGGGAAGGCAGCCTGCTGATCAACAATGTGCTGATGACCACGGCGGCGGCCACGGTGCTGCTTGGCACCCTCTATCCGCTGATTGCCGACGCCCTCAATCTGGGCAAGGTCACCGTGGGCCCGCCCTTCTTCAACGCCGTCTTTGTCCCGATCATGATCCCAACCGTGGCCCTGATGGCCATTGGTCCCTTCCTGGCCTGGAAACGCGGCGATCTGAAGGGGGCGATGATGCGGATGTGGACCGCCGCCGCTGCGGCTGTGGCCACCTTGGCCGCCGTCTTCCTGATCTCCGGCGGCGGGCTGAACAGTCTGGGTGCAGCCTTTGGGGTTGCCCTTGGGGTCTGGCTGCTGGCGGGCACCCTGGCGGAGCTGGGGGAACGGATCAAACTGTTCCGCATTCCTTTGGGCCAAAGCCTTAGCCGCGCCCGTAACCTGCCGCGTTCCGCGCTCGGCATGACCCTCGCCCATGCGGGCATGGCTTTTGTGGTGCTCGGCGTTGTCGTCAACTCCGCCCATAAGGCCGAGACGGTCCAGGCCATGAAGCTGAACGAGGCCGTGACCCTGTCGGGCTGGACCTACACCCTGGAAGACGTGGTCCGGGTTGACGGCCCCAATTATGCTGCCCTGCGCGGCATCATCGCGCTGTCCAAAGATGGCGAGCGCGTCGCCACCTTGACCCCGGAAAAGCGGCAATATAGCAATCCGCCCCAATCCACCACCGAGGCCGGGATCCACACCACCGGCGTCACCGACCTCTATGCGGTGATCGGCGATCCGACCCCGGCGGAGGATGGCAGCACCGCCTTCGTCACCCGCTTCTATCACGAACCCGCTGTGCCGCTGCTGTGGTATGGCTCCATTCTGATGGGGCTCGGCGGCCTGGTGTCCTTGTCCGACCGGCGTCACCGGGTCGGCGCCCCGGCCCGGCATAAGCGGGACAAAGCGTCCTCCGGCCCCGCGCCCCAACCTGCAGAGTAGGCCACCACCATGACCGCCACACCAGACCCCAGCGCGTCGCCGACCACGCCCGATGCCTCCACCCCGGCACACAGCCCGGCGGCCAATACCGGCAAAGGCTGGACCAGCCGTCTGCCCTTCCTGCTGCCACTGATCACCTTGCTGGCCATGGTCGGGTTTTTCACCATCGGCCTGCAAAAGGATCCGAGCATCCTGCCTTCAGAGCTGATTGATCAACCGCTGCCGGAGATGAACCTTGCTGCCCTGCCCGGGCGAGGCGGTCCCCATGGCGATGATCCGCTGACCACCGAGGCCCTGACCGGCGAGGTCAGCCTGGTCAATATTTTCGGCTCCTGGTGCATTGCCTGCCGGGCCGAACATCCGGTGCTGATGCGGATGTCGCAGCAAGCCTTTGTCCCGATCCACGGCATTGACTGGCGCGAGCGCGACCCCGCCGACGGGCTGGAATGGCTGCAATTGCATGGCGATCCCTATGACATTGTCGGCCAGGATCCGGACAGCAAGGCGGCGATTGACCTGGGTGTCACCGGCGCGCCGGAAACCTTCGTCATCGATACCAAGGGCGTGGTCCGCTACAAGCATATCGGCCCGATCACCTTTGATGATTGGAACAACCGTCTGATGCCGCTGATCGAAACCCTGCGCCAGGAGGGAGCCGCCGGGTGACCCAAGCGCGTTCTGTCCGTTCTTCTTCCCGACCTTGGCAGGCCGTGCCGTATTGGGCGCTGCTGCTGATCCTGGGTGCGGCCTTTCTGGTAAGCCCGCCGCCCTCCCCGGCCTGGGCGGTCCAGCCCGATGAGATGCTCGAGGACCCTGCCCTAGAAGCCCGGGCCCGGGATCTGTCCCAAGGCCTGCGCTGTGTGGTCTGCCAGAATGAGAGCATTGATGAGAGCAATGCGGAGCTGGCCCATGACATGCGGGTCCGGGTCCGCGAATTGCTGACCGAGGGCAAATCGGACCAGCAGATCATGGACTTCATGGTCGCGCGCTATGGCGAATATGTTTTGCTCAAACCAGTCTTCCGCCCCGGAACCTATGTGCTGTGGTTCGGCCCGGCCATTTTGATGGCGGTGGGGCTGTTTGTGATGATGCGCTATTTTCGCACCCGGCGGGCCGACGCGGCTGTTGGCGCGCCCATGGGTACTGCACCAGCGGACGTTGCACCCGAAGAGGACCCCGCCCCGCCCCCCTTAAGCACCGAGGAACAGGCCCGTTTGGCCAAGTTGATGAAGGACGATACCCCGTGATCCTGTTTTGGCTGTTGGCTGCTGCGTTGGCCACAGGCATCACCGCTGTGGTGGTGCGCCCCTTATTGAACCGCCGGGGAACGGTGCTTGACCGCAGCGAATATGACCTGATGGTCTACCGCGATCAGCTGGGCGAGGTTGACCGTGACGCCGCCCGCGGACTGCTGTCCAAAGCCCAAGCCGAAGCCGCCCGGCTGGAAATCCAGCGCCGTATGCTGGCCGCCGATGCGGCCCGGGACAAAGCCGTCGCCGAGACACAAAGCCCAGACCAAGCCCCAGCCGCCAAAGCCTCCGTGGCCAAGTCCTCAGGCATCCCAAAGACCGCCACCGCCCTGGGCCTCGGCCTGCCCTTGGTGGGGGCCCTGTTTTATGCCCTGGTCACCGGATCCCCCGGCATGCCCGACCAACCGCTGGCCAGCCGTTTGGATGCGCAGGGCAATGTGATTGTCAACGCCCCGCCCGCGCCCGGCTCCCCGGAAGAGGCCGCCGCCCAACAGGCCATGGTGGCCCGGGCCGAGGCCCTGGAAGAGGCCATTGCCGACGACCCGGAGGACCTGGAAAGTCTGCTCGCCCTGGCGGCTTTGCGCCGGGCTTTGGATCAAATCGACGAGGCTGCAGCCCTCCTGGCCCGCGCCGTCACCGTCCAGCCTGACAATGCCGAGATCATGGCCGAATGGGGTCAAGCCCAAGTCATGGCCGCCCGGGGTCAAGTGACCGCCCCGGCAGCAGACACCTTCTTGCGGGCCTTGCGTCTGGATCGCAATCAACCGGTCTCCCGGTTCTTCCTGGGCATGGCCCGGATCCAACAAGGTGACGCCCCGGGTGGGCTGGCAATCTGGCGCGACCTGTCCAACGACACTGCACCAGATGCGCCTTGGCGGGAGATGCTGAGCGATCAAATCGCCCAGGTCGCAACCGCCACCGGCATTGCCCCGATCTCCGTCCAGCCGATCCATCCCTTGGACATTCCCGCCTTCCCGGAAACCGCCGGGGACCAACCGCCGGACCTTCTGGCGCAAGGGGAGAACCCAGACCCCTCCGCAGGCGATCAATTGCGTGCCGAGGCCGACGCCAACCGCGCGCCGGGCCAGGGCTTTTCCGACGATGAGCAAACCATGATTGCGGGCATGGTCGGCAATCTGGCCGCCAAGCTGGAGGCCGAGCCCGACGATCCCGAGGGCTGGATGATGCTGGGCCGATCCTATCTGGTGCTGGAGCGCCCCGCTGAGGCCATCCCGGCCTTCCGGGAAGCCGTTGCCCGCCATCCGGATGCGGAGATCGAGCCCCGGCGGCAATTGGCCCATGCGCTGATTGCCCGCTCCGAAGCCGCTGGGGAGACCGAGCCCCCAGCCGAAGTCTTTGCCCTGATGACGGAGATTTTGGAACGCGCCCCCGGAGATGGGGAAGCCCTGTTCTTTGCCGGTCTGGATGCGGAACGCCAGGGCGACGGCACGACCGCCCGCACCCATTGGGAGGCCTTGATCGCCATGCTTCCCGCCGAAAGCCCGTTTCGGCTGGATCTGCAAAGCCGTTTGGACCGCCTCCCGGACTAGGCCGTGAAGCGGTCCACAGGCTGATACAATTACGCTGACCGGACCGTTTGCAAGAACTCCGAGACCCGGCTGGTCAGCTCGCCAGCCGTACCGTTCAGATTGCCCGCCGCTTGTTCCACGGTCATGGAGGTCCGACCGGTCTCTGCGGCTGCGCTTTGCACTTCGCCAATGGTGCTGGCCACCAGGGATGTGCCCATGGAGGCCTCCTGAATGCCCCGGGAAATTTCCTGGGTCGCCGCAGCCTGTTCCTGCACCGAATGGGTCACCTCATTGGCGATGGTGCTGATCTCCTCGACAATCTGGGCGATATCCTCGATGGAAGCCCCGTTCTTCCGGGTCTGCTCTTGCACCGCGATGATCTGGCGGGAGATATCCTCGGTCGCCTTGGAGGTCTGGTTGGCCAGATTTTTGACCTCATGGGCCACCACTGCAAAGCCCTTCCCGGCTTCTCCGGCCCGGGCCGCTTCGATGGTCGCGTTCAGGGCCAGCAGATTGGTCTGATCAGCAATATCGGTGATCATCGCCACCACTTCGCTGATCCGGTTTGATGCATCGACCAAGGCACCCATTTCCGAATTGGTCCGACGGGCTTCCTCGACAGCGCGGCTGGTCACATCGGCCGCACGGTGAACCTGATCGCCAATGGTGGTGATGGAGGAGGACAACTCCTCCGCCGCGCTGGCCACGGTTTGCACATTGGTCGATGCGGTCTCGGTGGCCCCGGCCACCTCTTGCGCCCGGTCCGAGGACTGCTGAGCAGCGCTGGACATGGTGGAGGAGGCCTGGGACAGATCATTGGCCGCCTGGCCCAGATTGGACACCAGCCCGCCAACGGACGATTCAAAGCTGTTGGCCAGATCCAGCATCTTTTGTTTGGCCTTCTCCGCCGCCATCCGCTCGTCATCGCGACGCAGGGCTTCGGTGGACTGGTTTTCTTTCATCGCGCCATGGAACACATCCAAGGCCCGGATCATGGTGCCGATCTCATCCTTTCGGTCATCCACCTCGCAATGCTTGGTGAGGTCCCCGGCGGCCATGCATTCCATCACCTCTTCCATATGGGACAGCGGCCCCATGATCGAGCGGATAACCGCCCAGGCCACACCCAAGCTGATGGCCAGACCAAGCAAGGCCAGGGCCATGGTCTGCCAGAGCACGGCCGTGAAGGCCGCATCCACATCATCCAAATAAATCCCCGTGCCCAGGAACCAATCCCAGGGCGCAAATCCGGCGAAGTAGGAGATTTTGTCGACCGTCCCATCGGTACCCGGCTTCGGCCAGACATAGGACAAGAAGGTGGACTGACCATTGGCGGTGCCATCGGCCCCTTCTTTGATCACCTGAACGCCATTTTCGTCTTTCAAATGCAGCAGATTGGAGCCTTCCTTCTCCGGGGCCGCATTGTAAATCATCATGGTGCCGTCGCGCTGATAGCCGAAAATGTAATTGCCATTGTCATAGGTCATCTCGCGAATGGTATCGCGGGCCTGCTGTTGGGCTTCTTCGCGGGTCATCAATCCGGCCAGTTCCCGTCCATGCAAATGCTGGACGATGCCCATGGCGACATTGGTCAAACCTTGGATCTTGTTTTTGCGGTCCTCCATCATCATGTCGCGCTGCGCCATGGCCGACATGATGGAGATCAACACAAGGATCGCGCCGGTGATCAGCACCGGAAGCCAGATCTTCAGAACGATGGATTGGTTTTTCAACATGGTAGTCCCCCAGTCGGCCCCGCAGTTCTTGTTTGCTTTTGGATGGCCTGCAGCGTGCGCACGGTCCGGCACCCCCCTGTCAGGGCCACCTTCGGACGCTGTACCCCCCCAGATTGCGTTCCTGTCAGCTATTCGAGACCCAGCCGAAAGGATAGATATCGGTTCTGCTCAGATTTGGTCTTTTAACGCAGCGCCAAGTCTTCAACCTGCGCCCCACAGACACTAATAGTCCCGAGCTTCCTATAACCATAGCATAAGTGTACCAATAACTCTACAGGCTGGACAAATTGAAGAAACAGCTATTTACACAATTTTTGCGTAGCAACATTTTATTCCTTTCAACTTTGAAATATTGCAGCGCAGCAACACCTCTAATGCGCAGTATTTTGTTTTTAATCGTTCCCTCTCGGCAAATATAGAACGCCGTTTCAATCTGAAAATAATCTGGTTATTCAAATGGCTTGGTCTATATCTCGGTCGGTTAGGCCGTAGACTCATTAAATCGCAGCCTCAGGCGAATTGATGCCAGTTTGACCATAGCGAGATATGTGGATCCGAGTTTGTCATAGCGGGTTGCGACCCTTCGGAAGCATTTGATTTTATTGAAGAAACGTTCGATCAAATTCCGTTCTTTGTAAAGCCAAGGGCTGAAACAAATTGGATCTTTTCGGTTAGACTTGGGCGGAATATTTGCCCATGCCCCGCATTCATTAACCATGCTCCGGATCCAATCAGCGTCGTAGGCTTTATCGGCAAGAAGCATCTGCCCTGCCTGCAGGTCATCCAGCAGATCAGCCGCTGCAACAGCATCATGTTGCTGTCCAGGTGAAATTGCTAAACGGACGGCGAGGCCATGCTCATCCGTTACAGCATG
>JBMYTN010000037.1:0-39198 GCA_049604415.1 Rhodospirillaceae bacterium | reverse complement strand
CCACTTCGGCTGAAAATGCTGTGGTCACAAATGCACTCCGTCAGAATGAACCGATATGATCGAAATGAGCTCTTGCGGATCGGCTGGGCAAGCGCCCGGAAACCATCCACATTGTCATCGACGAAGTCGCCGAAGAGAATTGGGGCTTCTCGGGCATGCTGACCGATGAATACAAAACCAAGCGAAAATCGAGCGCTTAATCCTTCGCCCCACTGAGGGCTGGCCATTCCACGGTCACCCCTTCCGGGCCGGTCCACGGACCTTCGACGCTCGGCAAGGCGTCTTTGGGCGCCACCATCACGCCAACAAACACCGCCAGAGGCCCATCGGTGTTGCGCACGGTGATGGAAACCGGTCCGCCCGGGCTTTTGGTCCAGGCATCCACCAGGGCCTCGCTGGCTTGATTGGCCGACCGGAATGCTTGATCGAGCGCTGCCCCCATCATTGAACCTCCCATCCAATTGGTTGGCGAGAAGGAGGCGGCCAGGGGATTGGAGAAAAAAGTGGCAGAGGGCATGGCCGACCCGGTCAGCGGACCGGCCAGACCGGCACCAAAGGGCATCATCCCCACTAAACCGGCCATCGGAAATCCAAAGGCCGATAGCGTGGCGCTGGTTTGATCATTCGCAGTTGCGGACCATGGGTTCGATCCTGCCATGCTAGGCAGGCCACCCATCAACGCCATCCAAGGTGCCATCATTGCGGCGAGCGGATCCGGTGCGGAGCCCGTCGATGCCTCTTTGGCACCCGTTTGAGTGCCGGGGCCAAACCCGGAAAGCGGGGTCATCGGAAAACCAAAGAAGGGAAACATGTCGGGCTCTCTGCTGCGTTGCGTGCGCTGCAGCATTGCGCCGCCGGGGTTATTTTGCAATGCAAAAAAATGCTGGAGCGGCTTCGGATTGGTGTTCCGGTTTTGCGGTACTGGGTTGGTTTCAAGCCCGAGAGCCGCTGTGCCCGCTCCGACGTAACTCCAGGATCAGCGAAATCTCGGTTGCGCTGCGGTCCGTGAAGCAGGTCCCATCCCATGCGTCGGCCAGTCTTTGGCAGGATTGATCGCATATCGCCAGGACGGCCCGGTTGGCTTCGTCCGGATTGTCTAATTCCGCATGGGGGAGGGTCAGCGTCAAGCGGACCCGGTCAGGACCGGCCAGGGTGGCATGGAGTTGAAAAACCTTGTGGCCCCCTTGGGAGGCCCGCAACAGGATCGGCTCGCTCAAAGTGCGAAACAGCAGGCCCATGGGCCCGTTGATGGTGATGCCTTCCGGACAAGATACTTCCAGGTCAATGGCATGGATCCGCAGGCTGGGGATCAGACAAGCCCGAATATCCATCAGATAGCCGCCCAGATCCGCACTGCGCGACGTGTTGTCTGCCAGATCTTCAGCGATGCTGCGGAAGCTCTCGATCAGAGCGGCAGAGCGCTGTGCCGTCCGATTGGCCAGAGCGGCCAGAGATTCAACGTCATCAATAAAATGTTGCACCTCGGAGCGTTTCGGCTTGTCCAGCTTGGGACGGAACTCCTTGGCCCGATGCTCCAGATGGGAGGTCGCCGTAATGCCAGAGCCCAGCGGTCCGGTCAGCTCTCGTCCGATGGCGCTGACCAGGCTGCCCAAGCCTGCCAGCTTTTCCGCTTCTGAGAGGGTGTCACGGGCTTTGGTCAACGCGCCCTGGGCCGTCGAGGCCTCGCGGAGGGCTTCGGTCAACTGGTCTTCAATGGCATAGCGCTGCCGCAACGACCGCAGGCTAACGGCCAGCAGAACGGCACAAGGAATGAACAAAACTGCCAAGCCCGACAGGACCAGAACCATGTGGGAGGAGGTTAGCGATGATCCACCGAAGGGCGCTTGCGCGAACAGGGTCCAGTTTTGCCCGGCGATCGGAAGGGTGATTTGTTCTGATTGGGCGGACATCGCCCGGGGTGATCCGGCGATGAGCACCGCATCCGTCTCGCCCCCTGATTTTCCGACAATGCCCAAGGCCAAGAGCACACCGCCTTCTGTTGCGGTGGCGCTTTGCCGAAACAGGAGTTTTTCGATTTCCCGCTGATCGAGAACCAAGGAGAGGATGCCAAAGAAGGCAGGATCTGCCTCCAGCTCATCTGGCCCCAAAGGGGGTGGGAGCGTTGCCAAGGGCGTTCGGTGATGGTCGTCGTCGAGGGTGGACAATGGGCGCTGGTCACGCCGGAACACAGGAACCCGATAAATCATCGCTTGGGTTCCTTGGGCCAGCGGGATCGGCCCGGTCATCAGGCCGTTTCGGGTTTGGTATGTTTGGGCAACCCCAGGCCATTGCGTCGGGATTTTGCGATAGTCTAGGCCAAGGGCGGACTGATTGCCGGCACTGGGAAACACAAAGGCAATTTTGAAGCCTTCAGAGAGTCCCAAATTGCGCAAGAGCGGAATATGCCTGACATGGGAGGCCGCCAACCCGTTCCAATCTTCTTGGCTCAAGGTCCCGTCGCTTTGGCCCAAATGGGCTGCCAGGTGATCGGCGAGTTCGTCCCCGGCCCCTGAGGCGGCAGTCAGCGCGGCAGTGACCCGATTGGCAAGGCTGGTTAAATCGGCGCGAAAGGCGATTTGGTCAGAGCGGCGCTCGGCATTGGCCAAGGACTGGAGCAGGAGGCCTCCAACCAACAGATGGAGCAGCAGGAGCAGGAGCACAGCGACCATTGGTGCGCCAAAGCGACTGCGAACCAAGCGGCGGAGAGGATCTCGCCGGTTCACATCGACCGCTTTGGAAGCAAGATCTCGCTTCCTGATAGGTTTGAGCACCGTCGCCATTGGTTTTTTTGGTCCGTCCCCAGCGCGTTATGGCCACGCTTTCGACCGATCATCCCCGGCGAGTAGCCTGTTCGGCAGGCTTCTGAAGCACAGCCTTACAGACCAAACAAATCCCTGGAATGGTCGGGTTTTCCCCCAACAGAACGATAAGAGGAATCGATGGGTGATCCTATTAAAAACTGTAAAACCATACGGAAGAAATGGATATTATCGGGGTGCTCACGCCAAATGTCATAAGCCCGTCATAAACTTTAGGGGACTTTTTCGTCTAAGGCGGCTTCCAGAGCGCGGGAAATGTCATCATCCGCCCCGCCCATGGCTTTACCGCCGCTTCCAGAGTCGTCCTCCGGGATATCCAAGTGACCGAACAGCGGCTGGGTTTCTTCCGCATCCAAATCCGGATCGAAACCGCCTTCGCCATCCTCTTCGATAAACTTGCTCAACTCAGAGCCCGGACCCATCGACATGGCAAGGCCGCCCGGATCGTCCTCCTCGTCGTCTTTGCCCCCAGCCTCTCCATCGGCGGGGCCAAAGGCTGGATCACGGTCAAAGTAAGCCGCATAAGGGTCAGCCGGGTTTTCCAGTTCCCGCTTGTTCATCCGCATGCGGTTAAACAGCGTAATCAAGAAAACCGCGAACGCCCCCAGACCCAGTAACCCCAATAGGCCATAGCCCGCCCACAGCGCCATACCGATCCAATCAATCGGCGTGTCCGGCTCCGGGGCCACTTCACCCACCGGCTCGGCGGCCTGTTCCGCTGCGATCTGGGCGGCCCGAGCGGCCTGTCGGTCCCGCGCGGCCTGTTCCGCCGCATTGCGCGGGAGGGTCGTGGGGCCCTGGGGGATTGCCTGGGCCGCTGTAGGACTTTCCGGCGGCTGAAATTGTGGTTGAGGCTGGGTTTGGGCTTCGGAGGTCCCACCCTCGGATTGTTGCGCAGGGATAAAGGCCGGGGGCAGATCGTCGGGGTCGGAACTTGGCGGGTCCAGCAACCCCATGCGGCGGGCCACCACACAGGCCGGGAAGCTTTGGTAATAGGGGTGGATCCCGACACAATCCTCCGGCCGTGTTGGCGGCGGGGTCGAGGGCCGATTGACATAGGCCGCTTCAGCGCCGAAATCGCGCGGCTGGGTCGCGATGTTTGCGTTATCAGGCTCGGATCCAGCGCCGGGATCGTCTGTCGGGCGGGGGCGGGGCGGGGGGACCTCCGGTCCAGTACCGGTTGTGGCTCCTGTTGTCGTGCCCGCCGTTCCGGCTTGCCCCTCTCCGGCTGAGGCTGGTGGAGCATTCTGCTCGACGAAGGGCCGAAACTCCCCATCTTCATCCCCGTCACAGCGATATTTGATTTCTCCGGTGACCGGATCGAACAAGATCTCGCCAATATCACTGCCCGTCGCCCCCCGTTGTTGAATACAGCGATCAATCGCCTTGCGCAGGCGGGCCCGGGGCACCGCGTCCAGCCCTTGTTGGATCTGGTCCTGGCTTAAGCTCGGGGATGCTGGGATCGTCACGCCGCCGATGCTGCCGATCAGGATCGCCAAAGCGGCGAGCCCAAAGGGCAGGCGCGCGCAGCTTCGGATCCGCGATGCGGTTCCGTCAGTTGGGCGAATGGGGCGGTCCGTCTGTGTCATCTTCGTCCGAAGGGGTGGCAAACTGACGGACCATAGCATGCAGAGTCTTAACAACAGTAAAGACCGCGCCGTTTCCAAAATGCCGGTCTGGCTTGCTCGGGGATGGGGGGAGTGGTACTTCTGCGTCCCCCTATTTTTTGGAGATCAGACCCATGGTGGTAGATGCGGGAGCGGATGCGACGGCGCAGCTGTCCGTCGCGATTTTGGGCGCAAGCGGTTACACGGGAGCAGAGTTGGTGCGTCTGCTGTGCCGTCACCCGCGTGTGCGCCTGGCCGCCTTGACCGCTGATCGCAAAGTTGGTCAGACCATGGGCAGTGTCTTTCCTCATCTGGCCATATTGGATCTGCCGGATCTGGTGGCCATTGGAGATGTGCCCTGGGCCGAGATTGATTTTGTCTTTTGTGCGCTGCCCCATGGCACCACACAGGAGGTTTTGGCCGGGGTTATGAATGGACCCCATGGCCAGAGGATTAAGATCGCCGATTTGTCGGCTGACTTCCGGCTGGCGGATTTGGGTGCCTATGAGCAGTGGTATGGCAAACCCCATGCCGCGCCGGATCTTCAGCCAGAGGCCGTCTATGGCCTGACCGAATTGCACCGCGATGCCATTGCCAAAGCCCGCCTTGTCGCCGTGCCGGGATGCTATCCCACCGGGGCGCAATTGGCCCTGGTGCCGCTCGTGGAAGCCGGATTGATTGCCACCGATGGCATTATCATTGATGCCAAATCTGGCGTGTCCGGGGCCGGGCGGGGACCGAAGGAGGGCTCCTTGCATTGTGAGGTGTCCGAAGGCATTCACCCCTATGGCATTGCCGGGCATCGGCATTGCGCGGAAATCGAACAGGGCCTCTCTGCTGCTGCAGGCAAGCCGGTGTTGGCAACCTTCACACCGCATTTGATGCCCATGAACCGGGGCATCTTGCACACCATTTATGTGACCTTGGCACCGGGACAGGATGCTGGTGGTCTCCGGTCCCATTTGGCGGCGCGGTTTGGTCGCGACGAACCCTTTGTGCATGTGTTGCCGGAGGGCGGCGGGGCCCCCCATACCCGCCATGTCCGGGGGTCCAACCATGTTCTGATCTCCGTCCATGCCGATCGCGCCCCGGGACGGGCCATTTTGGTGGTGGCCGAGGACAATCTCGTCAAAGGAGCCTCCGGGCAGGCGGTTCAGGATATGAATGTCATGTGCGGCTTCCCCGAAACTATGGGGCTGGAGCAACAGGCCCTGTTCCCCTAATGGCGGCGATGATCGGAGGGGTGGGAGGCCCGGAGCGGGCCTCGTCGTTTTTGTCTGATTAAGATTTGAGGTGATGATGTCCGATGAAGCGTTGATGCCCATGCCGCCTGTGGTGCCCTCTCCGACGGCTCCGATCATCTTGCCCCATCACGGGGTATGGCCGCGCATTGCCGCTGATGCGTTTATTGCGCCGGGGGCCGTGGTGATCGGCGATGTGGAAATCGGCTCCCAATCCAGTGTCTGGTTTGGCTGTGTGGTGCGCGGTGATGTGCATGAGATCCGCATCGGCAAGCGCACCAACATCCAAGACGGCACGGTGGTTCATGTCACCGGCGGAAAATTCGGCACTTATATCGGCGATGACATCACCATCGGCCATAAGGCCTTGCTGCACGCCTGCACCCTGGAAGACCTGTGTTTTGTCGGCATGGGGGCGACGGTGATGGATGGTGCAACGCTTGCCAAAGCCAGCATGGTTGGCGCCGGTGCCCTGGTCACGCCGGGCAAGACTGTGGAGCAGGGATCCCTTTGGGCGGGCAGCCCGGCGAAGGAAAAGCGCCCGCTGACCCCTGAGGAAATCGCCTATTTCCCTGTCAGCGCCCAGAAATATGTCACACTGGCCGAGTCCTATCGGGAGATGTTGTAGGCCCAACCGGCGGTTTGCTTAAGGCGAGGCGAGGCTGGACGCGCTGATGATGGCCCGGCCTTGGTTTGGCGCGACGGGGCTGAGATACTGAACCCCGCCATAAAGGCCCTTGCCCGCATAGCGCAGATAGACCGCCTCCCCGGCAAAGACATTGATGGTTTGGGTGGCGAGGCGGCGGTCACCCCGCCAGGCTTCGAGCAAATGCGGACCGGGGGAGACCTCCCAGACCAAATAGCGGCCCGACGAGATCGGTTGCGGCTCCCCATCATTCAAGCTGACGCTCTCCACATCCAATAGCGGGATGCCGGGCTCGTGATAGACATAAGCAAGGCCAAACTCTTCCCGGGGGATACCGGTCCTGGCGGTGTCCAAGGCGGCAATGCGATCTTCGGTATCGCTGTCGGCCTCTTCCAAATCTCCAGGGCCTGCAGCGGTGATGGCCCGGCTTTCCGTGGGGCGTTCGCACCCAGCCAACAGCGCGACAGCGCCCAGCATGAGAAGGATCAGGAGAAAGGTCGGGATTTGGAGCACAGGCAAGCGCATGGCGGTCTCTCAAGCTGGCATGCAAAAACGGACGTCAGCATAGCCGCAGATCATTGGTGATTTGTTAAGAAAGGGGGCCCTGGCGTTAAATTATCCAGCCAAAGATCAGACCGCAAACCACGGCTCCGATAAAGCCGAGCACCAGGAAGGCGGAAAACACCGGCATGCGCACCAGCCCGAAAACGGCAGCTAAGGAGGGCACGCACATCATGGCGCCAGAGAGAATGAAGGCCATGGCTGGGCCGGTGCCCATGCCGTTTTCGATCAACCCGGCGACCAAGGGTGGCGCGGCATAGGAGTTCAAATAGGCCGGGATGCCGACCAAAGCGCCGATTAAAACCGAGTCAAAGCCATTGCCACCGACAATCGGAGCGATCTTTTCCGCCGGAACATAGGCGATCAGCACCGCTTCGAGCAGATAGGCCATGCCCATCCATTTGACCAGGAAATGCAGGTTCTCCAGACCGGTGTCCCGGAAGGCAGCCCGGCGGGGGGCTTCGGTCCAAAACCGCCACACTGGCGGGGCGTCGGGGTTGACGCTGGTTGCACAGCAGGAGGACCGGCTCGGGCGCAGCGGCGAGGCAAAATGCCCTGCCTGCACCAGGCCATGGGTGACATAGCCACCAAACAGGCCGATCACCACGGCAGCAATGGCCTTGCCGATGGCAAACTCCCATCCCAGCGCCCCGGCGGTGATCAAAAAGGTCGGGGGATCAATCAGGGGCGAGGCCAGCCAGAACGCCATGATGGCCGCTAGGGGGGCTCCCATGGCCAACAGACCGGCAATGAAGGGGATGACCTCGCAAGAGCAAAACGGCATCAACCCGCCCATCAAGGCCGCCGCCCAGATCATGCGATGTTCATTGCCTTCAAAAGCCTTGGCAATCAGAGCCTCGGCTCCGGTGGCTTTCAAGCCTGCGATCAGGGCAACGGCAAACAGAATATAGGGTGTGCTGCTGGCGAGCAGCCCCAAGGCCCGGACCACCAAGTCGGCCATATCCTGGGGCACAAATAGAGCCATCATCAACAGGATCAAGCCAATGGTGACCCAGGCCCCATCAAGACGAAGTGTGGCCCGTTTCAAGCCCGGGGGGAGAATGTCGATGGTGTAGGGGCGCAGGGCGTTCAGAAGGCCAATCATCAAACCAAATCCCTAGAAATCTAGAAGTGTTTCGCAAAAAAAACGGGCGGAAGTCTTAGGCCACATCGTCCATGGGTGCGCGGCGAGGAGTTTCGCTGATGCCGTCCGGACCTTTGCAGCAATCCTCCAGCAAAAACGCCGATAAGGCCTCGACATGGTCAAAGGCCGGGCGCGAGATCACTTCGCGCCCTTGGCGTTCCTGGCTGACCAATCCGGCCCGACACAGAATCGACAGGTGATGGGCCAGGGTCGAGGCCGGGATGTCTAGATGGCTCTTGATCGTGCCAACGGTTGCGCCGTCACTGCCGCAGCGGACCAGAAAGCGGAACAGATCTAGGCGGGTGGTGTTGCCCAGCGCGGCAAAGCCTTCAGCGGCTGCAAGGGTATCCATGATGCGTCTCCATATAATATGAAAACTATATAACTAGAAAAATAGTTATGTCTAGAGAGGAATGCTTCTCGGCGCCGGAACAGCACCAGATTGTATCAATTGATGGTATGATCTTAAGTTGATTGGGTTCGATCCCACCCCATTTTCACAACAGGTCACGGCACCCACAAACAGCTCGAAAAACCACACGAGGAGATCAACATGAGACTCTGGGAAAAGGTTTTTGCAAAGAAGAAAAAAGAAGTCGATTTTTCACCAAAAATGATCCGATTCCTAGAAAACGTAAAGCGTATTATGTCTGATGAGAATCGGCAAAATGCGATGAATAGACCAGAGGTTATTGAACATATTGTTGGTGGATTGGATGTTGATGAGCTGCCAGAGGCAGATGGAGAATTTGGCCGGGCGATCGGCAACCCAATTCCAGTAAATGGCTTTATGGGAGAGCTGATTTATTTATCCAGGTTAAAAACTTCAAATGGCAGTCAATTGATTTATCATCGACTGGGTTCAATTGAGCATATCGATGTTTTTGAGACCGTCACATTGGATGGTCAATTCTGGGATCTTTTGTTCTTATCCATGTACCATCCGCGCAAGTCTCGCAAAGCACCAAGTGGTTATTCCATTGTCTCGCTGCAGGACCAACCAATCTTGTTTGGCACCAATGTTAGAGTTCACACATTCCCTATGGGTTTAGGGGATGCCATCGCCCAAACGACCGAAAAAATATTCGGAGTTCCAATCGCGGCGAAGGAGGTGAGGGTCGCCGAAGAGACCGGTCACTTTTCGCGTCCTGAAGACCACTTGGCCAAGATCTACGACATTTTTCCGCAAATCCATGGTTACGCCGTCCATAGCGGATCGAAAATGCAGTCTATGACCTGATCACTGCGGCGGGCGCTGCAAATTCGGGCGGACGAGGCTGCCCGCAGGCGCTGTTTCCAGGGTTTCTGTGCCCGATTGGATCTGCTTGGCCAGATCATCACAAAACCGACCGCCTTGACGGGCGGCGGAGGGGCCTTGAGATTTGTCTTGGGCCCGCAGATCCGATCGACAGCGCTCATTATAGACTGCCATCAGATCCTCAAGAGATTGGGCGCGACAGTCTCCGATCGCGCCCAGTCCAAGAGAAGCTCCCACCAACAGCAAGAGCGGTAAGAAGCGTGGGATCCGCATGGACCGCTTAAGCCGCCCGGGCTTTGACATAGCTGCCCGGGGCGTTTTCCAGCAGTTCCATGCTGCCGCCCCCCAGTTCAGGCACCGGACCGGGTTTGCCCGCATGCTTGGTGACCCATTCCTGCCAATCCGGCCACCAGGAGCCCTCGACCTGGGTGGTTTTTTCCAACCAAGCTTCCGGATCCTTCACCTTCCGATTATAGGTCCAGTAGCAGTATTTGACCTTATCGGGGGGGTTGATGATCCCGGCGATATGGCCAGAGGCCGCCAGGACAAATTTCACCGGGCCGCTATAAAGCTGGGATCCAGCATAGGTCGAGATCCAGGGCGCGATATGATCTTCGCGGCAGGACACGAAATAGCTGGGGGTCTTGACCGCTGTCAGGTCAATCGGCACCCCATCCAGGGTGATACCGCCCGCGTTCTTCAGCACATTCTCGCGATACATTTTGCGCAGATAGAAGCTGTGCATCGCCCGGGGCATCCGGGTGCTGTCCGAGTTCCAATAGAGCAGATCGAACGGGAATGGGTCTTTGCCCATCAGATAATTGTTCACCACAAAGGACCAGACGAGGTCATTGGAACGCAGCATGTTGAAGGTGCCAGCCATCTCCGAGCCGTCCAGATAGCCCTTTTTCTCCATTTGATCATCAATGTAATCCAGGGTCTGGTCATCGATGAAGATGCCCAGTTCGCCGGGATCTTGGAAGTCGAGCATGGTGGTAAAGTGGGTGGCGGAGGCCACTTTGCCCGCTTCGCCCTTGGCGGTCAGATAGGCCAGGGTGCAGGCCACCAAAGTGCCGCCCAGGCAATAGCCCGCCATATTGACCTTGTCCGCGCCGGTGATCTTTAGCGCCACATCAATGGCGGCCACCGGACCTTGCAGCATGTAATCGGCAAAGCCCATTTCCGCCATATCCGCATCCGGATTGACCCAGGAAATGCAGAACACGGTGTGGCCTTGGTCCACGGCCCATTTGATGTAGGAGTTCTTCGGCCGCAGATCCAAGATGTAAAACTTGTTGATCCAGGGCGGCACGATCAGCAGCGGGCGGGCGAAAGCTTCCTCGGTGCTCGGCGTATATTGGATCAGCTCGATCAGATCATTGCGGAACACCACCTTGCCCGGGGTGGTGGCGACGTTGACGCCCACTTCAAAGGCGCTTTCGTCGGTCATGCTGATCTTCAGATTGCCCTTGCCCTTTTCCAGGTCACCGAGCAGGTTTTCCAAGCCTTTGACTAGGTTTTCGCCACCGCTTTCGATGGTTTGACGGATCACTTCCGGATTGGTCAGCAGGAAGTTGGACGGCGCCATCGCATCAACATATTGCCGGGTATAGAACTCGACCTTTTCTGCGGTGTGCTTGTCCAGACCATCCACATCGGTGACCACGCCCATCATCCATTTGCTGGTCAGCAAATAGCTTTGCTTGATGTAGTCGAAAACCGCGTTTTCGCTCCAGGCTTCATCCTTGAAGCGCCGGTCACCGCTTTCGGGATTGGCAACCGGATTGCCGTCTCCACCCATCATCCGCTGGGCGGCGTTTTGCCACAGGGCCATATAGTTCTGCCAAAGACCCATTTGGGCTTCGACGATCTTGGCCGGGTCGGTCATCATCCGGGTGGTCATTTCAAAGAACGCCCCGCCAATGTTCAGCGGGTCGGAGAATCCCATCTCGGGATTGGCACCCTGACGGGTCAAAAATTCTCCAACGATCTTTTGCGAGCGCTCGGCGATGTCCGCCATGGTCTTGCCGAACTGCGCCGGGTCCGGAAGCTTGATTTCACTGCCGCTTTGGTCGGCCATGCCGAATTCCTCCTCGGGTACCGTGACGGTGATCCGAACGGGCGCATGGAGGGCATGGATAATCAATGGCGCAACGAGCCGATGCCAGTCAGTTCCTGATCTTGGCCAATCGCTCAAAGACCCGACGGTGCCACCCCCACGCAACACCCAAATAAAGTCCGGACGGGGCGCTCTATAGCGGTTTTTTTGCGCTGTGTTAATTCCAAATCGACTCCAGCGGTTCATCAAAGCAGTTTTGCAAATGCCGCATAGCAGGGCGCAATTCTGTTGGCGGGACTCGAAACCACTGTTTCCCGTCCTGTTTTTCTGACTTTACAGTTCACCTTGGCGACGGAACCCCGTATTCTCCGAACGGTCATAACGACAAAGGTATGGCAGCCCGCTTCGCTTTGCCCGTTGACGGACGGAGACTCTTAGGGAACGGTAGCCCACCAGTCATGCATAAAGGTGCCAGGGATTTGATGTTGGGACATTCGGCGCTCTCGGAGCCGCAAGGAAATCGCGATTGCCACGCCCCATTGCGCACGCGGCTTTTGGGTGGTTTGGCGGGTTTGGCCCTGTTTTCCCTGGCGGCCTGTTCCGCCGATACTCCCGCTGCCGAACGGGCGGCCAATGCACCGGGTGACTTCCCCGATGTGAACGAGGTGACCGAAGACCGACCGGCTTCCCCGGAACCGGCGCAGTTGGAAAGCGTCGCTCAGGGATTGGTGGCGGACCGCGCGCGTGCACGCTATGTGCAGGATTCGACCCGCCGGGCCGCTTCCGAAGTTGCCGGTCCGGGCCCAGCCGCCAGCACCACAATTGCCGCTGCGCCTCCGGCCCCGACCAATGCCACCATCGCCTCCCTGGAAAATCCGGCCGCACCGCCTGTTGCCACGGCGGCTGCGGGTGTTGCTCCGGCGGAAGGGGGAACGGGTGTTGCGGCGGTCGCACCGCCACCGATGCAGGCCCCTGTTGCCCCGCCAGTTGCCTTCCCAACCGCACCACCAGTCGCCACCCCGGCTCCGGTTCCGGTGCCCTTCCCAACGGGCCCGGCCATAGCCACCACCGGACCCGGTGGTACCGTTGTGGTCGATGGTCGGGGTGTGGTGCAAACCGCCGCGCTGCCCGGTGCGGGGGCGGCCGCTGGATCGGTTGCCGGTTTTGCCAGCGGGGCAGGTGCGGGGGCAGGCTATGGCGCAGCTGGGCCATTGCCCTTGGCGTCTTATGATCCCCGGGGCGTGGCGGTGTCCTCAAAGGTTGGGGTGATTTATTTTGCCAACAGCTCGTCGAGCTTGGATCAGAATGACGTGTCCGTCATCCGCGAAATCGCGGCTTATCAGCGGACCTATGGGGGCACCTTGCGGGTGATTGGCCATGCGTCTAGCCGCACCGGAGATATGGACCCAGCCCGCCACAAGGCGGTGAACCTGGAGATGTCGGGGCTTCGCGCGAATGCCGTCGCGCGGGCCCTGATGGCTGCTGGGGTGCCGCCGGCGTCGATTTATGTCGGGGCCGTCGGCGATGAACAGAAGGTCTATCGGGAAGTCATGCCGTCCGGGGAAGCCCATAACCGGCGCACCGAAGTGTTCCTGGATTACTAGAAGGCACCGACCAATCCCGGTTTAGACCATGTTTCTGCAGCCTGACCTTTTTCCTGGTATGGCCATCTCCGTTTAGGATTTGCCTTGGCCGTGCCGCAAATAGGGTCGTTCCATAGCAATGCCGCCCGAAACCGTCGCTTAGATCCCAGAGCCCCTTGTCAAAGTCTGGTGGTCGGATGCAGGGTCAGGGCCTCCCTTTGATTAGAGATCATCATGGATTCCGAGTTTTATCGTATCAAACGTTTGCCGCCCTATGTGTTCGCCGAAGTCAACGCCATGAAGGCGGCGGCCCGGGCCGAAGGCAAAGACATCATCGATTTGGGCATGGGCAATCCGGACCAGCCGACCCCGCCCCATATTGTTGAGAAGCTGTGCGAGGCCGCCGCCAATCCCCGCGCCCATCGCTATTCCATGTCCCGGGGCATTCCGGGGCTGCGCCGGGCTATGGCCGGATATTATGAGCGCCGCTTCAATGTGTCTTTGGATCCGGAAAGCGAGATCATTGTCACTTTGGGCTCCAAAGAAGGCTTGGCCAATTTGGCCCAGGCCATCACCAGCCCCGGCGATGTGGTGCTGGCCCCCAATCCCAGCTATCCGATCCATGCCTTCGGCTTCATCATTGCTGGCGGGGTCGTGCGGCAAATTCCCGCTGAACCTGGCCCGGCCTTCCTGGAGGCCATGGAACGCGGTGTGCAGCACAGCGTGCCCAAACCGGTTGCGGTGTTGCTGAATTATCCGTCCAACCCAACGGCCTATGTGGCCGATCTGGACTTCTATGAGCAGGTTGTGGATTTCTGCCGCCACCACGGCATTTATATCCTGTCCGACTTGGCTTATTCCGAGATCTATTTTGACGGCAATCCGCCGCCCTCGATCCTGCAGATCCCAAAGGCGCGTGACATTGCCATCGAATTCACCTCGCTGTCCAAGACCTATAATATGCCGGGCTGGCGGATCGGCTTTGCCTCGGGCAATAAGCATCTCGTCGGTGCCCTGGCGCGGGTGAAAAGCTATCTCGACTATGGTGCCTTTACGCCGATCCAAGTGGCGGCAACGGCGGCGCTGAACGGGCCGCAGGACTGTGTGGCGGAAATCCGGGATATGTATCGCGACCGCCGCGATGTGCTGATCGAAGGGCTGTCTCAGGCCGGGTGGGATGTTCCCTCACCACCGGCCACCATGTTTGCCTGGGCCAAACTGCCCCCGGCCTTTGAGGCGATGGGGTCTTTGCAGTTTTCCAAGCTGCTGCTGCAAGAAGCGGAAGTCGCTGTGTCGCCCGGCGTTGGGTTTGGCGAGCATGGCGATCAGCATGTGCGGATCTCTCTGGTGGAGAACAAACACCGGACCCGCCAGGCGGTGCGCAACATCAAGTCTTTCCTGAAGTCTCACCAGAATTGGCATGCGGGCGCGGTGGAAGAGGGCTCTACCCCCGTGGCATCTGCGATCAGTGGGGGTGCGTAAGGCGTATGAGTAAGGGTGATATGAAGCATTCGTCGGATCGGGCACCGCTGCGGATCGCCGTGGCGGGCCTGGGTACGGTTGGGGTCGGCGTGATCCATATTGTGCAACAGCAAGGATCCCTGCTGGCGGATCGTTGTGGGCGTCCGGTGGAAATCACCGGGGTCTCCGCACGCAATCGCAGCCGGGATCGTGGGGTGGATCTGTCGTCCTACCCTTGGTTTGATGATCCGGTGACCATGGCCCGAGAGGCCGAGGCCGACCTGATCATCGAACTGATCGGTGGCTCCGATGGTCCGGCCAAGGCGGTTTGCGAGGCGGCCATTGCTGCAGGCCGCCATGTGGTGACGGCCAATAAGGCACTCATGGCGGTGCATGGTGCGGCCTTGGCTGCAGCCGCTGAAGGGGCTGGGGTCGCCTTGGCTTATGAGGCGGGTGTGGCCGGAGGCATCCCCGTGGTCAAAGCTCTGCGCGAGGGATTGGCGGCCAACCGGATCACCAGTCTGCAGGGCATCTTGAATGGCACCAGCAATTTCATTCTGACCACCATGCGCGAAACCGGTCGGGATTTTGGTGAAGTGCTGGCCGAAGCCCAAGAGCTGGGCTATGCGGAGGCCGATCCGACCTTCGATATTGACGGCACCGATGCAGCACAAAAACTGGCCTTGCTGGTGTCCCTGGCTTTCGGCTGTCCGGTTGATTTCGATGCGGTGGCCATGGAAGGCATTGAACAGATCTCAGCCCAGGACATTAAATTTGCCGAGGAGCTGGGCTACCGGATCAAGCTGCTGGCGGTGGCCCGGATGACCGAGAATGGTCTGGAACGTCGGGTGGCCCCCGGCATGGTGCCCATGAGTGCCCCGATGGCCCATGTGGAAGGGGTCTACAATGCCATTGTCACCGAGGGCGACTTTGTCGGCCGAACGGTGATGGAAGGCCGGGGGGCTGGAGAAGGCCCAACCGCTTCGGCGGTGGTGGCCGACGTGCTCGACATTGCCGCAGGCCGCATCTCTCCGGTGTTCGGCGTGCCGGTAGAGCGTTTGACTGCTTGTCCGTCGGCACCGGCGGAGGCCCATGTCGGTCCCTATTATATTCGCCTGATGGTCCGGGACCGCCCTGGCGTGTTTGCCGACATTGCCTGTGCCCTGCGGGACGCCCAGGTCTCAATGGAATCGGTGCTGCAACGGGGCCATAATCCCGGTGAGACCGTGCCCGTGGTCATGACCGTCCATGACACGCAGGAGGCCGCCATGGCCGCCGCCATTGCCAAAATCAATGCCTTAGAGGACATTGTTGAACCGGCCATGGTGTTGCGCATCGAACCGGCCTAAGAAGTTTTGTCCAATCCTTGCTGATCTGGGACCCACAAGATAGAGTGGGTCCCATGATTGCTTCCTCTACATCTGCGCCTTCGCATGCGGACGCGACCCAGACCGTGCAGGCCGATGCCTTTCTCGGTGTTGTCCAATCCTGTGCCGGTCGACGCTGGCGGCTGCGTCCGGCCCAAGATCGCCATGCGGCTGCCATTAGCCAGCGGTTGGGGCTGCCCGATGTGATTGGCCGGGTGCTCGCCGCCCGGGGCGTGGCGATCGAAGACGCCGATGGGTTTTTGAACCCGACCTTGCGCACGGCCCTGCCGGATCCCTCCCATTTGCTCGATATGGACAAGGCGGTGGACCGGCTCGTCACCGCGATTGAGGCGGGCGAGGGCATTGCGATTTTCGGCGATTACGATGTGGACGGGGCAACCTCGACGGCGCTGCTATGCCGCTTTTTCCGGGCCTTGGGCATAGACCCGCTGCTGCATATTCCCGACCGCCGTCTGGAAGGCTATGGCCCCAATGGTCCGGCCTTGCGCTCCCTGGCCGAGGCCGGGGCCAAGGTGGTGGTGACGGTGGATTGCGGCACCGCAGCCCATCGCGCCTTGGCTGAGGGTCAGGAGGTCGGGCTGGACTGTATTGTTTGCGACCATCACGAGGCCGATCCGACCCTTCCGCCCGCCATCGCGGTGATCAATCCAAAGCGGATCGATGAAACCAGTCCTCACACCCATTTGGCGGCGGTGGGGGTGGCCTTTCTTTTGGCGGTGGCGGTCAATCGCAGACTGCGCCAGCGTGACTATTTTCAGAAGGCCAATCGGCCCGAACCGGATTTGATGGCGCTGCTGGATTTGGTTGCCCTGGGCACGGTCTGCGACATGGTGCCCTTGGTCGGCGTTAACCGCGCTCTGGTCACCCAAGGCCTAAAGGTGATGCGCCGCTCGTGGGTCCCGAAAGCCTCCTCTGGGGTGTCCGGCAGTCGCCCATCCGGGGGCAATATCGGTTTGGGGGCCTTGATCTCCTCGGCAGGGCTGAACGATGCGCCGACGGCCTTTCATCTGGGCTATATGCTGGGGCCTCGGGTCAATGCCGGGGGCCGCGTTGGCCGGGCCGGATTGGGGGCGGAACTGCTCAGCTGTGATGACCCCACCCAGGCCGATCGGATGGCCGCCGAGCTTGAAGCCTTCAATGGCGCGCGCAAGGACATTGAAGCCGCAGTGCTGGCAGAAGCAATGGAGCAGGTCGAGGCGGCACCACCCACGGCTTATCCCTTGGTGTTTGCCTGCGGCCAGGATTGGCATGCCGGTGTGATCGGCATTGTCGCTGGGCGCCTGAAAGAACGCTACAGCTTGCCCGCCTGCGCGGTCGCTCTGGAAGGGGGGCTGGCGAAAGGCTCTGGACGCTCGGTTCCCGGGATTGATTTGGGCCGGGCGGTGATTGCCGCTCGGGAAGCCGGTCTACTGGAGGCGGGGGGCGGTCATGCCATGGCCTGTGGTTTTACAGTCCGTGAAGACCGGCTTGAGGAATTCCAGACCTTTCTGGGCGAGCGCATTGCCGCCCAGGCGGCAGGCGAGGACACGCCGGATGATGTTCTGATGCCAACCTTGGAGCTTGATGGGTTGGTAGACCCTCTAGGGGCCACCGTGGAGCTTGTCGAGGCTCTGGAGCAAGCCGGACCCTTTGGCTCCGGCAATCCGGATCCACGCTTTGCTTTGGCGGATGTCCGAATTGCCAAAGCCGATGTGGTTGGCATGGGTCATATCCGGGCGTTCCTCAGCGGGCCAGACGGGGGACGCTTGA
The DNA here is from genome assembly GCA_049604415.1 of Rhodospirillaceae bacterium. Taxonomy (GTDB): domain Bacteria; phylum Pseudomonadota; class Alphaproteobacteria; order Rhodospirillales; family Rhodospirillaceae; genus JBMYTN01. The sequence continues at coordinate 21,682 of JBMYTN010000037.1, read as the reverse complement.
AAGCCATGGCCTTTAAGGCTGCGGACGAGGAGATGGGCTTGGCCCTGTTGGCGGCCCGGCGGGAGGACCGCCTGCATGTGGCCGGGACCTTGCGAGTTGATCGCTGGGGAGGGCGGGAAGAAGCGCTCTTGGTCATTGATGATGTGGCGCGCATCCCGGCGTGAGCCCGCCTCTGTTCACAATTTGTTTATCAGCCAAAAGTTTTGCATAATCCGTTCACATCAACGTGCGGTGAGCGGTCCTGACCTTGTGGTCTCTCAAAGAACCGATCATTTTCATCGGAAGAGTCAAAAGGAGATTCCATTGATGGTCCAGGGTAAAACACAAAACAGACAGATTTCTGAAAGCGCAATATCCCGCCGTGCTCTGTTGTGCCGGGGTGCCCTGCTTGGTGTTGGGGCTGGTGTTGGACTGTCATCGGGTATGCGTTTTGGCCGACCGGCGCATGCCTCGACCGTAGGCACCGCAGAAATTGCTGAAGATGCCCATTGGGAAGCCCCCATCATGCAGCAATTGCGCTCGGGATCCTCCGTTGGCGTTGGCGATCGTATCATCACCGGCGCTGGTGGTCGGGCGCTGTTTGGCTTCAACGATGGCACTGAACTGTCTGTTGGACCTAAAGCTGACATCGTTTTGGATGACTTTCTGTTTGGCAGTGAGGAAGGGCAGGGCCGTTTCGGTTTGTCGGTTTTGGGTGGTGCCTTTCGCTATATCTCCGGCGCCATCGGCAAAATGGCACCGCAAAACGTTGTTTTGGACCTGCCCGTGGCCACGATCGGCATTCGCGGCACCCATGTGCTGGCGATCATCGAACCCAATCAGGCGGGCTGTATTGTGCTCCTGCCCGATCCGCGTCGGCCGGGAGAGCCAACGGCCTTGACGGTAACGGCTGGTGGCAAAACCGTTGTGGTGGATCGAGAAGGTTGGGGCACGGATGTCCCGGGCTTGGGTGCCCAGCCCACGGAGCCCAAATTGTGGGAGTCTGATCGGGTGGAAAAAATGATCGGTATGTCAGGAGGATTTCCCTTTTAAGACATTTCCGGGGTTGACCACTGTCCCGGGCTTCTGTAGATAAGCGGCCTCGCTCGCGACCGCGTCCCCATCGTCTAGCGGTCCAGGACATCAGCCTTTCACGCTGAAGACACGGGTTCGAGTCCCGTTGGGGACGCCATCGCGGGTTTTTTCATTTAAAATCAACCATCGCTTTGAAACAGAACAATTTCTTGTCCAAAATCTGGTACAAAGACTTGTACAAAGCTTTGTACAGGTGCTACACCAAGGGCCACATCTGGACCTTTGGAGCGATGCCACATGGCCGCCCTTCCACAATACGTCATGCGCGTGGGAAATGCCCTGTTTTTCCGCCGGGGCGTGCCCGCAGAACTGCGACCGGTGATCGGCAAGCGGGAATGGAAGGTCAGTTTAAAAACTGACTCGGCCATCGTTGCCGCAAAGCGGGTCCCGCCTCTGGTGGCCAAGACCAATGACGAGATGCACGCCGCCCGGGTGGAGCTTGGCTTGGTCCAGGAGACCAGCGAAGTTCTGTGGAATGCATACGGCATCCCGGAAGATGCAGCGACCTATCCGCAGGATCCCCGGGACCTATTGGACAGGATCGCCCAGCTAGAGCGCGCACTAGCCCTGGACATCAAGCGCCAAGACGCGCAGGAGCTTGTGAATGCGGGTCTGGACCAGGAAGACGCCGAGGCGGTGGTAGAACACGGCACCAAGGGCGAAGACTACCGCGCGCAGAAAGAGCGCGCCCAGAAGGTCGAAAAAGCCGCCCGGAAGGCCAAGCGCAAGTCCGGGGGGGAGGACATTGCCCCATCGGGCGAAGAGGGCTCTGTGTGGGCTCTATATGAGGCGTGGAAGAAACAGAGGAGTCCATCACCTGCAACGGTGGTAGAGACCGAGCTTGCGATCCGCAAACTATTCGAGTTTATCGGGGAAGAGATCCCCGCCAATGAGGTGACCGAAGAACAGGCAATCGCCTACGGCCTGGACATGCTGGAGAAGGGCAATTCCCCAACCACCGTTAATAAGAAGGTCGGCCTGCTATGCACGATCTTCCGCGTCGCCCGCAAGGCCCGCAAGGTGTCATCCAACCCGTTTGAGGAAGCCAAAATCGACACCGGCAAGCGGGGCAAGGCCGCGTCGGCGAACAAGGCTCGGCTGCCCTTTGATGGTCCGAATTTGGAAAAGCTGGTCCGGGCGTTGCCAGAGCCGCGCCTGGGGATGGGCCTGAACCTTTTGCGCAGGCAAGAACGCTATTGGGTACCGCTGCTTGCAATGTACACCGGGGCACGCCTAGGCGAGATCGCACCCCTCGAAAGGGCGGATGTGCGGGAAGAGGCGGGCGTTTGGTGCGTCGCAATCCGGGATGATCTGGAATCCAGTCGGTCGATCAAGAACGAGGGATCGCGCAGACTGGTTCCGGTTCATTCCACCCTGATCGCCCTGGGCTTCCTGAATTTCGTAAAGGGCAGTAAGGGGCAGTTGTTCCCGCTGGTGGACCTGAGTCTCGAACGCCCCGCCTTGGCCATATCCAAGCGAATGGCCCGACTGATCCGAGTAGAGGCGGGGATCGATGATCCGCGCATCGTCTTCCACAGTTTCCGGCATTCGCTCAAGGACTGGCTGCGGTCGGCGGGTGTGAGCGACTTTGTAAATGATCAGATCACCGGGCACGCGGGCGAGGGTCAGGCCTCAAGGGGCTATGGAACTGGGGCAGAGTTGCGCAGGCTGAAAGACGCCCTAGAGAGTATCGAGATGCCTATCGACGTGAAGGGCATCCTAACGTGACCTTTCCCAATGCTTGTTCTTATCAAGATCAATATAAATCTGACGGTTTGGTTCAAGTTGTTTTGGACAAAATGTAAAATAAACATTGCCTGGACTATTGGTGGATTTGGTGAATCCGCCGCTTTCCTTGATCTGAGACAAAGAACAGACGTCTTTATCAAGCAGAATTGCAGTAAAATTACTAAACTCTTGTGCGAATTTTTCAAAATCATCTGACTTTTCTAGCGCATCTGTCATAATTGGAACGTCTCGCATGGTCACCGTCTCGGAATTATCCATGCTATTTCTGATCAAAAAGAATACACCCAAAAGAATTGCGATCAATAGAAACACAAGGCATCCAGTCTTATTCATGACGACTTTCCTCATTGCTTGAGATCGCTGCACTATCTCATGCAATTCAGCATAGTTCAAGGTCGCGTCTGCCCCTTCATGGAGAGCGCAAAACTGCCCATCCCGGTCCGGGAAATCCTGTCCCGGGACCCCTAGCCCAAAAAAAATTCACATCACTGACGCGCACCAAGTGCGCCAATTCAACGCCGCTCGGACCCCTTCCGGGCGGCGTTTTCGTGACTCGCTTTCTTCCAGCGGGATCAGGGTCTTATGCCCTGAAATGGTACAAAGTTACGGAAGCGGAAGCGTAAAAAGTTACGCGGTGGGCGGTTTAAATTGACGCCCATATTGCTGGTATCATTGGAAAATATGACTCGACTCACTTCGAACTAATGATATCTTTGGTCTCACTGAAGACACCGCTACGAATGGAGGTGAGAGAGTGACCGAAGACCTTATCGACGCTGCCGAGGCTGCACGCCTGACCGGCATTTCCGTGCACGGGCTAGTGCTGCGCAGGCAACGCGACCGCAAGGCTGGCCGACCGCTTGGCGGGGTTATCTCGCCACCGTATCGCAAAGTGGGAGTCGCTGTTCTGCATGACCGTCAAGCTGTCATTGAGTGGGCCGATCAATATCTCGTCAATCGAGTGCGCGGCCAATGAGCGCGCTCCCCCGCCACGTCCATCGCCTGAAGTTTCAGGCCGTCCGGGCCCTGCGCCGCAAGGCCCTCGCTCTGGGCGGCGTCGATGGCGAGACCGCCACGCTGGTGGCCAACAAGATCGCTGGCAGGAACACCTTGCCCGCCATGATCGCTCTGTTCTGCGAGAACAATTTCACCGCGCAGTGGGTGCCCGCCGAAGTGCACGCGCTGCGCTGCGCAGTGACGCCCCGGGGCAACATGGAGGCCGCGCAATGACCGCGCTCTCTGAAAAGGTGATTCAGATCCGGGACAACACCGTCTCGGCGGTCCTTGAATATCGCGAGATGACAGATGATCACATCGAGCAGGAGCTTCTTGATTGTGCTGCGGCCTGTCTGTTGCGTGCCAACAATGCCGCCGATCTCGGACGAGCTTTAAGAGCGATCCCGTTTGACTCTGCGTTCATGCCGCCCGCCCTGCGCGATCTGCGCGAACACGTAAAAAAGGAAATGGCCCAATGATCACCATCAACGACGATATTGAGCGCCACGCTGGCCGTTTTATGGCCGCCATTACAGTCGCCCGCTGGCAGGCAATTGGGTGCCTTCAACGCTGCTTGGACCCGGTCACCCGGGACGAGTTTGACCGGTTCCAATCGCTCCTAGACTGCGCGGAAATTGAGATCGGCCTTTTCGTAAGCAACCGGAAACACGCAACCGCCAAGGCTGCTGCCGAGACGCTGCAAGAGGCCGCGCAAACGCTGACCGTGCTGTTCGAAAGCTTGGACGGGACCAAAGACGGTAAGCGCCTGGAATTCAATGCGAAAATGGTTGCGGACAATATCGAATTGATCGCCTGCGCCATGTCTTCCATGGAGCTTTTCGCAAAAAAATAACGCCCACCGGCAAGGCTGCAACCTTATCGCTAGTGGGCGTTTTTGCATCTCGGAGAAAATGCACAATGAAAGATACACGCAAAATGCAACCACGCCAAGACAATGACCGCGAAGTATTGATCGATCTGGCCATCGTCTTTTTCAGCGTCAATGTGGTGGCGTTCCTGCCATTGGGAGGGATGGCCCAATGAGTCACGAAGACCTGACATTTGAAGAGTTCCAGCGGCGCGAGAACGCAAAGGACGCGAAGAACCTGCCCAAAAACAAAAGGAAGGCTCTTCGCAAATATGGGCTTAGGCGGGCGAGGCTGACCAAAGCGAAGCTTCAGCGCGTCGGCAAGTTTAAGGGGGCACCACAGGGCGCATAGCGGCCTTCTGGTGGGCGATACAGCCGGGATTGGTGCCGATGGGCACGGAGGACTTTCCCGGCTGTAGAGCCAAAAAAAACGGCCTGACCGAGGGGTTGCCGCCCCGTCGAAGTCAGACCGTTTAACAGTACCAATCGCGGGAAAATAGTCTCATTTCCTGCGCGATATTGCAAGGGAAATGTTGGGAAAATGCGTTTAGTTTCAGCACTTTCGGCCTGTTCCTCCATGTGGCCGTTCCGGGAATTCATTGATCAATTTGACGCGCACGCATTAGGTGCGCGAAATGCCTGATTTAAACCTTGCGCTAAATCCCGCAGATCTTTGGGGAGATGACGATAACGTCATAGACTTTGACGCTGCGCGGGAAGCTTTCGAGAATTTAAAAGAAGCGTGCCGCGATGCGGTAGAGGCCGATGCTGGACCGCTGGTCCAAGAGGTCCGCCCGCGCGCCCGTTCCCATGGCCAGAACGCCTTCAAAGAGGGCCGCAAAAGCAGCTTCACGAGTCAGAACGGTCCACGCGGGTGGGGTTATGCCGATTGGGAAAACGGCCATTCGGGCGACTGCTTTGCATTCGTCCAGAACCACGGCGAGGCCTATTCGTTCCCCGATGCGGTTGAATTTGTTGCCGTTCTGTACGGTCTCACAGATGCCAACATTCCGCAATTCACGCCCGCTCAGAGGGCAGAGCGCGAGGCGAAGCGGGAAGAAAAGGCCCGCCAACAGGAGGCATGGAACCGCGATTTTCATGTTTCGCGGGCCAAGGTTTGGAGGGATTCCGCCGACCTGATCACTGCGGAAACAGGGCCATGTGAGTCCGCCCGGCAATACCTGCAAGGGCGCGGCCTGGACATCGCGACCGCCGAGCGCTCTGGGGTGCGAGCGCGGGAATGGGGCGATCAGATCGCGATCAGCTACCCTGCTGGTGGGGATGCTTGCCAAGCGAAAGGCCTGACTGAGTACGGCCACAAGACCGGCTGGATACAGTCCTATAATACGGTCGGCAAAAAGGGCTTCCTGGCCCGCGCAGAGGCGCACACAGACCCGACCTTTCTGGCCCTTACTGAGGGGCCAGAAGACGCGCTTACCATCGCCCAGTGCGCCAATATCGACACCATGGCCGCGCTGGGCCTCCACCAGATAAGGGAGCTGGAGATCCCGGACGATGTGTCCCGGATCCTGCTGGTGGGCGATGCTCCGGGGCAGGATGGCGAGCGCGCATCGCTGGACGCGGCCAAGGCCGCCCTGGAGGGCAGAGGCTTTGCCGTGGATCTGCTGTTGCCCCCGGCTGGCCACAAAGACGCGAACGACCTGCTGATCGCCGAGGGTGTCGATGCCGTTAGGGCGTGGGTTCATGGGCGAGATCAGGAAGGCCCGGACGATGACGAGGCCGCCCGGGCGCGCAGGGAGATGCACGACGCCTTGCCCCGCCCAGGGCTGGAGGTGGCAGAGGCAACCGCCCGGGCAAATGATGCGTTTCATATGGCCATTGAAAAAAGCTGGTCTTATGTGGCCGATGCCAAGACTGCCAAGGGCGATCCCGATGCTTTGGAGGCCAAGGCCCAAGCCATTCGGGAGGGCCGCGAAGCGGTGAAGGTGGCGGATCAAATTGATTGGCAACACACAGAGCTTGCCGCATCCATCCACCTTCCCGACCGCCATGCCAAGGCGGTCAAGCGATTGGAGCGATTGGAGCGCCGGGCGGAGCGATTGGAGGCCGACCCCGAAACGCTGGCCGCTCAATATGAGCGCCGCGCCGGGGACATCCGGGAGCGGAAGGCGGCCATGTTGGTGAAGTGGCCACATGGGCCGGTTTCGCATGAATTCGTCCTGACAGCCGGGTCAGGGAAAACCGAGATCGCCATTCGGCGGATCTTTCAAAAATGGATCCTGAATCCCGTCCGGATCGACTTCTTTGCGCCCACCCGCCAACTGCGGGACGAGCTTTATGCGCGGTGGATGGCACACGCCGCCAAAGCAGGTCCAAAAATCGCGGCCAAGGCGACGGTGATCCGCGCCCGGATGGAGGGGGAAAAAGAAGAGTTCACCATTCTATGCGACCGGGCGGGCGAGGAACTGGACTTTAAACAGGGCGACGGCAAGCTATTCCAGCAACTGCGCAACCTGGATATCGGCTTCAAAGGCAAAGCCTGCAAAAAACAGGTTGCTGGCGAAACGGTTGTTTGCCGCTTGTTCGATCAATGCAGCTATTTCCGCCAATTTGCCCCATTGAAGCAGGCCGATGGCGTCGGGTTCTTCACCACTGCGCACCTCACAACACCCCCACCCGATGGGGTGAAGCGCCCGCTGGTGGCCGTGGTGGATGAAGACGTTTCCAGCGTCGGCATTGCCGACTGGAAAACGACATACCAAACCATTGATAGCGGTCCCCGCGTGTCGGTGGCCGAGATCATAGCGCCGCGTCCGCGACTGCATGGGGCCGAGAATGACGACGCTCTGATCTGCCAGCGCAGGGACGGGACTGCCGACCCGCGTTGTGGGCTGACCTATGCCGCGCACCAGAACTATCGCCGCGTGCTTGTTTCGCTCTACGAAAATGCCGCCCTTGGCGAGGGAAAGATTTTGGACCTTCTGCGAAATGCCGGGTTCACGCCTGAATTGCTGGAGCAAATGGCATTTGCCGAGCGCAAGCTTGATCGCACCCTGTCCCGCATGACGCCGCGCGATCACCTTAGTGACTTGGCGAAGGAGGCATTTGCGACGCCCAGATCAGCGCAGGCTGACACCTATAGGGTGTTTGAGGTGTTGGCGATGGAGATGCGGGCCGGGCAATCGGCGAGTCTGGGGACCCTTGCCCGCATGGGCGAAGCTGGTGGTCGGCAAAGATTGCAAGCGATCTGCCATTTTCACCGGGACCGGTTTGAGCGCATCGAGGGCGCGTGCCTGTTCAGCCTTAACGCGAACGGAAACGAGACCATATCCAAAGCGGTCTATCGGCGGCCTGGATTGCAGACGGTGAAGATTGACTTCAAGTTGAACGCTGAGATCATCCAGTTTCCCCATTCCTGTTCCAAAAACAGGATCAAGGGCAGTGCCGACCTTCGCGCTGGAATCGTGGCGCAGGCCCGCAAGTTGATCGCCGAACGTGGCCGTCTTCTGATCGTATCCACAAAACAGGTGCGGCCAATTTTGGAAGCGGAGCTTGCCCCGGAACTGGACGCCAAGGCCGTGGCGTTTGAGCATTTCCGGAACCTGCGCGGGATCGATGGGCACAAAGATTGCCCTGCAGTCATGGTGGTTGGGCGGACCTTCCTGCCAGCGCTGGAGATCATCGCCAAGGCGCGGTCGACCTTTGCGGGTGTCGATGGCAGGCCCTTCCAGATGACGCCCTGCGCCGCGAAATTGGACGCTGAAGGAAGTGCGCCGAGCGACACGCACAAAGCCTATCGTCTTCAGAAGGGCGAGACCCTGACCGCCCTGGACGGGTCCAAGCAGACAGTCGGACCGTGGCGGTATGCCGATCACCGGCTGGAGATGGTGGCCGCCCTGACCGATGCCGACGAAATTGAACAAGGTGCCCATCGGGTGCGGGCTGTCCATGGCGAGCGGAAAATGATCTGCATTCTGGGCGATCAACCCATCGCCGGGCTGGTCCCGGACAGCATCGAGGCGCTTCCCGGCATGGTCCCGGATCGGGTTTCTGCGAGTGTTTCACAGGCACCAAATAGGCAAAAGCAGGTGACCGCCCAGGACGAGAAGGCGGGCAAGATCCTGGCCGAATTGGACGCAAAAAAGGCCCTGATCTTGGACAATGACACACTCTCTAGGGTTTTGTCATGTGGAATCAGGACCGCAAAAGGCGTAAAATCTGAATTAGTAAAGAAAATCAAATCATTAAGCCAATCTGATGGTATAAATTTACAGGGTGCAAGGCCCGCTAATATAAAGAATAAGCGGGCCTTGCACCCTGTAACTTGGACAATGTTGCTGACCTATCGAAAAGCCGGATCAAACGCCCAACCGAGTTATGCTCTGGCCCTCGAAATGGACCAAGATTCCGCCATCGCCCGGATCGAAAATTTGATCGGCGCGAAGGTGAATCTGGTGGAATGTTTCACAGCAAATTTGGCCGACCTGTCTGGGCAATAAAGTGAAGAGAAATACATAGTAAAATAATACAAAGTATTCCCGCTCTTGGGATGGCTATTCACAAGGTATAATTTGTTCAAATTTAGAAAAAACATTTTCAAAGATCAAATAAAAGACTTATCTTTAGAACTGCACAACGGAGGAACCTGCGCAAGCAGGCTGTGCGTCAAAATATGCAGTACCAACCGACGCAACAGGACTCTCCGTAATGTACGCATACAACGTAAATGATCGGATCACGGACAACGCTGTCCGGCGATTACTTATTCAGAAGGCCGCAGAAAACAACGGCCTTTCACTTAGTATCATCGAGGCAAATGGTGGGGACGGCCTGATTTATGGCCGCCTTGGCTATTGCTTTGAGCGTGACCAAGAAAGTGGAGGCGAGATTATGGTTGCTTCTGTCCCCGTGCTGATCGATGGCGACGAAAAGCATCTACCAGACGAGTTGATCGAGATGGCCCCGGTTTCCGTGGCTTGGTCCCAAAAGACAGGAGCCGCATGGCTCGCTCCGGTCGATCATCCGCGCTTCGCCGAGCTTGGGAGCGCGATCATCGAGATGGCCGAAGAGGACCGCCTGCGCCGTCTGGCGTGGTTCGGCTACAGCGCAGACGAAGCTTTCGCCAATCGGCACGCGATGGCCACCACGCTGGCCAAACAACAACCCGCCAAGGTCATTGACCTTGGAAAGGCCCGCAAGGCCCGGAAAGGAGGAATTAAGTAATGCGTCCCGCTAAGGTTCTTCAACCAAATGAAAAATGGACTGGCCCGTCGCGGCTGGAATATCCGCCAATTGACGACTCAATACTGTCTTTGTCCAATGCCGCCCAGTGCTTTGGCGGGCAAACGCCATTTCTAAACGGCCTAATCGCGTTCGCCGAATTTAACAGCTTGCCGGTCCGATGGATTAAGAAAACAACGGCTGTTCCTCCTTCGGAGGACGGTAAAAAGGACCCCGGACGCCGGAATATGAAGCCGATTTTTGTGTCTGCGGAACTGGCCGCTTGGATGTACGACGAGCTTTCCATCAAGCGCGGTGTCGTCGTCCAGGGCACGCCGCCAAGCTTGCGTTCGCTTGCGCGATACCATGAAGCCAAGCAGGCCGCCCAGGAGGCCGACAACACCACCCAGGGGGCTGCCCAGTGAGCGCCGATGTGGTGACCCTGCGCGCGGCTGAGGTGACCCTGCGCGAGCCGAGCGGCCAAGACCTGCTGGATGCGGGCCTGCACGACTTCAACGATCCGCAAGCCGTAGGCCGCTTGGCCGAGGCCCTTTGCGATGGCGATGCGGACAAGCTGTCACGCCTGACGCCCGCCCGCGCCTTGGCGATGGCGAAGGGCCTGCACGCCCAGACGGTCGGTGATGGGGCCCGGGCGTCGGTTGTGCACCAGCACATTGTCACGCTGGCCATCCAATTCGGCATGACCCCGTGGGAGGTCGCCGCCATGCCCGCGAAGGAAATCTTCGCCTATTCAAGCGCACTGCGCGAGATGCGCGAACGGAAGGAAAACGAGAAATGAGCTTGGAAAACTACCAGAAGGCCGCCGATCTGCTGGCCAGCAAGGAAGCCGATCTGGCCAAGGCCGCCGCCACCATCCAGGAGGCCGAAGGCGTGATCGCCGACTATGAGACCGCCAAATTGCTGGCCGATTGCGGGGCTGGCGACGAGCCGGACGCCGCCATCCTGAAGCGGGCCCAAGCGGACCTGAAGGCCGCGACCAAGACCAAGGGCGATATTGCCAAGATCATCGCCCCACTGCGGACGAAGGTGGCAACCATGCGGGAACAGGCTGAGGAGGCCGCCGAGAAGCGCCGCCGTGAGCTTGTCGATGAATATGGCGTGCTGGTGCGGGAGGCGGAGAGCGCCGCATATGACGCCCTTAAGGCCGCTGTGCCCCATTTGGCTCTGTACTTCCATTTGAACAGCCGCAACCCGAACGAGAACTTGCCCAAGGTGAATGTTGCGTCGCAAAATCGCCCGTTTACCGTGCTGGCCAAGGGCATGGGCGTCGGAATGAATGCCCTCTTCCCCCTGACCAATAACCCGCAGAACCTGATCCCCGCCGGGTCCGAGGCCTTTGATCGGGGCATGGAAGACGCCGCCAAGGTTCTGGAACAGATCGCCGACCTGCGCAAGGCGGTCGCCCCTGCGCAAAAGGACGAGCCGGTCCCGGAAGCGCCGCAGATCTCGCCAAATTATGCGGGCGATCTGCGCCAAGTTGCGCACTTGCCGCAAGCAAGGGTGGAGTAGACCCCATGGCCAAGGCGGTGACATTCAAGCAGTTTGCCAAGTTTGCGAAGCAACTGCCACGCGAAGTGGAAAAGGCTGCCGCCATCGCCCTGACCCGGACCGCCCGTCATGCCGCTGTCGATGTGGCTGGCGGCCTGGACCGGGAGACGCCGCGCTTTCCGCTTAACAGGGGTTTGGTCAAAGGCCTTCTCGGCGGTCCCGGCAGGGCCGACCGGACCGGACCGGGGATCCCGTATCCCCGCAGAATGGTTGAGGGTGCGCAGGCCAGCGATGGGCTGGATAAGATGGCCGCTGTGGTGGGCATTCCCGGCCAAATGCCGGGCGGGAAGAAGGCCCCTAATGTGGCCGCGCACTTCACCGGAGGGACCGACAAGGCCCGCGAAGCGCGCCGGATCTCCGTCCCATCCAGCAAGGTGAAGCGCACCAAGCGCGGTGGTATCTCCAAGTCCAACCGCCTGACCGCTCTGTTCCAGAAGAAGCGAGTCTTCGCGAAGCCTGGACGTGGCGGGAACACGCTGATTTATACACGCCCAAAGCGTAGGGGTGGTAAGCCTGTTTTACTTTATACCCAGACCGAGGTGATCAGAATGACCAAGAAATTATCAATGGATCGCATCGTCCGAAACGCCGCAACGCGACATTTGCAACGAGAGTTCGAGAAGCAGTCAAATAGACGCATAGATCAGTTGATCAGAAAGCTGCGATAGATGCCAAAATTTATTTATGAATACATCATAAATACTGCGGGTCCTTTCTGGCTATATTTCGACGCGGTTGTCTCCACCCAGCCCGTTTGTTCACTTGCTCGCAAAAATTTTGTTGTAAGTCAGTAGGTTAGGAATCTGGAATGCCCCGACAAGCGCAGAAAACTACGGACGAAAGCAGGGAGAAATCACTGCGGGAAGCGGCGTCACTTTGCGGCATCGGGCATGATCGGCTGCGCGTCATGTGCGAGAGCGGCGTTGTCGAAAGTCGGTCGACCGGAAGCGGTGCGGGGAAGCGCTGGATAGTCTATGTGCCGTCCGTCGTTCAAGCGCTGGTCGATGAAGCGAAGGTCGGACCCGGGCAATCCGACCGCTACAACGGCGACCAGGAGAAGGCCCGCAAGGCATTCCATGACGCCAATATCGCCGAGATGAAAGACGCGGAAATGGCTGGCCGTCTGGTGGATCGCGAGACGATTCAGGAAGCGGTGACCAGCGCGGTGGTCGGGATGCGGCAAGAGCTCCTAAACGCGTCCTCTGCGGTCGCCCAGATTGCCCGCAACGCCGCATCATCCACCGACGCCGCGCAAGACGTTCACGACATCCACGCCCGCATTCTGCGCGGGTTTGCGTCCCGAATGGCGCAGGCCGCGCAAACGACATCAGGGGCCGATGAACAGGAGGCCGCGCAATGACCGCGCTGTCACGTCTCTATGAAGCCATCGCCGATGCCGCCACGCCGGTAGACCGCAAGTCCCTGGCCGACTTCATCACGCAAGACCTGCACATACCGAGCGAATTTTCGGCTGTTTCCCGCATCCGCCCTTGGGCCTACCAGGTCGCCCTGGCCGACGCCATCGACCGGGTGATCGCAACCCCGTCTATAAGACAAATCACGCTTCTCAAGTCCGCCCGGACCGGATTTACCCTGATTCTGTCCGCAGCGCTATTGCGCGAATTACAGACCAATCCGGGGCCGCTGGCATTGGTCTTTCCTGGCCAAACGATGTGCGACGACATGGCCAAAACTAGCATTGAACCGCTGTTGCGGGACAACGCGCAGATTGGCGATTTGCTGACCATCCCCTTGGACTCACAACGCCACAAGGCCGGGACCTATCCGGTCCCGGGTGGGTCTTTGAAAATCCGTCCCATGGTGGCCCGCACCCTGCGCGGGTTTGGCTTCCGGATTGTGGTCATCGACGAATTGGACCAATGTCCCACCGATCTGGAGGGCGAAGGCGACCCGGTCACGCTTTCTCGCAAGCGATGCGAGACTTTCCAGCGCGATCAAATGCTCCTAGTCGGCGGATCGCCAAGCACATATGACGGGCTGACGGCCAAGCATTTCAGCGCTGGCACCCGGGAGATCTGGGCGGTCCAATGCCCCCATTGTGACGACCATTTCAGCTACGGATTCGAGCGCGACCGCACCATCGAGATGTTGGGCGATGATGCCGTCCTGCCCGTCCCCGTGACCGGACTGAAGTTCAAGCGAGAGGGCGGCCTGAAGGTGTGGCTGGACTGCCCATCATGCGGGGCGACCATCGACGAGACGGAAAAGGACCGCCTGAACAGCCGGGGCAAATTTGTTGGCTGCAACCCCGAACCAGATCCGGGTCATCGGAGCTTTTGGATCTGGTCCGCCTATTCTGAAAACGTCTCATGGTCCGGTATCGTGAACGAATTTCTGTCCGTGAAGAGCAACCCCGCCCACCTGAAAGCTTGGGTAAACACCACGCTCGGAATGCCCTGGGCGGAAGCTTCCGACCGGATCAAGGCCAGCGACATCAAAAGCAGCGATTTCGGGGACGCTGCGGGCGATGCGCTACCCGATGACGCGGTTCTCGTCACGGTGGGCGTAGATTGCCAGAAAGACCGGCTGGAGGCTATCCGGACGGCATTTGGCCCAAATGGCGAAGCGTGGATCGTCGATCATGCCGTCCTTCGCGGGGATACAAACTTGCCAGAGTCCCACCCTGACTCCCCGTGGGGTGCCCTGGAGGAATACCGGCTGCGACCGTCCCAACACCCGAAATGGGGCCGCCTTCCTGTCACGGCCATGTGCGTCGATCATGGCTACCGTTCTCAGATGGTGGAACGCTTTGTTCGTCCGCGTTTCCGGCAAGGTGTTTACGCGGTCAAAGGGGCGTCAAACGTGCCCAACACGGTTGTGCCGACCCGGAATCAGATGGAGCGCAAGGTAAATGGCGAGCCCGCCATTATCGACGTGAATGCCATCAAAAACGAAATCTACACCGGACTCCTCCTAGATCCGGGAGTTCCAGGAAAACTAAATGTTCCCAATCCGGGCGCGCGGGACTGGTGCACCCAAGACTTTTGGAAGCAATTGCGCGCAGAGGAACGAGTACAGGACCCCAAGACCGGACGGGAAGTCTACAAACGAGTCAAGAAAGGCACGCCCGCCGAGGTGATCGATGGAACAGTCTATTGCTTTGCTGCGGCCAAGATCATGAAGTGTTTCAACATCACGCCCGAAAAGAAGCTTCGCCAATTCGAGCGCATCGAGGCCGAGGCTGCGGGCCAAGGTCAAGACATTGCCAAGGTGCTGGATGATCGCCGATCCAAGACGAAGCGCCCTGCAAGCCAGCGGAAGCGCTACAGCGTGGCCAGCGCAGGCCGCCCGGGGCCGATCATGTAGTTTTCTGAGTAAAGCTTTAAAAAAGTTCTTTTTTGCAAAACTCGTGCCAATTTATCTTTAGGGCATGAGCACGACATCCACATCGACCAGCGGTCTTAGAAAGAAAAATTCGAGCGGCATACAGGTTGCCTCGAATGATCCGCGCCTGCGCACGCAATTGGGCGAGGTGAACACCGGTCCCAAGTCCCAAGCGGGTAATGCGCTGGACCTTGTCCGAGGCCGCTGCCGATGGGCAAGCTTCAATACCCCTGCGGTTATCAGTGCCACCAGGAAGGTGACCGGATACGTCTTGAATGGGCGCGCCCCGAAGATCGACTTGCCCGCCGTCATCGACCCGGAAGACGAAATCGCCGACCGCTTCGCCGAGTGGGCCGAGACCGCCGATAGGGATGGCCGAAGCTTCATTGAAGCGCTGAACGCCATCGAGGCCGACCGCATGGCCGCTGGTGAAATGTTCGTCCGTATCAATCGCCCGCGCAATCTGGACCGCGAGATCGGCTTTACGCTGCTGGAATCTGAGTTCGTGCCGTCCTATGAGACTGCTGCGGCCACGCGCTCGCCCAATTCCGAGGTGGTCGATGGCGTAGAGATGAACCCCAATACCGGGCGGATTCTGGCCTATCACGTCTACCGGACCCACCCCGGTGACTCGCTGATGTCCGGCATCATCGGCAGCATAACCAGCCCCGACCGGCTGGCCCGCATACCCGCCCGGGATATCCTCCACCGCATCAATGCCAAGCGGATCGGATCGCATCGCGGCCTTCCCGTGGTCGCCCCTGCAGTCATCCCTGCCGCCGACTTGGCGGCACTTATGGCCAACCATCTGGTGCAGTCCCGGAACGCTTCCAGCGTGTCAGCGATTCTGACCGCTGCCAATCCGAGCGAGGGTCTGGACGGTGACATCGACCTAACCGATGATCTGAGCGATTACAGTGACTTAGCCGACCGCATTATCTCAAATGGCTGGTTTCAGGGCATGGTTGCGACCTTGCCCCCGGGCGTGGGGCTTGACATGAAGACTCACGGCCAACCCGCTGATATGGCTGGATTTACCAAGGTAACTATGAGCTTTCTCGCCCAAGTCCTTGGCGTTCCAGCGTTTTTGCTGTCCGAAGACTATGGAGCGGTCAACCATTCCGGTGGCCGGATCGGCTTAACGGACTTTGAAAACAGCCTTACCGATATCCGTGAATCCCTGCGGTCTCAGGTACTTAGCCCGCTTTTCAAGATCTGGATTGACCGGGAAGTCCTGGCTGGTCGCATGGACCCCGCCATCGGCGAGGCCTGCAAGCGCCTTCACCGGGTGCATTTTAAGACCAGTCCGCTGTTGAATGCTGCCAATGTCGGCCAAGCCGTGAAGGCCGATCTGGACCTTATGAACGCGGGAATCCTGTCCCGGTCAGAGGTGGGCCGCCGTCACGGCGTAGAGCTACAAGCGCAATTAGATCAACGACTTGCGGAAGAAACCTACGCCGGAGAAATCGGCCTAGACTTCCCGGAACCGCCCGAAGCGCCGAAAGGTTCAATGGAGGGCCTGGACGATGAATAATCGCATCGAGGCCGCCGATGATTCCCGCAATTTGATTGGTTCACTTCCCGGGGAAGACGAGCCCGCCACCGGAGCGGATCTGTTCGAGGCCCTGAAGGCCGACGCCGCCGAGGCGGTCCGGTCTGAGGTTGCCCAGACCAGCGAGCAGGCCGCCAAGGATTTCCTCCAGTTGCTCGCCCCGGAGCTTGTAGAGCCTGAGCCCGAGCCGTTGCCCGAAGTGAGCGCCGAAGATCTGGCCGCTTTGCTGGCAACGATGGAACCGGCTGCGCGGTCGATGAAGCGGATCCGGGACGATGTGTCCGGGCGGTCTGCCCGGGCCATGGCCATCATCGGCGAGACCCGCCAAGGCGAGATCGCTCAGACCCGCACGATGTGCCGCGCCGCCGGTCTGACCAATGCTGAAACCAATGCGCTGCTGAAGCGCACCCTGGGCGACACAAAGCGCGCCCGGTCGATCCTGGCCGACCGTCTGGCCAGCGAAGACAACATCAACACCGCCCGCAAGGCATCCCCACCCAGCGGGCAAAAAGGCTTCCTGGCCGCCCGCGCTAAGCAAGTTTATGGAGAAAAAACAGATGCAAAGTAACCGAGTAGGGTCCGCCATCGGGCGGGCACAAAATTTCATAGATGCCTTGCAGAACCAAATCCGCGACCTTCAACAGCGCCAAATGACTCCCGGTCCGCGCGGTGAGCGTGGGGCCATTGGTCCCCGTGGCGAGCGTGGGGCCGATGGTGCCCAAGGGCCGATGGGTCCCGCCGGTCCCGCTGGCGCGCCGGGTGCGCCCGGTATGCGGTACGCTGGCAAACACCAAGCAGGCAAGCGGTACAGCGAGGGCGATATCGTCTTCCTGGATGGTAGCAGCTACATCGCGACCACCGACACCGCAGACAAGCCGGGCAAATCTTCCCGCTCCTGGGGCATTCTGGCCGAACGAGGGGCCGCCGGTGCGCCGGGTGCCGATGCAGTGGTGAGTCACGCCATGGTCGCCGATGCTGTCCGGAACGTGCAACCAGCTTTCTACCCGGAACGGAACGGGCCTTCTGGCCGTGGCCGCTCTGGTGGGCCGGTCAACGGCACCTATGCCGGTCCATCGACCCAAGCGCTGGCGCAGAAGCTGATCAACGCCGGTTACAACCTCGGCGCGGCCAGCTCCAGCCTGAACAGCGGCACTGCCATCGCCGTCACCGCCAGCGGGGGCACCACTGCGCAGTCTCTCGGGGCCACCACCAGCTCCGGTTATATCGTCGGCTACTCCATGAGCGATGGCGCGGGCAATGTCCGCGTGGGCAACGTGATCGTCGGCCATGACGGCACTAACGTCAACGTCACCGACAACGGCGCTGGTACCGGGTCCGAGCTGCTCAACGTGGACTTCACCGGGTCGATCTCCGGCGCTGCGGTCAACCTGATCGTGACCAATAACGAGGCCGCGAACATCTCCTTCAACTTCCAGGTTCTGGACGCCCTGACCTAAGAAGGAACTGGCACATGGCCAATCGCTTCGACATCTCTGCAGTCATCCGCGCCACCGACCGGTTCAGCCCGGTCGCCAAGAGCATCGCCCAGAGCGCCAACAGGATGCGCGATTCCGTGCTGCGGTCCCAAGCGGCCATGACTGCCATGCGGACGGGCGCGGGCGGGCTGGCGAGCGGTCTGGCCAAGCTGGGCGGAGCCTTCGCTTTGGCCGGTGGCGGGGCGGCCTTCATGGCCACGAAAATGACCAATGATTTCGCCGAGAGCGCGGACCAAGTCGCAAAAATCTCCCGCCGACTGCGGGGCGATTTCGCGGCCAATACCGACTTCCTCCAGGGGGCCGCTCTGGCCGCTGAAGAGGCCGGGGCATCGGCGGAAAGCTTCTTCAAGGGCGTGCAGACTCTGACTCGCCGAGTGGGCCGTGCCGCTGAAGGCCGGGGCGCGCTGTTCAGCGAACTGAACGGGTCCAACCCTGAGTTGGTGGAGGCTCTGGTTAATGCTGATTCTTTAGAACAGCAAATGGCCGCCATCCGGGAGGCATTGGCGCAGACCAGCGATGTAGCCGAACAGACCCGCATCGCGGCTGCGCTGGTGGGCGATGAACGCGGCGCATTATTGCTTTCCACGCTGACCATGACGGAAGACCAGTTGCGCGCTGTTCGCGACGAGGCCGACCGGCTGGGGCTGATCATCGACCCGGAAGCCCTCCAGAATGCCGAGCTTTACAACGACACGGTCGGACGACTTATGAAGTCGCTGGAGGGCCTGCGCAACGAATTTGCGGCTGGCATCATTCCAGTCCTGACCGATACCGCGTCGAAATTTACCGACATGATAGTCGCGGCCAGACAGTCCGAGGGATTCCAGGAAGGCATTGCCGATGCCACCAAGGCGTTGCGCGAAGCGTTTGGCGGGCTGTCCAGTGAAGATCTGGGCAAGACCATCGGGTCTATGATCTCTAGTTTCGCCCGTCTGACCGCCGCCATGGCCAAGGTGCCCTGGGCGGCTATTGTCGATGGCATCGCCAAGGTGGTCGCGTTCATCGGTCCATTGATCGGAAAGCTTCTATCCAGCGAGTCCGCCCTGATCGCCCTGGCCGGGGCTTGGGCCGCGTCCAAAGCCATCGGCTTCGCGGGTGCCATCTCCGCAGCGCTGCCCCTGATCACCGCGCTGGGCAAGGGCCTGTTCGGCATTCCGGTTCTGCTAGCCAAGATTGGCCCCGTGGCCCTGGCCGCTGGTGGGTCCATACTATCCCTGGGCGTATCTGCGGCAAAAGGCACGGCCAGCGCTATCGCGTCCCTTGGCCGTCTGGCCGTCCGCATGGTGGCGATGAGTCCTGTTGGCACTGTAATGTCGGGCGGATTCAGCGCTGCCGGGGCCGCCATTGGGGCGACCATGGCCAAGATGGGCGGTGTTGTGCGGCGAGTAATGACCGCGATCCGTCTGGCGATGTTGAGCAATCCATTTACCGCGCTGGTGCTTGCCGGTGGCGTTGCTGTCGCCGCCCTGATCGCGAATTGGGACGAATTCAAAGCTTGGTTGACCCAGTGGTCTGACCGCATCGGAAAGATCTTTGGCAAGCTTGGCGAGATGGTTTCCGCCGTCCTGGATGGCGATTTCAGCGCCGCTCTGGACGCTGGCAAGGCCGCTGCCAAGCTATTCGCCGACCACATTAAAGACACCATCATGGCCGTGCCCAAGGCGTTCGCGGCCATTATTCAGACCATCACCGGCCTGGACGTGTCCAAGGCGATCAAGACGCTCAAAGATAAATTTATGGGCGGCCTGAACTCGATGCTGGCCGGGATCGATGGCGTCCTCGAATATGTGGGCATCGACCTTGGAGACTTCTCCGAACAAGTCGAAGCCGCTGCGGATTCCGTGGCCCCGGCGGTGGAGATCGCCACTGCCGTGAACGACGACATGCCGGAAGTTCCCGAGGCGGTCCAGAGCGTCTCCCGCGTCTATGCAGATGATGGTGGCCCACCGGTCCCGGAAAAGGTCCAGAGCATCGCCCAGCAATGGGAAGAGACCGACCCGCTTGTTCTTCAGGAGACCTTTGCGCCGGTCCGCCAAGTCCTGGAGACCGCCGAAGCGGTCCAGGTGCCCGCGCAAGTTCAAGAGATCAGCCAAGTGGTCACCGAGGCCGCCAATGCCACGGTGCCGGACGCTACCCGCAAGGTGGTCGATCAAATCCAGTCCGACCCGGCTGAGGGCCAAGCGGACCCCATCGACAGAGCGCAGGCCCAAGGCGAGGCCGCTGGCATTGCGGTCGGCGAGACGCTGACTCCGACACTGGAGGCCGCCCAACAGATCGCTGAAGCGGGGAACCAAACTCTGCGCGGTATCCTGGACGGCATCGCCGACCTTGGACGGTCGATGATGGCCAGCATCCAACAGACCGCGCAGAGCGTGATCAATGTGGCCGCTCCTGCGGTCAACGTGGCCCAAGGCGCACCCGCGCAGACCGTGGCCGCGTTCCAGCCCAATATCAGCGTGCCGCCCATGCCCGCGCTGGCCAATGATCGCTTTGAAGGCGTGGCAGAGCTTGCGCAGTCCATGAACGCGACCGCGCGCATGATGGACCAGAGCCCGACCGGGCAATTCACCCGGGACCTGAACGGTCAAGGCGGTGGCCAAGGCTCGCCCATGGCGGACCTGATCCGAGCTCAAGCCGAGGCGACTGCCGCCGACATGAACAGCCAGATCAGCGCACTTATAGATTACCGCATCGCCGAAAAGGTCGAGGTAGAGCGCCGCGTTGCCCAAGGGCGGACCGGCCAAGAGCCGGTCGCCCAGAAAGAAACGATCACCGTGAAATTCGACAACCTACCCAAAGGCGCGCGCGTGCAGCGCGAAGGTCTTGGCCCGCGATTATCGAGCATTGAGGCGGGATACAGCCCGGGACTTATATAAATGACCATCGACCTGAATACCGATCCGCTTGCGGATGCGACGATTGACGATCTGGACGACGTAGAGATCGCCATCCAGGACGCGAGCGCCGACTATGTGAACGAAATCATCGCCCGGTATCGCGCGACGTTGCACGCCTATTGGGCTGGGGCCAGCGAAGTAGAACACAACGGCAAAAAGACTAAGTTCAGATCGCGCAATGAGATGAAGGCCGTTTTGCAGGACATCAAGCGACAGATTTTCCGCATGAAAAATAATCGCAACCCGACCAAGAAAGCGAGGCGCATCATCGCCATTGATCCCACTGTTTTGAGCTAACCGAGAATCCCGCATCTCATACTGCGCGGGTAACGGTCGGCGGTGCATTTCTAGACCTTGCGCGCTGCCGACCACCACATTGACCGCCGTCTTCTCCTCCTCTTGCGCGGTGGTCAAACAGAGCGGCCAGACTGTCTTTATCCGGAGCAGTCTGGCCGCTTTTGTTTTGTCCGGCTAGTACAAAGCAAATCCAAGAAATGGTACAAAAAGTAGTACAAAGCAATAAAATTACCCGACTATAAAGCAATGAAAATATTGAAAAATATAGCTTTTTCGTCCCCTCCCGTTGGGGACGCCATCGCGGCTAACGTTTTAATACTGTAGGCTTTTTTTAAGCTGCGCCCGGAAGGGCTGCGGCTTTTTTGTTGTCTGGACATTCGCCAGCACAGCATCCCTGCTTCTTTGGCGCACCGGATTTTTCCCAAGCGGCACAGATCCAACCCGAATGCCTAAAATCAGCCGAAGGGATTGACTTCATTGCGCACAAAGGGCTCTAAGGCATCTCGCATTGGGGGAGAGGGGGCTTTCCATCGAAAACGTCTTGAACTGAGGCGCTTTTCGGATGTCCTGCGCACCCCGAATTTAGGCCGTGAACTCATAAATGGAACGGATTTTGGGAGGAGTGAAAACATTGGAAGAACAGGAGGGAAAACGCAGG
>JBMYTN010000036.1:0-39204 GCA_049604415.1 Rhodospirillaceae bacterium | reverse complement strand
AGAGCCTGAAATCCTAAACGTTTCCAAACGCTTGGGAATTCTTCACAGGCGACTAGAAAAGCCATTTCGGCTGAAAATGCTCTAACGCCGCTCGTCCAGACCTCCGGCCTCGACAATGAAATCAATGATCGCCGTAACCCCGTCCCCGGCCTTCAGATTGCTCATCACATAGGGCCGGGTGCCGCGCATCCGCTCCGTGTCCGAGGCCATGACCTCCAGAGACGCCCCGACCAGCGGAGCCAGATCGGTTTTGTTGATCACCAACAGATCGGAGCGGGTGATGCCCGGGCCGCCCTTGCGCGGGATTTTCTCCCCCGCAGACACATCAATCACATAGATGGTCAGATCCGCCAGTTCCGGAGAAAAGGTCGCGGCCAGATTGTCGCCGCCGCTTTCGATAAAAACCGCTTCCAAGCCGGTGAACCGACGGCAGAGATCCTCCACCGCCGCCAAATTCATCGACGCATCCTCCCGGATCGCCGTATGCGGACAGCCGCCAGTCTCAACCCCCATGATCCGCTCCGAGGGCAACACGCCGGTCGCGGTCAGGATGCGCTGATCCTCGCGGGTGTAAATATCATTGGTCACCGCCGCCACATCCCACAGCCCGGCCATGGCCCGGCACAGGACCTCGAGCAGGGCGGTTTTGCCCGACCCCACCGGCCCGCCCACACCAATCCGCAGGGGGTTGGCCAAAAGCTCGGCCTCGGGCGCAGCGGGTGCGGTACCAACAGTTCCATCCATCATGAGCGAAACAACCTCGTATACTGGGTTTCATGGCGCATGGTCGCCCAATCGACCATGGGGGCAGCGCTGCCCCAATCCTCCGGATCACGGGCCAGACTGGCCTGGACCGCCTGGGCAATCACCGGCCCCAAGGCGACCAAAGCCTTTTGACCATCGGTCTGGCCCAAGGGCACCAAGCGGACCCCGGCGGAAATCAGATTGGCGGCAAAGGCGTGCAAATAGGCCTCCAGCACCGCCGACAGGGGCAATCCCGCCCCAGCCGCTGCGACGCCGACAGCCACCGGATAGCTGACCGGGCGTTGAGCTGCGGCCAACAACCGTCGGGCCTCGGCCAAGCCAGGAACCGCCCAACTGTCGCCAACGGCTTTCAGGAAGGCCTCGCCCTGGGACGCACTTTCCAAAGCCAGCTCGGCGGAGCCCCGCAGAATATCCGCCTCCTCGGCCACGGCGACCAGTCCAGGGCCATCCTGCGCTGACCAGGCCTCCCAGGCCGCGCGGAGCAGATTCACATCCAGCCGCCCGGTGCCTTGGGCGATCACCGTGCCGGTCCAAGCTTCCAGGCTGGCGCGGTCGGTCACCAGACCGGACTCAACGGCCCATTCCAAGCCATGGCTCCAGGCAAAAGCCCCGACGGGAAAGGACGGCGAAAACCACGCCAGCAGCTTATGCAGATCGGAGGCCGGGCCAAGCCCTGCCGGAGCAACAGGCTCAGTGGGCATGGCTATGCGTCCCGGATTTGTCATAGGATTTGGCCGAGCCATGGCTGTGCCCACCACCCAAAGCATCTGCGCCATAGGCGCCGCCCAAGGGTTCAAAGGCCGAGGTGCGGTGTTTGACCACCACACCCAAGCCCCGCAGCATGCCCTCAATGACATGATCGGCGCTCACCCTTAGCGAGCTGGCATCGACCACCTGCACCGCCACATGGCGGTTGCCCAAATGCCAAGCCACCCGCGCGGTTTCCGACGGATCGGCGAAATGGACCTCCAAAACCGGCTCCAGGGCAGCCCGGACCCGGATCATGCCGCCATCCTCCGGACCATCCCCGGCCAGTTCCAGCTCATCGCCATCCTTCAGGCGGGTCGCCTTGGCCAAATCGAGCAAAAAGGCCGCACCGCTGTCGTCGATCAGACGCACCCGGCGGCGAAACCGGTCCTCATAGGCCAGGGTAACGGTGGCCCGTTCCTGTTCCACCGCGAAGCTGTCCGCCGGGTGGACGGCGACCGCACGACGCAGGGTCATGGCACTGCCCTCCAATCGCCGCCCTAAAACAGGAAGTAGCGCTGCGCCATGGGCAGCACATCGGCGGGCTCGCAGGTCAGCAATTCGCCATCGGCCCGGACCTCATAGGTTTCCGGATCGACCTCAATCTGCGGCGTGGCCCCATTGTGGATCATGTCGGTCTTGGTCACCGCCCGGCAGCCGGTGACCGCCAGCAAGGGCTTTGCCAGCCCCAGGGTCTTGCCGATATCGGACTCAAAGGCCGCTTGGGAGACAAAGGTCACCGAAGACGCGGTCATCGCCTTGCCATAGGCCCCGAACATCGGGCGGTAATGCACCGGTTGCGGGGTCGGGATCGAGGCATTGGGATCGCCCATGGCCGCCGCAGCAATCATGCCGCATTTCAGCACCAGATCAGGCTTGGTGCCAAAGAACATTGGCTTCCAGAGCACCAGATCGGCCAGCTTGCCGACCTCTACGGAGCCGACATGGGCGCTGATCCCATGGCAGATCGCCGGGTTGATGGTGTATTTCGCCACATAGCGCCGGGCGCGCAAATTGTCATTGTCGCCGGTCTCTTCAGGCAAGCGCCCGCGCTGCACCTTCATCTTATGGGCGGTTTGCCAAGTCCGGGTGATCACCTCGCCGACCCGGCCCATGGCCTGGCTGTCCGAGGCGATGATCGAAAACGCCCCCAGATCATGCAGAATGTCTTCCGCCGCAATGGTTTCCTTGCGGATCCGGCTTTCGGCGAAGGCGACATCTTCCGGAATTTTGTTGTCCAGATGGTGGCACACCATCAGCATATCCAAATGCTCGTCGATGGTGTTGCGGGTATAGGGCCGGGTCGGGTTGGTCGAGCTGGGCAGCACATTGGCCTCGCCGCACAGCTTGATAATGTCCGGCGCATGGCCGCCGCCCGCGCCTTCGGTGTGGAAGGCGTGGATGGTCCGGCCCTTGAAAGCCGCCGTGGTGTTTTCGACAAAGCCGCTTTCATTCAAGGTGTCGGTGTGGATCGCGACCTGGATGTCATATTGCTCGGCGACATCCAAACAGGTGTCGATGGCCGCCGGGGTGGTGCCCCAATCCTCATGCAGCTTCAGACCGACCGCCCCGGCAGCCACCTGTTCCACCAGCCCCCGGGCCTGGGTCGCATTGCCCTTGCCAAAGAAGCCTAGATTCATCGGGAAGCCATCGGCGGCTTGCAGCATCCGGCCCATATGCCAGGGCCCTGGCGTACAGGTGGTGGCATTGGTGCCTTCCGCCGGGCCGGTGCCGCCGCCCATCATGGTCGTAACCCCGGAATAGAGCGCATCTTCCATCTGTTGCGGGCAGATCCAGTGGATATGCACATCCAGACCTCCGGCGGTGACGATCCGGCCTTCACCGGCAATCGCCTCGGTCCCCGGGCCAATGACAATGTCCACATTGGGTTGGATATCGGGATTACCCGCCTTGCCGATGCCGACAATCCGGCCATCGCGCAGACCGATATCGGCTTTGACCACGCCCCAATGGTCGAGGATCAGGGCATTGGTGATCACCGTGTCCACGGCCCCATCGGCTCGGGCTTGCTGGGACTGGCCCATGCCGTCGCGGATCACCTTGCCGCCGCCGAATTTCACTTCCTCGCCATAGGTGGTGAAGTCCTTCTCCACCTCGATGACCAGATCCGTATCCGCCAGACGCACCCGGTCGCCGGTGGTCGGGCCGAACATGGCGGCATAGGCCGCGCGGTCGATTTCAAAAGCCATGGTCCGCGCCCTCCCTTACAGCTTGCCTTGCACTTTGGCGTTAAAGCCCTGAACGATCCGATCCCCCGCATAGGCCACCAGATCCACATCGCGGGACTGGCCGGGCTCGAAACGCACCGCCGTCCCCGCCGGAATATCCAGTCGGAAGCCTTTCGCGGCCTCCCGGTCGAAATCCAAGGCCGGGTTGGTCTCGGCAAAATGATAATGGCTGCCGACTTGCACCGGGCGGTCGCCGGTATTGCGAATGGTCAGGGTCAGGGTCTCGCGGCCCTCATTGAGGATGATGCTGCCCGCTGCGGGCATGACTTCACCGGGAATCATGGCTATGTCGTCCTTTGCCGAGTTGGACAGATCAACGGATGGGATTGTGCACGGTGACCAGCTTGGTCCCGTCGGGGAAGGTGGCTTCGACCTGGATCTCGTGGATCATCTCGGCCACGCCCGCCATGACCTGATCCCGGGAGAGCACCTCGCCCCCCGCCGCCATCAGATCGGCCACGCTGCGGCCATCCCGGGCACCCTCGACCACAAAATCAGTGATCAGGGCAATGGCCTCGGGATGGTTCAGCTTCACCCCGCGCTCCAAGCGCCGCCGCGCCACCATGGCCGCCATGGCGACCAACAATTTGTCTTTTTCTCTCGGCGTCAGATTCATGGACGGTTCCTCTTCCTGTTCCTCTTTGCCGTTCTGCCGTTCTTACCGTTCTTAAACCGCTTACACATACCAAAGCCGGGGCAGGCGCGGCGCATAGCCCGCCAGCCGCTGGCGCAGCATCGCCCAGCGCCGGGCAAACGCCACCCGCAACTGCGCCGGATCCCGCGCCAAAAACCGAAGGATCAGCAACGGCCCGATCTGGCTTGCGCCCAAGCGCAAAGCCGGGCCGAGCCCGCACTGCGCATCCTCACCATCCAAATCCAGCAGAGCCTCCAGCAGCCCGTCGCGCTGGTCTTCGGGGACATGGACCAGGATCAGGCCCGAGGCCGTCGCCCCGCCAAAGCCCGCAGAGGCCGCCAGCACCGGCACGACCTCCGGGCCATCCACGGCCAGCGCATCGCCCCAAACCGCCCGCCCGCCAACACAGACCCGCCAGCGGTCCCGCAACAGAATATCGCTCAGGGTCTCGCCATGGGCTTCACGGCCAAACACGGTGATCTCGCCCGCCAACAGCCGCGCAGAGGGATCGATCTCGACCAAGGTGCTGCGCCGCAGCCGGGAGCGGTCAAACAGGATGGTTTCCTGGGGAAGCCATTCCAGCCAGGCCCCGGCCTCGGCCCGCAGCGCGATATCAAGACGCACATCGGGACCGGCGGAGCGATAGACCTTCTCCGCCGCCTGAGCCATGGCCAATAGGGCGGCATTTTCGCCCGCTTCAACGGTGATGGAAAACCGGTCGCCGCCGACCAAACCGCCCGCCGTGTTGGTCAAACACGCGGTTGGCGGCTCTTGGGCTGAAACTTGGGGCAACAAAGCCCGCATCGGGGCCTTTTGCAGCAGGCGGGTCAGGCGCGTCCGGCCCTCCCGGTGATCCATGCGCAGGTGGATCCCGGCACCATCCAAGGGAAAGGCCTGCATTTCCGGCGTGAGGGCACCCGCAGGGCTGCCATCAGAAGGGGACCCAGAGGCAGGCGGATCAGACCGTGAGATGCCGTCGAACATCTTCCTCCACCATCTCCGCCCCGATGCCGTCCATCACCACCTCGCCCCGGTCCATCACCACATAGCTGTCGGCCAGATCCCGGGCGAATTCAAAATATTGTTCGACCAGCACAATGGCCATCATACCGGTATCCCGAAGATAGGTGATTGCGCGGCCAATGTCTTTGATGATCGACGGCTGAATGCCTTCGGTGGGTTCATCAAGCACCAACAGCCGGGGCCGCATGGTCATCGCCCGACCAATGGCCAGCTGTTGCTGCTGGCCGCCGGACAAGTCACCGCCGCGCCGGTTCATCATCGTCTTCAGCACCGGAAACAGCGAGAACACCTCCTCTGGCACAATGCGTTCGGAGCGGGGCAAGGGCGCATAGCCAGTTTCCAGATTTTCCCGCACGGTCAGCAGCGGAAAGATCTCCCGGCCTTGCGGCACAAAGGAAATGCCGCGCCGGGCCCGCTCCGGCGGTTTCAGACGGGAGATGTCTTCGCCATCCCAGATCACCTTGCCCGCGCTGATCGGATGCTGGCCGGTGACAGCGCGCAGCAGGCTGGTCTTGCCAACGCCATTGCGGCCCAAAACACAGGTGACTTTGCCGATTTCGGCGGTGACGGAGACCGATTTCAGGGCCTGGGCCGCTCCATATTTCAGGTCAATACCTTCCACGCTGAGCATCGGATTACCTCCCCAAATACACTTCGATGACCCGCTCATTGGCGCTGACATGATCCAAGGACCCTTCAGCCAGAACGGAGCCCTCATGGAGCACGGTGACCCGAACATCCAGATCGCGGACAAAGGTCATGTCATGCTCGACAACGACCACCGAATGGTCCCCAGAAATCTCTTTAAGCAACCGGGCGGTCTGGGCGGTCTCATCATCGGTCATCCCCGCCACCGGCTCGTCCACCAGCAGCACTTTCGGGTCTTGGGCCAGCAGCATGCCGATTTCCAGCCATTGCTTCTGGCCGTGCGACAGACCAGCAGCGATCACATCGCGCCGGTCGCCCAAGCCAATGATGCCCAGGATCTCATCAATGCGCTTTTTGCCCTTGCCGTCGAGCATGCCAAACAAGGTCGGGAACACCCGGCGGTCATCCTTAAGGGAGAGCCAGAGATTGTCCCAAACCGTGTGGCTTTCAAACACGGTCGGTTTTTGGAATTTGCGGCCAATGCCCAGCTCGGCAATCGAGGCCTCATCCAAAGTGCGCAGATCCACGGTGCCGTCGAAAAAGACCTCGCCGCTGTCAGGCCGGGTTTTGCCGGTGATGATGTCCATCATCGTGGTCTTCCCCGCCCCATTGGGACCGATGATGGCCCGCATTTCACCGGGTTTTAGGGTCAGAGACAGGTTGTTCAGCGCCTTAAAGCCGTCAAAGGACACCGAAACGCCATTCACATAGAGAATGGTGGCGGATTTATTGGCGGTCTCGGTCATCTCAGCGCCCTCCCCCGGCAATGGGCGGCGGCGAGAGGTCGGGGCTCTCGGTTCCGGCGGCCGCATCCACTGCCTCACCGTCCTTGGGCGACCCGGCCCCATCAGCGGGCGCCCCGGACTGCGGCCCCGCCCCGCCCTTGGAGGCCCGCCATTTGTCATTCCAGGCCGCAATGGTGCCGACAATGCCCTTGGGCAGGAACAGGGTGACAAAGATGAATAGGCCACCCAGGGCGAACAGCCAGACATCGGGCAGCGCACCGGTGAAAATGGTCTTGGCGAAATTGACCAGGACCGCGCCGAGCACCGCGCCAACCAGAGTGCCGCGCCCACCGACGGCCACCCAGATCACGGCCTCGATGGAGTTGGCCGGTTCAAATTCCGACGGGTTGATGATGCCGACCTGGGGCACATAGAGCGCACCGGCGACCCCGGCCATGCAGGCCGACAGGGTCCAGACAAACAGCTTATAGCGCTCGACCCGGTAGCCAATGAAGCGGGTCCGGCTTTCCGCATCCCGGACCGCGACCAGCACTTTGCCCAGCTTGGAGCAGACCACCATGCGGCAGATCAGGAAGCCGATGGCGACCGCGATGGCCGTGGCGGCAAACAGCCCGGAGCGGGTCGAGTCCGCTTGGATGTCAAAGCCGAGAATGTCTTTAAAGTCGGTCAGGCCATTATTGCCGCCAAAGCCCAGATCATTGAGGAAGAAGGCCAGCAGCAGGGCATAGGTCATGGCCTGGGTGATGATCGACAAATAGACCCCCGTGACCCGGGAGCGGAAGGCAAACCAGCCAAAGACAAAGGCCAGCAGGCCGGGCACCACCAAAACCATCAGCATGGCGAAGGGGAAGATGTCAAAGCCGTACCAATACCAGGGCAGCGCATCCCAGTTCAGGAAGACCATAAAGTCCGGCAGCAACGGATTGGCATAAACGCCCCGGTCGCCGATCATCCGCATCAGATACATGCCCATGGCATAGCCACCCAGCGCAAAGAACGCGCCATGGCCTAGGCTGAGAATGCCGCAATAGCCCCAGACCAGATCCACCGACAAAGCCAGCAGGGCGTAGCAAAGATATTTGCCAAACAGCGCCACCGCATAGCTGGGCATATGAAACGCATTGTCGGGCGGCACCGCCAGATTGAGCACCGGAACCAGGATCGCAAGGCCAAGCATCAGGGCCATAAAGATCTTGGCGGTCCGGCCGGACATGCTGTTGAGGAGCAGATGGGTGATCATGGCCTCACTCCACCGCTCGACCTTTAAGGGCAAACAGCCCCCTGGGTCGCTTCTGAATGAACAAGATGATGAACACCAGCACCAGGATCTTGGCCAAGACCGCCCCGGCATAGGGTTCCAAGAACTTATTGGCCACACCCAAGGTCAGCGCACCAACCAAAGTGCCCCACAAATTGCCGACACCGCCAAACACCACGACCATGAAGCTGTCGATGATGTAGCTCTGGCCCAAATTCGGTGAGACATTGTCGATCTGGGACAGGGCGACCCCGGCGATCCCGGCAATGCCGGAGCCCAATCCGAAGGTCAGAGCATCGATCCGGTCGGTGCGAATGCCCATGGACCCGGCCATGCGCCGGTTTTGGGTCACCGCGCGCATTTGCAGCCCCAGCGGGGTTTTGCGCAGCACCAGCATCAAGGCAAACAAGACGGTGAAGGCAAACAGAATGATCCAGAGCCGGTTATAGGTGATGGTCATCTGGCCTAGCTCAAAGGCCCCGGACATCCAGTCGGGATTGCCGACCTCCCGATTGGTGGCCCCAAACACCGAGCGCACCGCCTGTTGCAGCACCAGGGAGACCCCCCAAGTGGCCAGCAAGGTTTCCAAGGGCCGCCCATAGAGATAGCGGATGATGCCGCGCTCAATGGCGATGCCGACCAGGGCCGTGACCAGGAAGGCCAACGGCAAGGCGATGGCCAAGGACCAGTTGAACAGCTCCGGCGCGGAATTGCGGATGATCTCCTGGACCACAAAGGTGGTGTAGGCCCCCAGCATCACCATCTCGCCATGGGCCATATTGATCACCCCCATCACCCCGAAGGTGATGGCCAGACCAATGGCGGCAAGCAGCAACACCGAGCCCAGGGACAACCCGGCCCAGACATTTTGCGCCGCGTTCCACAAAGCCAGGGTGTTTTCGATATCCTCCACCGCCGCTGCCGCCTCGGCCTGCAGCGGGTGCTCCGCATCTTCAGAGATCGGTTTCAGGACCGACAAGGAATCCCGGTCCGAGCGCTCGGCCATAATGACAATGGCCGCCCGCTTGCGCTCAACCGGCAAATCGCTGTCCAGGACCGAGCGCGCCAGAGCCCGTTCCATGGCCGCTTTGACCCGCTCATCGGTTTCCACATCCAAGGCCGCTTCCAGGGCGTCGATGGAGCCGGTGTCACTGGATTTGAAAATGCTCTCAGCGGCCTCTAGGCGGACCGCTGGATCGTCCGCACCCAGGGTCAGCGCGCCCAAGGCACTGCGAATGGCCCGGCGCAGGCGGTTATTGACTCGGATTTTGTCGACTTGATTGCGTGGCGCGCGGCCCAGATCCTCTTGGGTCAGCGGGTCACTCATAACGTATTCTTTGCCATCCCGGATGGCGATCACCACCCGCTCTTCCGGCTCCCAGAGATACAAATCGCCTTCGCCCAAGGCGCTCAAAGCCGGGGCGACCCGGGCATCGCCAGTGGCGGTCAAGGCGTCAATGGCGGCGGCCCGCTCTTTCAGCTTGCCCTCGGCCAGGGCGTTGATCAGGGCGATCAGCGCGGCATCATCCACCGTGGCGGCGTGGGCCTCGGCAGGGCCAAGCGGTGAGCCCGGCAGGGGCATGGCCAGAAACAGACCAAGCAACAGGGTTGCCAGGGTGGCCTTGATGCGGATCAAGGATCCAAATCCCCGGGTCGAAGCGGAACGCAGATGCATGTCCATGAAACCCCAATTCGGCTGGCCCGGTCTGGGCAACGCCTCGTCTCTCTCTGAAAGCGACCCCTGACGCCTGCGGGAGAGAGGGATCTCGCGACCTTGGGCCAAACTCCGGAACAAGAGTTGTTACGCACCCAAGATCGCGGACCCGGAGGAACGACAAAAACAAGAAAACTCAAGCAAAACCAAAACCGTACAACACTGACACCCGAGACTGCCGGGCGCTATAGGATCGGATAGAAAACGCACCAAAACGCATGTACCAAACGCTACGCACTCATCGGGGGAGGAAGGAGGACCGCTGCAGAAGAACAGAGTGCAGCGGTCCTCACCCTTAGGCGTTGTCCGGATTAGGAACCGGAACCGCCGCACTTACCGGTGGCGGTGTTGAAGTTGCCGCAGGACATCGGGGCGCGCCAATCGGAGATCAGGTCCTTGGAGTCCGGCAGGTAGTCAGACCAGGCATCGCCAACCACCAGGCCCGGGGTTTCCCAGACCACTTCGAACTGGCCGTCATCTTGGATTTCGCCAATCAGAACCGGCTTGGTGATGTGGTGGTTCGGCATCATGGCGGAATAGCCGCCGGTCAGGTTCGGCACGGAGACACCAATGATGGAGTCAATGACCGCATCCGGATCGGTGGTACCGGCCTTTTCGACCGCCTTCACCCACATGTTGAAGCCGATATAGTGGGCTTCCATCGGGTCATTGGTGACGCGGTTTTCGTCGCCGATGAACTCTTGCCAGGTTTCGATGAACTCGTCGTTTTCGTCGGATTCAACGGACTGGAAGTAGTTCCAGGCAGCCAAGTGACCCACCAGCGGGGCGGTGTCGATACCAGCCAGCTCTTCTTCACCAACGGAGAAGGCCACAACCGGGATGTCTTCGGCTTCGATGCCTTGGTTGCCCAGTTCCTTGTAGAACGGAACATTGGCGTCACCATTGATGGTGGAGACCACGGCGGTCTTCTTACCAGCGGAGCCGAAAGACTTGATGTCGGCCACGATGGTCTGCCAATCGGAGTGACCGAACGGCGTGTAGTTGATCATGATATCCTCTTCGGCCACGCCCTTACCCTTCAGGTAGGCTTCGAGGATCTTGTTGGTGGTGCGGGGATAAACATAGTCGGTGCCCGCCAGAACCCAGCGCTCCACACCTTCTTCGTTCATCAGATAGTCCACCGCCGGGATGGCTTGCTGGTTCGGGGCCGCGCCGGTGTAGAACACGTTACGCTGGCTTTCCTCACCTTCATACTGCACCGGATAGAACAGCAGGCTGTTCAGCTCTTCGAACACCGGCAGCACGGACTTCCGGGACACGGAGGTCCAGCAGCCGAACACGGCAGAGACGCCGTTGACGCTGATCAGTTCGCGGGCTTTTTCGGCGAACAGCGGCCAGTCAGAGGCCGGGTCAACAACAACCGGCTCCAGCTTCTTGCCGAGCAGACCGCCTTTTTCGTTCTGCTCTTCGATCAGCATCAGCATGGCGTCTTTCAGAGTGGTTTCCGAAATGGCCATGGTGCCGGACAGGGAGTGCAGAATCCCAACCTTGATGGTCTCTTCCTGAGCCGTCGCCGTGGTGGCCATCCCAGCGGATGCCATCATCGCAGCGGTGACACCGGCTGCCAGAACAGAACGCATTGCATATTTCATAATCAAGCCCCTCACTAATCGGGTGGATGATGCATCCCATCAATGCAGAGGCCGTGCCAATTAAGGCAAATTTTGCTAACACACTGACTCTTCGGCATAAAACGCTATCGCCCTGGTCATGATGTGGCCATTTTTTCGCCACAACTCCGCCAGATGCCTCTTTTTGCAGCGCAAAAACCAAGCAGGATGGTCGGGAGTTTGTCTGCTTCTTTTCTAGCCCTGAAACGGGGCAGATACATTCGTCCAGAGCAAAAACCGGACTTTCGGATTGTCTTTAGAACGGTGTAGAATGCAAAAAACGCATGACGCCTTGGATTCCAACGCTTTTCTGCCCACCCCGCCAAGACCCACTGTTTCTGCAGATTTTCCAGGCGAACAGGTACTCAGCATGACTTCATTCCGCAAACGTATTCTTGTTGTTGAAGATGAGCCCGGCACCCGGGATATGATTGCCTCCTACTTGGGCAATGCGGGTTTTGAGGTCCTGGTTGCTGAAGATGGAGGCAGTATGACCACGCTCCTGGAAAAGGAGCAGGTGGATTTGCTGGTGCTGGACCTCAATCTGCCCGATGCGGATGGTTTGATGCTGGCCCATGAGCTGCGACGCAAATCCTCCATGGGCATTGTCATTGTGTCTTCGCGGGACCGTCCCACCGACCGGGCCGATGGGCTGGAAATGGGGGCCGATGACTATGTCACCAAACCCTTCTTCCCGCGCGAATTGCTCGCCCGGGTCCGCAATGTGCTCGACCGCACCGCCGCAGCGCGGGGCGAAGCCAAGGGCACCCTGATCCGCTTTGGCCCCTGGGTGATGGACCGCGACAACCGCCATGTGGCCACGGAAGATGGCCGTGTGGCACAGCTGACCTCGGCTGAGTTCGACGTGCTGGCCTTTTTGCTCGACCATCCGGGCCGGATTTTGGACCGGGAAGCCATTGCGGAAAATATTGGCGAGCGCCGCTCCGAGGGCGGAGGCCGCAAGGTCGACATTCTGATCAGCCGTCTCCGGCGCAAATTGGAAGATGGCGAGGAGACCGCGCCCCGGATGATTGAAACCGTGCGCGGCCATGGCTACCGCTTCGCCGCCCTGGCGGATTATTTATAGGACGCGGCTTTCCAGGCGGCCTCTAACGCGGTAAGGCCCTGGTCGCAAGCCTGTTGCAGCCGAGGCGCAAAGGTCTCCATGGTATCGCGCCCCGATGCTTCAACGTCGTCCCCGCGCAGCACCGCCTCCAAGGCTTTGGCCTCAAACCGCAACGCCATCAGGCCATAACTCCCCGCCGCCCCGGCCAGTTTATGGGTCGCATCCGCCGATGGCGCATCCAGCAAGGCAGCCAGGGAGTCTTGAATGGCGCGCGCCCCCTTCTCCACCAAGCGACCAACCTCTTCGGGAGGCAAGGCGTCGATCAGGTCTTCCAGATAGGCCGGTTCAAAAATCGGCGCATCGGAGTCCGGGACGAGGGTGACGGGCTCTTCTCGCGCCAAATCAAAACCGACCTCCCCCCCAGCGGCGGCCCAAACCTGAGCCAGGGTCCCCAACAGCTCGGCACTGCGGATCGGTTTGGGCACAATGGCCGCCATGCCGACGGCGGTGCAGGCCTCCCGATCTTCTGGCAGAATATTGGCGGTGATGGCGATGATCGGTGGGGTCGCTCCACCTTGGGCAGCTTGGATCCTCTCGGCCACCTCAATGCCCGACAGCCCCGGCAGCCGCAAATCGGTCAGGATCAGGTCATAAGAGTGGGTCAGGGCCAGCTCCAAGCCCGACCGGCCCTCTTCGGCCAGGGTGACCTGATGGCCATCCGCCTCCAGGAAGGACAGCAGGACCTGTTGATTGACCGGTTCATCCTCAATCAACAACAGGCGCAAGGGCGGACAATGGGAGCCTGGGCTGGCACCGTCTGCATCCAAGGCGGTGACACAGAGGGCCTCGGGGTCGCCAATGGAGAAGGGCAATTCGACAACAAAACAGCTGCCGGGCTCCGGGTCCAAAGAGACATGGTAGATCTCGCCGCCCATGCCTTCCACCAGCCGTCGGGAAATCGCCAGGCCGAGACCGGCCCCGCCAAAGCGGGCGGAGCGTTCCGCTTCCAATTGCGAGAAGGGCT
Organism: Rhodospirillaceae bacterium; assembly: GCA_049604415.1. Lineage (GTDB taxonomy): Bacteria > Pseudomonadota > Alphaproteobacteria > Rhodospirillales > Rhodospirillaceae > JBMYTN01. The sequence goes on along the minus strand of JBMYTN010000036.1, from coordinate 25,699 downwards.
GAAACAGCCGGTCGCGCAGGTCTTTCGGCACGCCAATGCCGGTGTCGCGGACGGAGAAGCACAGCTCGACGGTGCCCTCGACCTCGGCCAGCAAACTGACCTCGACCTTGACCCCGCCGGTTTCGGTGAATTTGACCGCATTGCCGACCAGATTGAGCAAAACCTGCCGCAGCCGGGCCGGATCGCCGCGCAACATCTGCGGGAGGTCGCGATCAACGGCCAGGTCAAAGCTGAGCCCTTTTTTGCGTGCCGCATGCTCCATCAACGCCACCAAACCCTGGACCAAGGCCCGGGGGTCAAAGTCGCGCATTTCAAAGGACAGCTTGCCAGCCTCGATCCGGCTGATGTCGAGAATATCGTTCAGCAGTTCGGTCAGGGCGCTGCCGGACTGGCGGATGGTGGACACCAATTGCCGGGAGTCCGGATCCAGGCTGCGGCGCGACAGCAGCTCCGCCACGCCAACCACCCCATTGAGCGGCGTGCGGACCTCATGGCTCATCATCGCCAGAAATTCACTTTTGGCCCGGGCGGCGGCCTCGGCTTCCTCTTTGGCGATGCGCAGCTCGGCGGTCCGGTCCTCGACCATACGCTCCAGCCCGGTTTGATAGATGCGCACCCGGGTGGCCATGTCATTAAAGCTCCGGGCCAGGGCCTTGATCTCCCGCGCCCCGGTGTCGGTGCGCAGGCTATCCTGACGCAGGCTGTCCTGGCGCTGGCCGTCATGGCGGCCCTCGGCCAAGCGTTCGGCGGCCTGCTCCAATTCCTGGATCGGGGTGGTGATGGCCCGGGCCATCAGCCAGGCCAGCACAATCACCAAAATGGCCACGGTGATCAGCACCACCAGACCCATGGCCCGCAGCCGGTCGAACTGCGCCAAGCGGTCGGCGCGGTCAACCTTGACCACCAAAGCCCAATCGAAAGAGGGTAAATAGCGCCAGGCGGAGATCACCGCTTCACCGCGATAATCCACTCCGGAGCCAACCCCGCGCTGTCCGGAGAGTGCGGCCATGAAGGGCGCAGCGGCGGGGTCCAAGGCACCGATCCGCAGATCCGGCGGGGCTTGGTCGGGGAACCGCAGCCCGCCATAGAGCCTGACCCCGGCCCCGGCGGCGGCCTGGTCGGCGATCAACACCTCCCCCGTCGCCCCCAAGCCGGTCAGGTCCGCCAGCACCGACAGGATCTCTTCCAGCCCGACCCGGATCACCACCACGCCGCGCACCGTGCCATCGGCCAGCAAAGGCGCACCAACAAAGGCGGTGACAAAACCGGCCTCGGCCACAAAATCCGACATTTGCGGCTCCAGCAAGGTCGAGGCGCGATCCGCCACCGACGTCAGAGCCCAAAGCGAGAGGGATCCCAAACCCCGCGCTGGAGCGGGCTGCTGGCTCTGGCCGACAGGGGTGCCAGACCCGACCGTGTCGTCATCGGCAAACAGAATGTCGCCACTGGGATCAACCAGATAGAGCCCATGGGCTCCGACCGCCTCCCGGGACCGCACCAGGGCTTCCGCAGGGAACGGATCCAACGCGGCGATCCGCTCCGGGGCCATGGCGTCGAGCACCAGCGGCGTGTTGGCCAGCACCGTGACATCGCGCAGCCGGTCCCGGGCAAAGGCCTCGACCCGCCCGGCCCGGCCATCGGCGATCACCGCCAGATTGCGCGAGACCTCGGCGCGGATTTGTTCCTCGGAACTGGTGGCATATTGCCGCCCGATCAGCATCAGGGGGACCAGCCCCAGAACCACGAACAACACGCCGATTTCCACCGCCAGACTAAAGCCCCGGACGGGTTGCTTCGGTTCGCGATAGAGGGCGGGATCCACCGGGGTCATGGGCTGCTGTCCGAGGCCATCTGATCGCTTTGCGCCGCCCAGCGCCCGCCCCAGCCTTGGAACAGGCCATCCAGAAAGGCCAGCCATTCGCCTTCGGTCAAAAAGCCCGGAAAGGGGGCCGGGCGGATCGGCCGCCCGCTGGACCAGACAATGTCAAAATCACCGCTGGGGTCCATGCGGCCAATCAACACCGGTCGCCAGGTGTGGCGGTTGCCCGGATCGATATAGACGATGCCCGAGGGCGCGCGCATGCTTTGCCCCAACAGGGTGGACTGGTAGTCGGCATAGTTTTCCGACCCGGCCTCCTCCACCGCCTTGGCCCACATTTTAACGCCGAAATAGGCCGCCTCCATCGGGGCTGTGGTGACATAATCCGTGCCATGGAGGGTTTTGAAGCCCTGGACGAAGCGGGCATTCTCCGGAGTATCCAGACTGTTGAAATAATTCCGCGCGGCAAAATCGCCCGCCACCAGATCCGCGCCAATGGCTTGGACTTCAGCCTCGGCGAGGCTGAAGGACATCACCGGGATGTCATAGGACTGCACCCCCGCCGCCCTCAGGGCCTGATAGAAGGCAATGTTGCTGTCGCCATTGATGGTGTTGAACACCACATCGGGCCGGGTTTCGACGATCTGGGCGACGATCTCGGTGAAATCCGTCGCGCCGAGGGGCCGATAGGCCTCGGCGACAATCTCGCCCTGCAAAAGCTCGACCTGGGTGCGGATGATTTCATTGGCGGTGCGCGGGAACACATAATCCGAGCCGACCAAAAAAATCCGTTGCCCGAAATGGTCCATGGACCATTTGGTCGCCGGGATGATCTGCTGGTTCGGGGCCGCCCCGGTGTAGAGAATATTGGGCGAGCGCTCCAGCCCCTCATATTGCACCGGGTAGAACAGCACATGGTCATGGGTCTCAAACACTGGTCGGACGGTTTTCCGGCAGGCTGAGGTCCAACAGCCAAACACTGCCGAGACCTCCTGGCGGGTGATCAAATCCTCGGCCTTTTGCGCGAAATAGCCCCAATCAGAGCGGCCATCGACCAGGATCGGCTCGACCTGACGGCCCAACACACCGCCTGCGGTGTTCAGCTCGGCAATGGCAAATAAGGTGGCATCGGCCACGGTCTGTTCACTGACGGCCATAGTGCCGGACAGGGAATGCAGCACCCCGACTTTGATCGGTTTGCGGTTCAGCGGTTTTTCCAGGCCGGTCAGCAGCGGGGCCGCTAGGGACACCGCCAGACCCACGGCCATGGCAAGGAAGGCCCCGACATAATAGCGGTGCCGCAACCCCATAACCCGATTGCCGCCCTGAAAACCCATTTCGCCCACCTCGGTGGCATTGCCCGCCAGTGCCGATATAGTATGGCTCTGGAGGACGCCTCGAACTTTGGGAACACCATGCCCTACGCTTTTACAACAGACTGGCTCAATCACAAGCTCGCAATCGGCGACACAATCATGGCGGCCTCCGATTTCTGGCGCCCCCTGTTTAAGACCTTCAACCCAAAGACGTTCTTGGAGGTCGGCTGCTTTGAAGGCCGGTCGAGCTGCTTCATCTTAGACCATGCGGCCCCGGGGGACCCGATCACCCTCCATTGCATCGACAGCTGGCGGGGCAGCCAAGAATTCCAAGACATCGATATGGCGATCGTGGAAGCCCGGTTTGATGCCAATATCGCCCTGGCATTGGGCAACCGGACCCCGTCGGCCCAATTCCGCAAGATCAAAGCGCTGTCGACCCTCGGCCTCGCCACCCTGATCGCCGAGGGCCGGACGGACCATTATGATTTCATCTATCTGGATGGCTCCCACCGGGCCCCGGATGTGCTCAGCGATGCGGTCATGGCTTTCCCGCTGCTGAAAAGCGGTGGCCTGATGGTCTTTGACGACTATCTCTGGGAAGAGGAAAAGGACCGGACCGGCAATCCCTTGGACGCCGCCAAGCCTGGGATTGATGTCTTTATGAACCTGTTTTCCGAACGCATGACCCTGATCCCGGACATGCCAAACTGCCAGCTCTTCACCATCAAGCTTTAGCCACCCAAAGCCCTAAACCGCTTCCCTCAAACCGCCTTATAGGGGTCGGCGGCATCGCGCAGGCCATCGCCGAGGAAATTAAACGCCAGCACGGTGATGATCACCGGCACCACCGGCATCATCAGCCAGGGATAGAGCACCACGGCCTCAATATTCTGGGCTTCGGTCAGCAGCACCCCCCAGCTGGTCACCGGCGGGCGCAGGCCCAAACCAAGGAAGGACAGGGCCGTTTCCGCCAGGATCATGGACGGGATCGACAAGGTGATCGAGGCGATCAAATGGCTCATGAAGTTGGGCAGCAAATGCCCGGCAATGATCCGCTTTGGCTTCGCCCCCATCATCACCGCCGCCGAGACATAGTCCTCTTCGCGCAACGCCAACAATTTGGAGCGCACTGCGCGGGCCAAACCGGGCCAGTCCACCAGACCCAAAATGATGGTGATGCACAGATAAACCGCCACCGGGCTCCAATTCACCGGCACCGCAGCGGACAAGGCCATCCATAACGGCAAATGCGGGATCGAGCGCATGACCTCGATCAGCCGCTGGATCACATCATCAACCCAGCCACCCAAATAGCCGGCCAATCCGCCCAAGGTGATCCCCAACAGGAAACTGACCGCAATGCCGATCAGACCAACCGTTAAGGAAATCCGCGAACCATGGGCAATGCGCGAGAGCATATCGCGGCCCAACCGGTCGGTGCCCAGCAGATAGAGCGTGCCCCCCTCCGCCGGGCAGAACAGGTGGAACCGGCTTTCCAGCCCATTGAAGCCCCAAAAGGCATATTCATCGCCCAGACAGAAAAAGCGGATCGGCTGGACCTTTTGCGGATTGGGTGTGTATTCCCGCTTCAAGGTCTCCATGTTCAGCCGGTAGTCATAGCCATAGACAAAGGGGCCGATGAACTGGCCATTATGGAAAAACTGGACCACTTGCGGCGGGGCCAGAATATGATCGATATCCCGGCTGTCCCGGCCATAGGGCACCAGGATTTCGATGAACAGGGCCGAGACATAAAAGAAGATCAGGATCGCCCCGGCCCATACGGCCAGCTTATGGCGCTTCAGCCGCCACCACATCATCCGCCATTGCGAAGCCAGATAGACCTTCTCCTGCTCCGGCGTCAGGGCCTCGGCTTCCTGCGGATCAAACGGGGCCGGATCGACATAATGCACCAGCGGTCCGGAGCCGCCTTCCAATGGCGTCGCCGGTCCATCCTGTGCCACGGCGGGGATCGCCAAAGCCGGGGCAACCGGTGCCCCTGTCGAGGACCCAACCGGAGAGGATCCAACCGCCGAAGACCCCACTGGTGGGGCCATACCCGCCGTCGAGCCTGTGGCCGTCAGGGGGGTACCAGCGGTCCCGGCCTTTGGATCGTCTGGAGCAGCCCCGTCCACGGAGGGTCCTTGCACCGGTTCGGCCCCATAGCCGGTGGACAGCGGCGGCGGGGTTTTGCGCTGATCGGAGCCGTTGTCTGAAGGACCGCTCATCGGTCACGCCCCCCGGACAGGCGGATCCGGGGATCCAACACCGCCAATAACAGGTCAGAGACCAACATGCCCAACACCGTCAACAGGGCCAGGAACATTAGGAACGACCCGGCCAGATACATATCCTGGCTGCGCAAGGAGGCCAGCAGCAGCGGCCCGGTGGTCGGCAAGGACATGACCACGGACACAATCACCGAGCCCGAGACGATCTCCGGCAGCAGATTGCCAATGTCGGCAATGAAGGGGTTAAGGGCCATGCGCAGGGGGTAGCGCCGCAAATTGCGCCCCTCCGACAGGCCCTTGGCCCGGGCGGTGATGACATATTGCCGGTTCAGCTCATCAAGCAGATTGGCCCGCAGCCGCCGGATCATGCCCGCCGTGCCCGCCGTCCCAATCACCACGGTGGGCACCCAGAGATGCTCGAGCACCGAGCCCATTTTGGCCAGGGACCAGGGCTGGTCGAGATAGATCGGATCCATCAGCCCGCCAATGGAGGTGCCAAACCAGCGATTGCCCAAATAGAGCAACACCAAAGCCAGCAGGAAGTTCGGCGTTGCCAGACCGAGAAAGCCCAAGAAGGTCAGGCCATGATCGCCCCAGCTATATTGATGGGTCGCCGAATAAATCCCGATCGGGAAGGACACCGCATAGACGAATATGATGGTGGCGATGTTCAGCACAATGGTCAGCAACACCGTATCGCCGATCAGCTCGGCCACCGGTTTTTCATGTTCAAAAGACCAACCAAGATCGCCTTGCAGCAGCCCGCCAACCCACGTCAGGTATTGCAGCCACATTGGCTGGTCGAGGCCATAGCGGGCGCGAAGAAACTCGATCTTCTCGGCACTGGCCTGCTCGCCCTGGGCTTCCAGCTCCGCCACATAGGTGGTCAGATAGTCGCCGGGCGGCAGCTGGATGATGACAAATACCAACAGGCTGATGATGCCCAGGGTCAGGCCCATGGTGGCCATGCGGCGGATAGCGTAGCTCAGCATGGCACCGCGTCCCCCGCGACTTGGTCCGTCGCTCCGCCCCCGTCCCCGTCACCGTACCCAGTCTTGGCCCCAGCCTTGGCCACAGCCTTGATGCGCACCACCCCGGCCTCGGTGATCAAAAAGTCGATCCGCCCGGCGCGTAGGGCCGCCAGGGCCTCTTCGGGGCGGTTGATGATCGGCTCCTCATGGGCGTTGAAGCTGGTATCGACCAACACCGGCAGACCGGTCCGAGCCTTAAACGCCCGCAGGATCGCCGCATAGAGCGGGTTCTCTTCCGGGTCAATCACCTGGGGTCGGGCGGTGCCATCCACATGGACCACCGCCGGGATCTTCTCGATCCACTCGGGCTTCACCGCACAAGTGATGGTCATAAAGCGGCAGGCATAGCGGTTGACCGGGGTGACCTCGAACACCTCGGCGGCGTCCTCGGCCAGCACATAGGGCGCAAAGGGCATGAACTCGGTGCGGGCCAGGCGGTCATTTAGGGTTTGGTTGACCGCCCGATCCGCCGGGGAGGCCAGGATCGACCGCGCGCCCAAGGCCCGGGGACCATATTCCATCCGACCGGAATAGAGCGCGCCAATGCCCCCGGCGGCCAACAGATCGGCGGCAACCTGGGCCGGATCGCCCGGGAGCGGCTCCAGATCCACTTCGCTGCCCAGCAAGGCCGCCATATCCGCATCGAAATCCCGGCCCAAGCGGACCGTATCGAGCCGCCGCCTTTGCTCCAACCAATGCAGCAAGCCATCGGTTTCCAGGCGGTGGGACAGGGCCGCGCCGATGGGCAGGCCCTCATCGCCCATGGCCGGGAAGACAAAAACCTCGTCCACGCCGGTGCTTTCCGCCAGCAGACGGTTCAGCCGCACATTGGCAAACACCCCCCCGGCCAGCCCCAAATGCCGGACCTTGGCCTTCTCGACCCAGCGCTGCACGCTGGCGACCAGAAACTGCTCCAACAGCGCTTGGATCGAGGCCGCCATATCCGCAGGCGTCGCGCAATCCCGGGCAGCTTCCTCGATCAACGCCCGCAGGCTTTTGTTGCCCGGCAGATCAGAGTTCGGCAAATCAAGCCCATCCAGCTGCCAATGGGCCGCCAAGCGGTCGAGCTGGGTTGGTTGGCCAAAGGCGGCCAACCCGGTCAACTTGCCCTCATGGCGGTTCATCCGATAGCCCAAAGCCGCCGTCGCAAACCCGTAAGCCAGAGCCAAGCTGTCGATGCGCTTTTGCTCCAAAGACCAAGCATCATCGCCATAGGGGCAGACCAGGGTGCCGTTTTTGTAGATCCGCACGCTGCCATGGACCAGATCGCCGCCGCCATCATGGGTGAACAGCAGCGCGTCGTCCCAATCGGTGTAAAACAGACAGGGCAAGGCATGGCTTTTATGGTGGTTGGCAAAATGCACCGGCACGTCCGGGCGCAGGCCCAGTTCAGTGCGCAAAAGGTCGCTGTGGAAAACCTTATCCGCATCCATATGGCCGCGTTTGCCCAGATGATCGGCCATTTGCAGCAAGGTTTTGCCCTTGGCGGCGCGGGCGGCGATTTCCGCCTCGGTGGCGTCGGAGAAAAACCGGAACGGAAAAGCGGCCCGGGTGGTGGCCAGGGCATCGACCTCCTCGGGTGCCCATCCGGCGATGGCCAAAACCTCGTCAATGGCCGCCTGGGGGATGCCACCACCATCGCCCTTTTTACGGGTCAGGCGCTCCTGCTGCACGGCGGCAACCAAGTCATAGCCATCAAAGGCGCAGGCCGCCCCGTCATGGACCCCGGGATGAATTGCCAGCAACCGGCGTTGGCGCGGTGATTGCGGTTGGGCCATGGTCATGATCATGACGGACCCTCCGGCGTGGTTTCCGCCCGGCGCTCCGGGTCATCCCACCAGAACCGGTCGGGCTGATAGAGCCCGAAATGCGCGCCGGGATCCCAGTTCCAAATGCCTTCTTCCGGCATATTGCGCAGCCGGGCCGAAATCACGACCGGATGCAGCACCTCGGACACCAGCCCGATGGTGAATTGCTGATCCGCATGGATCGCCAGGATTTCCCGCCAAGCCTGGGCCCGGGTTTGCCGGTCCAGGGCCTTTTCCCAGATCTCGCCCAGCTCCAGCAACCGCCCGGCAATGGGCATGTCCACCGGCTCTCCGGACATCCCTTTGGTCTCCAGGAACTGGCCCCAAGCGGGCCATTGATATTGGTTTTGCCGGGTCGGTACGAATTCGCGCGGCGCGCTGTCAGGGGTGATCAGGCCGTTTTCCGCGCCCTTCCAGACCGACAGCAGGGTAGAGCCGGTAAAGACCCGGTTTTTCAGCAGCTCGACCTGGACCGGGCGGGTCAACAGCCGCACCCCAATACCGCGCCAGCTATCCCCGATCAGCTGCAAGATATCGGCAATCTCGCTGCCCGCCCCACCGGCCTCAACCACCAATTCCAGCGGTCGGCCATCGGGCAGCAGCCGGGTGCCCGCACTGTCGCGCTCGGTCAGGCCCAACCCATCGAGCAGTTGGTTGGCCATGTCCTGATCAAAGCCAGTGTAGAGCCGGGCGATGGCCGGATCATAAAGCGGGCTGCCGGGCAAAGCCGAGTTGTTTTGCGGCATGGCCAGACCGTAATAGACCACTTGGTTCAGCTCGGCCCGGTTGATGCCCAGCGATAGGGCGCGGCGGAAATCCGCCTCGCGCATCAGGGAGCGCCAGACCGGATCCTGGGTGTGCAGATTGGGATAGAGCGCCAAATGCGATCCGGCGGCCTGCTTCCACAAATGCACCTTATAGCCATTGCGCTCTGCGGCCTGCTTCAGGAAGGTATAATTGCCAAAGCCCAAGGCGCGGCCCTGTAAATCGCTTTCCCCGGCCCCGGTTTTGGCCGGGATCAACCCGCCATCGGCGATGGTCGCCACCACCCGGTCCACATAAGGCAGCTGCCGCCCGGAAGGGTCGATGCGGTGATAAAACGGGTTGCGCTCAAAGACAAAGCGATCCGCCGGGGCCTCGGTCAAGGGGATCCAGGGCTGCAGGCTTGGGATCTCCGGATTGTCCATCCGATAGAGCCGATCCTTGCGGAAATGCAGCGCCACCCAATCGCGGACATTTTCTTGGGTCACCAGATCGGCGATCCGTTGCGGGGTCTGATGCTTGCGGTGGAACTGGCTCAGATAATGGGCCGGGCGATAGATCAGCAGCGGGTTTGGCCGCGCCAAAGCGGGCAGGAAATTTGGGTTCGGCGCGGGCCATTCATAGCGCACCGTCACCTCATCAAGGATCGTGACCACCGGCTCCTGGCCATTGACCCGCATTTCCAACGGGGCTCCGGCCAAGCTGAGATCTGTATCCTGGACCACATCCTCCCACCAATAGCGGAAATCAGCCGTGGTGAAGGGGTGGCCATCGGACCAGCGATGGCCCGGGCGCAGATGCAGGGTGAAGATCCGGCCCTCGATGACATCCACATCAGCCAGAATATCGGGGCGCAAATTCAGATCCCGGTCATAGCCCACCAACCGGGCATAGCCATAAACATGAAGCTGGCGCACATCCTTGGGCCGGGCCAGCAGGGTCCGGATCTGGCCGCCATATTGGCCGGGCATTTCCCCGAAATCGAATTCGGCAATGGCCGGGGCGGCGGGCAGGCGCTCAATCATCGGCGGCAGATCGCCGGACGCCACCTGTGGGGCCAGGAACGGCACTTCAGTCTCCAGACCGCCGGTTTGGGCCTGTGCGGGCGGAGCAAAGCCCACCAACAACAGCCCCAGGGCCAAGACAGGCCAGATCCTCATGCGGCTTCTCCCGGTTCGGTGGTGGTGCCCACTTCCGCACTCTCAGGGCCTTGCAGCACCCAATGGCCATTGCCGCAATCCACCCGGATGCCGGGGGCGACGGAGCCTTGCGGGAAGCCAAAGGGTGCGGGCCACTCTGCCGGAACGCTGGCGCGGCCCCGGGCCACGGCCTCGAAATCCAATGGGTGGTCGAGCCGGATATGGGGCACGGCGGTCAACAGGGCCTGGGTATAGGGATGGCGGGCATCGGCGAACAGCGCATCGGTCGGGCCATATTCGACAATGCGCCCGGCGCACATCACCGCAATGGTGTCACACAGATAGCGCACCACCGCCAGATTGTGCGAAACGAACAGATAGGTCAGCCCCAAGGCCCCGCGCAGATCCTTCAACAGGTTCAAAATCTGCGCCTGGACCGAGACATCCAGCGCTGAAACCGGCTCATCGAGCAGCAGCAACTCAGGGCGCAGGGCCAAGGCCCGGGCAATGCCGATCCGCTGGCGCTGCCCACCGGAGAAGCTGTTGGCATAGCGCCCAAGCCAGCGTTGATCGAGGCCGACCAGACGCATCAGCTCCTTGGCGGTTTCGGCCCGATAGGCTCTATCGCCGACCTCCTGGATTTCCATCGGCTCCGAAAGCAAGCCAAACACCGTCATGCGCGGGTCCAAGGCGCTGGTCGGGTCCTGGAACACATATTGGATCCGCCGCCGGAAGGGCCGGACCTCGGTCTGGGACAAGCTGGCCAAATCCGCTGCCGGGCCACCGCCGGGTTGGGCAAACAGGATCTGGCCGCGATCAGGCATCAACAGCCGGGAAATCAGGCGCGACACGGTGGTTTTGCCGCTGCCGCTTTCCCCCACCAGGCCGAGGGAATCGCCTTGCATCACATCGAAGGACACATCGATCACGGCGGGATGGCTGTGCTTGGCTTTGCGGAACAGACCGCCGCCCTTGCGGGTGGTGAAGCTTTTTTCCAGGGCTTTGACCGAGAGCAACGGCCCCTCGCAAGCCGCCGGAGCCCCGCCCGCACTGCCATCAGCCTTATTGAGCAACGGCGTATCGATCAGCGGGATTTCGCGCACCGGGGTCAAGCGCCGCTCCGGGTCGTCATCCAGGGTCGGCAGCGCGCCAAAAAGGGCCTGCAAATAAGGGTGTTTCGGGTTCTGAAACAGGGCGTCCGCCGGGCCGCTTTCCATCAGCCGCCCGTGATAGACCACGGCGACCTCGTCAGCCATATTCGCCACCACCCCCAGATCATGGGTGATCAGCAGGATGGCCATGTTGAACTCGGCCTGCAGATCGCGCATCAGCTTTAGGATCTGAGCCTGGACCGTGACATCCAGTGCCGTGGTCGGCTCATCGGCGATCAACAGGGCCGGGCCGCAAATCAAGGCCATGGCAATCATCGCCCGCTGCCGCAGCCCACCGGAGAGTTCAAAGGGATAGAGGCTGAGCGCCCGCTTCGGATCCGGAAAGCCGACCTTGGCGAACATCGCCATCACCCGTTCCTCGCGCTCTGCCTTCGACAGCGCCGGATTGTGGATCTTTAAGCCCTCGGCCACTTGCTCGCCAACCGGATGCAGCGGCGAAAGCGAGGTCATCGGGTCCTGAAAGATCATCGAGATCCGATCGCCGCGCAAATTGCGGAACGCCCGGCCCTTTGGCGCCAGACGGGCCAGATCGATCACCTTATCGGTCTCTTTGCCCTTTTGTTTGCCCTTTGCTTTTTTGCTCTCTGGCCCGATCTCTGAGCTTTCAGAGGCCGGTTCGACCAATTGCGGGTCGCGGAACAGGATCGAGCCGCCGGTAACCGCCCCGGTATTGGGCAGCAACCCCATCACCGCCTGGGCAATGGTCGATTTGCCCGAACCGCTCTCCCCGACCAAGGCCACGGTTTTGCCCGCCTGGACCCGCAAAGACACGCCGTCCACCGCCCGGTTGGTTCCGGCGCGGCCACCAAATTCGACTTCCAGGTCGCGGATGGTCAGCAGATCGTCCATGAATCCCGTATTATTAGAGCTTAACCGAAACAAAGAGCGGAATACGCGTAAAGGGACAGATATGGGGGGTCAATCCCGGAGTTCTTAGGGGAGGCCAGCTTTCATTGAGGTTTCATGGTTAAGGCCTCAGGCGGAAAGGCGGCCAAATCGGGCAAATCAGATGGCTCGGCCCCCTCGGCCAAACGGCGGATCAGGACCGCCGCGCGCGGGGCACCCTCCAAATCCAGGGCAATCTCGGACGGCCCAGCGGCCAGCCGGGCCTCAACGGCCTCAGCCAACGCCGCCACGCCAGGCGGGTGGTGGATCAAATGCACCACCCCACGCTTGGCCAGAAGTTCGGCCCGGAAGGGCTGTTCATTCTCTCCGGCCTCATCGAAGGGGCAAATCACCGCCGGGCAGCGGGCCCGGATCACATCCATCACCGTGTTGTATCCGGCTTGGGAGATCGACAAGGCCGCCCGCTCGATCAGGGCCGGGAAGTCGCCTCTGGCCCGCTCGACGATGACAGCCTCGCCATGCAAGCGCTGCGCCTTGGCCTGCAGGGCGGCAAAGTCTTCATCGCCGGTGCGATAGCCGACCAAAAGCCGCCAGGGCAGCCGCCCGGCTTTGGCGCAGAGGCTGCGGGCCTCCAGGGCAGCGTTGAACAAGGGCAGACCGGTGGCTCCACCGCCAGCGGAAACCAGCACCTCGCCGGTGCCATCCAAGGCCGCACCGGGCTCAGCGGTTTGCGGGGACGGGTTGGTGCGGGTGACCAAGCCGGTATAGAGCCGGGGCGGTTTGATCTTCCCGGCAGGCGGCAAGGTGTCCTCAAAGCGCACCAGGGCCGGGTCGCCATGGATCAGCACCAGATGGATCAGCCGGTCGGCAATGTCGATCATCTCCAGATCCCGGCCCGGCTTGACCTTGCGCACCAGAATATCGCGCACCGAACAGACAATCCGGCAGCCCTTGGTCCGCAGATGGTCGATCAGGGGCAGCAGTTCCGTGCGGTTGACCCGGCGGCCAAAGGGGAACATTTCCATCATCAGCACATCGGGCTGGACCTGGTCGGCCAAGGCGATCAACCGGTCGCGCCGAGCCTCTAGAAAGGCCTTGCCGGCGGGTGCATCGCCTTCGGTGACATAGGCTTTGAAGGTCGCATCGGCGGCCTTCATCGGCGGCAATTGATGGAAGTCCACCGGGCCAAAATCCGCGCCAGGCACCGGAAACCCACCTGAGGTCACGGTGACCGCAATCCCGGCCTCGGCCATGGCCCGGGCCAGCGCCGTGGCGCGCATCACATGGCCGATGCCCAGCAAATGCTGGACATGAAACAGGACTCGAGGCGGACGATTTGATGGGTTTGGAGACTGTGGCGGGACCATGGCCCTTAGGCCTCCTCGGGCATCAGGGAGACCGGCTCGACCCAGTCGAAGGGTGCGCCACCTGGGGCAATACGGAACAACAGGGCCTCGGACCGGGCCGGATTGATCGGCGGCGGGCCGGTCATATCCCAGTTACAGGCCTCGGCCATCAATGCCCGCATCACCCCCTTATGGCACACCGCCACCAGACGGAGGTCCTGACCCGGCTGACCCGTGGGCGCAATGCTGCGCAAAAAACCCTCAAGGCGTGTCCAGACCTGACGCGGCGATTCGCCGCCGGGCGGGGTGATGTCCCGGCCCCGGGCCTCGGCGGCGGCAAGGCCCTCCGGATCGGTCCGGCGGATGTCCCGCAGCCTTTGGCCCTCCCAGGCGCCCCAATCCATTTCGATCAGGGCTGGTTCCTCGGTGATCGCCTGACCCGGAGCCAGGATCTCCGCCGTTTCCTTGGCCCGGATCAGGGGGCTGGTGACCACCGGCGCGCCGACAAAGGCCGCAGGCAACCGCCAGCGCTGAGCCAAGGCCCGCCCAGAGTCCGACAGCGGCTGGTTGCTGCGGCCCTGCAGGCGGCGGTCGTCATTCCACTCGGTCGGGGCATGGCGCAGCATCAGCAGCTGCAAGGGCGTATCCGGGTCGATGGGATCAGGACGCGACATCAGGGGCCCCCAACAATGGCGTCAGCACCTGACGCTCCAAAATCGACAAGGCCTTGTCCGGCGAATGCTGGGCAAAAACCCGTTTCCGCGCCGCCAAACCAAGGCGTTTGCGCTGCAGCGGATCTTTCAACAACGAGGCCAAGGCGTCGGTAAAGGCCTCCGCATCCCCCGCCGGGGTCAATATCCCGGTCTCGCCATCGGCCACCACCCCAGGCACCCCGCCAACCCGACCGGCCAGAACCGGCAGCCCGCAGGCTTGGGCCTCCAGCAGCGCCATACCATAGGCCTCATTGACCGCAGGCCAAACCATCAGATCACAGGCGGCATAGAGCGGGGCCAGGCGCATCGGCCCCAATGTGCCCAGCCAATGGGGGGCGAAGGGGGTCAGCGCTGCCTCGACCTCGGGCCGGGCTTCGCCATCGCCGACCACCACCAAGGCAAATTCTGGGGCATCGGGCCGGGCGCGCAGCCGATGCAGCGCCTCGGCCAAGGCCCGATAGGAGGCCAACTTATCGCCCGGACGCATCATCCCCACCGCCAACAGCCAAGGCCGGTCGGCGGGCAGCTGATGGGAAGCGATCATGGCGTTGCGGATCGCCAAGGAGTCCAAACCGGAAAAGGGGGTCAGGTCCAAAAATGGCGGCAAATCCACCAGACAGGCTGCCGGATCGCCAACCACCGGCCCCAAGCAGGGCCGATCCGCCGGGTTCAGGCACAGAATCCGGTCCGCCGCCTTGATCCCCCGCTCGGCGGCCTGGAAGCCCAGATCCCAGGCTCCCCCGGCCCGCTTCGGGGCATGGCTGGCCTCGGCAACCACATAGGGGATGCCCAAGGCTTGGGCGACCACCGGGCCGAGGTGATCCGGGGCTTTGTGATAGAGGTGATAGGTGAACCACAGCTTCGGGCGGGCCGCAGCGGGGCGGCGGGCAAAGCGGCGCAGCAGCCGGGCGGCCAATTTGGTCCCGACCCGCTCCAGCTTGGCCTGGCGGGCTGGATCGCCGCTGCGCTCAAAGCTGCGAAAGCGGGAGACCAGCTCGACGGGGCCGCGCCCAGCCTGCTCCAGCAGCGCCATCAGGGCTTGGGCCATGCGCCGGTCCCCCGACGGCACCGGGTGGTCCGGCGCTTTCATCGGCGCATAAAACGCAATGCTCATGCCGCCGTCTCCCGGGTTTCATCCGAAGTCGAGGTGTCAGAGACCCCAACCCCGGCCCCAAACAAAGCCGCCAGGCTGGCAATCCCGGCCTCATGGCTGAATTTCTCCCGGGTGATGCGCTCCCCTGCCTCGGCCAAGGCGACCCGCCGCGCCGGGTTGCGGATCACCGCCTCCAGGGCATTGGCCAGCGAAACCGGATCGTCAGGCGGCACCAACAGGCCGCTGACCCCATCCTCGATCAGCTCCGGAATGGCAGAAATCTTGGTCGAGACACAGGCCAGACGCTGGCTTTGCGCCTCCATCAGCACATTGGGCAAGCCGTCGCGGTCGCCATCGGCCTCGACCCGGCAGGGCAGGACAAAGGCGTCGGAGGCACCATAGGCCGCCAGAACCTCCTGCTGTGGCCGCGCCCCCAGCCAGGAGATCCGATCCGCCAGGCCGAGCTTGTCCGCCTGGGCCTTCAGGGCTTTGGACTCTTTGCCGCCGCCAATATGGGTAAAGCGCCAATGCAGGTCTTGGGGCAGCCGGGCCAGGGCCTCCAGCAGGGTCGGATAGCCTTTTTTCGGCACCGCGCGTCCGACGGAGATCAGTTGCACCGGACGGTCCGGATCACTGCCATCGGCCAGGGACTGGCCCAGAGAGTCGCCCAAGGACTCAGGCGAAGTCGGCTCCACGGGCCGGGCTGGGAAGCGCTCCAGATCCAGGCCGTGATAGACCAGCTTGACCTTCTCCGCCCCCTCCTCCGGGGTCGGTAGCAGGCTGGCCAGATGCGCTGCCCCGGTGCCGGTGCAGGTGGTCAGCCAGCGACAGAAGGCCAGTTTTTCCGCCTTTTCCCAATCCGGAATGGTCCAGATGTCCTTGGCATGGGCCGAGATCGTCAGGGGCAAACCGCGCATCATGGCCGCGTAGCGGGCCACGCTGGTCGGGGTGTGCAGGAAATGGGAGTAGAACAAAGAGGTGCCGGGCGGCAGCTCTGCAGCCAAAACCAGGGATTGGCCGAAGCGCCGGATCCGATTGAGGGTCAAATCGCGCTTTAGGTCGCGCCACCACCAGGCCAGGGCCTCCCGATAGCCCGGCAAGTGCCGCGCTGCCCGCCAGCCGCGCAACACCCGCAGCGGCTCTTGATGCAGATATTCCGGCAAATAGGTCACCGGGGCTGCGATCTCGTCATGGATCGGATGGGTGCGTTTGTCGGTTGGATGGCGCAGGGAGATGATCGTGATCGGGATCCCTGCCTGCTCCAGGCCCAAGATCTCCTGGGCGATAAAGGTCTCGGACAGCCGTGGCCAGCCCTTCAAAACCAAGGCGATGCGGTCGACCATGGGCGGTTCACGATCCAGGCGTTGGGAGGAAGGGCACAAACAGACGTCCCGCACAAAACTCGGCAAAACAAAAACAGGGCCAAAGGATCCGGCCCTGGCAGACTTTTAACCGCTTACCCGGTGCCCGACGCCCCCATCAGGGTGGCGTCATAGGGGCGATGCAAAAAGCCATTGACCAGACCGGAGACACTTTCCAGGCCATCCATCAAAGACGGGATTTCCGCCACAGACGGCGCGCAGGCCCGGGGCAGCTCCGACAGGGCTTCGGCCATCAACCCCGCATCCCCGGCCAGATCCGGATCGAGCATCCGCACCAGACCCAACGCCTCGGCCTTGGAGGCCCGCAAATATTGCTCCAAGCGGGGCACCTTGCGCGGCACGATGATCGAGGGTTTGTCCAGGGACAGGATCTCGCAGAAGGTGTTGTAGCCGCCCATGCCGACCACGCCGACCGCATGGGCCATCAGATTTTCCAGCCGGGAAACAAAGGCCGTTGCCTCAACCCGCTCCAGCTTGTCGATGCGGCTTTGCAGGGCGTCTTTGGTTTCGTTGGACATGAAGGGTCCAAACACCACCAGGGCCGGGATATCCGGGGCCTTGGCGGATTCATAGGCCCGCAGCACCCAATCGATCATCTCCTCGCCATCGCCACCGCCCCCGGCGGTGACCAACAAATAAGGCGCGCCGTCAAAGGGCGGCTCGATCAGGGCCTCGGCGGCCTCGGAGACCAAAGAGCGCAAATAGCCGGTATAGCGGGTCTTGTTGCGCACGGTGTTGGGGATGGTCAGACCGTGGAACGGGTCATAAACCTGGGGCAGGCCGTAGACCCAGATCTGGTCATAGAGCGATTCCATCGCCGGGATGGCGTTTTTCCGCTCCCATTCCGTGGTCAGCAGTGCCGGATCATCCATCACATCGCGCAGGCCCAAAACGCAAGGCGTGCCCATGGTGCGCAACATGGTGAGGGTGTTTTCGACCTCGCCCCGCAGGCCCAACGGCTCCTTGTCGACCAGGAACAGGTCGGGATCAAAGGCCTCGGTGGTGTGGCGGATGATGGACTCGCGCAGCTCCAAAGTCTGCTCGACATCCATATGCAAAGACAGCGAGGTGTAATCGCCATTGCGCAGCTTGATCACCCCGGGGACGCGGACAAAGTCCACCCGGGTGCGGAAATCGAAACTGCCGATGATCGGGGAGCCGGAGATGATCAGGACCGACAAATCCTTGCGGTCCGCCACCAAGGCATGGGCAATGCGACGGCAGCGCCGCAAATGGCCCAGGCCGAAGCTATCATGGCTGTAGATTAAGACGCGGCGATCAGGACGGCGTCCACGGCGGTGGGAAGAGGTCATGGAGGTCTCCCGACCATCGAAAACATGATCGGATTATGTGCGGTGCACACTTGGCTTTTCAACGCCCGAGCCCGCTCCACCCCCCGGGATTTCGCCTTTTTCTGGAAAATGTGACGTTTCAGCATCTCTTTTGGGGGTATTTGGCGGTATTTCCCCTTGTCCAAACCCTGTTCTCATTCGATTGAACCCGCTGGCTCCAGGGATTATAGACTGGAGCTCCTTTCGGATCCGGCTGGCCCGACTCCGACGGGAGTCCCCTCCGAACAAGGTCTTCCATGTCCGCTGCTGCCCCCCCTGCTGTCCCCCTCGCTGTTCCCGGCGCACCATCCGCCGCCGAAACACCGCTGTTTGGCCCACCGTTTTTTAAGGCCATGGCGATTGTGGTCCTGGCCAGCCTAATGCGGATCCTGGCCGGAGATGCGATGGATTTTGGCAATGGCGAGGCCTATTACGTCGCCTCCAGCCGGGTGTTGGATTGGAGCTGGTTTGACCAGCCGCCGATTTTCCTCTGGCTGCTGCATTTTTGGATCGGCCTGCTGGGCGACACCACGCCCTGGCTGGTGCGTCTGCCCTTCATTGCGCAATTCGCCCTGACCAGTGCCCTGCTGTTCGTGTTCACCGCCAAACTGTTCAGCCCCAAGGCCGGGCTCTGGGCGGTGCTGTTCCTCAATGTCTCAGGCGTGTTCACCCTCTCCATCGCCTCCTGGCCGCAGCCGGACGGCCCGTTGATGTTGTTCTGGATGGCCACCGCTGTGCTGTTGCTGCCGGTGATCCAGGGCAAACCAAACGCCGACCGGCTGGGGCTGTGGCTGGCCGCCGGGGTCTGTCTCGGTCTGGCGATGCTGTCAAAATATCACGCCGCCTTCCTGCCGCTGGGCCTGCTGTTGTTCCTGCTGACCACGCCGGGGCGAGCCCGGCTGCTGGCCAGCCCAGGGCCTTGGCTGGCCACTGGGGTGGCTCTGGTGATCTTCACCCCGGTGCTGATCTGGAATGCCCAGAATGAGTGGGCCTCCTTCCTGTTCCAAGGGGGCCGGGCGGGCGGCACCGGCCTGCATCCGGAATGGCTGTTGCGCATGATCCTGGGCCAGATGCTCTGGATCCTGCCCTGGCTCTGGCTGCCGATGATCTGGGTGCTGGTCAAGGTGATGCGGCGCGGCCCCTGGGCAGCACATGGCTTTGACCCCGGCGCTTGGTTTTGTGCCCTGACTGCCCTGGGGCCGATCCTGGTGTTTACGGTGGTCTCGCTCTGGGCCTCGCTCGGGTTTCATTTCCACTGGCAGGCCCCAGGCTATTTGATGCTGTTCCCGCTGCTCGGCGCGGCCACCGCCGGTTGGCTGGCGGCTGAGGACAAGCCGAAACTGCGCAAGCGGGTCAAGCTCTGGCTCGCTGGCTCCACCATCGCCACCGTCGGGGCCATCACCTTGCTGGTGGCGCAGATGGGCTATAGCCTGTTCACCCCTTTGCTGCCAGAGGGCGTGCCCGATCCGACCCTGGAAGCCGCGCCTTGGAGCGATCTGGCCCCGCTGCTGGACGAACCGCCGTTTTCGGAGGTCGGCATCGTCGCCTCGGTCCATTGGGTGCAATGTGGCAAGGCCGATGCGGCGCTGGGCAACCGCCATCCGGTGCTTTGCCTGACCGATGATCCACGCAATCTGGCCTTCACCCGGCCCCCGGCGGCCTACGAAGGGGCAGACGCCCTGCTGGTCGGCACGGCGAAACGTCTGAACCACCCGATCGCCTTCATGGATCAGAGCTTTTCCAGCCTTGAACCCGGCCCCACCGTTACCCTGCACCGCAATGGTGTGCCGGCCTATGATGTGGAAACCCGGCTGGGCCGGGGCTTCACCACCCGGCGGGACTTTCGGTTGGATGGCAGCGCGCCGCAAAGCCTGTTCGGCTTTGGCTTCTCGCCCGAGGCCGAGGCAATGGCCCCACCCAGCCCCGGGGCAGATGGCCAGATCGGCCAGGGCTTCCCCGGCGACAAACGCACTGTGCCGCTTTATCTGTTGGTGGAAGGCCGGGGCACCGCCCAGACGGTGACCCTCGACCTGCTGGCCGCGCCGGAGGCAACCCAAACCACCGAGGCGATAGTCACCTGGACCGGCCATACCATGAGCACCATCCTGTGGGAAAACGTGCCGCTGGGCCGGATCGCTTTGGCCCCCGGCACCGCCAGCGCCCTGCGGGTCACCCTGCCGCCGAAACCGCGACCGGTCGGGCGGATGCTCTACCGCTTCAATGTCACGGTGGGCGACGACGTAGACCTTACTGCGCGGCCTCTGGTCGCCCGGATCCGATTGGACTGAGATAGGGCTGCGCCGGGGCCAGTTGCGGGCCGACCGAATAGACCCGGGTCGGGGTGGAGCGGCCGCGCACCACCACCTCGCCCATTTCCCGCATGGCCTCGAACTGGCCGGACATTTGGGCGGTGCCCTCGCTCATCAGGATATAGCTGCCATATTGCTTGTTCAGCTGTTCCAGGCGGGCGGCAATGTTCACCTCGTCGCCATGGGCGGTGAAGATCAGACGGTTATGGCTGCCCACCGTGCCCAACACCATCACCCCGGTGTTCAGGCCGCAGCGGGTCCGCATCGGGATTTCCAGGCCGCCAAAGGGATGGTCGTTTAGGGTCTCGACTATTTCGCGGGCCGCCGCCACGGCGCGATGGGCACAGATCCGGGGCATGTCTGGGCCGGGCGTGATGGTCGCCGGGTCAAAATCCTCGTGATTTCGGAACACCACCATCAGGGCATCGCCTTGGAACTGGGCCACCAGCCCCTCATGGCGGTCCAGAACCTGGGTGACCTTTTCGAAATAGTCATTCAACAAGTCCATCAGCTCGGTCGGGCTGACGGCCTCGGAGATGGTGGAAAAGCCTTCAATGTCAGTGAACATCACCGTGGCGATCTTCTCCTCCGCATCGCCGGGTTTCAGCTCCGCCTCGCCCTCGGTGACCTTTTGCACCACGTCATCGGCGACAAAGCGCGACAGGCTGGCCGCTGTGGCCCCGTCGCTGACCGCCTTCTCCAGCGTGCGCCGGGCGCGGACCAGCACCAGAGCCAGGATCCCGGTGACCACCAGGATGGAGACGATCTTGTCGACCTCCGCCCCGACCAGGATGTGATAGGAGGTCATATATTCAATGTAATCGCCCGTGATCATCGGGCCGCCAATGTGGTTGTCATCCAAGAACAGGGCATAGAGCAGCAAAAACACCCAGCCTGCCGCCGCCACAAGGCCGGAGGCCAGCACATAGACCGGATCAAAGCGCAACGCGCGCAAGGCAATGAAAATAAACACATACAGCAGAGTCGGGGCCTTCAGATAGAACGAGGCCGGCTGGTCATATTGCAGATGGAAGCTCCAGATCAGCCCCATCAGCAGCGCCATATCCATCACCACCGAGAACACCAACAAGGCACGCGGGGCAAAATCGCGATAGAGCAGCCAGAGCCGGAACAGGGTAAATCCGGCATAGACGCCCAGCACCCAAGGCACCGGCATGAAGGCGGTATCGCCGGATGTTTTGGGCGAGAGCGTGTAAAACACGCCGAAGAACAGGACGATGCCCGCTTGGATCCAGGCGATCAGCCGTTCGCTTTGGATCTGTTGGGTTTCCACATCGGCGCGAATGCGGTCGGGGAGTTTCTTGGATCCCCCGCAGCCCAGCATGATTTTGCTGAGGCGGGACAAGGTCGCTTGCATTTGGTTATCCGTTCTTTAAACCGCTCGTGTCTTACATCTTGGGCATGGAAAACCCTAACGCCAACCGGAGAATGTCTCTATCAAGGACACAGCCGTTCAAAATCCGGTGAGAGCCCACCCTTTTCGCCTCGCCATGCATGCCAATATCTAATTGGTTCTGATCCTTCCCCGAAACGATCCTATCGGGCCATGGGATCGAAAGCGACAAACCAGGACGATGTCTAGTCATGGATAAGAATCTCTTTAAATATATTTTCCGCTACAGCAAACGGGATCAGATCGCCCTGCTGTGCATCACGGTGTTCTCCTTCCCGTTCCTCTATCTCTCCCTGGATTTGCCCAAGAATATCGTCAATGACGCGATCAGTGGCGATGACAGCCCGCGCCTGCTCTGGGGCTACAGCTTTACTCAATTGGAATATCTCTGGCTGCTCTGCGGCACCTTCTTGGCGCTGGTGTTCGTCAATGGCGGCTTCAAATATGTCATCAACATCTACAAAGGCATCCTGGCCGAGCGCATGCTGCGCCGCCTGCGCTATATGCTGATCGACCGCTTGATGCGCTTCCCCATGGGCCGGTTCCGCTCCGTCAGCCAGGGCGAGATCGTCGCCATGACCACGGCGGAGACCGAGGCTGTGGGCGGCTTTATCGGCGATGCCTTCGCCCTGCCCGCCTTCCAGGGCGGCATTTTGCTGACCATCCTGGTGTTCATGTTCGTCCAGGACCCGATCCTGGGCATCGCCGCCATTGCGCTCTATCCGATCCAGGCCTGGTTGATCCCCAAGCTGCAACGCAAGGTCACCCTGCTGAACAAGGAGCGGGTGCGCACCCTGCGCAAGGTCTCGGAGCGGTTGGGCGAGACCGTCGCCGGGGTCGCCGATATCCACGCCAATGACACCGCGCGCTATGAGCTGGCCGACTTCAGCAACCGTTTAAACAGCTTGTTCTGGATCCGCTTCAAGGCCTATCGCCTGAAGTTTTTCATTAAGTTTCTCAATAACTTCCTCGCCCAGCTGACGCCGTTTTTCTTCTATTCCATTGGCGGCTATCTGGTCATTCAGGGCGATCTGTCCTTCGGCGCCCTGGTTGCCATCCTGGCGGCCTATAAGGACCTGTCCGCGCCCTGGAAGGAGCTGCTGAACTATTACCAGCGCATGGAAGATGCCCGGATCAAATATGAGCAGGTGGTCGAGGGCTTCACCCCGCCCGACATCATCCCGGCCGAGGTCGTGGGCCGCCCCGAGGAAGGCGGCGTGCCCTATGGCCTGGAGCAAGAAACCGATCCGGCCCGCTTTGCGCCCTTGGAGGGCCAATTGGTTGCGGCCAATCTGGTGTTGGAGGGCGATGAGACCAGGGCGGTGGACAATGTCAATTTCTCCGCCCCGCTGACCAGCCATATGGCCCTGACCGGCCCCACCGGCGGTGGGCGCAGCGAGTTGGCCCGGCTGATGGGGCGGCAGATCTTCCCCAGCGGTGGCAAGATCACCATCGGGGCCCGCGATCTGGCCAGCCTGCCCGAAACCGTCACCGGGCGCGACATCGCCTATGTGGACAGCGAGTCCTTCATCCGCTCGGGCAGCCTGCGCGATGCCCTGCTCTATGGCCTGAAGCACCAGCCGCTGAGCGCGCCGCCGGAAACCGACCCGAAAATCCTGCGCGAAGCCAAGGCCTCGGGCAACTCCCTGGAAGCCATTGAGTCCGACTGGGTCGGGCTAGAGGGCACGGCGAAGGGCGAGACCGTCCTACCGCCCCGGGTGCTGGAGGTTTTGGAGCGGGTCGGCCTGCTTGATGATGTGTTCGACATGGGGCTGCGCCGCACCCTGTCCCTGTCCGGCGATCTCAATGCGCCGCAATGCCCGGAGCTTGAGGCCCTGACGGCGCGGTTTATGGAGGCCCGGCACGAATTCTCGCAAATGCTCGAGGAGCATGAGCTGGCCAGCTTGGTCGAGCATTTCGATCCGGACAGCTATCTGGTCAATGCCAGCGTGGCGGAGAACATCCTGTTTGGCGCGTCGGAAGACGAGGCCTTCCATCCCGACAGCCTGGGCACCCATCCGGTGATGCGCGAAACCCTGGAGCAGGTCGGGTTGGAAGACGGCCTGGTGGGGGCGGGCCTGAAAACCGCCGGACTGATGATCGATCTGTTCCGCGATTTGCCGCCGGGCCATGACTTTTTTGAGCGCTTCGCCTTTTTTGACGCTGACCAGATGCCGGACTTCCAGCGCATTCACCAGATCGCGACCTCGGAAAAAGGCATCACCGCTTTGTCGCGGGAGGACCGGGACCGGCTGCTTGGCCTGTCCTTCCGTCTGGTCCCGGCCCAGCATCGCCTCGGCATTCTGACGGATACTCTGCGCGACCAGATCCTGGAGGCCCGCCGGGTGTTCCAGCAGGTGGTCACCGGGGCCGCCAATGGCGCGATGCCGGTCTGGTTCCATAGCGAGGGCGAGTATAACTGCGCGGCCTCAGTGCGGGAGAACATCCTGTTCGGCAAGATCGCCATCAATAAGGAAGGGGCCAACAGCCAAGTCCGGGACGCCTTGCGCGATGTGGTCGACCGGCTGGAACTGTTTGATGCGGTGGTCGCGTTGGGCCTGGAAAGCGATGTCGGGGTGGCGGGCAAGCGGCTGTCCACCGTACAGCGCCAATTGGTGGTGCTGGCACGGGGCATGCTCAAAGAGCCGAAAATGATGATCGTCAACGAGGCCCTCAGCTCCTTAGACGGCCAAGCCCGGGCCCGGATCCTGACCCAGCTGTTAGAGTTCCAGAAGG
Source organism: Rhodospirillaceae bacterium (assembly GCA_049604415.1). Classification (GTDB taxonomy): domain Bacteria; phylum Pseudomonadota; class Alphaproteobacteria; order Rhodospirillales; family Rhodospirillaceae; genus JBMYTN01. The sequence continues at coordinate 1,248 of JBMYTN010000036.1, read as the reverse complement.
ATCGTGGGCTGGTCTGGGTGGATGGCTTTGTCGAGGAAGAAGAAAGCTTCGATGCGGTTTACAGCCTGTCCAAGGGCCGCCTGACCACGCTCCATGGAGAGGGCGCGCAGGATGAAGACGCGGCTGCTGCGGTGGAAGAGGCCGCACCGGAAGAGCCGACCCCCACTGCGCCCGAGCTGGTGGAGGCCGAGGCCGAGCTGGAGGGCACCGCCCAGGGTCTGGGCGCAGAAACCCGGATGCTGGCCAATGTGCCGTTCTTTGCCGATCTGGACCAATCGACCTTGAAGCTGCTGGCCTTCACCGGCGACCGCAAGACCTACAGCCCCGGCTCGGTGATCATGCGCCAGGGTGGGGTCGGCGAATATGCCTATGTGATCATGAGCGGCACGGTGGACATTGTGCTGGAGACCGAGGAAGGCCCGCGCACGGTGGCCCAGCGCAAGCCGGGCGATCTGGTCGGCGAGCTGGCCTTGCTGTGCGAAGCCCCGCGCACCGCCACCGTCGAGGCCGCCACCGAGGTTGAGGCCCTGCGGATCTCCGCCGAGATCTTCTTCCGCCTGATCCAAGACAACGCCCAGGTCGCCAGCACGCTCCTGAAGATCGTCTCCAAACGCCTGGAGGCTCTGATGCGCACCGCCAGCGGCGGCAAGGCACTCTATGACGCCGATACGGGTCTGCCGAATATGGACATGTTCTTAGGCCGGGTCCGCTCTGCCCTAGAGGCTGGAGCCAAGGAGCGCGGCGAGACCCCGAGCATTGGGGTGGTCCGCATTGGCCTGACCGATCTGGATGGGGTCCTAGCCAAGATTGGCGAGGGCGCAGAGAAGCGGCTGTTTAAGAAGGTGATCCGCCGCATTCGCGGGGCGATGAGCGATTCCGACCTGCTGGCGCGGCTGGACCGAGATTTGTTTGCGGTGTTGGTGCAGAGCGACCGCGCCGAGGCTTTGGTCGAAGCGACGCAGGAAGCATTCTCCACCCCGCTGCGCTTTGGCCGCGAAGCTCTTGACCTGTCCGACGGCGTCAAGGTTGAGGTCGTCGCCCCGGATCAGGTGGAGACGCGGTTGGGGTGAGGGAGGACGCAGTTTTTTGATCCTACACCCCTCTTTAGTAGCCTGTGAAGAATTCTCAAGCGTATGAAAACGTTTAGGATTTCAGGCACTTCAAGTAATCGAAATTGCAGGAAAACGGGTCGTATGGATTAGTTTTCTTGCGATTTGCGTTTGGCTTTCTGGCGTGATTCACTGTCCT
>JBMYTN010000035.1:0-39301 GCA_049604415.1 Rhodospirillaceae bacterium | reverse complement strand
TGGTTTCCGAGCCCGCAGGGCTCGGCAAGCCCATTGAGGGCGAGGCCAAGCCGCGATAAGCGGCGCCCGGCGAGGGCTGTAAAAAGTTTAAGGGCGGGCCCATCCGGGCCCGCCCTTTTGCTTAGGCCGCTTGAGTTTCCAGCGCCGGAGCCGCAGCCTGCGCACCGCCAATGGCGATCTTGCGCGGCTGCTTTTCTTCCGGAACTTCCTTCACCAGATCCACATGCAGCAGGCCGTTTTCCAGCCGGGCACCGACGACTTTGACATGGTCGGCGAGTTCGAACTTGCGCTCAAAGGCGCGACCGGCAATGCCGCGATAGAGGAAGGTTTGGTTCGGCGCATCGTCCGGACGGGCGATTTTGCCGGAAATCACCAGAGTGTTTTCCTGTGCGGTGATGTCGAGATCGGCTTCCGAGAACCCGGCCACCGCCATGGTGATGCGGTAGTCATTCTCGTCCAGCTTTTCGATATTGTAGGGCGGGTAAGCCACCGCCTGATCATCGAGCCGGGACACAGAGTCCAGCAAACGGCTGACATTGTCATAGCCGACGGCAAAGCGATGCAGGGGGGAGAGGTCAAAATTACGCATGGTCATATCCTCCATTGGAAGCGACATGTGAGGGCTCATGGACATCCATCGAGCCTGGTCGAGCGGGAGGAACGCACCAGCGGCAGTCACCAAACGTCATGGGTCGATGGCTCCAACCCTGTCAGTGACCAGAAACAGACCCGCATTCGGCGCCCACTTCCCTATGCAGATGCCCCATTCGGGCGCATCCGATGCCTATTTGGGTTAGGGCGGCGATGCTGTCAAGAAAATTTGTTTTCTCAGATTGTGCCTGCGAGACCCGGCCAAGCAAGGCCAGATCAGGCCGCCGTTGAGGGCTTCTCAGCACTGTCCTGCGCGGTTTGCGCATCGGCTTGGACCGGCGCTGTCCCCTCGGTCTGCGCGGCGGTTTCCGCATTATCCTGGTCGCTTGCGATAGGTCCATCGTCGACCGAGACCACTGTTCCAGCCGTATAAATCCGCTGCGGCTCGGCCATGCCTTTCAGGACGACAACGCCTTTCTCGGCGAAGGGCACCGTGGTGCCCCGGCTAAGCTCGCGCACCACTGCGGAGACCAGGATTTCGCCCCCGGCGGCGCGGGCGCAGATCCGGGCAGCAATCGTTACCGCGATGCCGTAATAATCCCCCTCGTCATGCATCGGCTCGCCCGCATTGATGCCAATGCGGACATTGATCTGACGGTCGGGGTTTTGACTGTTATGGGTCTGGATGGCCTGTTGCGCGCTGACCATGGCTTCCACCGCCCGAGATACCACGGGGAACACGGCCATAATGCCATCGCCGGTATGTTTGACTTCCCGGCCTTCAAACCGAGACAAGGCAGACCGGATGATGGCGTTATGGGCGCGCATCACATCCCGGGTGACGGAATCCCCCAGCCGCGTGTTCATATTGGTGTAGCCAACCATGTCGGTGAACACGATCGCCATGGTGCCGCCCGCATCGGCCGTATCTCTTTGCGGGGCGTCCCAATCATCCATAACCCGGGACAACCCTAAAAAAGGATCGCCCGCCTTGGTCAGTTGCACCATCATGGCATCCCGTCCGGCATGGACCATCTGCTGATAGCGCGGTTCGACCATATATTCTTCCAGCTTTTCCCGGAACATTTTCGCCACAGCGGGTTTGGCGCCCATGATTTCCAAGGTCTCGCTCAGCAAAGACCCATAGGTCGGCTCATCAAGCTGATGTTGCTTGACCACCGCCTCACAGGCTCCGGCCAGATAGAGATTAACGCCAAAGCGCTGGAACACGTCCAATTGCGGACGGACGGATTTCAAGGTGGCAACCGTGCCGCCCAAGAAGCCCATCAAGCTGTCGCGGGCTCCGTCAACTTTGGCCTCGGCGGCTTCCTGGCGAGCCTTGTCGGCGGCGTTTTGCCGCTCCAGCTCTTCCTTGCGCTGGCGCTCTTTTTCCGCCTCTTCCTTGGCCCTGGCTTCGGAGGCTTTGCGGCGTTCCTCTTCCTCAGCACGGGCTTGACGCCGCTCCTCAGCCGGGTCGAAATCGGCCAGATTTTCTTCCATCAAGGCGACGGGATCAAATTGGTCGGAGGACGGATCGAGCCTTGGGTCGATATCATCGTCTTCGCCGCTGCTGTCCTTGTCTTTGGCTTTTTTCTGCAGGGCTGAATTGACCTTCGCCTCTTCTTCGGCGGCGGCCACCGCACCGGTCATGGAGGTGAGCATCTGGGTATAGAGGGAGGGCTGCTTGCCCTTGACCAATTTGGTATGCGACCAGGCTTTGGGCAGGGATTTCGCCCCAAATAGAAAGGCGAAAAGGGTGAACAGGGCCAGGAAGATCAGGAACAGCGTATCCACATCGATGACGGTAAGGCGCGCACCGCCCAGATTGACCAAATTGATCGCCATCGGAAGGAGGGCTGTTCCGCCTGCAGCCAAAACAACAGCGGCCAACACAACCATGATCAAACGCCCAACAAAATCCCCTAAATTCCGCCCCACGGCGGTGCGTCTGCCTGGATTATCATTGAACTGATAGCCTGCGAACTGTTCCAAATCCTTCGGCATTTTGGCGTTGGGCCGCAGTCCCTGAGGGCCACCCTTGGCCACCGCCGCCGAACGAGCGCGCTTTGCCTCATCCCGGGCCGCCTGCATGGCGGCCTTGGCCCGGTAGCTGACATAGATCACGGTTTCATTGGACAGGCCGCTGACGGTATCGAGTTGCTCTTTAACCACCTTGGCGGGCAGCTTTAAATGGGCTTCGAGGTTTTTGGCTTCCTCGACGGCCTTGTCCTTTTCGTTGCTAATGAACCGCCCTTGGAGCGTCCATTGATGTCCTTCCAGGACATAGACTTCGAAATGGGTGACCGATGCCATGGGGACCTTGCCTGCCTGTCCGCCAATCAAGAAAGGGGTGTCTTCAAAACGCCAAGCGGCCCACGGAGCCCGGATCAGGGGCATGTCGGACTGCTGCAGTGCACTTTGTTAATGTACGGTCGTCGCCGTTGATTTCCAATTAACGAACATCACCGGGGATGTCAGACCTGCTAACAATCTCAGGGATTGTTGACAAAAATACCATAGCCCATCTGGCCTAACAGGCGTCATAGGCATCCAGGAAGAGGTCTGTAGACCTGTTGAGAAAGCGTTGGCTTTTCAGAGGGTTGGTATCTACCGCTCCCATAATGACAAACGGCGCGGATCCGGGATCCGCGCCGTTGAGCTGTCTGCAGCTTTAAGACTGTGGCTAAGATGCCAGAGCTTATTTCAGACCGAAATTGGCAAATTTCTTGTTGAACTTCGCCAGCTGACCAGCCGAGTCCAACAAGCGGTGCACACCGGTCCAAGCCGGGTGGGACTTCGGATCGATGTCCAAGCGCAAGGTATCGCCACCGGTATAGGTGGAGCGGGTCTTGAATTCGGTCCCGTCCGTCATGATGACGGTGATTTCGTTGTATTCAGGATGGATGTCGTTTTTCATCGGGCCGTCTCCGTGGAAAGAAGCGGCCTTATACGGAAAACCGGTGTGCGGTGCAACGGGATTCTGCACAGAATTGCAACAAAATTGGCCCGAATGGATCAGCGTTGGTCCAGCTTCATCTCAATGCGGCGGTTTTTGGCGAAATCCTCTTCGGACTCACCGTCCACGATGGGTTGGAATTCGCCAAACCCCGCAGCCGCGAGCCGCTCTGCAGGCACCCCTTGCTCGATCAGGAACTCCACCACGCTGATGGCCCGCGCCGCTGACAAATCCCAGTTTGAGCGAAAGGCAGAGGTGGAGATCGGCTGCTTATCCGTATGGCCGTCGATCCGAAGGATCCAGTCAATATCGCCGGGAATGGCCTCGGAGATTTCCAGCAGGGTCTGGGCGAGGGATGCCAAGGTTTCTTGACCCCCGGCCTGAAGACGATCGGAACCGCTGGAGAACAACACCTCGGATTGGAAAACGAAGCGGTCGCCTTCGATGCGGATGTCGTCCCGGCCACCAAGAATGTCGCGCAGCCGCCCGAAAAACTCGGACCGATAGCGGCGCAATTCCTGAACCTTGGTGGCCAAGGCGGCGTTCAGGCGCTCGCCCAAATTGGCGATCTGGACATCCTTTTCCGCATTGGCTTGTTCGCTGGCTTCCAATACGTCGTTCAAGCGGGCGATTTCCAACTCAAAGGAGGCGATCTGTTGGCGCAGCAGGGCCACCTGTGCCCGGGCCTCTGCTGACAGCTCCTGCTCTTCTTTCAGGCGGGAGAGGGAGTCCTGCAAGCGGTCATCCTGATCGCTAAGGGTCAGATCGCGGCGCCGGATCTCCTCCTCTAGCTCTGCCTTCAGGGCTTCCAGAGCGGCGATATCGGCCAGCAACTGAACGGCGCGGGCTTCGGCCTCCTCAGCCTGTGCCTGGGACAAAGCGATCTGGGCTTGGGCCGCCTGGGCCTGCTCTTCGGCCTTTAAGGCCTTTTCATTGGCGATGATCAGGGTTTGCTGCATGCGGTCGAGCATGCGGTTGGTGTCCGCACCGGCGCGGACTTGACCACTCAGGGCTTCGATCCGAGCATTGGCGGCCAGCAGTTGGGAATTGGCTTGGGCCAGTTCCAGTTTGAGATCAGCAATATTGTTGAGCTCCCGGCCCATTTGATCCTGAAGCCGGGAGATTTCGGTGCGCAGCTGCTCCAGGGCCTGATCCCGCCCCGAAAGCGCCTGGCCGAGGAAAAATTGGGCCAGGACGAAGACCATCAACACAAAGATGATAATGATCAGCAGGGTGGCCAGGGCGTCGACAAAGCCGGGCCAAATGTCGAAGGGGGAGCGTCCGCGTCGGGAAGACCCGAGAGTCGCCATGGATCAGGCCTCCCTTTACATCCCGTCCCGACGATTTTCGGCGGTCGCGGCAATGGTCCGGGCCAGCATTTTGATCTCGCCGCGCAATTCCTTCAGGGTTTGCTCCCGACCGGAAACAAAGTGATTGGCCATATAGGTCACCGCCGCATCCATATTGCGCAAATGACCCTTTGCCGCGTCGTCCAACCCGGCCGCTGGGGCCTTGGGATCGCCTTCAGCGGCCATGCGCTCGGCAATCTGATGCAGAACCGGGCGCAAGTCGGCTTGGGTCTCCGCCAGCTTTAGCAGCACCGCTTGTTCCGTGCGCATCTGGTCGGTCAAGGTGGTCATGGTCTCCGCCATCCGCCGGATCTGGGTGTTGGTGGCTTGGCCGCTTTCTTCGGTGCGGGCAATGGTCCGTTGCAGGTCATCGAGACTGTCGGCGGTTTTTTCCAACAGCGCGGTGATATAGGCCGGGACCGATTGATCGCCATCGCCGCTGACACCGCCACCGGAGCTCAGCCGGGTTTGGCCGGACAGCCAGTCTTCCAGGTCATTGTAGAATGCGTTTTGCGCTTGCCCGGCTTGAAGATCGAGGAAGCCGAGCACCAGGGATCCAGCCAAGCCAAACAGGGAGGAGGAAAACGCCGTGCCCATGCCCGCCAGGGGGGCCTCCAGGCCGGTTTTCAGATCGGCAAACACCGTGGTGACGTCATCGCTGATGATCGAGAGCTTACCGATCACATTGGCGATGGAGCCGACCGTGTCGAGCAATCCCCAAAAGGTGCCGAGCAGCCCGAGGAACACACAGAGCCCAACAAAATAGCGCGAGGTTTCGCGGTTCTCCGAGAGTCGCGAGCCAATGCCATCGAGCAAGGAGCGCAAAGCCACGGCAGACAGGGTAATCCGCCCGGCTTCCCCCCGGCGTTCCCGGCTGCGGCTGTTCATGTCCTTGAGCATGGTCGCCATCGGGCCAAGCAAACGGGGCTCGATCTCGCCGGTATCCTGATTATTCTCCCTGAAAGACCGGATCCACGCCACCTCGCCAAACAGGCTCGTGACATGGCGGAAGTTCAAGATGATCCCCAGCAGGATGACGCCGAGAATGACGCCGTTGAGCACCGGGTTGGAGAGGAAAAAGGGCAGGATACCCCCGGACAGGATCACGACCACAGCGCCCACCACCAAGAGGAAGGCGACCATGCGGATCAGGTAACGGCGGGGATGGGTCATGGACACTCGCGACGGGTTGGACGCTGATCAAAGGCACAGGCGACCGGACAGCGGTCCGGCACAGGGCTAACCGACAGAGGCGTTACCGATTAAGCATCTGGACATCGACCCGGTCCGGATCATCCGGATCATCCCCAGCATCTAGCCCCATGGCGCGGACTTCGATGCTGGCACTCATAATACCCTCATCCATCAGCTTGCTGCGCACATTCAAAGCCCGGGTCAGGGAGGCTCGTTTGGCGCGGGCAACGGTCTTATCGGGGTCGGAGGCATAGGCCCGCAGAAGCACCCGGAAGCCCGGGTTGGCTTTCAGCACTTGGGCCACCCGGGTCAGGCTGTCATTGGCCGAGGGCGGCAGATCGGTTTCGCCGGGCTCAAAGGAAATCGTCATCCGCGACGGCGCTTCCGGCGGAGCAGTACGGGTTGCGACCTGTTCATCACTGGAGCCGGTGTCCGCAGAGGCGACCTGTTGCGGTTCCCCGTCCGCCGGAGCATCCGGCGTGTTGTCAACGACCGGGCGATCCGGGCGTTCTGGCACCGGAGCAACGCTCGGTTCGGTGCCAGACGGCGGCGGGATCGGTACCCGACCGGTGGACAGGCGCGGGCCTGCGGCCAGGCCACCACCGCTGGAGCCGCTTGACGTTGCCGGAGGCGTGGTCCGGGGAGCGGGTGCCGGGACGTCGCTGAGGCTGGTGCCCGCCGGACCGGCGGCCAGTCGGGGCGAGGTCGGTCGGGCCGGTTCCGGCGCGGTTCCGGTGGGACGCGGCGGCGGCTTCACATCGGGAACGGTGACATTGGCGGTTGCCGGTTCTGCGGGGCGATTGTCTGCGCCGAGCCGTCCGGGCATTTCTGCGGTGTCCGTGCTGGCAACTGGTTCCGGGGCCGCATCGGGGTTTTCCGCAGGGGGCAAGCTGGACCCGCCACCGGCTCCAGCATTGGCTACCGGTCCGTCATCCGCTGGGGCCGGATCCGGGATCGCTGAAGCAGGCTCTCGGCGCGGCTCGGGCACGGAGACCGCCGGGGCCGCTGCCACCGTGGTGTTCGTTGTCGATGGTGCCGGGGTGGCGGCCACCGGTGTCGGAGCCGCAGGCAGTGGCGGTGGCGTGCTGGGCAGGAAGGATTGGCTGCGCGGTTGCTGGGGCAGGTTTGGCGATGCCACCACCGGCGCGCCACCCCATGGAGAGAGCACTTGCGTGTCTGTGGGACCATAGGAGCGCGGCATGGTGCCATCGGGCATGCGCAAGCCATCGGCACCGACCCCGCCGGGGCCAATGACCACGGTATAGGGGTTCAGGCCAAACAGATGCTCGGTTGGTTTCAATTCCTGGCCGAAACCGCCCGCATACACAAAGTCTTGTGCTTGGGCTGGGGCAGGGCCTGCGATCAAAGCACCGGCAAGGCTTAAGCCGAGCCCAAGGCCGACAGCCCAGGCTAAAAGGGGCCGTGAAGCCGAAGAGAGGCGATAAGGGGGTGTATGCATCGTGGCAGAGAACCCACAGCGTGATCTGCAGGTTGGTTCCGTCTTCCCAGTCACCGTATTCTCCCGGCTGGACAGTAGGATGTGCCGAAGCAGGCCCGCCATCACCGGCGGGTCGACCCCCACAAACCGCACTATACCATTCCGAGAGCCGGGCTCAAGACGGCTTCAACAAAGAAAGCAGGGGCTTGTGCATGGCATAATTGGCGGCAACGACGGAGCCTTCGCTCATGACCTCGGTTTTGCCGGCGAAATCGGTCACAAAACCACCGGCCTCGCGCACCATCAGCACCCCGGCCGCGATGTCCCAGGGTGACAGCCGCTCTTCCCAAAATCCTTCATATTTGCCCGCCGCCACATAGGCGAGATCCAATGCAGCCGCCCCATAGCGGCGCACGCCCGAGGACACGGCCATAACTTTGGCCAGCTGTTTGACAAACCCGGGATGATCGCCGCGACCCCGGAAGGGAATGCCGGTGGCAAACAGGCTGTCTTCCAGGGCGGTCCGACCGGAAACCCGGATCCGGCGCTCATTCAGAAACGCACCGCTGCCTTTTTCGGCGGTGAACAGCTCATCGGAGATCGGGTTATAGACCACGCCTGCGATGATCTCCCCACGTTCTTCCAAGGCGATGGACACGGCGAAATGGGGCAGGCCATGGAGGAAATTGGTCGTGCCATCCAAGGGATCGATGATCCAGCGCCGGGTTGGGTCCTCACCGACGACCGTGCCGCCTTCTTCCATCAGGAAGCCGAATTTCGGACGGGCTTTGCGCAATTCCTGCTGGACGATTTTTTCCGCCCGCAGATCCGCATTGCTGACAAAATCCCCCGGGCCTTTGCGGCTGACCTGGAGATTTTCGACCTCGCCGAAGTCGCGGGTCAGGCTGCGTCCGGCTTTTTGTGCGGCAGCAACCATGACGTTGATATTGGCGGACCGAAAGGCAGCCATCGGATGTCCTTCAAAAACAAAGAATTGGAGAGGAACTGCGGGGAGGCTCGGGGCCTATTTCGCCCGCTCCACATAGGTGCAATCGGTGGTGTTGACCACGATCTTGGTCCCGGCCTCAATGAAGGGTGGGATCATGACTTTTAGGCCGTTTTCCAACACACCGGGCTTATAGGACGACGACGCGGTTTGGCCTTTGACCACCGCATCGGCTTCCACCACTTCCAAGACCACATGGGCGGGCAGTTTGACCGAAACCGGCACACCTTCAATGAATTCAACGATCACTTCCATGCCGTCCTGCAGGAAAGCTGCCTGATCGCCGAGCAAATCCGATGGCATGGTGAATTGTTCGTAGGTGTCCTTCTCCATGAAGGTGAAGCCGGTGTCATCTTCGAACAAATAGGTACAATCCCGCTCCCGCACTTCCAGGCGTTCCACCGTATCGGCGGTGCGCCAACGCTCATTGGTCTTGTTTCCGGTGTCCAGATCGCGCATTTCCACGGCAATAAAGGCGCTGCCTTTGCCCGGGGTGATCAACTGGATCTTCAAAACGGACCATTTACGGTTCTGGTGGTCCAGGACCATGCCTGGGCGGATGGTGTTGGCTTGGATTTTCATGGATCGGATGCCTGTTGCGGGGGTCGGACCGAGCCGGACGAGGGGCACCGCAAAGGGCCAGTCCAGGGTCGGGACCCGTCTTTAGGATGAGCAAAAACGCGCCGGACCCTATCAGGTCGTTTCTATGGAGGCAATGTTGTGATCGGCTTTTGCTGCGCGAAAGAAAGAGCAGATGATGACCACTGATCGCCAAAACCGGCCTTGGTGGCATCCGGAGGTCTATGCCCAAGACAGCACAGCCCGGGCCGCACGGATCGCGGTTCGGAGCGCGGTGCGCCGGTTTTTCGAGCAGCGCGGCTATACCGAGGTCGAAACGCCGATCCTGCAGCTCTGTCCGGGGATGGAGCCGCATTTGGGGGTGTTCCGGACCATCTTGGAGGATCCGGATCGTGGCTCCTTGCCGCGTCTGCTCCATACCTCCCCAGAATTCACCATGAAAAAGCTGTTGGTCGCCGGGGAGAGCCGGATTTTTCAGATCGCCAAGGTGTTCCGCAATGGCGAGCGTTCCGCAACCCACCATCCGGAGTTTTCCATGTTGGAATGGTATCGGGTGGGGGCGACCTTGAGCGACCTGATGGACGAGACCGAGGCTCTGTGTCGTGCCGCCGCGCAGGCCACCACGGGGGCGGAGCAGTTTCGGTGGGACGGTCGGCAGATCGATCTGGCGCGACCTTTTGTGCGCCTTTCCGTGGCCGAGGCTTTTCAGCGCCATACCGGTTTAGACATTTTGGCGGGCTTCACGGCGGAGCTCGGACCGGGGGAAGAGCCTGATCCAGCGCCCTTGCGCCAGGCTGCCTTGGCCGCCGGACTGTTGCCGTCTGGAAGCAATGCCGCTGAAGACCGCTGGGAGGATTTGTTCTTCCGCCTGATGCTCAACAGGGTTGAGCCTGCCCTCGCAGTCCTGGATCAACCGGTTTTTCTCTATGACTGGCCCGCGCCTCTGGCCGCCCTGGCCCGGCGCAATCCGGTGGATCCTCGGGTGGCGGAACGCTTTGAGCTTTACGCCGGAGGCTTAGAATTGGCCAACGCCTTTCGGGAGTTGACCGATGCAGCGGAACAGCGCGCCCGTTTTGAGGCCGATGCCGCCCTAAGGCAGGCGCTTTATGGCGACCCGCTGCCCATGGATGAGGAGTTTCTGGCCGCGCTCGCCCATGGACTGCCGGACTGTGCCGGGATCGCCCTGGGGTTTGACCGTCTGGTGATGGCGTGCAGCGGGGCTGCGGAGATTGAGGCGGTGCTGTGGGCACCAACCAACTAGGTATTTCGCTTAAGCATCCGCCACTTCTTGCGGATGGGCGGCGAACAAGGCGGAAAAGCCTTCCACAGCGGCGACCGGTCCGGTGGGGGCTGCCCAAACTCCGGCACTGACCGCCAAAAAGTCTGCACCGACCTCCACCAAGGGGGCGGCGTTGTCCAAAGTGATGCCACCAATGGCCACGGAGGGGATCACCATGGTCTCATTCCACCAGGACAACAGATCGAGCGAGGCCTGATGTTTTGCCGCCTTGGTCGTGGTCGGAAAGAAGGCCCCGAAGGCGACATAGTCGGCCCCGGCTTCGCCAGCCTCCATGGCCAAATGGCGGCTGTCATGGCAGGTCACGCCGACGATCCGGCCATCGCCCATCCGATTCCGAGCCTGGGCATAGGGGGCATCGCCCTGTCCGACATGGACCCCATCGCAGCCGGTTTCAGCCGCCAAGTCGGGCAGGTCATTGAGGATGACGGCGATTTCGTAGCGATGGCAGATCGGCTGTAGGAGATCGATCGCCCGCCGGATCTCGGCCTCTTCGGCTGGGCTTTCGCCGTCTTCGGCCTTCAGCCGGATCTGCAAGCAGGCCACACCGGTCCCCGGTGCGCAGCCCGCCGCTGCGGCCAGGGTTTTGTCCAGCATATCGGCAAAGCCCTTTAGGTCTGGCAGGGAGGGCGGGGTGATCAAATAAAGCTGGGTGAAACTCAACGCCATGGCGCGGGGACCTCTAGGCTGCGGTGACACTTTAATGGATGACGTCACCGAGATGAAAATTAGACTGCTTCAGGAAGGCGGAGGAAAGACATGTCTGAGCATATTCGACGACAACTGACGCCAATCGTTAAATTGTCACCGCAGCCTAGCTCAAGACGGAACAGTGTCTAGCAGAGCCGCTACTCTGTCCTGAGCGGAGCCCGGCGGCAAGTCCACAATCGTTCCGAGCGCGGTCTCGGATAAGATTTCTACCCCCAATTCGGTGGCGATGGCCTTTAGGGCCGCTTCGGCGGCGTCAGGCAGGCGGGCCAGAACGAGGCTGTCCAAGGCTTGGGTGCCTGGGGTGTGGTCGGCTTTCAGGCCCAGAACCGCTTGGGCCATGCCCGGATGGGCGCCGCATTGCACTGCCAGGCGCAGCCAGGGGGCGGCCTCCGGCACTTTGGTGAGCGCATGCAGCCACAGCGCAGGCAGATGGTTGGGACCAAGGCTCAGGATCGCTTCGACCGGCGCGGTCAGAACGACACTCTGCTGCTTCGTCACAGCCACTGCGGCCAGGGAGCAGGCCGTGGGTCCATCGGTCACAGAGACCCAAAGCGCTTTGGGTGTTGGAGGCTTAGGCTGCGGTGGCGGCAAAGGCATGGCGGAAAACCCGGCTTTGTAACGCGTAACCCGTGCAATCGGAATTGACGCTCTGGTCCGTAGCGGGCATAGTCTAACCCAAGTTATCAGGAATGGATTGTAGTCCCCTGAGGGCGAAGAGTCTTTCCTCCATTGAACTCCGTTTTCCACAGGGAGCCTCCGGTCGCGCGGAGGAAATCTGCACGGCCATGACTGACACCACACCGCCTCGCATGACCAAAATTGAGGAAGCGCTCGAGCTTCTTGCCTTATCCGTTGTGCGTCTGGAAGGGGCGGCGCAGGATGTGCTGGCCGCCAAAGCGTCAATCGAAGACGGCGAAGGCGGTGCGGGCGCGACCGTGGTGGATCCGGAGATGACCAAGGAACTTGAAGCTCTGCGCACTGACTACGACAATCTAAAGACCGTTTCCCGCGCCGTTTCCGGTCGTTTGGACGGTGCCATCGAGCGGTTGCGCACCGCTCTGGAACAGTAAAGACAGGGCAAGAGCGGGATCGGATCCATGGCAACCGTTAGCATCAGTTTTAATGGCCGCGACTACCGGGTCGCCTGTGACGATGGGCAAGAATCACGTTTGATGAAGCTTGGAGGCATGCTCGAAGAGCGTGGTGGCGAGTTGAAAGACAGCCTGGGCGGTCATGTCAGTCATGATTTGTTGCTGTTGATGACCTCTTTGCTGATCGCCGATGAGTTGACGGAAGCCGGAGCCGAGCTCGACACGGTGCGCGGAACGCAAGGGGCCAACGTGCAAGCTGCAGAAGATCAACGTCGGGCTGAAGAACGGGTCGCCAAAGCAATTGAATCCGTGGCCATCCGTGTTGATCATATTGCCCAAACCCTAGAAGCGTCCTAACTTAGACAACGGCGGGCGCTGTCCGGTGCGTGATGCTGCACACCCCGGGGGCTATACGTTTCATTAGGGAGCTGTCCCTGCACGGACCCTGGTCCGGGTACACGGCACCCACGTTGTGCCTACGGCCCACAGGCGGTCGTACTTGCACACGGCCGGTATGGCCCCGCCGCGTTTTCTTCAGGTTGGACACCCAGCGCGCGTCGCGCGTCTTCCCCTTATGCTGTCCGATCTCCTTTCTTTTCGCTGCCGGCCAAAAGGGCCGACGCACCCCATAAAGGCCATGGGTATGGTTCAGGGCTCTCCGCCCCAAAACACTGACAGCCACGCCGAGCCGGGTTCGATCGATGTCGGCGGCCTCAAGGCTGCCTTACGCTCCAAATTGCGGAAAAAACGAGCGTCCTTCACCCGGGGGCTCGGCAGTGACGGCACCCGAGACGCCGCCCAGCAAATGGCGGATCATCTGTTGGCGATGACCATGCCCAGTGCCGAGGCTGTTGTGGCGCTCTATCGGGCACAGGGCAGCGAGATTGACCCCAGTTTTCTGGCTGAGCCAATGTTGGAGCGCGGGGTAAGCCTGTGCTTGCCGGTGGTGCCGGGGCCGGATCGGGCTTTGCTGTTTCGCAAATGGGTGCCAGGCGATGCGCTGGAGCCTGGCCCCTTCGGCACCGAACATCCACTCCTGAAGGCTCCGGAAATCGTGCCCGATGTCCTGTTGGTGCCCTTGATCGGCTATGATCTGGACGGGCGGCGTCTTGGCCAAGGGGGTGGCTATTATGACCGAACACTGGCCCAGCTGCGCGAAAGCCGGGAGGCGGTCCTGGCCATCGGGGTGGCCTTTACTTGCCAACAGGTCCCGATTGGCGAGGTGCCCGAGGAATTCACCGATTTGCGGCTGGATGGCATCGTCACCGAACAGGGTGGGCAATTGTTCCCCAGCAACAGATTGGCCCGGTTGCGGGATATTTGGGCCCGCCGGGAGGGTGGCTTGCGCCAGCCCAGCTACCGGATCAGAGAGTAAAGCGGGCTTTAGGCCCCGAGCGACACCCTGCCGCATTGGCACCGGTCGCGCGACGATAAGGAAGTGGTATGCGGATCCTGTATTGCGGTGATGTGGTGGGCCGGACCGGGCGCACAGCGGTGATGGAGGCCTTGCCGAGCCTGCGCGAGGATCTTGGTCTGGATGCGGTGGTGGTCAATGGCGAGAATGCGGCCCATGGCTTTGGCATTTCGCCCAAAATTGCCGATGAGTTTTTTGAAGCGGGCTGTGATGTCCTGACCACCGGCAACCATGCCTGGGACCAGCGCGACATTATTCCCCATTTTGATGCCGAGCCGCGGCTGATCCGCCCGGCCAATTTCCCGTCCCAGACCCCTGGGCGCGGGCATGCCATTATTGATGCCGGGCGTGGCCGCAAGCTGTTGGTTGCCCAGGTGATGGGGCGGCTGTTCATGGATCCGCTGGATGATCCCTTTCGGGCGGTGGATGACCTGTTGTCCACCTATCGGCTGAAAGGGGGCATTGATGCCATTTTGGTCGATATCCATGGCGAGGCCAGCAGCGAAAAAATGGCCATGGGGCATTTCTGTGATGGGCGGGCCAGTATCGTGGTGGGCAGCCATACCCATGTGCCCTCCGCAGATATTCAGATTTTGCCCGGCGGCACGGCCTATCAATCCGATGCGGGCATGTGCGGCGATTATGACAGTGTGATCGGCATGAAGAAGCAGGCCGCCACGGCCCGCTTTGTCCGCAAGATGCCCGGCGAGCGCCTGTCGCCAGCCGATGGCCCGGCCACGGTTTGCGGCCTTTTTGTTGAGATTGATGATGCCACCGGACTGGCCACCCGGGCCGAAGCTGTGCGGCTCGGGGGCCGCTTGGCCCCGGCCATGCCAGCGGTTTAACGCGGCAGCCGCCTTGCCTGAACGCGCCCACTCGTTATAGTGCCGCCCGACGTAGGGCCCATAGATTTAGACGCCAGTCTGGCATCTGAATACGGGATCCTGTAGTCTGAGCAAAGAGTGACCACAAAATCTAGGACCCCGGACCATGGCCGGCCATTCCAAATTCAAAAACATCATGTACCGCAAGGGTGGACAGGACGCCAAACGCGCCAAGATGTTCACCAAGCTTGCCAAGGAAATCACCGTTGCCGCCAAGACCGGCGCACCGGACCCCGATGCCAATCCCCGGCTGCGGGCCGCGATTCAGGCGGCCAAATCCCAATCCATGCCCAAGGACAATATTGAGCGTGCCTTGGCCCGGGCGACCAGCGGGGCCGACGCCGATACTTTGGAAGAAATGCGCTATGAGGGCTATGGCCCGGGCAATGTGGCCTTGATCGTTGAATGCCTGACGGACAACCGCAACCGAACGGCGGCAGAAGTCCGGGCGGCCTTCAACAAAAATGGCGGTTCCATGGGCGAGACCAACTCCGTGGCCTTCAACTTCACCCGGGTCGGTCTGGTGCATTACCCGGTTGAGGCCGGGGAGGCGGATCCGGTGCTTGAAGCCGCCATTGAGGCTGGCGCGGATGATGTCGAATCCTCGGAAGACGGCCACGACATTTATTGCGCGCCCGATGATTTGAACACCGTGTCCTCGGCTCTGGAAGCCGGTTTGGGCGAACCGGAATTCGCCCGATTGGATTGGCGGCCGAATTTGACGGTGCCGGTGGATGCGGACAACGCCAAGACCTTGCTGAAGCTGCTCGATGTGCTTGATGACAATGACGATGTGCAGCGGGTGGCAGCGAATTATGAAATCGATGATGCGGTGATGGAAAGCCTGTCCGCTTAAGCGGTGCTTTGCCGTGTCACCTGCCCTTTGCCGTCCCCATGGCGGCGCATCACAGGAGGAGGACGCGCCGCCATGCGGCTGCTGGGACTTGATCCGGGATTGCGGATCACCGGTTGGGGGGTTGTGGCCCAAGAGGGCAACCGCCTGCGTCCTGTCGCCAATGGTGTGGTGCGCTCCGACGATAAAGATCCCTTGTCGGAGCGTTTGGCCAGCTTGCATCGGGGCATTGTCTCGGTGATTGAAACCTGGGCACCGGATGCGGCGGCCATTGAAGAGACCTTCGTAAATCGCAATCCGACCTCGACCCTGAAACTGGGCCAGGCCCGCGGCGCGGTCTTGCTGGCCCCCGCCTTGGCCGGATTGCCGGTGGCGGAATACAGCCCGAACCAGATCAAAAAAACCGTGGTCGGGGCCGGTCATGCCTCTAAGGAACAGGTGCAGATGATGGTCCGCAGCCTGTTGCCCGGCGTCGAGGTTTGGGTGGCGGATGCGGCGGATGCCCTGGCGGTGGCGATTTGCCATGCCCATCACCGAGGCAATGCGTCCGCACTGACCCGCGCTTTGGCCGGAGGCATGCGATGATTGCCAGGCTGCGCGGACGGGTGGTTGAGACCGGAGAAGGCTGGGCGGTCATCGACGTCCAGGGCGTGGGCTATCATGTCTCCTGCCCGGCCCGAGTGGCGGCCCAATTGCGGGGTTTTTCCGGTCAAGAGGTCAGCTTGGCGGTGGAAACCGTCGTGCGAGAGGATGCCATCAACCTGTTTGGGTTTCCCGCCGCAGCGGAGCGGGAATGGTTCCGCTTGCTGCTGACGGTACAAGGGGTTGGGGCCAAAGCCGCCTTGGCCATTCTCTCAGTCGCTGATCCGGCGCGCCTGCGTAAAGCCATTGTCGCCGGTGATCCTGCTCCCATCAAAGCAGCTGCGGGTGTTGGACCAAAACTGGCCGGTCGGGTGGTGGCCGAGCTGAAAGACAAAGCCGTCTCCATGCCGGTGGGTGGTGCTGCACCTTTAGAGGAGGCGCAAGACGCCCCGACCTCCGCGCCAGAACCGGTGTCCGGTGACCAGAGCGCTGCTGCTGAAACGCTTCCCGCTTCTGGCGATCAAGACCAAGAGGATGCGGTGGAGGAGGCCGTCTCCGCCCTGGTCAATCTCGGCTATGCCCGGGTTGATGCCTTTACGGCGGTGACCCGAATAGCCGAAGAGCGCCCAGCGGCAACACCGACGGCCCAGCTGATCTCCTTGGCCCTGAAAGAGTTGGGCAAGGCCTTGCTTGATGGCGGGAGGACGGCTCGGTGAACACAGAGCGCCTGATCGATCCCGCGCCGCGTCCGGAAGACCGGGAAGGGGGCCAGGACGCGGCTTTGCGGCCCGGCGCGCTGGCGGAGTTTGTCGGACAGGCCCGGGCGCGGGAAAACCTCCAGGTCTTCATTGATGCCGCTCGGGCGCGCGGCGAGGCGATGGATCATGTGTTGCTCCACGGCCCGCCGGGCTTGGGCAAAACCACTTTGGCCCAGATTACGGCCCGGGAGCTGGGGGTTGGGTTTCGCGCCACCAGCGGCCCGATGATTGCCAAGGCGGGCGACCTGGCGGCGATCCTGACCAATCTGGAACCTCGGGATGTGTTGTTCATTGATGAGATCCATCGCCTAAATCCCGCCATAGAGGAGGTGTTGTATCCCGCCATGGAAGATTTCCAGCTTGATCTGATCATCGGCGAGGGGCCAGCGGCCCGGTCGGTGCGGATTGATCTGGCACCCTTCACCCTGGTGGGGGCCACCACCCGATCCGGCTTGTTGACCACGCCATTGCGGGATCGGTTCGGCATCCCCTTGCGATTGGATTTTTATGATACCGAAGATCTGGTCAAGATCGTCGCCCGAGGAGCCCGCCTGTTGGACTTGCCGATGACCGAAGACGGTGCCCGGGAGATTGCCCGGCGCTCCCGGGGCACGCCGCGGGTGGCCGGACGGTTGCTGCGCCGGGTGCGGGATTTTGCCACGGTGGCCAAGCGCCTGCCGGTGGATGCCTTTATTGCCGATGCTTCCCTGTCGCGGCTGGATGTGGATGCTCAGGGACTGGACGCCATGGACCGGCGCTATTTGGCCTGCATGGCCGAACATTATGGCGGTGGTCCTGTCGGCGTTGAGACTTTGGCCGCGTTCCTGGCCGAGGAGCGCGACACCTTGGAAGATGTCATTGAGCCGTTTCTGATCCAGCGTGGCTTTTTAAAACGGTCGCCCCGGGGCCGGGTGATGACGCGCGGCGCATGGAGCCATCTTGGGCTGACACCGCCCAAGCCAAGTGGTGACCAAATGCCCTTGTCGTTTGATGATCACCGGGAGGACGGTTTATGACCCTTCCCCCTGCGCCCGGATCCATCGAGGATACGCCGCCAATGCCGACTTCTGGCGTGCTCGCCGGGGAGTGCCATCGCTATCCGGTGCGGATCCATTGGGAAAACACCGATGCGGGTGGCATTGTCTATCACTCGGAATATTTGAAGTTTTGTGAGCGTGCCCGTACAGAGCTGCTGCGGCTGGTCGGGATCGCCCAAGAAAAGATGATGCAAGAGGCCAAAGTCGCCTTTGCGGTGGCAAAACTGACCATCGACTATCGCCGTCCGGCGGTTCTGGATGATATCTTGATTGTCGAAACCCGCTCCCACTCCATGGGGGCAGCCAGCATGATCTTGCAGCAGACCCTGCTCCGAGGGTCTGAGGTGATTGCGGATGTCTCCGTGAGGATTGCCTGCCTCAACCTTGTTTCCGGCGGACCGGCCCGTATCCCGGCTTCGGTTCGCTCCCGCCTGACCGCTTTGGAGAGCCTCTCTCAAGAGGCGCAATCGGGGACCAGTTCTGGTGCCTCGACATCGCCTTCAAAGCCCAACACCCCTTCCCATCCCTGACCACAAGGCCTGTTTGAGCTATGGATCTCGCTTTTTCCGACGCGCTTGTCCTGATTGACCACGCTTGGGACCAGATGTCCGCCCTTGCGGGTTTCGATTTGATCTCCGATGCCCAGGCCCAAACCGCACCGCCTCTGCCCGACGCCGCACCGACCACACCGGTGCAAGGGGAGGGGCTGGCCCCACCGCCGCCGCCGTCCCCTGGTGGAGGGGTCGCGCCTGCGGGTGCAGGGGCAGGGGCCGCTGGTGCCGCAGGCTTCGGTCCGGGGGCAGCTGCGGCCGGCGCAGCAGGGCATGGCGGTCATTCCATGTCCCTGATGAGCCTGTTCTGGCAAGCCGACTGGGTGGTCAAGGCCGTGATGATTGGCTTGGCGCTGGCCAGCGTCTGGTGCTGGGCGATCATCTTTGAAAAAATCTTCAAGCTGCGCAATCTGGCCAAGCGGGCGAGCAAATTCGAAGAAAAATTCTGGTCCGGTAATTCCCTGGATGACCTCTATGACCGCATGGGCTCCAGACCAGCCGACCCCATGAGCGCGATCTTTGCTGCTGCCATGCGGGAATGGCGGCAATCGGCGGGGCGGCGCTCCGGCGGCAGTGGCCCGAAGCTTGGGGTTGGCCAACGCATTGAGCGGGTGATGGATGTGACCCTGGACCGGGAGATGGAAAGCATTGAGCGCCGTCTCGGTGTTTTGGCGACCACCGGGTCCACGGCCCCCTTTGTCGGGCTGTTTGGCACCGTCTGGGGGATCATGAACAGCTTTTATGCCATTGGCCTGACCAATGACACCAGCTTGGCCACGGTGGCCCCGGGGATGGCCGAGGCCCTGTTTGCCACGGCCCTGGGTCTGATCGCCGCCATTCCGGCGGTGGTGGCCTATAACAAACTCTCCAATGATGTGGATCGCTATGCGGCCCGGCTGGAAGGCTTTTCCAGCGAGTTTTCCGCCATCCTGTCCCGGCAGTTGGAAGGCAACGACTGATGGGAGCCTCAGTCCAAGGCGGGGGCGGTCGCCGCCGCAGCGGCAGACGCGGGTCGAAACGCGCGCCCATGTCCGAGATCAACGTCACGCCGCTGGTGGATGTCATGTTGGTGTTGTTGATCGTGTTTATGGTCACAGCCCCCTTGCTGGCCACCGGGGTTAAGGTTGATTTGCCGCAAGCCTCCGCGCCGCCGTTGGAACAGGATGACAAACCCTTGTCGGTCACGGTCGCCGCCGATGGCGTGATCTATGTGCAGCAGGAACCGGCCTCCGAGACCGAATTCCTGACCAAGATGGCAGCGGTCACCGGGGCCAATCCGGACGCCCGGATTTATGTCCGGGGCGATGCGGTCGTGGCCTATGGCCGGGTGATGGAGGTGATGGGCATCTTGCGCGAGGCTGGCTATGGCAAGGTTGCTTTGGTAACCCGCCCCCGAGTCACAGGGGCCAATGCCGCCACCGGCACGCCCCAAGCGGCCAACTGACGGAGCGGATAGACGCCGATGCTGCGCGGGCTTTTCTTCTCCATCCTGCTTCACATCATGATTGTGCTGGTGTCGCTGGTCTCCGTGCCCCGGCGCACCGATACCCCGATTGTGGAAGAAACGGTTATTGTGGTCGAGCTGGCCGAGCTGGATGAGGAAACCACCTCCCGGCCCGATGCGACCCCTGTCGAACCGCCGGAACCTCCTGAGGAGGAAAAGCCGCCGCTGCCTCCAGAACCGGAGCCGGAAGAAGAACCGGAGCCCGAGCCCGAGCCGGAAGAGCCCCCGCCACCACCGCCGCCGCCCGAGCCCGAAGAACCGCCGGAACCAGAGGAGCCGCCCGAGCCGCCCCCGCCGCCGCCGGAGCCCCCGGTGCCGCCACCGCCGCCAGAACCGGAGCCGGAACCACCAGCTCCGGAGCCACCGGCCCCACCGCCGCCGCCAGAGCCGGAACCGGAGCCCGAACCCGATCCGGAACCAGAGCCTGAGCCGGAGCCCGAACCGGAGCCGGATACCTCTGTGGTTGGCGGCCCGCCCCAGCCTCGGATTCAGACCAAACCGGCCCCGCCAGAAGGCTTTCAATCGATTGTAACGCCGCCCGCGCCGCAGCCGCGCCAGCAGCAACAGGACGACTTTGATCGCTTGTTCGGCACCATGCAGCAGCAGATCGAGCAGCGGCCGCAGCAACCGAGCGCTGCGCCGGTTCCCCGCCAGCGGGCCAATACCGGTGGACGAATTTCAGACCGCCTGACCCTGTCTGAAATGGATGCCATCCGCTATCAGGTGGAGCAGAACTGGAACTACAATGCTGGTGGGCGGAGCATTTCCCAGATGGTGGTGACCATTCAGGTCTTCATCACACCGGATGGGACCGTTACGGGGACCCAAGCCTTACCGGATCCGGCTTGGGCCAATGATCCGTTCTATGCCGCCTTGACCCGCAGTGCTGTGGCCGCGATCAACCGCGCCTCGCCACTGCCGATCCCGGCGAGCAAATGGGATGTGTTCCAAAATGGCTTCCAGCTGCGCTTCAACCCGACCGGCATCATTGACCAATAGGACGCGCGAAGAGGGGAGCTTTGCCTTGGCCTTGACGAATTCCTGCGCAAAGCTTGCCCTAAAGCGGTTGAAAGCATCCGATGCGTCGCGCACATTCCCCTGCGTGGCCCGCCCGTTGTTTCGTTCGTGACACCATTTTCCCGCCTTTGACCACCAAAAGGGACCGATCATGACCCGACTGTCCGCCCGCCCGTTCCGGCCATCTGCCCGCACCCTGTCCCTTCGCCAAGCGTCAATGACACCCGTCGGGATGGCGCTGTTTGCGTTGGTGCTGCTTGCCGTGCTGGCCATCCCGCTGTCCTCGGCCCGGGCGCAATTGGTCATCGACATCACCCAGGGCACCGACGAACCGGTGCCCCTGGCCATCACCGATTTTGGCGGCGATGACGCCGAAGCGATCCAAACCGGGCAGGACATTGTTAGTGTCATTGCCAATGACCTTTCCGGCAGTGGTCTGATCCGCATTCTCGACCAAGCGGCCTATTTGCAGACTCTGTCCGGTCTCAGCCAGCAGCCGAATTTTGCCGATTGGCGGGCGATCAATGCGCGGGGCTTGGTTCAAGGCGGTGTCGAGCGGCAATCCGATGGCCGGTTGCGGGTGGCCTTCCGGCTTTGGGATGTTGCTGGCGGCACCCAAATGGTTGGTCGGGCCTTTATCACTCAGACGGACAATTGGCGCCGGGTGGCGCATATCATCTCCGATGAGATCTATAAGGCGCTGACCGGCGAAGACGGCTATTTCGACACTCGGATCGTCTATGTGGCGGAAACCGGGCCGAAAACCAACCGGGTCAAACAACTGGCGATCATGGATCAGGATGGGGCCAATCAGCGCACCCTGACCAATGGGGAAGCCCTGGTGCTGACCCCGCGGTTCTCGCCGACCGCCCAAGAGATCACCTATCTGTCCTATTTCAGCGGCGTGCCCCGGGTCTACCTGTTCAACATTGAAACCGGACGCCGGGAATTGCTGGGCGACTTCCCGGGCATGACCTTTGCTCCGCGGTTTTCACCCGATGGCAATAAGGTGATCATGAGCTTGGCGGGCAGCGGTAATACCGAGATCTATGAAATGGATCTGCGCACCCGCCAGTCGGTGCGCCTGACCCAGCATCCGGCCATTGATACTTCGCCATCCTATTCCCCCGACGGCTCCGAAGTGACCTTTAACTCTGACCGGGGTGGTTCGCAGCAGATTTATGTCATGTCTGCAGGGGGTGGCAATGTGCGCCGGATCAGCTTTGGCGATGGCCGCTATGCCACGCCGGTGTGGTCCCCGCGGGGCGACTTGATCGCCTTCACCAAAATGAAGGGCGGTCGGTTCTATATCGGCGTCATGCGTCCCGATGGTGGTGGTGAGCGGATCCTGACCGAAGGCTATTTGGTCGAAGGCCCGACTTGGGCGCCCAATGGTCGGGTGTTGATGTTCTTTCGGGAACAACCGGGCGGTCAGACCGGCCTGTACAGCATCGATCTGACCGGTCGGAATGAGCGCCGGATCGAAACCCCGACCCAGGCCTCGGATCCGGCTTGGTCGCCGCTTTTGCCGTAAGACGAGAAGCCCTGTTTCGGATGGTCCTCCTGCGCGATTCTTTGGCGCGACGGGAGGGCGGTCTGAAGCAGAACGACTCGGATCACGCAGATTTGGCCTTTGCGTGAATTTCTCTTGTTTTCTGCAACGATATCAGCGAAAAGGTAAGGGATTGGTTCAAACGCGGCATGTCAGAGCGACATGCCCTTCGGAACCGTTGCTTCGAGGTCACGTCCGACTGCCGACTCGGTTTTCGAAAAGTTCCTCGCCCGCCGATGTAACCCTGCCAAACCTTGGGGAGAAGTCTCTTATGAAGGGTTCTGTAATTCTCGCCATGGCCGCCGCTCTGTTCTTGGCGGCCTGTTCCTCCGGTTCCGATGATGGAGGCGGCGCCACCACCGCTCCGGCTCCCATTCCGTCGGGTCCCGCAGCTGGCTCGCTGGCTGAATTCCAGCAGGTGGTTGGCGATCGCGTGTTCTTTGGGTTTGACCAGTTCACCCTGTCTCCGCAGGCCCGCTCTGTTCTGCAGCGTCAGGCCCAGTGGCTCAACCAATATGCCCAATACAGCCTGACCGTGGAAGGCCATGCCGACGAGCGTGGC
This sequence comes from Rhodospirillaceae bacterium, assembly GCA_049604415.1. Classification (GTDB taxonomy): domain Bacteria; phylum Pseudomonadota; class Alphaproteobacteria; order Rhodospirillales; family Rhodospirillaceae; genus JBMYTN01. The sequence goes on along the minus strand of JBMYTN010000035.1, from coordinate 16,375 downwards.
ACCCGGGATTACAACTTGGCTCTGGGTGAGCGCCGCGCCAATGCCGTGCGCGAGTTCCTGGTCAGCCAAGGCGTGTCCCCGACCCGTCTGCGGACCGTGACCTACGGCAAGGAACGCCCGGTCTGCGCACAATCCAGCGAAAGCTGCTGGGCGCAAAACCGTCGCGGTGTGTCTCTGCCCGCCGGTTGATCCGGTCCGCTTGGACATCGTGAATTTTGGAAAGGGCATCATCCCCAGGGTGATGCCCTTTCTGACTCTTGGGTGGTCTATTGGGATCGCCACAAAGGATTAGCCTCTTGGGATAGCCCCTTAGGATCCGCCTTTTGTTTGCCCCGTTTCCTGGCTACTCTGACCAGACGTGGCCTTGCGGGGCCTGACTATCCTATTTTGATTGCTGCGTTGACTTTGGGAGAGACCCTATGACCACCACCCTCTCGATCCCTAGCCTGGGCCGTCCGGCTCCTCTGTTCCGGATGGCACGGCGCGGTCTGGTCGCAGCGGGCGTGATTGCGGGTGTGGTGCTGGCCTCTGCCCCCTTACCCGCCCTGGCCCAAGACCTATCGACCCTGGCCTTTCGGTTGGATCGCTTGGAACGGGATCTCAACGCCCTGTCCGGCCAGGTCTATTCCGGTGGGGCGGGTGCCGTCGGGTCGCCCGCAGGCTTAAATCCCACCGATATTGGGGCGCTGCAAGTGCGCCTGACCGAATTGGAAAGCCTGCTGCAACAAGCCACCGGGCAAGCCGAGCGTGCTGCCTTTGAGGCCCAAGATCTGAAGCGCCGGTTCGAACTGTTTGCCGAAGATACCGAAGCCCGCTTGATTGCCTTGGAGAGCGGCGGTGCAGCGACGCCACGCACCAGCGGAGCCGGTGTGCCTCCTGCCCAAAGCTTCACGCCATCTCCAGGGGCGGCCCCGGTCGCCGTCGCCGGAGCGGGTTCCCAGCCCGGTCAAACCGGGGTACTCGGCTATGTGCCAGGCACGCCGCAGGCCGCACCGGCCGCTGGTGTTGCGCCCCAAGCCTTGCTGAATGGCAGCCCGGCGGAACAATATAACTATGCGTTTTCACTGTTGCGCCGGGCGGATTATGTCGCTGCAGAGCAAGCCTTCCGGTCGTTCCTGGATGCCAATCCCTCCAATGGCTTGTCTGGCAATGCCGCTTATTGGCTGGGGGAAACCTATTATATTCGCGGCAATTACGAACAGGCCGCGATGACCTTTTTGGAAGGCTATAAATCCTATCCGGATAGCAACAAAGCGCCGGACAATTTGTTGAAACTTGGCCTATCCATGGCCGCGATCAACAAAACCCAGGAGGCCTGCGCTGCCTTCTCGCGTTTGTCCACCCAATTCCCGGGCGCTCCGGAGCCGATCAAGCGCCGGGCCCGCAGCGAAATGCAACGGGTCGGGTGTCGCTAACCACTCCGCTTGTGCCTGAGGATGAAACGCCGCTTCAGGCTGCCGCGTTTTCCCAAATGATGGCCGCCCTGGGGCCGTTTGAGCCTCAGCCCTCTCTTGCCGTTGGGCTGTCCGGAGGGCCGGACAGCACAGCATTGTTGCTGCTTGCCTGCCAATGGGCTCAAGAGCGTGGCGGAACCGTCTTGACGCTGTGCTTTGATCATGCATTGCGTGTCGAGGCGGCAGCGGAGTTGGATCAGGCCGAGCACACTGCCCGAGCGTTGGGCAGTGACACCCAGCGTTTGACATGGTCCGATCCACCGCCCGCCGGAACCGGTGGCATCTTGGAGGCCGCCCGACAGGCCCGTATGAAAGCCTTGGAACAGGCCTGCCGGGAGCGGGGCATTTTGCATCTGTTGCTCGGCCATCACCGGGATGACCAAGCTGAAACCATTGCCTTGCGCCAGCAAGGCGGCAGCGGTCCCCATGGCTTGGCGGGCATGGCGCCCATCCTGCACCAACCGGGCGTGCGTCTGCTGCGGCCTTTGCTGTCGATCAGCAAAAGCCGGTTGATCGCAACCCTGCGCCAGCGGGAGATCCCCTGGTCCGAGGATCCGAGCAATCGCGATCTCCGCCGGGCGCGCGGCCAATTGCGGGCTGATCCGACTTTTTTAAGCCAGACCGCTCCACTACTGGACCAGGCGCAGCGGGCCCAAAACCAGCGCACCATTGACGAAGCCCGCTTGGATCGGCTCGTTACGGCCTCTGTGCGCCCTGATCCCAGGCTGGGCTTGGCCTGGGTAGACCGTTCGGGACCCCTTGCACCCGCGCATGCGGCTGTCTTGGGACGGGTTTTGGGCTGGGTTGGCGGACAGCGGGCAGCGCTCGACCCAGCGCGAATCAAGACCGCTTTGGACGACGCCGATCACACTGTCAGCTTGGGTGGATGCCTGATCCGCCCAACCCGCGACGGCAGAGCCTGGTTGGTGTGCCGGGAATGCCGAGGTTTGGAGCGCTGGGACCGCGCAAAAGCCCTTCCAGCCGGTGGATCCGTGCACTGGGATCACAGATTTGTGATTGAACGCCCGGCAGATGAAAATTTCCAACCTGACACGACCTGTTGGGTGATGGCGCTTGGCGCGCGGCGTGCCGCCCAAGTGATGGCCTGTGACCCGGATGGACCTTTGAGCAAGGTGCCTGCGATTGCCCGGGCAGCCTTGCCCATGGTGTTCAGGTGTCCTCCGGCGCAGAAATTCGCGTCTTTGGCGCGGATTAAGGGAGATTTCTCAATTCCGTCCGTCGGCGAAGCGGTCTATTCTATGGATCCGGGACAGCCAAGCCTGCGTAGGCAGAAAGCGGAAGACAGGCCCCTTGTTGACCCCGTGCGGCTGGTGATTAGGCCGAGCCCAGCCCTGAGCTTATTTGCCTCGGGGATCCGTCGAGGTGGGTAAAGGGCCTATGGCCAATGGGTGAGAACCCTTGAAGCACGGACAGGACAGCACTTACATGTCCGGAACAGATAGTTTTGAAGCCCTTCTTTCCAGAGGTTTGGAACCGGGCGTCACGGAAAGGTCGAAACCTTGAATTTCAGCAAAAACCTGCTGCTTTGGATCATCATTGCGATCTTCTTGGTGTTTATGCTGCAGATGTTCCAATCGAACAGCACCACCACCCAAAGATCCTCCATGGCGTATTCTGAATTCCTGGATCGGTTGGACGCCGGCGAAATCGCCGATGTCACCATCCAAGGGGATTCCATCACCGGTCACCTGACGTCGAACGCGCCATTTGTGACCTATGCGCCCCGCGATCCAATGCTGGTGGACCGCCTGCAAAACAGCGGCGTGACGATCTCGGCGGTGCCGCCGGATGACAATGTGCCGACCTTCTGGAGCATTGTGATCTCCTGGTTCCCATTCCTGTTGCTGATCGGGGTCTGGATCTTCTTCATGCGCCAGATGCAGGGTGGCGGTGGCAAGGCCATGGGCTTTGGTAAATCCCGCGCCAAGCTGCTGACTGAAAAAACCGGTCGGGTGACCTTTGATGATGTCGCTGGCATCGACGAGGCCAAGCAAGAACTGGAAGAGGTGGTTGAGTTCCTGCGCGATCCGCAGAAGTTCCAGCGTCTCGGCGGCAAGATCCCAAAGGGCGTGTTGCTGGTCGGCCCGCCGGGGACCGGTAAGACCCTGTTGGCCCGTGCCATTGCCGGGGAAGCCAATGTGCCGTTCTTCACCATCTCCGGCTCTGACTTTGTGGAAATGTTTGTTGGGGTGGGGGCCAGCCGGGTCCGCGACATGTTCGAACAGGGCAAGAAGAATGCGCCGTGCATCATCTTCATCGATGAAATCGACGCCGTCGGTCGCCACCGTGGGGCCGGTCTTGGCGGCGGCAATGACGAGCGCGAGCAGACCCTGAACCAGCTTCTGGTGGAGATGGATGGCTTTGAGGCCAATGAGGGCGTGATCCTGATTGCGGCCACCAACCGGCCTGACGTTTTGGATCCGGCTCTGCTGCGTCCCGGTCGTTTTGACCGTCAGATCACCGTGCCGAACCCGGATATCATGGGTCGGGAAAAGATCCTGAAGGTCCATATGCGCAAAACCCCGCTGGGTCCGGATGTGGACAGCCGCACCATTGCGCGGGGCACCCCTGGGTTCTCCGGGGCTGATCTGTCTAACTTGGTCAATGAAGCCGCATTGCTGGCGGCCCGGAAGGGCAAGCGGGTGGTGACCATGGCCGAGTTTGAAGACGCTAAGGACAAGGTGCTGATGGGGGCCGAGCGGCGCTCCATGGTCATGACCGAGGATGAAAAGGAAAAGACCGCCTATCACGAAGCCGGTCATGCCTTGGTCGCCCTGAAGGTTGAAGGCCATGATCCGCTGCATAAGGTGACCATTATTCCGCGCGGTCGGGCCTTGGGCGTGACCATGGCCCTGCCGGAGCGGGATCGCTATGGCTATTCGCTCAAAGAGTTGAAGGCCCGCATTGCCATGGCCTTCGGGGGTCGGGTGGCCGAAGAAATCATCTACGGCCCCAATGAAATCACCACTGGGGCGTCCAATGACATCATGCAGGCCACCGACATGGCCCGCCGCATGGTCACGGAGTTTGGCTATTCGGAGAAGCTCGGCCCGTTGCGCTATTCCGATAACCAGGAAGAGGTCTTCCTGGGCCACTCGGTGACCCAGCATAAGAGCGTCTCTGACGCCACTGCCAAGACCATCGATGATGAAGTCCGGCGGTTTGTGGCAGAGGGCGAGGAAAAGGCCCGCGAGGTTCTAACCGCCCATAAGGATGACCTGGAAACCATCACCAAGGGTCTGTTGGAATATGAGACCCTGTCCGGTGAGGAGGTCAACCGCCTGCTGCGCGGTGAGGACATCAACCGCACCGAACAGCCGCCGCCGCCGCCGAAGGAACGCGGTGGTCGCCGGTCCTCGGTGCCGACCAGCGGCAGCAGTGTCAAAGGGGGCTTCGGTCCTGAGCCCCAGCCGGGAGGCTGATGCTGTGGCCGGATCCTCGGATCAAACGCCTGACACAAGGGAGATCCCGCGCCGATCCTGCGGGTCTCTCCCGGTCTTCGGAAGCCCCGCAGCAGTGCGGGGCTTTTTCCGACAGAGCAAGGTGGATCCCGAAACCCATTTATATCTCTGCCCGCGCCATTTGGCCCGTCGGCCCGGTGCCGAGCTTGTCTCAGGGGAGTTGCGCCGTTTGGTGGGGGGGCCATTATGGTTTTCCGCTGTTGAGGTGCTGATCCGCCGTCCCGGGCAAGGCATTCTGACCTGTGTGATGAGCTTGCCGGATCTGGTGGTCTGGGCGAAGGAAGAAGGTGGCGGTGTGTCGGCCCGGGTCGATGTCCTGCTGGCCAATCTGTGCGCTGCCCGGCCGGGCTTTGCCCATGCTGCGCCGCCAGCCCGGCATCCCAGCGTGGTGATGGGCATTTTGAATGTCACGCCCGACAGCTTTTCCGATGGTGGCGACCATTTTGATCCGGATATTGCCATCACCTCTGGGCTGACCATGCTCGAGGCCGGGGCTGGGATCCTAGATATCGGCGGGGAGAGCACCCGTCCGGGCGCGGATCCTGTCGACCCCAAGGTCGAGATTCAGCGGGTGGTTCCCGTGATCCAGGCCTTGGCGGAGCGGGGCGCGGTGGTTTCCATTGATACGCGCAATGCGGCTGTCATGACCGCTGCCTTGGAAGCCGGGGCGCGGATCATCAATGACATCACCGCCCTGACCGGCGATCCGGCGGCGATTTCCTTGGCGGCCCGGGCCGGGGTGCCCGTGGTGCTGATGCATATGCAAGGCGAGCCGCAAACCATGCAGGCCAATCCCCGTTACGGCCATGCGGTGCTCGATGTTTATGATTATCTCGCAGAGCGGATTGCGGCCTGTCGCCGGGCGGGTATTCCGCCCAGCCAGATCTGCATCGACCCGGGCATCGGCTTTGGCAAGGATCTGGAACACAATCTGGCTCTGATGGATTATTTGGCCCTGTTCCACGGCTTGGGCACCCGGGTGCTGCTGGGGGCGTCACGCAAAAGCTATATCGGGCGTATCGTCCCAGCCGGGCATCCCAAACAGCGCCTGCCGGGCTCGCTCTCGGCGGCTTTGGCGGCTCAGGCCCGGGGGGCGCAGATCATCCGGGTCCATGATGTCACCGACACGGTTCAAGCCCTGTCCGTAGCGTCCGCCATTGATGGCTGGGATCACCTGTAAGCCTAAAGAACCATTGACCCTATAGACAAAAAAGGCCGGTGCGTGGGTGATCACCACGTGCCGGCCTTTTGCGAACGGAGCGCTGTCCGTTCGGTATCCTTCTAAACCATCGAGCCATGGAAAAGCGCTCTAATAACGCCGATCACGGATCAGTTGGCCTGTCGGCAGGTCCCAGAACGGCCGCGAGGCTTCGGCGTCTGCTTCGGACCGGCTATAGCCGATATCGGCCAGCATGCGGTCATCCAGGGACGCCAGATCACGGCGCTGCCGGGCGATTTCCATCACAAAATGGGCCAAGCCAAACAGCCGGTCGAAGGTGCTTTCCAGGCCAAAGGGCCGGAGGGCGGCAAAGGAGGGGGTGCTGGTTGTGCGGTTCATCGCTGTCATCCTCATCATAAAGAGAGTGAATAGGTGTTGGGGTGGCAGGGATGACGCAGCGGCTTCTCTGGTGGAGGAGCGGTGGCGCCGGTGACCCTCTTTATGTACTGCGGGACCTTGCATAAGAAAAACGAATGTTTATTATTAACCCAACAACGATCCGTTATGAGGGCCGGGATGGCGCGCAATATCGATACCGCTCTGGTCAGAGCTTTTGTCGCCGTCGCAGAGACCGGGGGCATGACCCAGGCTGCGACCTTGTTAAACGTGACCCAAGCGGCGGTCAGCCAGCGTATTAAGCGTTTGGAGGACCTGTTTGAGCAGCCTTTGTTTGAGCGTTCTTCGCGCGGCCTGACCTTAACGCCAGCCGGTGAACGGTTGATCGGATCGGCCCATCGGCTGCTGGCTTTGAATGATGAGGTCTGGGGCATGATGACCTCGCCGGAATTTGAAGGCGAAGTCCGGCTTGGGGTGCCCGATGATCTGATCGGCCCGTTCATTCCCCATGTGTTGCGCTCCTTCAGCCAGGCTTGGCCCAAGGTCAACGTCTCCCTGGTCAGCAAAACCAGTCCGGTGTTGCGCACCATGTTGGCCAATGGCGAGATTGATCTGACCCTGACCACCGAGATGGATGGCGGACCGGGCTCCGAGACCTTGATGACCGACCGATTGGTCTTTGTCGGCCCCCGGGGCGGCAGCGCCCACACCCGCGATGTGCTGCCCATCGCGATGGGGGCGCGGACCTGCGCCTTTCGGGCGGCCACCTTGCGGGCATTGACCGACTTTGGCCGCCCTTGGCGCATTGTCTGCGACGATCTGCAATCCACCGAAATCACCATGGCCACGGTCCGGGCCGATATGGGGGTGATGGCTATTTTGACCTGCACGGTGCCGGAGGATTTTGAGATCCTCTGTGAGACCGATGGGGTGCCGAGCCTGCCCGGCTTCCGGATCAATCTTTATCTGCCGCTGGATGGGGCCAATGAGGTCGCCCATGAGATGGCCAATCATATCCGGCAGATGGTCGCGCTCCGCTTCCCCCGTGCTGCCTAGCGGCACCTTACGAGGCGTGGTTCGAGGTTGCGGAATAGGCCTTGGGAGGAGTAGACCAAGCGATCATAACTTCCGTAGGTGATCGTAGTTCTCCATGACCAAGCGTTGTCTCTTTGGTACCGACGGCATTCGCGGCACGGCCAACCGTGCGCCGATGACCGCAGAAACGGCCCTTGCCCTGGGCATGGCCGCAGGCACCCATTTCCGCCGGGGGGATCACCGGCATACGGTGGTGATCGGTAAGGACACCCGGTTGTCCGGCTATTTGCTCGAACCGGCTTTGACCGCAGGATTTATCGCCGCTGGTATGGATGTGGTCTTGCTGGGCCCGTTGCCGACCCCGGCGGTGGCGATGTTGACCCGCTCCCTGCGGGCCGATTTGGGCGTGATGATTTCCGCCTCGCATAATGTGTATCAGGACAACGGGATCAAACTGTTCGGGCCGGACGGGTACAAAACCACCGACGAAGATGAAGTTATTCTCGAACAGCTGATGGCGGCCTCGCCGGACGGTTTGCGCGTTGCCCCGGAAGCCCTGGGCCGTGCGCGCCGGTTGGATGATGGCGCTGGGCGCTATATCGAATTCGTCAAAAACAGCTTCCCAAAGGGCATGCGGCTGGATGGCCTGAAGGTTGCCATTGATTGCGCCCATGGGGCGGCCTATCGGGTGGCCCCCATGGTGCTCTACGAACTGGGAGCCGATGTGGTCAGCATCGGGGTGTCTCCCGATGGGACCAATATCAACCGGGATGCCGGATCTCAGCATCCTTTGGGCCTCTGCCAAACGGTGGTGAAACAGAAAGCCGATCTGGGGATCGCATTGGATGGCGATGCGGACCGGCTGGTCTTGGTTGATCAAACCGGGCGGGTCATCGATGGCGATCAGATCTTAGCGGTGATGGGCAGCCATTGGCAGCGCAGCGGGCTGCTGCAAGGCGGCGGCGTCGTTGCCACCGTGATGTCCAATCTGGGCCTGGAGCGGTATTTAACCGGGGACGGATTGTCCTTGATCCGCACTCCAGTCGGAGACCGCTATGTGGTCGAGCAGATGCGCGCTGGTGGCTTCAATCTGGGCGGGGAGCAATCGGGCCATATTGTCATGGCCGATCATGGCACCACGGGCGACGGCCTGATGGCAGCCCTGCAGGTGCTGGCCGCATTGCTGGAGCGCGGCGGAACAGCATCCGAGCTGTTAAATGCCTTTACCCCGGTGCCGCAATTGCTGCGCAATGTCCGTGTTGAAGGTGCCGATCCGGCGGCCCTGTTGCAGACCTCCATGGTGGCGGATGCCGTGCAAGCGGGCGAGCAGCGGCTCGATGGCTGTGGCCGGTTGCTGATCCGCAAATCCGGTACCGAGCCCTTGATCCGGGTCATGGCCGAAGGCGATGACGATACCTTGGTTCAGGAGGTGGTCGGTGAGCTATGTGACGTCATAGCCTCCGCCCGCGACAGCGCCGTTTAACTCCCCGTACCAAGAGGCGCTTAGGGGAGACGCAGGCTGCTGATATAGCGCTCCAAGGTTTGGCGGGCCTCATCGGCGGCCGACCGTGCGGCATTGAATTGGGTATCGATGCCCTCGATCCGATCCTCCAGGGCCTCCAGCCGTTCCAGATAGCGCCGCTGGAGATCGCTGCCCTCCGGAACCGACTGCAGATTGTCGCGCAGTCTGGCCTGGTCCTCGGCAATCTGGACCCGGTCCCGAGTCAGGTCGGCCATCTTGTTTTCATAGGCCCGGCTTTCAGCGGCCAGCTCGGCAAGACGCTCCACCGCCGCCCGTTCTCGGTCGCTTAGACCATCACCGCCATTCAACCTGGCGAATAGGGGGCCGGACAGGCTGCCGATGGACACCTGTTGGGCGACGGGATGTTCATCAAGCAGGGTGACCTGGAGGCTCTCCCCGGCGGTAAGATCAAAGCCAAGCCGGTGGACGCTATCCGTGCGGGTCCGGGTCGCGGGCTCAGGCACCGCATCGGATCCGGACCCGGGGGTGGGTTCTAGCCGGGTTTCCCAATCCGGTCGCCGGGGGTGCTCGATCACCACCCGGCGCGGGCTATCGGTTGGGGCGGTGAGGGTATAGGTGGTCCGGATCCGTTCGACCTCGCGCAGGCGCAGCACGCCATTGGCGGCTGACAGGCCCGAGACGGTGCGGCTTGCGGACTGTTCCCGATCCACCACCACCGCGCTATCCACGGCAAAGAACAACAGACGTTCTTCGTCCGGCGGCAGGGTTGAGAGCCGGGCATCGCCCAGATGGGTGATGCCACCGCCGTCCACGGCTTGGTAGAGCGTGACCGCGCCCGGGGGCAGCGCGGTGCCACTGTCATTTTTCAGCGACACGGCTGCCAAGGGATGGCGGCTGTTGTCTTGGGGTCGATAGACCGCCAGGCGCGTGATCTCAGTGCCATCCTGGGTCAGTGGCATCAACAGGCTGTGGCCATTGGGCAGAGTGACCGGGGCGGGGAAGGTGAACAGGGTTTGCGCGGCGGCTTGTTGGCGCAGGGCCGTTGGGGCACCTGCTTGATCATCCAAGGGGCTGGCACTCGTGACCTGCATGCGCATGGTGGGTGCCATTCCAGGAGCCGGAGCCATGGCGGGGGCGGCTTCAGCGAGCGGCGCATCCGCATAGGCCGTCGCCCCGCCGTCGGCATCGGGCAACACCCGACCGGAAATTTCCACCGGCACGGACGGGCGGTCGACGAAATAGGGGTCATAGAGAGCTTGCTGGAAGGTGACCGGCTCTCCGGACGCCACTGATAGGGTAACGTCGGTCCAATCCTGGCCCGACAGGTTTTCCAGGACAGCCCACCCGGACAAGCGGGCATCGGTTTGCGGGCCGCTGTCTTGGGTGACAGGGGGCAGGGTCAAGCGATAGCTGGCTTTCCACAGCGGCACTTCGGCTAAATAGGACAGGCTGACGGCGCGCGGAGAGGTTGGTTCGGATCCGGCTCCCAGGGTGACCTCAATGGTCCGGGTGGTGCCGTCTTGCAAGGTCGACAGCGCGGCCAGGGCTTTATCTATGATCTGTTGTATCTTCGGATCACTGAAGGCCACGCCGGTGGCGTCCTCCAAAATGGCTTGCTTCAGACCTTGGGCGGTCATCAACCCAATGCGGTGGCGGAGAAATTCACTGCCATCCTGGCTCAACACGGCTTCCGGGGTCACCGAGAGCAAACGTCCTGTAAGGCTCTGCGGACCGCTGATGGTCAGCTCAGCACCAATAAAGCTGGCCAGGAGGCGGCTGGGGCTGGAGAGATCTTCCGGATCCAGGGGCAGAGCACGAAACACTTCATCAAGCGGCGCGCGCACTGGCAGAAGCGCGGCCACGCCGCCGCCCAATGGGTCGGACAGGCGCAGGCTTTTGAGCACATCGTCAACCTGATCAATGCGCACCGGAAGGGTTAAGGTGGCTGTGCCAGTCACGGAAGCGCTGTGGTGAAACAGCCCGACCCCTCCTGTCGACAGGATCACCCGTTCCAGCCGCAGCTCCGGCGCAGCTGTGGGGCCAGGGGAGGAGTCCTGGGCGATTGCCGTTGATGCCAGGGATCCCATGGCCAGGCTGATCGCCAAGGCCGAAAGGGCCGCTGGTGAAACCGGCGCAAGATGCGAAACCATGATGGATCTCCCCTGGAGTGAGCGACAATGATCCTGTCCTACTGGGCCGGGATGGTAAAAAAAAGGCATGTTTTTGAGGAATTGTGGTCATGCGCCTGCGAAAGGTGCCAAGTTCAAGGCTTGCCAGCACTCCAATTCCGCGTTTAACAGAGTAGCGAAAAAATATAACGGAGGCTGTGGATGAACGGGCGTGTCTTGATCGTAGCGGGGTCGGATTCCGGCGGCGGTGCGGGCATCCAGGCAGACATCAAAGCCGTCACAGCGCTGAAGGGCTATGCGGCGACGGCAATCACGGCTCTGACCGCACAAAACACCAAAGGGGTGTTTGGTGTTCATCCCGTGCCGCTGGATTTCCTGCGCCAACAAATGACCCTGGTCTTGGAAGACCTTGGCGCGGATGCGATCAAAACCGGCATGCTGGCGGACGCCCCGCTGATCGACACCGTTGCCGATGTTCTGGAGGCATTGCCTGACGATCTTCCCGTCGTGGTGGATCCGGTGATGGTGGCCAAAGGCGGCCATCGCCTGTTGGAAGAAAATGCTGTATCGGCCCTGACAGCACGGCTGTTGCCCCGGGCGCATCTGCTGACTCCCAATCTGCCTGAGGCCGAGGTCCTTGTCGGCTATCCGATCAAAACGGTGGAGGAGATGGCGCAGGCGGGCCGCGATCTGTTGAGCAAAGGGCCACAGGCGGTGTTGATGAAGGGCGGGCATATGGATGGGTCGGTGCTGACCGACGTGCTGGTCACGCCAGAGGGTCTCCACCCGTTCCAATCCGAGCGCATTGAGACCGCCAACACCCATGGCACCGGATGCACTTTGGCTTCTGCGATTGCGGCTGGCTTGGCCCAAGGCCGTGCGGTGAAAGATGCGGTGGCCCGGGCGCGGGCCTATGTCCGCCAGGCCATTTTGACCGCCCCTGGCTATGGCGGCGGACATGGCCCCTTGAACCATGCCCATACGGTGATGACCTTTGAGGCCCGCGCTGATCGTGGTGCGGTGAATGATCTATTCCCAGTGGCCGGCGGCGGATCCACTGGGGCGGACTGAGGAAAAAAATCCATGTCAGACCCTCGGCAGGGGACGTCCACTGGACGGCTCGATATTCCGCAATACCAAGTGGACGCCTTCACCGATCAGACCTTTGGCGGCAATCCGGCAGCGGTGTGTTTGCTTGATGCCCCGCTCGAAACGGATTTGATGCAAAAAATTGCCGCTGAGAACAATGTGTCGGAAACCGCCTTTTTGGTGCCGCGACAGGACGAGCCGGGCAGTTGGGATCTGCGCTGGTTTACGCCCAAAGTGGAGGTGCCGCTTTGTGGTCATGCGACCTTGGCGACCGCGCATGTGCTGAACACCGAGCGGGCTCCGGTCCCCGAGGTGCTGCGCTTTGAAACTTTGAGCGGTCCTTTGTTGGTCTCAAAAGGGGAGGAGGGCCGCTATTGCATGGACTTCCCGGCCTATGATGTGGGCAGCCGCAAAATCCCACCGCCGGAATTGGAGCTGATGCTCAAAGCCCCGGTGCTGGAATATGTCGCGGTTGATGAACCCCATGGCACCATGCTGGCCATGACCGATAGCCCGGAGCGGGTCCAGGGCTTGTCCTTCGACCCGATGGAGTTGCTGGCCCTCAACATCCCTTGCCTGGTCGTGACCGCGCCAGCAGATGTGAGCGGTCCCTGGGGCTGTGACTTTGTCAGCCGGTTTTTTGGCCCCGCAGCAGGTTTGCCAGAAGATCCGGTGACCGGCTCGGCCCATTGCGGTTTGACACCCTTTTGGGCCAAACGCTTGAACAAACGCGCCCTGGTCGCCCGCCAGGTCTCCCCCCGGGGAGGGCATCTGCATTGCAGCCTGAGCGAAGATGGCAGCCGGGTTGTTGTCGAGGGCCGCGCCGTGACCGTCGTCTCTGGCGTCTTGCACGTGACGGCGTGAGTGGGTGGCGTCATGACGGTTAGGTCTCGGCCCATACGGCCCTCTCTCGGGGCCTGGCCATATATTGGCGGATGCGGGAGGGGCGCGGCGTGATCGCCCTGGGCGCAGACTTTCAGATGTGGGTGGTGCTGGCTCTGACCGGGCTGGTGGTGCTGCTCTATGTGACCGAATGGATTTCCCTGGAGCTGACCTCTCTGGCGGTGCTCGCGGGCTTGTTGCTGTTTTTCCATCTGTTTCCGTTGCCGCCGGTGGAAGGCGGTGAAGGCCTAACACCCGCGCGGCTTCTCGCTGGGTTTTCCAACCCCGCTTTGTTGACGGTCTTGGCGCTGTTGGTGGTCGGCGAAGGATTGGTGCGAACCGGGGCGTTGGAGTCTCTGGCTGGCGCAGCGTCCTCAGCCCGAACCTCGCCTGCCACCGCCACCATTGTGGTGTTGATCGGCGTGGCCGTCTTATCGGCGTTTTTGAACAACACGCCGGTGGTCGTGATCTTCATTCCCCTGATGCAGGCCCTGGCCCGGCGGCTTGGCCAAGGGGCCGGACGGTTGATGATCCCCTTGTCCTACACCGCGATCATTGGCGGCATGACCACTTTGATTGGGTCCTCGACCAATCTCTTGGTCTCCAGTGCGATGATTGATCAGGGCATGGAGGGCTTCAGCTTTTTTGAATTCACGCCAATCGCTCTGGTCATGGCGGTGGCGGGCTTGGCCTATGTGATTTTTGTTCTGCCAAAATTGCTGCCCAACCGCAGTGGCCGCATTGACCGCCAGGACGGTCAAGGCAAGCAATTCATCAGCCAAATCGTCGTGCCCAGTGACAGTGTACTGAACGGGGAAAAGCCGGTGGCGGGGCAGTTCCGCTCCTTGCCCGAAGCCACCGTGCGCATGATCTTGCGCAATGGCGAAGTGCAATTCCCGCTGATGGACGAGGATTTCGTCCTCCATGCCGGAGATATTGTCGTCATCGCGGCGACCCGGCCGGTCCTGGCGGACATCGCGGCCCGCCATCCCGGGGCCTTCCACCCACCGAAGGATTTTGGCGAGGACCGGGGGCGGGACCGTTTGCGCCGCCAAGGCTTGGTGGATAGCGGGCGGGACGGCAAGGACAGCGACGAGATGGTCTTGGTCGAATTGATGCTGCCGCCATCCTCGCGCATGTGCGGCCGGTCCCTGGCCCAATCCGGGTTCGTCCAAACCTATCGTGCGATCGTTGCCGGGGTGCAGCGTCGGGCCCGGATGGTCCGCGCCCGAATGACAGAGATTCGGTTGGAAGCCGGGGATGTGTTGTTGGTCATGGGCCGCGAGGACGACATTGAGCGGATCCGTCAGGAACGCGACCTTGTGGTGCTGTCTGGGACCCAAGACACCTTGTTGCGCCGTCATCATGCCGCCCGGGCCTTGGCGATTTTTGCTGCGGCCATTGGCTCGGCAGCGCTGGGCTGGGTTCCGATTACGGTTGCGGCCATCGGGGCGGCTACCCTGATGATCATCACCGGCTGTTTGAACTTGCACCAGGCGGGCCGGGCCTTGGACCGCAAGATCCTGTTGGTGGTTGCCGCAGCCTTGGCCTTGGGGGAATCCTTGGCCTCCACCGGGGCGGCGGCCTATGTGGCGCAATCCATTCTCGGCAGTTTGGGGGATGCCAGCCCTTGGGTGGTGATGTCCGTGCTGTTCCTGCTGGTCAGCCTGTTTACCAATATTCTCACCAACAATGCCTGCGCCGTGCTGTTCACGCCGATCGCCATTGGTCTGGCCCATGAGATCGGGGCCGATCCGCATAGCTTCGCCATTGCCGTGGTTCTGGCCGCCAATTGCTCCTTTGCCACCCCGATCGGCTATCAGACCAATCTTTTGGTGATGGCCCCAGGACAATATCAGTTTGTGGATTTCATCAAGGCTGGTCTGCCGCTGGTTTTGGTGATGTGGGCGGTGTTTTCGGTGATCGCGCCGCTGTTTTTGTCGCTCTGATTTGGATTTCCTGGGGTTTTCCCTGTGAAGGGGCTGCGCTAGAGTGCCCGCCCGCCCTTTCCGGAAGCTCCAGAGACAAAGAAGAGACCCATGAGCGCTGTTCCCGCCCAACCGACCCAACGGCCCGCAAATCCCCTGTTTTCGTCTGGCCCCTGTGCCAAGCGCCCCGGCTGGTCGGTTGAAGCCCTGTCAGACGCTCTGGTTGGCCGCTCTCACCGGGCCAAACCGGGCAAGGCCAAACTGAAAGCCGTGATCGACCAAACCCGCACCCTGCTTGGGGTGCCCGAAGACTATCGGATCGGCATTGTTCCCGCTTCGGATACGGGGGCGGTGGAGATGGCCATGTGGAGCCTGTTGGGCGCCCGACCGGTCACCATGCTGGCCTGGGAAAGCTTCGGCAGTGGTTGGGTGACCGATGCGGTCAAACAACTCAAGCTCAGCGACTGCACGGTCATTGAAGCCGACTATGGTGCCCTGCCGGATTTATCTGCCGTGGATATGGCCAGTGATATCGTCTTCACCTGGAACGGCACCACCTCGGGCGTCAAAGTGGCCAATGGCGACTGGATTGCAGCGGACCGCGCAGGCTTGACCATTTGCGATGCCACCAGCGCGGCTTTTGCTATGGACCTGCCCTGGGACAAGTTGGATGTGGTGACCTATAGCTGGCAGAAGGTGATGGGGGGCGAAGCCGCCCATGGCATGCTGATCCTCTCGCCGCGCGCCGTGGAGCGTTTGGAAAGCTTTTCACCGGACCGCCCACTGCCAAAGATTTTCCGCCTGACCAAGGGTGGCAAACTCATCGAAGGCATTTTTAAGGGCGAGACCATCAACACCCCATCGATGCTCTGCGTAGAAGACCATCTCGACGCGCTGGCCTGGGCGGATGGCCTTGGTGGCTTGCCCGCTTTGATCGCCCGGTCGGAAAGCAATCTGGCTGCGGTGGCCAGTTGGGTGGAGGGCAATCCGAATGTGGCTTTTCTTGCTGAGGCACCGGAAACCCGCTCAAGCACGTCGATTTGCCTGAAGTTGACCCATCCGGCGTTTCAAGCTCAGGCCGATGGCGGTGCGGCAGCGGCCAAGGCGGTCGTGTCCAAATTGGACAGTCTCGGTGTCGCCTATGATATCGGGGCCTATCGGGATGCCCCCGCCGGTTTGCGGATCTGGGGCGGTGCGACGGTGGAAACGTCGGATATGGCTGCCTTGTTGCCCTGGATTGATTGGGCCATGGAGGCCGTGGCCGCCGAGCTTTAGCAGCTCGGCGGTTTAGGGCAGCCGGTGTCCCAGGCTAATGATCATTCACCCCTGACGCGGTGA
>JBMYTN010000034.1:0-40037 GCA_049604415.1 Rhodospirillaceae bacterium | reverse complement strand
GTTGAATCAGATTTACGCCGCTTTTGGAATCCCGTTTATGAGTTTACGGCCTAGTCAAACAAACTGGTTTGCCGGGCAGCCTTGGGGGAGGGGCGGCGGGGCTTGGATCGAGCCTCGGGCTTGGGCTTGGGCGAGGCCCCCCCATCGGTAACCACCATGGCCAAAGATCCGTCCTGCAGGGACGCCGTCAGAGCCGTGCCTTCGCCAATACCGGCCTGTTTGCTGACGACTCGACCATCTTCGCTGCGAAGCACCGCATAGCCGCGCTCTAACACCCTGTGATAAGAGACATTTTCCAGCCGGTCGCCCAGGCCGGACAGCCGCGTGCTGGCCCGCTCCCGGTGCAAGGCAAAGGCTCGATCCAAGCGCCCGGAGAGCTCTGAGACCCGTTGGGAGGCTTGTGTCACCTCTGCTGATAAGACCGTGGGACGCAAGGTGGCAGCGGTCCGATCAAGCCGCGCTGCCGCCTGATCGAGCGTGGCCCGCCCGGCTGTGGTCAAGGCCCGCGCCGCCGTCTGCAACCCTGCGGCCTTCAAATGGATCACGGTCCCGGGATGGGGCAGAGCGGCGGCAAGGACGGCCAAACCATCGCTTTTGCCCGCCAGCAGACGCCCCGGAGCCTGCTCCAGCCGCGCGGCGACATCATCAAGGCGCTGTATGCGGTCCTCAAGCAAGGCTGGCAGATCCGGCAGCCCCCGGGACAATCCCACCAAGCCCTCAGCACGATCCCGCAAGGCCCGGCGCATGGCCTCGCGCTGCCGGGTTGAGAGCTCCGAAATCCGGGCCACCAAATCCAGCCGCACCGGAACCGCCATCTCTGCGGCCCCGGTCGGGGTCGGCGCGCGCCGGTCGGCGACAAAATCCACCAGGGTGGTGTCGGTCTCGTGGCCCACGGCGGAGATTACTGGGATCGAACAGGCGGCGACCGCCCGGACCACAGCTTCCTCATTGAAGGCCATCAGGTCTTCCAAGCTGCCACCGCCCCGCGCCACGATCAGCAGATCCGGACGCGGCACAGGCCCGCCAGCGCGGGGCAGGGCATCAAAACCGGCAATGGCCTCGGCCACTTGCTCCGCCGCCCCATCGCCTTGCACCCTTACCGGCCAGACCAGAACCGGACGGGGAAACCGATCCGCCAGGCGGTGCAGAATATCCCGGATCACCGCCCCGGTCGGCGAGGTCACAACGCCAACAATCTCCGGCAGGAAGGGCAGCCGCCGTTTGCGCGCCTCGTCAAACAGGCCTTCGGCGGCCAGTTTTTTCCGGCGCTCCTCCAGAAGCTTCAGCAGCGCGCCTTCGCCCGCCAGTTCCAAGGAGTCGATGATGATTTGGTAGCTGGAGCGTCCGGGATAAGTGGTCAGACGCCCGGTGGCCACCACCTCCATGCCATCTTCCGGGCGGATCGCCAGCTTGGACAGCACCCCGCGCCAAATGATGCCATCCAAAACCGCCTGGTCGTCCTTCAGACGCAAATAGCAATGGCCGGAGGACGCAAAGCTTGGACGGCTGACCTCGCCCCGGACCCGCACCCGGCCATAGGCCTCCTCGACGGTGCGCTTGAGGTTTGAGGCCAGCTCGGAAACGCCAAACACCGGGGCGTTATGCCCCGGCGCGGCGTCGCTGGGCGGCGGTTTGGCTGCGGCCATTTGTTGTGGATATCCAACCGGTTAGGCGAGGCCGACCTCAGCGGGGGTTTTGGTGACCAAGGCCAGGCTGTGCACCCGCTCCTTGAGTTCCTCCTGCACCAGATCATAGACCAGTCTTTGCCGGGCAACCCGGGACAGACCTTCAAAGCGATCAGAGACCACAGTGACCCGGAAATGGGTTTCTCCGCCGGAGTCCGCATGGGACTTGCCAGGCACGGCCAGGGCGGCGATGCGGTCCGCATGGCCGGAATGCTTATGGCTGTCGTCCTTGATCTCCAATTGCACCGGGGCCAAACCGGCGGTGATCTTTTCGCTCAAGCGGTCACGATAGGGTGTATCGGTCATATTGCTGGACTTCCGGTTTCTAATCTCTGGGGAGGTCCAGGAACTTCGGCGTCTGGTTCCCGGCCTGTCAAGGGCAAAGCGGCCTTGCTCCCCCCAAGTCTCGCCCCCATTATGACCAGAAGATGTCTAGCCAAGCGCGCTCATACCGATCCGCCCGGGGCAATCCGATTCCGCCCCTGGATCAACAAACCGGTCCGGCCAAAGGCCGAGCGGGGCTGCGCCAATGCGCCCATCCGGGCTGCCAGGAACCCGGCGAGCATCGGGCCCCCAAGGACCGAACCCTGACCGAATATCTCTGGTTCTGTCTGGCCCATGTGCAGGAATACAACCGGTCTTGGAATTTTTATGCGGGCATGAACGAGAGCGAGATCGAAGAGGAGATCCGCCAATCCACGGTCTGGGACCGCCCGACCTGGCGCATGGGGGACCGGGTTTCCGGCCTGCGCTCGAGCAATCCGGATGATCTGGACGATCCACTGGGCATGTTTGAGGAGGAAATCCGCGCCCAGGCCCGCCGCAGAACCCGCGAGCGCATGGAAGCCGAAGCCCGACGCCGCGCCAATCGGGGCCGCCATGGCGGCGATGGCCATGAAGACAGCCTGCGCGCCCGGGACGATGCCCTGAAAATCATGGAGCTGGAGCTGCCCCTCACCCGGGATGCGCTCAAAGCCCGCTATAAGGCCTTGGTGAAACGATGGCATCCGGATGCCAATGGCGGATCCAAGGAGGCGGAAGAGCGGTTCAAGGAAATCGCGGCGGCCTATCGCCTGCTGATGCAAGATCTCGAGGCCTAAACAAGCCCAATCCAGCTCTTCCTTTGACGCATTCATGGTGGCGAATTTGCCCCAATCCCGCAGAAAGCCAATCAGGATGTGGATTGACCGCGCCCGCGCCCCTATGTGAAGGTCGGGATACTCCTGATCGGCCCGTTTCCGGGTCTCCTCCCCGTCACCCATAGAACTCTGATTCGGATCTGGCACTGCCCTTTGGTCCGGGTTGATCTGTTCCGAAGAGATTTGATGCGGACATCCCGAGGCGCTCCCCGCCCTCTTTCCGCAGCGTTTTGAGGCTTAGCATGGACGTTGATTTGAAATCCGCCCCGATCACCCCCGATGATGTTCCGACCAAAACCGTCGCCGTGCGCGACCTGTTTGGCATCGACAGCGACATGAACGTGGAGGCGTTTGAGACCCCCAGCGAGCATGTCCCGGATTTGGACGAGACCTATCAGTTCGACAAAGACACCACCTTGGCGATCCTGGCGGGCTTTGCCCATAACCGCCGGGTGATGATCCAGG
This sequence comes from Rhodospirillaceae bacterium, assembly GCA_049604415.1. Lineage (GTDB taxonomy): Bacteria > Pseudomonadota > Alphaproteobacteria > Rhodospirillales > Rhodospirillaceae > JBMYTN01. The sequence continues at coordinate 36,748 of JBMYTN010000034.1, read as the reverse complement.
GCTATCACGGTACCGGCAAATCGACCCATATCGAACAGGTCGCCGCCCGTCTGAACTGGCCCTGTATCCGGATCAACCTGGACAGCCATGTCAGCCGGATCGATCTGGTCGGCAAGGATGCCATCGTGCTCAATGACGGCAAGCAGGTCACCGAGTTCCGCGAAGGCCTGCTGCCCTGGTGCCTGCAGCGTCCCACCGCCTTGGTGTTTGATGAATATGACGCCGGCCGCCCCGATGTGATGTTCGTCATTCAGCGGGTGCTGGAGGTCGAAGGCAAGCTGACCTTGCTCGATCAGAACAAGGTCATCCGCCCGCATCCGCATTTCCGCCTGTTCGCCACCGCCAACACCGTCGGCCTGGGCGACACCACCGGCCTCTATCACGGCACCCAGCAGATCAACCAGGGCCAGATGGACCGCTGGAACATTGTGGCGACCCTGAACTATCTGGAACATGACGCCGAATGCGCCATCGCCGTGGCCAAGCGCCCGGAATATGACACCGAAGAAGGCCGCAAAATCCTCTCCAACATGGTCGCAGTGGCTGACCTGAGCCGCTCGGGCTTCATCAATGGCGATATCTCCACGGTGATGTCGCCGCGCACCGTGCTGACCTGGGCCGAGAACAACAGCATTTTCGGCGATGTCGCCTTTGCCTTCCAGGTCACCTTCCTGAACAAATGTGACGAGACCGAACGCCCGATCATCGCCGAATATTATCAGCGCTGCTTCGGGGTCGATCTGCCCCAAAGCCTGGCCAAAACCGCGTTTGTGTAAGGCGTCGCGCCATGGCGTCTACTCCGACCCGTCCCGCCAGCCGACCGACCACCGGGGGCCATGCCACCGGCCTTGGCAGCACCAGTGCCAGCACCAGCTCGGGTAGCGTCTCTGGAGCCCCGAGTGGCGGCGGGGCGTCCATCAGCACCCGACCCCCGACGCCGACCAAGGCCAAAACCGCCGATGTCCGCTCCCTGGAGATGCTGAAAAGCGTCACCGCCGCGACGGTCCGCGCCGTCGCTGGAGCCCCGGAGCTGGGCGTGACCTATGTGCCGGGCAGCATGGGGGGGCTGAACAATGGCCAGGCCCGGCTTCCCAGCCCGACCCGCAAGTTGGACCGCGCCGGACTGGCCCGACTGCGCGGCACAGCAGATTCGGTGGCCCTGCGCCTGCGCCACCACAATGCCCGCACCCATGCCAGCTTCGAACCGGAAAGCCCCGACGCCCGCCAGATATTTAACGCTCTGGAACAGGCCCGGGTCGAAAGCCTAGGCGCACAACGGCTGGTCGGCGTGGCGCAAAACATTTCCGATGCCATTGAGCACCGCCTGTTCTCCGACGGCTTCGCCCATGACGACGCCGCAGAGCGGGTGCCAATGGATGAAGCCATCCGCCTGATCGCGCTGGAGCAGTTTGGCCATATCGATCCGGGTCAGGTCACCCGCCATGTGACCGAGCTATGCCGCCCGGCCCTGCCGGACACCACCCAGGAGACCTTGTCCTCCTTGGGCGACTGCCTTGGGGACCAGGAAACCTTCGCCCGCATGGTCCGGGAGATGCTCAACGAGCTTGGCCTGGAGCCCTTCGATCCGGAAGAACAGCTGGATTCCGAATCCGACAGCGAGCAGGACAGCGGCGAAAGCGACCAGGGCGACGACCAGTCCGAGGATCAGGCCGAGCCCGACGGCATGCCCTCCCCCGGCGAGGACAGCGACACCGAATTTGAGCCCGGCGAGGGCGAAAGCGGTGAAGGCGAGGACGACACCACCACGGTCATGCAGGAAAGCACCATGCCGGGGACGGGGTCGGAAGACCCGTCAGGCGAAGCGGTGCAGCCGGATCGGCGCAATTCCCTGCCGGATGGCCCGCCGCCCCCGCGCTATAAGGCGTTTACCACCGATTATGATGAGATTATCGAGGCCGAAGAACTGTGCGATACCGAGGAATTAAACCGCCTCCGCGCCCAGCTTGATGCCCAGCTGTCCCATCTGCAGGGCGTGGTGTCTCGGATCGCCAACCGGCTGCAACGCCGTTTGATGGCGCAACAGATCCGGTCCTGGAACTTTGACCAGGAAGAGGGCTTGCTGGATGCCGCCCGGTTGGCCCGGATCATCGCCAATCCGACCCACTCCCTGTCCTTCAAAGTGGAAAACGAGACCAATTTCCGCGACACCGTGGTCAGCCTGCTGATCGATAATTCCGGCTCCATGCGCGGTCGCCCGATCTCTGTCGCCGCGATCTGCGCTGACATCCTGGCCCGCACCCTGGAGCGCTGCTCGGTCAAGGTCGAACTGCTCGGCTTCACCACCACCGCCTGGAAGGGCGGCAAGTCCCGGGAAGCCTGGGTTGCGGATGGCAAGCCCACCGGCCCCGGACGCCTGAATGACCTGCGCCACATCATCTATAAGGGCGCAGACATGCCCTGGCGGCGCGCCCGGCGCAATTTGGGCCTGATGCTGCGCGAAGGCATTCTGAAAGAGAACATTGATGGCGAGGCCTTGGAATGGGCCCATGCCCGCCTGGCCCTGCGGCCCGAGGCGCGCCGGATCCTGATGGTGATCTCCGACGGCGCGCCGGTTGATGACAGCACCCTTTCGGCCAATACCGGCAATTATCTGGAACGCCATCTGCGAGAGGTCATTGCCCGGATCGAAAACCAGTCCTCGGTCCAATTGGTCGCCATCGGCATTGGCCATGACGTGACCCGCTATTACCGGCGCGCGGTCACGATCAACGACCCCGAAGAGCTGGGCGGCATCATGATGACCCAGCTGTTGGAGCTGTTCGAGGAAGAAGCCGGGCGCGTCGGGGGCCCCGGAGCAGCGTATGCCGCCCGGGGAAGTAGGAAGTAAGAAGGTGTAAATTGGGGTTCGAGGCTGTCCCCACTAGAGCGATTTCCGCGTCCAATAAATCGCGGAATTCGCCCTAACTTTTTATATTGTCGCATTTTCGAACCGCCGAACCGGACCCACTTCGGCTGAAAATGCTCTAAGCTGCTTCGTCGGCCTTAGAGACCGCTGCCAAGAAGGTTTCCACCGATTGCCGCAAGCCCTCTGAATCGTCCTTCAGGCCATGGGCCGCCTGCAGGACCTGGGCTGCCGCCTCATCGGTGGTTTTGGCCGCTTCCGTTACCCCGACAATGGTGTGCGAGACAGCACCGGCCCCTTGCGCGGCGCCTTGGACCGAACGCGCGATCTCAGAGGTCGCCGCACTTTGCTCCTCGACCGACATGTTTATGGTTTCGGAAATGCTGTCGATCTCCCGGATCACCCCGGCAATGCCCTGAATGGCAGCCACGGCCTTTTCGGTCTCGCCTTGGACCTCGTTGATCTGGGCGGAGATCTGCTCCGTGGCCCGGGTGGTTTGATTGGCCAAGGCTTTAACCTCGCCCGCCACCACGGCAAAGCCTTTGCCCGCATCCCCGGCCCGCGCGGCTTCAATAGTCGCATTCAGCGCCAGCAAATTGGTCTGTTCCGCCACATCTTCGATCAAGCGGACCACATCGCCAATCCGTTGCGCGGCGCTGGCCAGATCCAGAATCAAACTGTTGGCCTGCTCCGCATCGCCCACAGCCGTCCGGGCAATCTCGGAACCGCGCCCGACCTGGCGCTTGATCTCGCCTTCGCTGGCGGCCAGTTCTTCCGCCGCCGAGGCCACCGTGTCCACATCCCGGGAGGCGGCATCGGACGCAGCGCTCACCTCGGAGGCCCGCCGCGCCGCATCATCGGCGGTCAATTGCATGCTCTCGGCGATGCTTTCCAGCGATGAGGCTGCGCCATTCATCTGGCCCAAACGATGGCCGACATCCTGTTGGAACTGATTGACCGCCTCGACGATCAGCTTGGCCCGGTCCTGGGTCCGGCGCTGATCGGCCTCCCGCTGTTCCGCCAGCTCCTTGGCCCGGATTTGCGCCTGGCTGAAGGACTCAAAGGTCCGGGCCAGAGCACCGATCTCGGTGGTGCGGTCAGTATAGGGCACCTCGGCGATCACCTCACCGCCCGCCAGACGGGTCAACAGGCCGGAAATCTTATCCAAAGGCTTGGTGATGTTGCGCACCACCATCATGCCGACCACCGCCACAACCACCGTGGACAGGGCGGCGATGATCAACACCACTCGCAAGGTCCGGGCGTTTTGCAGGGAGCCCTGTTCCACCGCCTTGGTCACGGCCAAGGTGGCGTCGACCAGGGTATGGGTTTCTGCGGCCACCAAATCAATGGCGTCGTAATAGTCCAGGGAGGTGACATCGACCTCCTCGGCCAGCAAGACCGCCAGGGCCGCAGAGAACGGCTCCCACACCGATTGCACGGTGCTCAAGGCCTGGAGAACCGCCGCATCACCCGGCGGGATCTCCACCGCCTCGCCGCTGCGGGTGGTAATGTCGCCACCGGTTCGCAGCACTTGCAGGCCGCGCTCGAACAGGTCGCGGTCTTTGATCAACGCCGCCGTCAGTTCCTCGGTGGAGGACTCGCTTTCGATGGCCAGGGCCAGTTCCGTAAACAGACGGGACTGGTCCATCACCAACAGGCTTTGACTGCCCGCCAGATCGATGATCAGAGCATCTTGTGACTGCCGCTGGGCGACAAAAAAGGTTACGGCGACAATGCCGAACACGAACACGACGAACAGGACGATCACCGCCGTCAGCGAGGTGGCGACCGTCCCGGATCGACGGGCGCCTTCCCCAGCAGATGCGCCTTGCACTGTGGCCTACTCGATGCCGATGAAGCGTTTTTGGACAACCGCCTGCCCTTCGGCGGAAACCGCCCAGTCAATGAAGTCCTTGGCCGCCCCGCTCGGCGCGCCTTTGGTGGTCAAATAAAGCGGGCGGGTGACGAAATAGCTGGTGTTGCTCATCTCCGCAGCTTGGCCATCAATGGTCAGGGCCACCACCGCATCATTGCCCTGGATAAAGGCCAGGCTGATCTGGCCGATGGCCGCCGGATCGCGGGCGACCTGGGCAACGATCTTGGCATCGGGGGTCACCACCTCGGCCCCGGCATAGTCCGCGCCATCCAACAGTTTGCTTTGGAACACATTGCGGGTTGCGGAGCCTTGCTTGACGATCATAGGCTTGATCGGGCCAGCGCTGCCACCGACCTCGGACCAATCGGTGATTTTACCGGTGAAGATCCCGGCGATCTGCTCTTTGCTCAGCTCCTTAACCGGGTTGCCCGCATTGACAATGGCGGCAATGGCATCCTGGCCAATCAAGGTCGCCTCAACCCCGCGCTCCAAAAACTCCGGTTTCACATCCCGGGCCACGCCACCGAAGTCACAGGCATCGCGCAAAGGACAGGATTCCCCGCCGGAGCTTTCCGGGCGGGTGTCCAGTTTCAGCCCGGCCCCGCTATAAGCGTCTTTGGCATCGGTGATGAATTTGCCCACCGTGGAGGAGCCGACATAGGACAGATCATTGGCAGAGGCTGCATTCACGCCGCCAGCAAAAGCCAGCAACACGCCCACACAGACAAGTCCCGCGCCTTGAAGGACGGTGGTTTTTCCCAATGCCGTTTTGGTGCCGATCATCTGTCTCTCCCCGATTTGATCAGTCTGGTCGTTGGTCGCTTTGTGTGGCCCTGGGGATGGGCGATGGACGGGTGCCGCTTATCGGTCTGGCCGCCGTCGCTGATTGGTTTTTTGGTTTGGATCCCATTTTTTGGTGATCCAATCAGGGCCACACTTCGTATGGTCCCAGCTTTTTATAAGGCACGCCATAGATATCGGCAGTGAAAACGGGTCGTGAGATCGATTTCTGAAAATTGAACCGAGGAAAGCGCTCGCCTTTGGCGATTTAACGTAAAATATTCTCACCTACAGAATTTGGTTTCTTTAGCGCCTGATTGTTTTGCGTCTTACTGCGGGAAAATTATTTTAAGACCACAACCGCATTCATTGTGAACTTGCTTGATTCGACCAGGATCAGCTCAGCTGCGAGAGCATCGGGGCGGAATCTTCGATCCGCTTCATATTGTCGATGCCCTGGCGCATCTCGACCATAATAAACTCCGCGCGCTTCACCGGCCCGCCGGAATTGGGCTTGGGGAAAATCCGTGCCCAGGCATTCATTTTCACCGTCAGGCCACACAGCACCCCACCAATGGTGGTGTGGTAGCTTTCGATCAGCTTTTGCACCTTTTTGAACTTCTCCGCCGAGATGTCGGCCCACATGCCTTTGGTCGAGCGGTCAAAGTTTTCGAACCGACCGGTGATTGCAGCGGAAAGCTCGTTGATGGTGCTTTCGACCTTTTCACAGTTCTTTTGCAGGTTCAGATCCTGCTTTAGCTGCCAATTGGTCCGGATGTCATACATGGAGCTGATAAAGTCTTCCAACAGCGGGGCCAACCGGTCCAGGCAATGGCGGTAATAGGACAGCGACAGGAAGATATCGCCATAATCTTCCAGGAAGCGCGGCACATCCAAGATCTTGATGCCCAACTTATCGGCCATTTTTTGCAGCCGCTGCCGGGCCTTCTGGACGTCGGGATCTTTAAACAGATTGATCACGTCCTCGAAGTCATTCACCTGCACACTCTCATCGCCATAGATCTGCATGATCAGCGGGCGGGTGAACTGGGTCATATAGGTGGTCAGCTCTTTGTTTTTGTCCTCGGACAGCTTCAGGGCGTCTTGTTGGTTGACCTCGATGCCTTGCTCCCGCAGCAAAATCCGCAGGGAATAGACGTCATAGCTTTCCAGCCCCGCAAGCTTGCGCAGCTTGGACAGATCCGGATGGGAGCGATCATCTTCCCAACTGAACAGCTTTGGTAAATCGTTGACCTCGACTTGGCCGCTGCCGGTCTGCAGATCATCAAACATTTCGATGACGCTTTTCAGCCGGGCGTTTTTGATCATCCGAGCCCGGCTCAGCGCCGGTGTCTCTAGGGGAATGATCTCCAGGGGCAGGACAAACAGGGAGTCCATATCCCCGTCTTCAATCGGAGAAATATCTTTTTTTTCTTCGGTCATGGGTCCGAAGATCCTTTGTTCCAACTGGGATGAACAGGGTCACCGATTGACGGGCCGATAAAGATCCAACAGCATGCCCGGCAAAGAATGAATAAACCCCTTCAATGCCCCCCTAAACCAGCCCCGCGCTTGCCCGTAGCGTGAAATTGCCCGGGGTAATCACCCTTGGCGGCCTGGTTCAGTCCAAGACGTTCTTGAGGTTTCGGCCCAAACCCTACTGTGAAATCAGTGTTTTGTCTTGATAAATCGCGGATTAGATGGTCGAAGTGCGCCACAGATCCTGGCCGACCGTTTCCTGTCTGCTGAGCGCAAGCACAATCCGGAGCCCTTGTCCGACCATGGCCAATGCCACCTTGTCCCGGCTGCTGGTTGACTTTATCCGACCCCGCCTGCCGCAAATCGGGCTGGGGCTGTTCTTTATGCTGGTCCTGGCCGCCGCCACAGTCGCCGTGGCCTATATGATCAAGCCGGCCATTGACGGCATTGTCGGCGGCACCGATGCCAGTGTGATGTGGTCGATCGGGGTCGGGATCCTGATCGCCTTCACCGTCAAAGCTGTGGCCAACTTCACCCAGCATATGATCATGTCAGCGGTGGGCTTTGGCATTGTCCGCGAGGCCCGAAACCGGCTCTATGCCCATCTTTCCGATCTGGATCTGTTTTTTCTTCAAAGCCAGGCCGCCGGACGCCTGGCCGGGCGCTTCACCATTGACCTCAACCATTTGCGGGTCGCCATCTCCAATGGATTGACCAGCATCGGACGCGACGCCGCCACTCTGGTTGGCTTGGTCGGCCATGCATTTTGGCTCGACTGGCAATTGGCGGCCATCGCTTTTTTGGTCCTGCCCCCGGCCCTGATCCCGATCTCCAAACTGGGCAAGCGGATCCGCAAAACCGCCTGGGCCACCCAAGAGGAGCTGGGCCGTCTCAATGCCCGCTTGGGCGAAACCCTGAAAGCGATCCGCATGGTGCGGCTTTATGGGGCCCAGGAGCAGGAAACCGCGCGGGTCCATGGCCTGATCGAGCGGGTCAGGCGGCTCTCCTTCCGGGCGGAGTGGATCCGGGCCCTGGTCAGTCCGATCATGGAGCTGGCCAGCGGCATCGCCATTGGTGCGGCGTTGATTTATGGCGGCCAGCGGGTGATCTCGGGCGAGGTCACTGCCGGAGACCTAACCGCCTTCCTCGCCTCCATCTTGCTGGCCTATCAGCCCGCCAAACGCCTGGCCAATCTCCATGCCACCCTGCAGGAAGGCCTCGCCGCCGCTGATCGCTATTATGCGCTGCTTGATCGCCATACGCCGCTGGATCTGGATGCGGGCGCCCCGATGCCAACCCCATCCACAAGCGGGGGCGTCGCGCTGCGCTTTGATGCAGTTCACTTTTCCTATGGCACGGGGGAAGATCTACCCTCCGCCCAAAGGGATGCCCCGGCCCCACCGAGCCCAAAGGGCAGTGCGGCGCTGGAGGGCATCAGCTTGGAGGTCAAGGCGGGCACCACAACCGCTCTGGTCGGACCCTCCGGGGCCGGGAAGTCGACTTTGCTGAACCTAGCGGCCCGGTTCTATGACCCAACCAGCGGGGTGATCCTGATCCAGGACCAACCCATGGCGGAGGTCGCACCGGAACAGCTTTGGCGCCATGTCGCCTTGGTCGGGCAGGAGAACACCCTGTTTGACGACAGCATTGCAGGCAATATCCGCTATGGCCGTCCGGAGGCCAGTGACGCAGACGTCCAGGCCGCCGTGGCCGCCGCCGATGCCCGCGATTTTATTGCCGCCCTGCCCGAGGGCTTTGACACCCGGGTCGGGGAAGGCGGGGTCCGCCTGTCCGGAGGCCAACGGCAGCGGATCGCCATCGCCCGGGCGTTCTTAAAGGATGCCCCGCTGTTATTGCTCGACGAACCGACGGCGGCCCTGGATACGGAGACGGAAGCCCGGCTGCACCAGGCCCTGCTGCGCTTGCGTCAAGGACGGACCTGTTTGCTGGTCTCCCACCGCCTGACCCAGGTCCGCGATGCCGACCAAATCTGCGTCTTAGATCAGGGCCGTATTGTGGAGCTTGGGACTCATACAACCCTGATCCAAGCAAAAGGTCTGTATCACGCCATGCTCGGCCTGCAATCTCTGGAGCAATAGTGGGTTTTACCCGCAGTCAAATCGGGTTTAACCACCCGGTTCCACAAGAAAAATAGGCAGATACCCCGGAGAGGGGCTTTATTCTTTCCGCTATCGCGCGTAGGCTTCTTTTCATCAGGTCTGATCGCCACAGAATGAACGGTTGATTAGGTTGGTCAACTGTTGACCCCAAGGTCGTTTCGACCCGAGATCCTGTCGGACTCATGGGTTGGGTAACGGGGGAAAGCAGACATAAGAACAGCCCGAACCTGCTAGAGCCAAAGATGGGTCAGCTCTGCAGAAATCCGGGTCGGAGACGTAAGCAGTCGCCATGAGCACGACGACGTTACCCATACGGGAAGAGCCCGGTCCAGCGGCAGAGTTCAAATCCGCCGGACTGCTGGTGACCGTGCTTGAGTCCCTGCCCGATGGCGTGTTCATGGTCAATGACACCGGGCGGGTGATCCTGTTCAACAGCGCCGCCGAACAAGTCTTCCGCATCTCCGCATCCGAAATCATTGGCGAACCAGCCACCGCTCTTCTGGGGGAAAAATACGGTAATCTGGGGCACTATATTGGCGGTGACCCCAATGTGCCGAAAACCCAGGGCAAGCGCTTTCTCCCTTTGGCCTTGGCCGATGGCAGCACCAGTTCGATTGAAATCACTTTTTGCCCGACCAAGGTCGATGGCGTGGCCCTGGTGGTGGTCTTGGCCCGAGAGGCCGGGGATTCCGCAGCACCGTCTGATGGTTGGCTCGAAACCGAAGAACGGCTGGGCAATTTTGCCGCCAATATGCCGGGCATCGTCTTCCAGCGGGTGCTGATGCAAGACGGAACGCTCTACTACCCCTTCTTTTCTGCCGGAACCGAAGAAATCCTGGGCCATAGCCCGGAGGATCTGACCGTGGCGCGGGATGGCTGCCTGGATGCGATCCACTGGGCCGACCGGGATTCCTATCTGGCCGAGGTCAGCCGGTCCGGAGAGACCCTGACCGTCTCGATGGAGGAATTCCGCTGCATCACTCGCTCTGGCGAGGTGAAATGGCTTTCCGGCAGTGCGCAACCGCAAACCATGCCCAATGGCGATGTGCTTTGGGATGGGGTTTTGATCGACGTCACCGACCGCAAGCGGGCCGAACTCTGGCTCGAAATGATCATGAATCATGCGGCCGACGGCATCATCACCATCACCGAAGACGGCCTGATTGAGTCCGCCAATGCCTCCATGGAGCGGGTGTTCGGCTATGACAGTGGCGAGCTGACCGGGCTGGATGCCGCCATGTTGATGCCCGATCCGGACCGGACCCGCTATCGGGAGGCTTTGCGCCGCCATATCGCCATTGGCGACAACAAGCTGATTGGGGCCGGGGCCCGTGAAATGCGCGGGCTGCGCAAAGACGGCACCCTGTTCACCATGGAGGTGGTGCTATCCGAAGTGCTCTCGGAAGGCCGCCGGATTTTCATTGCCGTGATCCGGGATATTTCCCAACGCAAGGAAACCGAAACCCAGCTGGCCCAGACCCGGCAGAGCCTGCAAAACATCACCAACAACATCCCCGGTCTGGTCTATCAGCGCACCTTGAGCAAATCCGGCGATTTCGGCTTTGACTATGTCAGTGGCGGGGTCGAGGACATTCTCGGCATTGAGGTCGATGCCCTGCTGGACAATGGTGAGCTGTTCTTAGACGCCATGGATCTGGACGACCGCGAGCAGTTCCTCAGCGATTTGCGTCGCTCCGCCGAGCGCCTCACGCCGATGGAAGACGAGGTCAAAATCCGCTCCGAAAGCGGCGAGGAACGCTGGTTGCGCGGTTGGTCGCGCCCGCACCGCCTGCCAAATGGCGATGTGGTTTGGGAAGGCATTGCGCTGGATGTCACCGACCGCCATCGCGCGGAACGACGCATCACCTTCTTAGCCTATAACGACCCGCTCACCGGGCTGGGCAACCGCTCGCTGTTCATTGAAAGCTTCCAGGACATGCGGGCCATTGAGGCCATGGAAGGCATGCCGGTTGCGGTGCTTTCGCTGGGTCTCGACCGGTTCAGCATCATCAATGCCACCATCGGCCATACTATGGGCGACAAGGTGCTGATTGGGGCCGCACGCCGGATCGCCGAAAGCCTGATGCCGGGCGACCTGCTCTGCCGGGCCAGCGGCGATCGCTTCTTGCTGCTGATGACCAGTCTGGAGTCCGAAGACCAAATCACCGAACGGGTCGAAGCCTTGATCAAGGCCTTCCACCGGGGCTTGGTGATCGAAGATCAGCAATTCGATCTGACCATCTCCATTGGCGGCACGGTGTATCCTAAGGATGGCACCGAGCCCGAATCCCTGATCATGCATGCGGATGCGGCCCTACACCGGGCCAAGGCGTCGGGCGGTGACGCCTATCAAATGTTCACCGCCGAAATGGGCCAGCGCGCCGCGCAGCAGCTGACCATGCAAAACCGGATCCGCCGGGCGCTGGAAAAGGAAGAATTCGTCGCCTTCTTCCAGCCCCAAGTCGATGCCCGGACCGGAGCCATTGTCGGTTGCGAGGCCCTGGCCCGCTGGCGCAGCGCCGAAGAAGGCTTGATCCCGCCGGGTAAGTTTATTCCGGTGGCCGAGGAATTTGGCCTGATTGACGCGATCTGCGAACAGGTGCTGGCGGATTCCTGCCGCGCCATCGCCGAGTGGCAGCAACAGGGCCTGCCGCCGATCACCGTGGCGGTGAATATTTCCGGGCGGCAGTTCCACAATTCCAGAACCTTGATCAAAATCGTCGAGGAAAGCCTGGAGACCTCCGGCATTGATCCGCAATATCTTGAGCTTGAGTTGACCGAAAGCTCGGCCATGAACGACCCCACCAATGCCATCAATGTGGTGAATATGTTCGCCGAACGCGGCATTGCCTGCTCCATTGACGATTTCGGCACCGGTTATTCGTCGCTGTCGGTGCTGAAGCAGTTCCCGATCCGCAAGCTGAAGGTGGACCGGTCCTTCGTCAAAGACGTCACCACCAACAGCAATGATGGTGCGATTGTCCAGGCCATCATCGCCATGGCCCATGCGTTGAATCTGAAGGTTGTCGCAGAAGGTGTAGAAACCCTCGACCATTTGAATTTCCTGAAGTCGGTCGAGTGCGATACGATCCAGGGCTATCTCTATGCAGCCCCGCTGCCGGAAGAGGATATGGCCGCCATGCTGCGGGCGGGCAATCCGGAACCGAAGCCGAGCTGACCCTCTAACCCCGAGCCTTTGACCGGTCCGGTGATCCATGGCCCTGGAAACCAGCTTTGAGTCGTCCCCTTCTCCGTCTTCCGACCCTAAACACCCCGGTGCCACCGACGTGAGGGCACCCACGGGGAATCCAGGTGTCCGCTCGGCAAAACCGAAGCGGGCGGCGCAGATCAAGACCTCTTACACGGTGCCTTGTGCCAGCGCCTTTCGCGACGCCGCCCAGGATCTGGCGGACCGACGCGGTGTCAATGTGGCTGACCTGGCCCGCTCCATCCTGTTGCTGACCCCGCCGGAGGCCCTGGCGGTCTGTCCCGACCCGGGCGGACCGGAGCCGGGGGACCGGGAAGAGGTTGTGCTGAACAGCGGGCCCTCAGCAGGGCGGCCCTGGCGCCGCAAACCCCGGCTCCAACTGCGCTTAGGCGCAGGATATGACCCGATCACCATTCGCAAAGCACTGGGGGTGGCCCTCAGCCTGGATCGCAAGGAAATCTCCTTTGCGCTGACCGAGGCCCAAGCGCCCCCGGAGACCGTCGAGGTGGGCGCGCGCCCTCAACCCGACCCCACGTCCGGCGCGGAAGCCTTGGTGCCAACGGGGGAGGGTGCCGCCGGATCCCAGGACCTAGAGGCCTTGCGGCTGGAACGGGATCAATTGCTGCAGACCTTGCATCAATTGCGGGAGACCTTGGAAGTCCTGGACGGCAGCAACAAAACCCTGGAAGAACAGCACAGCACGGCGCGGAACACGGCGCATAAGCTGCAAGATGATGTGGACCGCCTGCGGACCATGGTCTCCTTGCTGCTGTTTGATCCCCTGCCCAATGGGGTCAACAGCCGACCGGAAGCGCTCTATGTGCTGGGCTTCGCCCCATCGGCCTTCCCGTCCTCGCGCGATATCAAGCTGCGCTTTCGCAATCTGGCCCAGGTCCACCACCCGGACAGCTCCCATGGCGATCATGCCCGCATGAGCCAATTGAACGCGGCCATGGAGTATTTGCGCCGTCCCTAAGAAACCACGCCACCAACGCCTTACAAACAATCGATGCAAATCGGCTCAAGCCGAGAGGAGACACCCCGATGTCCATGAAGCGACGCACTTTTTTGACCACTGGTGCCAAAACCGGCCTGGCCGCTGGCCTGGCCGCCGGAACCGGCTTGGCCGCTCCGGCCATCGCCCAGGAGCGCATTGAGTGGAACATGACCATGCCCTGGCCGAAAAATGCGCCTGGGGTTGGGGTCAATGCGGTGCGGTTTGCCGAAATGGTCACTGCCATGTCCGGGGGGCGCTTGACGATCCGCACCTTTGGCGCGGGTGAGCTGGTTCCGCCCTTTGAAGTGCTGGATGCGGTGTCCAACAACACCGCCCAACTGGCCCATGCCACGCCCTATTACTGGCAAGGCAAGGCCCCGGCTCTGAACTATTTCACCACCATCCCCTTCGGCCTGAGCGCCTGGGAAATGGCCGCTTGGCTGCAAATGGGCGATGGCAAGGCGCTGTGGGAGGAGGTCTATGCCCCCTTTGGCGTCACACCGTTTTATGCCGGCAATAGCGGCGTCCAATCCGGCGGTTGGTTCAACAAGGAAATCAACAGCCTGGATGATTTGCGTGGCTTGAAGATGCGCATTGCCGGGGTCGGCGGCGAAGTCATGCGCCGCTTGGGCGTCGCCACGGTCCTGACCCCGCCCGGGGAAATCACCCCGAGCTTGCTCAGCGGGGCCGTCGACGCCGCCGAATGGGTTGGGCCCTGGCTGGATGTGGCCTTTGGCCTGCCCAAGGCGGCGAAATATTACTATGTCCCGGCCTTCCACGAGCCCGGCCCGGCCTTGGAGGTGATCGTGAACACCGAGGCGCTCGCTGGCTTGCCCGCTGACTTGCAGGCGATCATTGCCCATGCGGCCCAGGCGACCTCGGCCATCACCCTGTCCGATTTCACCTGGAATAACACCAAGGTGTTCGCCGAAATGGCCGAGACCTTCCCGGAGGTCGAGCTGCGCAGCTTCCCTGACGAGGTGATTGTGGAAATGGGGCTGAAAACCAAAGAGGTGATCGAGGAACTGGCCGCCAAGGACCCAATCACCAAAAAGGTCCATGACTCCTTTGTCGCCTATAATGATGCCAGCATGAAATATGCCAGCGTCTTTGACCTGACCGCCCTGTCCCAACGCAAGCTGGTGGTGGGCGGATAAAGAGTCATTTTCGACCCTCGCCGAGCCCCGCTGACCACCGGAACAGTTTTGCTTGCTTCAATCCTCGGCGCGGCGGGGGCCCCGGGGCCCATAGGGGCCCCTAACCCACTATTCAAAACTAGGCCGTAGACTCATAAACGGGACGTTTTTGTGTCTACGGCCTAGAGCCCTATTGAATTGGGATTCCCAGCAAATCTTCAATCTCTTCTTGCCCTTCTTTAATTTCATTTACCTTTGCAGCATCATCTTGGATATTTTGCACTCGAGCAGATATCTGCTGTCCGGACACTACTTGTGACCTGCGCTGCTTTGCCTCTCTTGTAAGAGTATTTTGCTCCGCAGATAACAGAGTCAACTTTTTGATATTTGCGTCATACACAACTTTGGTGATGCGGTTTTCAGCTCGAGCCTGTTCCAGGGCTGCGCGGGTCTTGCTTAATTTGGTGCCTAAACGATCTAGGCTGATATTTAAGGCCTTTTCTTGTTCCGCTATATCCGCTCGTTGACGCTCAATGTTCTGAGTATCTTCAGCGAGTTGCGTGTTTAAATTCGACAACTGATCAAGCCGCGATTCACGATCTTCGATCCGCTGGTCGTAGGACCCACTGACCAAGCCCCCAACTCCCCCCACAAAGCCTCCTTGACGGGGGTCTGTCGTATTGCATGCGGCAACCATCGTGACAGCACAGATTGGGCCCCACAACTTTTTGACCTTCACCATACGTGTATCAGACATCTTGAGCCTCAATAAGCTTGTCATATGCAGATAGATTTTGGCTCAAAGTTTTCTTATTATTTTGTAATTTCTTCAGTTCAGACTGTAACGCCTTTACTGAGACACCCTGTGATTTCAGTTTCTTTATGTCTTCCTGAACATCCTCGATAGATTCATTTGTGAAGGCAATAGCCTGAGCCAGATGTTCCCGATTAGCCTTGGCATCTGCAAGACTCCTGTCAGCTGCTTTTTGAGTTATCTCACCCTTTGAGACTTTACTCTTTAAGTTCGCCAGACGTGCTTTGTCTCTTTGCAAGGCTCTCTTTGCTGTAAGATTAATGTCTGCCAGCTTTTGGTTTTCTTCCTGCGCATTAGCAATTTTTTGATCAAGCTCGTTTTCCGCCTGGACATAGTCCCCTTTGGCGGAACCAACGGCAGCACCAGCGCCAGCACCAACGCCGCCCCCGACAACAGCCCCCACGAGAGCACCACCCACATCTCCTGTGATGAGAAGCCCTGCGGCGGCACCAACGACAGCCCCCAGCAAAGCACCTCCGGCAACAGTCTCGCCGAAATCGTCAACTTGCGCTCTAAGAGCAGGATCCCCTGCTTGCGTGGCCTCACCGGCCCCAATGGTCTGACAGGCCGCTGTGGCAAACAGCGCCAGACAACATAGTGCTGTGCGGATCAATCGACTCATGACGTCGCCTCCAGTCTTGAGCATTTTCAGCCGAAGTGGGTCCAGGTCACCCTTAATAAGAGCAGTGGAGGCTGTTTAAGTCTTTCGCGATACCATTACAAGAGGCAGTTATATTTTTCTGCATCTATGTATAGATGCAGAAATCGTTTTGATTGTTTTTTATTTAGAAAAAACTTTCGCCTAAATCGCTACAAAAAATTTCACCGATCCTTACCCAACTCACCCCAGTCAAATCGATTGACTGGGTTTTTTTGTTTTTACTTCAGTGGATTAGGCCCTCCCAACAGCAACGCAATGCAGGTGAATTTTTTTTGGGGGGAACTCGCGGAGGGACCCGAGGACGACGGCGTCCCCACCGCACGCCCCGGCAAGGGCGATGGGAGAGTTCCCCATGAACACACAATTTTCTGGAAAAGCAAATATCATCAATCTTGAGTTCACTCCGACAAACCAGCGCAAATGCGCTGCGGCGCTCCAGAAGGATCGCGGGCTCGATAGCCATGCCACCGAGGCTGGCTTGGATGAGGTGGCCGATATCGTTGCAGGCTACATGGATCCTAAGGGAGTCCAAGCCCTGCACAACCTGCTGACAGTTGACTGCCCACCCAGCGCCATCGTCATTCGCAATGGTCCGGTTGACCCGAATGTTAAGGCACCCCCCCTCCCGGGCGAAGACAAGCGGGAGGTCAAAAAAACCTTTGTCTCGGAAAACTTGGCCCTTGGCATTGCGCGGTTGATGGGTCAGCCCTTCGGCTTCGCCCCGGAACAAGAAGATAGCCTTGTCAACGACCTGGTTCCCCGGGCAGATCAACAGGCCCGGAGCTCTGGTATCGGAAGTGGGGACCTGGGCAGCCATACGGAACACGGGGCTCTCCGCTACTTCTGGCAAGGAGGTGACCGGGCGCCTGAGGCCTTGGTGATCACCAAAATCCAATCCGAGCGCAATGGTGAACCCGGCTTCTATATCCAGGATTCTCGTTTCGCCCTGTATGCGATGGATACTGAGGAGGCCCGTCGGCTCAAAGGACCGAATTTTCAACATGGCTTGCCACAACGGTTCCGTCCCGGTCGGGCCAAAGTTTGGACCGATGATGCACCGATCCTGAGCATGGATCCGGCGGGTAAGCTGAAAGTCTCCGCTGCTTTCTACGGCAACACCCTTCGTGTTGTTCCCGGCGAACTGGAAGCAGCTTGCGCTCTGGAGGCCTTCGCCAGAGCGCTCCGGGCCACGAAAGTGCCTGTCAATCTTGGTCCAGGCGACACCATCGTGATTCCCAATGATGTAACCCTGCATGGGCGAAACGCCTATTCGCCCTATTTTGATGAGCAGGGTCGCGCCTCGCGATGGATCCAACGTGTCCTGGTTGCCAATTCTTTGGCCCCCTTCACCGGTTGGGAGACCAATATCTCCCGAGTCTACAATCCTGATTAGAGTTTTCGGTGTCGCCGAAATGCCAACAGCGCGGCAGGCAAAATGCTGATCGCGCAGCAAATACCGGGAGCGCCTTCCAAATGTGAGGGCGCTCCTTTTTTAGTGTATTTAATTGCAGACACAGTCTTTATATGCATGTAGATCACATTTGATGGCTCACTAGCTTGTTACTCTACCTTTGGTTTTTCTTTCGCGTAGGAGAGATTGGTTGAGGGCGTTTCCGCTGAGTCTGCTTCTAGCCCGAGCCCGCTCCAATCGGGGGCGGGCCGTGAAGGTCGGCAGCGTGTCGACCGCGTTATTAATCGAGGCTATGAGCATAGCAACCGATGACAATGTGGATGGCGGTTTGATTTTTGACCGCTCGATTCCCCTCACCATGCGAAATCATCAGGTGCGCCAAGTTACCCATAACGAGGTGGATATGTGTTGGTTGCGGACGGAATTTCTGCCTGTGGCCGACAACTCCGACAACACCCCTAAACCTGGAGATGCATTATTTCTCTCTTGCACTCCCTACACTACGTTTTGGGTTCACCATATTCCATTCCGGAAGGGCAACCGAAAAGCCTTCGGCCTGCCAACGCCGGGTGTAGCACCGGATCGAGAGGCTCTCGGAGAGTGGTTCGCACAACGCAATTTTGACTATTGGCTGACTGGTGACGGTCCGTTTGCTGCACTCGCCGACTACAACTCACCTGCTGCACTCTTTCCTTCTGAACAACCTGGTCGTGAGATCATCAAACTCGTTGTTGGAATTCTTCCCGCAAACTTGGTGAATCGCCCCGCTCCAAAGTCCCAGGGGCAGTGGCGAGACCCAACGCGAGCCAACGAGACGACAGATCACACCCTCATCACCAAGCTCTATAACTCGGAGAGAGTTCAAGGCCTTCTCAGAAAGACCGAAAGGGGAACTCTTCGCATTACCTATGACGGCAATGGGTTGTCATCAGTTCCTGATCATGTGCGCGCTGAAGCCAATTCACTCATGCTTGTCGCAATTCGACAATGTTTGGCTGGTCCTTACAAAAATGAACATAGCTACATTGGGCACCCAGTCACGAAACTCCTCGCACAAATATTTACCGATCTTGTCGCAGCGGTCAGTCGTCGATCAGCTGATGCTTTGGCACATCAGCTAAACAACCTTGATGACTTAGACAGTATCATATTAGCTGACACGGTCGACCTGACGTCCGATGATGGTGATTAGGAAAACCAGCAATGGATGACGAGAAACTAGAGTCAGTTTGCCTTGTCGGCAAAGACTTCACTTCTGTTTGGGAGAATTCCTTTCTAGGCAGCGCCATCATTATTGCCCCTCGCCTTGCTGTCACCTGCCTCCATGTTGGCATAGACCATAATCATGAGTTCCGGGGAGATTGGATCGAAGACCATAGGGGGCGCAGGTTCTCTGTCGATGCGCGATCTGCTGGGAAACTGGACGGTCGCATGGGTAATATCCAGACGATCTATGATGTCCGTGTCTTAACCAGCCAAACAAAATTTACCATCCCTCCACTATCAATTGCCGTTATACCCGGAAAATTCAAAGAATACCCAATACCTCCAGACAGTTTGTATTCCTATGGCTTTGCAAACAGTCAACCCAAACGTCAAGGTCCTGCACTTCATGCTCCCCGTATCAATTGGCCAACGGACGAAAACTTTGATTTCATTGGCCTGGATTTTCACATTCGGGAGGGCATGAGTGGCGGTGCCTTGGTCGCACATCGACACGGAACGCCTTTAGGGTTCGGCATGAACCTAGAGGGCGGATTTGAAACAGACTTTGCCAGATGTATCAGCAGCAATGCCCTCTTATTGCTCTTGGCGTCCCAAGGGTTCTGGCCATCGCAGGTCGAATTTGTTTACCCCCCAGGTTTATTGCCAAACGAAAAAATTGCGCAGGCTCAAGTCTTTTGCGCTCGAGTTCTAGGAATGCCGGACGTGATCAGCAAACTGACCGTTTCCTGCGCGCCGCCACTTCATGACTTCTCGATAACAACCATGGCGCTCCTGCCAATTGCAAGTCTAAGCGGTGCTGATGAGTCAGAAACCCCGCCACGTCCTGTTGCCATTGGGATTTCACACTGTTCCCAAAACGGATGCTCAATTGCCGAAATCAACGAATTCTTGAGAGCACTCCGCCAGCAGAATAGGGCTTTTCGCCTTCCCAGTCTTCGGGAAGTTGTCAGCCTGTTTGACCTGCTGAAAACCGACCTGCCCGGCATGTCCGATTTGGCCAGACAAGCAATCCCAGGACCAAACACATTTGAATTCGTCACAGCCGTCGAAGGGGGCCCTATTGCCTATCGCATCGATGCCCATGGGGGGATGACGTCTGCAGGACCCAGTGGGCTCCGGCACAAAAACGCGCGCTTTCGCCTAGTGTATGACCCGCTAGACCCGGAAACCCAGCCCTATGACCAATGAGTTGAGCAAAGTCACGTTCAGGCAAGGTCCCCGAAACGTAGAAAGTGACGGGGAAGGCTTTTTTCAGTTTAAGCGCGGCAGTCCAGAGCGGGAACCGGCACCAAATTCTGCCAAGCACCTTAAAAATCAAGCTCTGGCTTCCCCAGTTGCGGTAACCTTAATCGCAGGTCCGCTTGGGATCTCCAATGCGATGGACTTTCTTGCCAGTCGCCTGCCCCAATCTGCCGTGATCTGGGAGTTGGACGCCAAGGATGAAACGATTGCAGAAGACTTCGAATCCTTAGAGCGTCGCACGCAAGAGCAACAAATCAACGCCTCAGATCCCTTCCGGTCCTTCACTGCGGCCACCTCAGCAGATAGTTCCGACCAGGAGACGCCAAACACTTATCTCTTTCAGAAGTTAACCTCCTCTGAAAGGGGACTCCTGAATGCCATTTTGCGACGGCACTTTTCCCAAAAGCAAAGTACCACTGAAAACTCATCAATTCGAATTTTTGTTTTTGTCGAAACAACTTCAACGGAAATATTTATGAACTCAAATGATACGATTTACTTAAGGTGGACAGAAGAACTGGCCGCCGAGATTTCTGCGTGGCGCACAAATTGGAAATATTTTGAGATTATTCAAATAATTGAAAAATGCCTGCAAGAAAAGCCACTTGACGAGAAAACAGAACGCGCTCTGATTCAACGGCTAAAAGAGCCCTGGGACGATAACGTTTTTTCTGATATCGCGCATTTACACAGTGATATCAGTACGATGATAGACGAGGCGCGACAGGGAACCACGCGGAACATAATAAAACTCAAAGAAATCAAAGGGTATTTAACCGATCAGGACAAAAAAGAACGCACCTTAGAGCAGACCGCTATTGTGCTCGCCAATCTGAGCGGGGACATCAGCCGCAAAAACTTCTTGGAACTCGGCTGTTGGGCCCTGGATGGCGAAACCTGGTCCGAAACAGTTTGGGAGGATGTTTCCCGAAGCACGAAGGACGGCCATGCCAATGCCCAAAGCAAACCTGTTGTTCGAACGACCTCCTCTGTTGAGGAATGGGAACGCCAACTGGATTCTATCGTCGAACGGGTTCACCTTCGCTACCAAGTTAAAAATTCGAAGCGTCTGATTGTCCCCCTGTATCCATCCCTAAGACCGCTTATCACGCAGTATCTTTCAGAGCGCTGTCCGGCCCATGTCACCAGGATTGCACAATGTTTTGTGAAGAGCCGTTCTTTTTGGGAAGTGAGCCCTTTGAACCTCGGCAGTTGCCATATTTTTGCCGCTGCAGCTGCCTTCGACCAGGAAACATTTGATGCCGCTGGCATTCCCCACCTTCTGGAAGGCTTTACACTTGCTTATGAAGACACATTTGAACAGATCGGACTCCCTAGTCTTGCCATCGCATCGCCACTGATCGAGGAATTAGAGCAATTCGCCACGCGGATCAGTGAAGTTTTATTAAAATATGGTGAGATTGTTGCTTGGCGTGACCTGAGCAACGTTATTGAACGGCTCGCCAGCCGGCCAATACAACGATCAAATCCAAGGGATCTTATTACTGGATTGATCCTCGACTTTGCCTTGATCGAAGTTTGTCAAAAATTAGACAAATCTTGGAGTGCCATTGCATCACGTTTGCTGCATGGAACACCTGACAATGTTCTGGATATGCTGGGAACTGGGTATGCCCTGATCCACCTCAGGCGAAAACTCCAAATTCAAGACAAGGGCTTGATCGCTGATATACTCGATCAAGTAAATATTAATCCAGCTGCACATTCTCACCAGACCACACAAGGAACGTCAGCCACACAACAGGAAATACTCGACTCTGAAGGAAGTAAATTCGAAGATAAAGACCACATTACGGAAGAAGAAACACAGATTACACCTGATTTAGCAGACTCAAAGACGGCAAATGACAATGGATTGAGCCCTGAAACGATTGGCAATGACGCCATAACCAGTGCAGCAGAGGCGAAAGAGCCGACTCAGGAACACCCGAACGATCCTCTCGTCAGCCAAAGTGCACCAGACGTCGACCCAACCCAGACCCTACCCGAGGCCTCAACCCAAGCCTCAGCCCAGAGCCCTGCAGAGGAGGGAACTGGCGCGGCGGAAAAGACGAACAATGATGTCCCCGATGGCGGCCTAGGTTCCCAGGAAACCGAACACAATGCTGCGTTAGCACAAAAAAATGCCGACACCCTAGAGCGCACACTCTACAACCAGTCCACCCTGGACGGTAAATTTCCGATGATCCTTGGAACCTTGACCACATTGGCAAGCCTCTCTAAGGAAAAAACCGACCGCGGCTCTCCCACACATAAAGCTGTTCTGGCCTCGATTGGTGTTTATAACTGGCTAGAATTACAAGTCTTTTCTGAAGAACCCTATCGGAAAGACGATTTCGGGAGGCGCAATAGCCCCGACATTGCGGAATGGTATTTGGGCAGCCGCCACACCTGTGAAAGCCTCACGCGCTTTCTCCTGGCCCCTATGGCGGATCCGATCGTTCGGTTCGGTCTACCGGTCCAAGACACTTACCGATTTATTTTGCGCATTGCCTTAAACGGAACACTGCGCGCAAACCCACAAGTCCCCGCAGAGATCCTGGTCAGCCTCTGGGAAAGCGGCATCACATTTTTATGCCTCCAATTTGCCCGCGGACGCATGAAAGTCGATCATGATGCGCCTGTTACTCTGCTCAAGATGGAAGATAATTTCCAAGAAAGTCTTGTTAAGGCTGACAAGGACAATACTCCAAAATATATATTGAATATAAAATACTTGACGGAACTATTTGACCACTCAGAACTACCTTCCTCTACTCATGGTGAAAAATCTGGCGTTTGGCTTTATTCAAATTTTTCCAAGTGGTTTTTCGAATTATTCATCGACTCATTACCATTGCACTGGATCCTGGTCTCAACAGGCATCAATGCGAAACCCAAGGACAAAACGGATCGGCGGGCAAGGGCCAACGCTGAAGCCATCCGGCGCTGCCTTGATCACATCACCTTGGCTTTGGACGGTCCCGGATCTGACCAACGCTCTGCAGCACTGATCGATCACTGGAGGATGCTTCGGGACCTGTTCACGCATATGGCCAAACGCGTTCGACGTTTGCCCCTTCCTCCAGGTGAGGAACAAGACGAAGCCAAAGCACTTTCCGCAGCGATGGCCCTGAAAGCAGACAAAGTCAACAGATTGATAGCCGGCCTGGAACGCCGCCTATCCCCGCAGGAGACCGGACAATGAAGTACCTTGCCCCAATCGATCACATTTTTTCAGCGGCACAAAAAGAAAAAACATCGGAGCAAGGTATCGTTTGGGTCACCCTTGACACAGAAGGCAACCCCAATCCGGGGCTCTTCCGGAAAACTGTGACCTATCGGGTGCGTCCGGATGTTCTATCCGAAATTACTGATCTCTCCGTGACCATTCGGGATTTCCTGACCGATCGGAACACGGATGTTAAAGTCCGCTGTCGGTTGTCCATTGATCCGACCAAAACAACGCAAGCCGCGCAATTCTTTCATCAGCGTCGGAATATTCACCCCGATGTGGTCTTTCGCGATGCCTTAGGCACCGCCTTTCAAGACTGGTGGGAGGAAACTGGACAAAAAATCTCCCTGCCCGCTGAAATGGCCATTGCCCAAAACAGCGCTGCAATCAGCGCGTATTTGCGAGGTCAGCTCCGCCAACATGGTTTCCGGCTTGAATTCAAGCTTGAAACCCGAGGCATCAAACCACGTCCCATTGAGCTGGTCTCGACGCGGTTTGCCATCCGCTGCATGGACAACCCTTCTACCGAAGTCATGCTTCGATTCAGCTGCGAGATCACGCCGCTCGAGAAACCCGTTTCAATCTCCAAACAGCGCCCGACCAAACCAGGAGACTGGGTTACGCTGATCGCAAATGCCTGCAAGACAGCAGCCAAAAAGTCCATCCCTGCAGATATGTATTATTATCGACCTACAGATCTGACAGACGCACTCATACAGGCGGCAAATGCGGCCCTGAAACCCCACGGGATGCGGATTGGATGGTTTTCTCCAGAAACAGACAAACCGGCCGGACCTGAAACCAAGCAATATGACATCACCTATGAGTGGCGGGACCTGACACCACGCAACATCATCTTTACCGCCCGGGTTGAGGCAGGTGTCGCCCCCAATGGAATTGCCCGATATATCCAGGCTGACCGACCGGACTTGCAGAGCTGGCTTCGAGACAACTTAGCCAGTGCAACCCAGGCCATTCTCTTCAACAAATACTTCACTGATCTTTCGCCCAATGGTCTCAGTCAATTTCAGCGCGAACTAGAGGAGAAAATGCTTTCTCTCGCGAAGGGCATAGGGGTCTCGGTGAGAACCCTCTTGGCCACACCAAATTTACCGGAATGGAAATATTTGAGTGAATTTGCCCTAGAACTGGAATCGGACAGCAGCGGTCGCTTCGAAACCGCAGACCCTAGCTTTACGGCCGAAATGCATATTCGTGTTTCAGGCAAGGTTTCGAACCTTTCCACCATACGGCGCTTCATATCTGCGCCGAACGATATCAAAGAGCAGACTTTAGAGAAGGAGATGCTCGAGATTATTAGGCAAACTATTGCACAAATCATGCTTTCCATTGGGTCTGAGCAATATTTCCTGGGTTTCTACGATACCAGTTTTGGTGAGACGACGCAGTATATTGGGTCAACCGTCGAATCTCAAATTCGAATGAATTTAAGTTCAATATTAAAACAAAGATATGACTTTGAAATATTGTCTATCCACTTCCGACAAGTTGACTCCCATGTTCAGAGTACTGTCAGAGCGATTAAGGAGATGCCTGACATCGAATTAGAACTTTCCGCCAATCCTTTTGATCGAGACTTAGAAGAGGAAGATTCCTATCCCGTACAGTTAACTGTGAGCATTACCGCCATAGACAACAGTCGGATCTACCTGATTGCGGCAAAAAACCAAGGCCCTGAAAATATTTCTAAATGGATTCGGTCACAAGTCCAGAGTTTTCTCGATGGCATCGGAATGAAAGAATATGAACTTGAAACAAGACCAAAAGCAATAATAGATAGCACCATTGATAAAAGCTATACAGAACTTCATTTGAAGATCCAAAAACTTCTTAATGAGCGCGCCCAGCAAGTTTTTGGCATTAGTGTAAATATTATCCACTTCGATGTTTCAGAATCAGACGCGCAACAATTTAGAAATCGTCGCAACGCAGAAAATTATCAACTTCAAGAACGCATGGCAAAAGCCATGAAAGAGAGAAATGAACAAAATGTAGACGCATACACGAAAATAACAGAACAGAAAGCTTTGGTACAGAAAGCAATATTCGAGTCAAACCAAAAACAACTTGAAGCTTTAAACGCTAAACTACTCACGGCTATTCAAACAGAAAGTTATGAAGACATTCCAAGCATTACAGAACAAATTGAATCTTTGGGTAAACCAGACACCGAAAACCCCTTAGAACAAATGGAAACCAAATTGCCTAAAATGTACATATCAGAATCAAAAAAAAGGAAGGCAATACAAAATAATAATAAAAATTCTATGGAAAAAAATACTCAACAAGAAATCAAGCACAAAAACAAAAAATTTGACGAGGGTGAAATCTACTAAAGCAACATACTGCTCGAATACTGGGGCACACAAGGTTGCCCGGCAGGACTCCAGCCATAGCAACTGTTGAGACGACATGACACAAGACAACAAAGACCAACCCAAGAATGCCGAAGACATGTCTCCCGAAGAGGCCGTGTCGATGAACGAAACCGCATCATCTGCGGACACTGAGAACGACGGAGACTCCGCCGGGTCACCTTCTGAGCACACCGACGCCAATGCTGAAGACGCATCATTTCCCAGCGCCCCCCCACACGAAGACGACGACGATGATGCCGGTTGGGATCGGGAAGACCCGGAGGAGCAAGTTTCCCTCGAGGATCTGGACGCCACCTCCGCCGACTCAAAGGAAAGCGCCGACTCAAGCCTTGACCCCGAAGATCCCATCGGTGAAGCGGCGTTAAACACAGAATCACCCCTCGAAGAGGACACTACTCAGCCAGAACCCGGCCCTTCGGCCCATATCGCCACTCCAATGGAGACGGATAGCAAGCCCACAGCGGCGCCCGGCCTGTGGGCGCAACTGTCTTCATTTGGCCCTTTGAGTATTGGCATCCTTCTGTTGGTCCTTGGATCAATATTGATCACCATGCTGCTGACAAAGATCGGTGGTACTCCCGAGACGGTTCTTAGCCTTGCAGTGTTCGTGCTCTGCCTAGGCTGGGGCATTCGCCATACAGACCGATCACACCGACGTCTCACTCAGGAAGAAGAGACTTTTAAAGAAATCGGCGCGCATGCCCAAACTTATAACAATCGATTTATGATGAACACGCCTCCCTTCACAGTCGAGACCGTGCGTGAAATAGACTTTGTACCCTCAATTGGTGGGTCAAAAGATCGAGAGACCTTAGAAGCTATTCGCAGCATCAGGAGCTTAATCGCAGAATCAAAAAAATATACCTTCCCCTCTTCTATTGATACGTACGAGATGATTATTTCTGATCTGAAAGAATATACAAATTACCTGAAAACAATTCAAATGATGGCTGTCCGGATTGGAATTTTATTTACTTTTGTAGGTCTTGTGATCGCCATTTCAAACTTAGATCTTTCACAGGGGAGTGCAAGCGGAGACCTCTCACAGCAAGGAGCAAACTCTGTTCTAGAAAACAAAGCAATGATTGAAGGCATGCTTCAGGGACTGGCAACAGCTTTTGGAACCAGCATTGCCGGGCTCGGCGCAGCGCTTTTTCTCCAAGTATTGTCGGGACTTTTGACCAAAAAAATCAAGAGCATCTCATCAGTCATTAAAAACACGATTGAAGAAGTGAGTTCCTGTTTAAGTCGGGCAGGTGTGGGAACTGACCTAATGAGGAGCCTGGATAGTATCCATGACCTCTCACGAGATCACATCCAACAGCTTCAAGACCACCGATATTCAGTCGAGACCACGATTGACAAAGGGGTAGAAAAAATCATTGCCCAAACCGGGTCTCTGCGCGAAGCCGTTAAGGCTGTCTACGAAACCGGTGACGTTTTTAAAGCTGCGGCAGATCTGCATCGTTCTCAATGCCACCTTCTTCATGAAGCAACGGTTCATATCAAATCCTTAGAGACCAGCATCTCTACAGTTGCCGCCTCCCAAATGGATCAGTTCGACAAATTATCTGATCGGTGGCGGACAACATCGGAAGCGGGCCTCAAGCAAGGTTTCGACCACCTCCAAACATCTATTGCGGATACTTTGTCCAATCTACAAACCGCCACAAAAGAAATGAGCACAGGTAAAAATGCGCTCCACGGCCTTGAAGAAATCCTCCTTAAAGAACGTGAAAACCAGCACGCGCGAAGCGATCGTTTAGAAGAAAGTATTGATAGATTAAGCAACGCGGTAAAGTCATATACGGACGAAATTCAGCAGCAGCAAGGTTCTAAATCCTATTCTTTAGTAAAGGATATCTTTAAGTGGTTCCGAATCACGCTTTTCTTAATCATTGCCATAGGCATTGCGCTCGCCGTCCTAGTGGGCACAGGCATTGCGTTTCAAGACAGCATCAAGAGCGCCCTCTGGGCCCTTTTAAGAGGTAGCCTATTTTAATCGCCAACCCCTTGAGACCCCTATCGACCCGACATCAGAAGGACTTTTCCCATCATGTCCCGAAGACTGCGCCACACGGCTCTCGATGGCGATAGCGATGACTTCGCCCCCGGAACGGATCTGATCCTGGGTTTCCTGGCGGTGATGATTATCGTCTTGGCGATCTCTTACGCGATCCCCGTAACTGAAACACCGGAGACCGGGGTCGACCAAACCGAAACAATATCAGTTCAGGGGTGTGACGGGTCCGTTCTTGCTCAGTTGGAAACCATCTCTACGCCCAATCTGGCAGGGTTTATGAAAGACCTAGACCGCATCACCCGCGCGTTTTGTAATGAGATCGATGAAGCAAAGGCGGACTCTGAAACGGAAACCACCTCGGTCACCCATGGGACCTCTGACGCCGACAAAGCAAGCGAGTTTTATAATCAAACAGTGATCGTCGAGGACTGTGAAGGCCAGCGGATTCGATTAGGGGAGTTTCGAACCGACGGATCTGCTCAGTCCTTTATCGATGCACTCCAAAAACGGCTTCGTCTTCGGTGCCAGGACAAGAAGGGTTTCGAAAAGCAACTTGACGAACAAGACGAAAAGATTGCGGCACTAGAGGCCAAAATTGTGTCTTTGGACCCAGGTCCATGGGTTCCCCCCGAGGCCATTGCGCTGCGGACCAAGGGCGCCAACTCATCGCTATTCAAGAGAAATAGCGCCGAACTCACGGCGATCGGGAAAGACCTTATAAATGTCAGCCTCATTCAAATTCAAAGTAAAGTAATCGCCACGGATGCCAACCATCTGAATGTGGTTGGGTTGGCTTCCCCGGAGCCGAAGCCAACAAAGGAAGGACAAGATGGAAATTTATTGCTCTCAACAGAGCGCGCGACATCCGTGACCTATTACTTGGCCAGCAGAGGCGTTCCGTATGAGTGCATGACCGCCTCAGGGGTTGGTCGCGGTCGGTCCAACATAATCTACGATAAATATGGAAGTAAAATAACGGAAGATACCTTGGCCCGTTGGGATCAGTACTATTCAAAAGCTGTTTCGTCTGGAATTCGAAAGCCGGAGCAATGGGAGGCAATGATCGCACAAGAGCGCCGCGTTGAAATTTATCCTGTATTGGATGGTCAAACCAAATGCGATCACGCAAAACTTGTTTCCACATTGGACAGTGCCATTCGGCGCATCCGATAACAGAGGGTGGGCGGCCGCCCAAGAATACCAACGGTACCGACACCGCTCACAATGCTTGGCGTTCCGAACACACTTCGGATTTCATTTCGGGGTGTTCGGCTTGGACTGGACAACATTGAACGGATTGAACCGGGCCAAATACATGTTCGCAAAGGAGTTCAAACGCCAGAAGAGCTCGGTCCCGGCAAAGCCTCGCGCTCGGGCCGCAAATTCAGACTGTCTTTATCCGGCCCACGCCCCCCTGGACCTGCCAGGATACCGGAACGATCCTTCGGCGGCGTCCATGGGGTCACGCCATGTTGCTGCAATACTTCCAACACATGGGTGATCACGGCCTCTTGGATGTC
This sequence comes from Rhodospirillaceae bacterium, assembly GCA_049604415.1. Classification (GTDB taxonomy): domain Bacteria; phylum Pseudomonadota; class Alphaproteobacteria; order Rhodospirillales; family Rhodospirillaceae; genus JBMYTN01. The sequence goes on along the minus strand of JBMYTN010000034.1, from coordinate 7,754 downwards.
TTCCAGATTGCCGTAATCCTTGATCCAGAACTGCACCTCATAAAGCGCCAGCCAGTCATACTCAAAGGTCAACCCGATGAAGCGGACATTGGCAACGGGATCCGGTGAGACACCCTCGATTTGTGGCAAGGCCTCTTCGATCAGCGGATTAACAATACGGGGATCCGCATCCGGGCGCAGTTTGAACTCGACCTCGATCCGGGTTTGTTTATCCGCACTGTAATTGTTGATCCGGGCATCGGAGACCTGACCGTTTGGAATGCTCAAGGTATACCCGGCGCGGGTCCGGATCCGGGTGGTCCGCCAGGTCATATCGGTGACCACACCCTCTTGGCTGTCATCGATTTGGATCCAGTCGCCAATGCCGAAAGGCCGCTCAACGTTGAGGAAAATCCCGGAGAAGACGTTGGAAATGTTGGCCTGGATCGCCAGACCAACGATCATGGTCAACAGACCCCCGGTGGCCAGCAGGCTGGTCAGCTTCTGGTCATAGACAAAGGCGATGATGCCAAACACCGCCAGGGTGTAGAACACGAACTGGGCAAACAACCGAATCAGATTGGGAATCGCCCGCTTGGTGCGGTTTTCAATCGGCCACCAAACAAACCGCTCCATGGCAATGCCCGCCAATCGGGCCGGAACCAGCCACCACAGCGACTTATAGATCTGGACCAGCAGATCCATCTGGGCGGGCTCCAGGCGTTCATTGGCGAATTCCAGCACAACGCCACCCGCCGCCAGCAGCATCCCCGGCCAAAACACCAGCCGCAAGCCGAAGGATTGCACATACCAATAACGGCCCCATTTGCGGTGATCCATGGCGACGGCAAAGATCGCGCCGAGCACCGAGAACACCAGCAAATAGATGAAATACTCATTGGGGATCAGCGAGATCAGATCGAACTCGCCCCGATCCAGCAACACGCCAAGTTCGATCCGGGAAAAGATCGGCTGCGACGCGCCATAGCCGACATAGGTTGGCTTGCCGAAGGTGGAATCCAGGAACATTTCCTGGGAGAACCAGGCGCTGTCGATGGTCCAGTCGATGCCCGGGGCGAGAATGCGGTCCTCGCGCAGGGTTTCGGCCAGGCTTTCGCTTTCCCCCAGCCCCATGCCGAGCACATCGCCAACATAAAGCAGATTGTTGCGATCCAAGGACGCATGGCGCATGGACACGCCTGCCAAGCGCACGCCATAGCGCTCCCGAGTGTCCCGGAAATCCATAAAGAACGGTGCTTTGACCCGATAGAGCGCATAGGAATCATCGCCATCGGTCTCCAGCACCTCCAGGGTCACCGATTGGGTCGGTGTGGTTCGCGGCTGGGCTGCCGGTGGCTGGCCCTCTTCCCCGTCATCGGCATCCGGCCCAACGGAGACAGCGCCATCGGCGACATTCAGGAAGGTTACGGTTTCCGGAGAGAAATTGCCGCGATAGCGGAACCACATGGAGAAATCGAGCACCACCGTCCCGGCATCCGCATCGACCTCTTCAATATTGTGCAAGGTGATGCCGGTATAGACGACATTGGTGCGATACATGAACCGATCGTTCACATAGAGCAGGCGGCCTTCTTTCAGCTCTTCGATATAGTCAATATCGCCGCGACGCTCGATGGGCTGCAGCTGGGTCAGGGCGGCAACCAGATCCAGGCCATTATAACGACCAATGCGCACCGGCTTTTTCGCTTCGCCCCGGCTGTTGAACCAAACCGGGCCGGACAGGCTGTCCACCGCATCTTCCGGGGAGTCGTAGCTGGTCAGCTGTTCCCGGATCCGCCCGCGTAGGCCAGCGGTTTCGCCGCCACCGCCTTCCGGGCGGACTTCGGCCAGGGTTTTGGCCAACAGGGAGGACACCTCATAGCCAAAGGTGGCGATCCAATCGGGCGCATCGCCAAAGCTTTCCTGATAGGCCGCCTTCACCGATTGGGCGGTTTGGCTGGCGATATCCAGCAGCAGCGGCGAGGACACCAGCACATCATTGGCATAATCCGTCGCCAGCAGGGGATCCCCGGCATGGGCAATCAGAGCCTCGGTAAAGGCGGTAGTGGCATAGGTTGACGGCGCCACCACCGCATTGGTCATGCGCTTGGCCCGCAGCTTGGCCAAGAACCGAGCGCCAAGATCGGGCTCCAGGGCCAACAGCAAGGCACCGCTGTCGGCTTTGGCTTCAATCCGCTCCAGCATGCGGTCGATACGGTTGTCCAGGCCCTCAGGGTCGGGCGAGAGGGTCAATGTGCCGCGCACCGGGGTGCCAAAGCGCTCATAGACCCCGGCAAAGGGCTTGATCAGCTCCTCTTGCAGGTAATTCGGCTGGGAAATGATGGTCAGGAAGATGTTTTCTTCCACATTGCGCGAATAATTGGCCAGGAAGCGAGCTTCATCCACCCCGGGCAGGCCAATCGACTTGGAGAAGCTGTATTCCCCGGGCTCCACCGCCGTGCTGAAGGGTTGCGGTGACAGCCCGACCAAACCGGCCTCTTCCAGGGCAGCCCGGGCTTGATCGGCCTGATCACCGGCCCAAGGCCCAATGGCGGCAAAGACTTGCGGATCCGCAGCGGCCAGAGCCACCGCTTCGGCGACATCGCCACCGGCCCGGCCCACTGGTCCGGTGTCGAAGGGCACGATTTTGACCGGGGATCCAACCACCCCGCCGATTTCATTCAGGCGCTCTGCGGCGAGTTCGGCCCCGCGCTGCAATTCCTCGCCAAAAGCACGGTCAGGTCCAGACAGGGGCGCGATCAGAGCAATATGGACGTAGTCGGAGTCACTTTGGCTGACAAAAATTTGCCGAGCCAACAAGGACAGCACGGTACCAATCACACCCAAAACCAAAAGGATCAGCAGAAATCTCTGCCATTTGCTCAAACTGCGTGGCTGCGCCATGCGGTGCCTCTCCCGACCATCCGATAGACCATGGGGATACTATACTGAAATTGTTGAAAGTTGATCCTCAACTACACTGTTTTGGTCATTTCCGCCGGAAGATGTATAGCCTTCTTGGTCTGAGCTCTCGGATCCCGCGACAAAAGCCACCTGATACCAGTATAACGCGTCACCCTCTTCGGTGTCAGCTGTGCCCTGAAGTTCAACCACATTGCCATTTGTATCGGTTTCGGGGGTTTGCGCCGCCTTCTCTTCTTGAGTCGGCAACCCGATTTCCGTCAGGCCAATCGACTCCAGCGACAACAGCTCGCCGTCATCGGTCACCCCGTTGGAATTGGCGTCTTGCCAAATCGACAAGCTGGCGAAGATCGCATCCGCCGCATCAATCAGACCATTGGCATCGTCGTCATACAGGGCGAGCACCTCAATGCTCTGCGCGAGCGCGGCATCATTGCGACCGTCCGGATTGAAGGCCGGGGAAATCACCTCCATCAAGGAGTCGATTCTGCCGTTTTGGTTGAGGTCGGAGACCAGCAGGCCTTCATTGGGGCCGAACCAGCCGGTCGGGGTCGCCTCCCCATCGCCATTCATATCAAATTGGACGCCCGCCTCCAAACCGAGCAACTCCAGACCATCCCGATCCAAATCAAACACCAAGGGATCGCGGAACTTTAGGGTCGGACCGTCATTGGCGGGCATAGTGGCCAACCAAGGTCCGCCGCCACTATCAGCCGTAAAGTTCATACTTCCGTATGACGATGTCGCCAGATTGCTTGTCGTTGAGCTATCGCCACCAGCAAACCGATAATATGCCACCAACCCAGCGCTGTTCTCATCGATCTGGATATCTTTGTTATCGGTGATTTCCGTGTTGGTACGCTGGTCGTTCCAGATCCTCAGCTCAGCAATGTCAATTTCAGCCGAATTTGCGCCGGCGAACAGGTTAATCGCAAGATTTCCAGTAAAGCTGGAATAGGGGTTGGTCGAACCGCTGGACCCGTTGGCAACGTTTTCTTCCACACCATTGATGAAGGTATCGAAATGTCCCAGATTCGCAGAATCGAACCGAATAGCCACATGGTACCAAGTATTGGTATCCGTCATCGTAGTAATGGTGCCCTGGTGCGTATTCCCACCCCCATCGCTAATCTGCGAAAATAAGGCACCGTTGGTTCTATACGTCAAATTATAATTATGGTTGGCACCATCCGTAAACGTCAGAAGATTAGCATGTGATGTGGGAACTGCATTGGGTCGCATCCAAAACTCGATGGTGAAGTCGGTCATGTTTTGGCTGCCGGTGACATCCCCGCGCAATCCGGCCTCTGCGACCAGAGACGTAACCGCCGCTGCCGTGGTGGTTTGGTTGACCGATGCCGTGCCCTGGGTGGTCGTGGTGCCATCGGAGACATCATAGGTGAAAGACACCGACGCATCGGCCCCACCCACCGGGGTATAGTCCCAGGTGGTTGCGCTGGTTTGATTGATTGTTCCCAATCCCGTCGACCCGGTCGCCAGGGACAGGTTTTGCACCGAGAGGGTATCGTTTTCCGCATCGCTGAAATTGGCCAGCAACTGGGCTTCGGTGATCTGGAAGGTGGTTGTCGTAGTGGTTTTGGTGAAGGTGCCCAAGGCATGATTGCCAGTGGTGGTCGGCGCGTCATTGACCCCGGAAATCGTGACAGACACGGTGGCGGTGGAGGTGTTGCCATTCGCATCGGTGACCGTATAGGTCACATTGCTCGGTTCCGAAGTGTTGGGCAGCAGGCGATCAAATTCACCATTGGTGTTGAAGGTGACGCTGCCATCAGCCGCAATGTTAAAGATGCCGCCATTGTCTCCGGCAATATCAAACCCTGCCAAGGCCGACCCACCACCATTGGTGTAGCTGGTCACCGTTGATCCAGCGATGCCATCGGGATCGGTGTCATTGGTCAGCACATTGCCGATGACACCGCTGCCTAAATCCTCGGTGATAAAAAACACATCCCCGACGGCCACAACCGGATCGTCGACACCGGTCACCGTTGCCGTGACAATGGCCGCGCTTTCAATGCCGGAGTCATCGGTCATCGTATAGGTGATGGCGGTTTCGAAGGTTTGTCCCGCCGGAAGGCTGTCAAACTCGGCGTTGGTGTCGAAGGTCACCAAGCCTGCGGCTGTAATGGTGAACAGGCCGCCATTGCTGCCCGCGATCGCGGTGCCAACAGCGCTCGTCGTGGTCAGACCATTGGTGTAGGAGACAATGCTGCGACCGGAGGACCCGTCGAAATCGATGTCATTGTCGAAAACATTCAAAACACCGGTGGAGGTGCTGTCTTCGTTGACCGACAGCACGTCATCCACTGCCACCGTGGCACTATTGACCCCATTGACCGTTGCGGTCACCGTCGCCGCACTCTGATTGCCCGCATCATCAATCAGAGTATAGGTGATCGACGTCTGCGCGGTCTGACCCGCCGTCAAGGTCTCAAAATCAAGGCCAGAGTCAAAGATCACATTGCCGCTGGCATCAATGGAGAACGCCCCGCCATTGCTGCCCGCAATGATCGTCCCGGCCACCGTCGCCGTCGATGTCCCATTGGTGTAGGAGGCCAGGGTGTGGCTGGTGGTGCCATCCGGATCGGTATCATTGGTGAACACATTGACCACATTGACCGATGTACCGCCTTCGCTGACGGACAGGCTATCGGCCACCGCCACGGACGCATCGGACGCTCCAGTGACCGTGGCGGTCACGGTCGCCGAACTGCGATTGCCGCTGTTATCGAGCAAAGTATAGGTAATCGAGGTCTGGGCCGATTGCCCTGCTGTCAGACTTTCAAAATCACTGCCCGCAGTGAAGGTAACGGTGCCATCGGCGGCTATGCTGAACAGACCGCCATTGTTGCCTGCAATCGGGTTGCCCGGCGTGGCCACCGTCCCGGCATCATTGCTGTAGGTCTCCACCGACCGGCTGGCAAATCCATCCACATCGGTGTCATTGGCCAGGACGTTTAAGGTTGTGGAGGTCCCGCCTTCAGCGACGCTCACGCTGTCATTGACCGCCACGGAGCCATCATCCTGACCGGTCACCGTGATGGTTAGGGTCTGATCTTCGCTCAGGCCCTCGCTGCTGCTGACGGTGACGATGATCTCGGTCTGGGCGCTGTCGCCGGTTGTCAGCGCTGCAAAATCCTGGCCCGGATCAAAGGTCCAACTGCCATCCGAGGACAAAGTGAACAACCCGCCATTGGAGCCAGCAAAACTGCCGGTCGGGCTGCTGATGGAGAGGGTTCCCGAGCTACTGTCATTGGCCAGCAGATTGCCGCCAATCGACGCACCGCCTTCCGCCATGGTCTCTGCGTCATTGGAGACGGACAGAGTGGCAGGGGTCTCTGGGGTCACCGGGGTCAAGATGACGGTGGTTGTGTCGGTGTCAGAATCGCTGGGACCGTTGGTGATTGGTCCAGTCCCAGGCCCCCCGGCGGTCGGCCCGAAACTGTTCAAAGGAGACAGTAATGGTCCCGTGGGATCCGTCGGTCCAGTATTGAGCCCCGTTCCCGGCAATCCGAACGCTTCAGTTCCGGTTCCGGTGTTAAAGCCGGTCCCGGTTTCGCCGATCTGACCGTTGCTGGACAGCGGATCACTCACCTGCAGGGTGGTGACAACAGGACCGTTGTTTTGATCCGTTCCGTCAGTCGGGGTGCCGTCTGTAGGCTGGCCGTCCGTCGGGGTCCCATCGGTAGGCGTGCCATCTGCAGGGGTGCCGTCGGTAGGCTCTCCGTCGACGGGGGTTCCATCCGTCGGTTCACCGTCCGTGGGTGTGCCATCCGTCGGCTGGCCGTCTGTGGGCGTACCATCCGCCGGGGTGCCGTCGGTGGGCTGGCCGTCCGTGGGCGTACCATCCGCAGGGGTGCCATCTGCAGGTGTTCCGTCGGTAGGCTGGCCGTCGGCTGGAGTTCCGTCCGTCGGTTCACCATCCGTGGGGGTGCCATCGGTAGGCGTGCCATCGGTAGGCGTGCCATCCGTGGGCGTGCCGTCTGTGGGCTGGCCATCCGCTGGGGTCCCGTCCACAGGAGCCCCGTCTGTCGGCGTGCCATCCGCAGGGGTGCCGTCGGCGGGTGTACCATCCGTCGGGGTGCCGTCTGTGGGCGTGCCATCTGTTGGGGTGCCGTCAGTAGGGGTGCCGTCAGTCGGCGTTCCATCCGCAGGGGTCCCGTCCACAGGAGCCCCGTCGGCACCGGCGCCACCGGCTGCCGTGCCCGCATCCGCCACCACGGTCGGGCCGGTCGCCGGTTCCCCGTCTGGGGGTGTGGTTCCTTGGGGTTGCGCCGCCTCGGCGGTGCCCGCGACCGCCTGTTCCTGATTGGTCGTCTCTTGCGCCGTTTCGGCTTGGGAGACCGCCTGGGCCGGGGCTTCGCCATTGTTCAGCGCTTGGCCCAAGGCCTGATTGAAGCTCTCGCCACCCTGGCCATTGCTCGGATCGGTGCCTTGGGCCACCGCCTTCAGGGTTGGATCCGCATTGTCGGCTTCCTGGCGGCTTTGGGTCGCGGTTTGCACCGCCTGACTGCCTTGACCAATGGCATCATTGGTCGACCCGCCATCGGCCAGACGGTCGCCAACCGCCTTAGAAAACGCCTGAACATCCTGGCTGTTGGCCGTGCCGCCAACCTGATTGTTGATCGCCGCATCCACATTGCGGCCCGAGGCCACCGCGTTCAGCAGATTGCCCGCATTGGACCCGGCTTCCTGGGCGGCTGTGTTGAAGCTGAGCACCGATTGGCCGCTTTGCACCGCCTGGGTCGCGGAATTGCCGCTGTCCATCGACCCGAACACCGCATTCACCGCACCCGTGCTGTCGCCGCCCGAACTCCCCCCGCTTGAGCTGC